>NZ_JYFN01000041.1 GCF_000948395.1 Frankia torreyi | reverse complement strand
CCGAAGATCGGCGACGTGGACGTGAAGTGGTCCCGGCGTCTGCCCTCGACGCCGTCCACGGTGACGGTGGTCCGGGACAGCGCGGGCCGGTACTTCGCGAGCTTCGTCATCGAGACCGGGCCGCAGGAAACCCTTCCGGGTTCGCACGCCGAGATTGGCGTCGACCTTGGGCTGACGCACTTCGCGGTCCTCTCGGACGGCACGAAGATCGACTCTCCTCGGTTTCTTCGCCGGGCCGAGAAGCGGCTGAAGAAGGCTCANCGGGACCTGTCCCGCAAGAAGAAGGGTTCGGCGAACCGGGCCAAGGCCAGGCTGAAAGTCGCCCGTGCGCATGCGCGGGTGGCCGACGCACGGCGCGATTTCCACCACCAGCTCTCCACCAGGCTGATCCGCGAGAACCAAGCGGTCGCCGTGGAGGATCTTGCGGTCAAGGGGCTCGCCCGGACACGGCTTGCCACATCGGTGCACGACGCCGGATGGTCCGCGTTCGTCGGGATGCTGGAGTACAAGGCCACCCGGTACGGCCGGGTGTTCGTCCGGATCGGTCGCTTCGAGCCCACCTCGCAGGTGTGTTCGACCTGCGGTGTGAAGGACGGCCCGAAGCCGCTGGACGTCCGGGAGTGGACGTGCGCGGCCTGCGGGTCGCATCTCGACAGGGACGTGAACGCGGCGGTCAACGTCGCGAAGGCCGCCGGACTGGCGGCGTCTGCCCGTGGAGCGCAGGTAAGACCGGCACCCGTGCCGGCACCGCGCGGCGAAGCGGGAACCCACCCGAAGCTTGCCCCCGTCGGGGTGTAGCAGGCGGGAATCTCCGCCCTTCAGGGCGGAGAGGAGGTCAAGTCTTCCCCTCCCTGATCGGGGTCTGCTCGGCGCGACTGCTGGCGGCGGGCAAGGTGACCGCCGTGCTCATCCTGGCGGTGGTGGCGCTCGCCGCGTTGCTGCTCGTGATGCGCAACGGCTTCGGGGAACTGGTCGTCCTCTCGGTCGGTGCCTCGCTGGTCCTCGCCGGCCGGTATGCCCCGGGCTGGGTGCAGATCTGGTACGCCTACCTGCTCACCTGGCTGCTGCTGTTCTCCGGCCCGCGGTCGGTCCTGGTCCTGCACCGGGCCCGCCGGCGCGGTGCGGTCGGCTCGGACGCCGACAAGCTCGCCGAGAGCACCCACCTTCCCGCGCTGTTCTGGGTTCTCGCCTTCGCCGCTTTCAGCCTGTGGTGCGCCCTGAAGGGCGCGGTCCTCCTGCTCGCCTGACCCCGCTGGCCGGGGTGTCGCCGGCCGGGGTGTCGCCGGCCGCAGCCGTCTCGACGCGGGCGAAGTGGTCGTCGACGGCGGTCAGCCACGCGAGCGGACGGCTGACCTGGGGGCTGTGATCGGCGCCGGCGATCACGGCGAGATGGGCCCCCCGGATGTCGTGTGCCAGGGTCTGCGCACCCGCCCGCAGCGTGGAGTCGTGCTCGCCGACGATGACGGTCGTCGGCACGGTGATCTCGCCGAGCCGGGGAACGAGCGACCGATAGCCGCCGAGTTCCCGGCCCAGCGCGGCGAGTGCCTCCGGGTCCGCCTGACCCAACCCCGCCACCTGGCGCTCGGCGGGGTTGCGATGGTCGTGGACCGCGCCCACGCTGTCGCCGCCCCGCGCCGCACCACCGCCCTGCGCCGCACCGCTGCCCGACGCGATCGCCGCCGCTCCCTCCAGCACGGCCGCCACGATTCGCCTCGCGACCGGACCGGTGGCGGCGGCCGGCGCGGCCGCGGTGTCGACGAGCACGAGAGAACGCACCCGGTCCGGGTGCTCCAGCGTGTACCGCAGCGCGATCACCCCGCCCAGCGAGTGGCCGACGAGATGGACCCCGGCCGGCCCGAGCGCCGCAACCAGGGCGGCGAGGTCGGCGAGGAGCAGGTCGAAGGTGTAATCCGCCCGACCGCCGGGTGCCCGGCCGCTCGCGCCGTGCCCCCGGTGGTCGTAGGCGACAACGCGGCGTGACGCGGCCAGCTCGGATGCCACCGCGGCCCAGTCCGCGGTGCTGCCGGCGATCCCGTGGACCAGCACGACCGGGCTGCCCCAGCCGCCGGCCCCGGTGTCTGGGGCCCCGGGCGCACCGACCTCGGCCGGCGGGGCACCGACCTCGGTAGGTGGGGCATCCGCCAGAGCCGTCACGCCGGGCGGGTGGTCGTCCGGCCGCACGTCCTCGACGTGCAGCTCCAGTCCCGCCACCACCGGCAACCGCCACCCGCTCGCACTGACCACGCGCACATCCTCCCTGGTTGGGCCCGCTCACCTGGTCGGTCGGTTCACCTCGTTGCGCTCGCTCACCTGGTCGGGTTGGCCCGGCGGTCGGCGGGGCGGTCCCGCGGCGGCGCGATGTCGTAGGGTTCGGTCTCGCCGGCGGTGATCACCGCGTCGAGCACCCGGCGGGACGCGGCGAGATCGTCGATCCGCGCGTCGATCCGGGCCCGCTCCCGGGAGAGGTCCGCGACGAGGCCGGCGCACGGCACCAGGCGGCCTCCGTCCTCCCGCACACAGGGCAGCACCTGAGCGATCAGCGTCGTGGGCAGGCCGGCGGAGAGCAGCGTCCGGATCCGGCGGACCTGGTCGACGTCCGATTCGGCGTACACCCGGTAGCCGCTGGGCAGCCGCGCCGGACGCAGCAGCCCCTGCTCCTCGTAGTAGCGCAGCAGCCGCTCGCTCACGGCGGTGCGCCGGGCCAGTTCCCCGATGCGCATCGGTGATCCTCTTCTCTCGAATCGGCCGGCTTGACTCTCACACCGATGTCAGACTTTAGCGTCGCGCTCATGAGCAGCGCACCGATCGAATCCGCCGACTCTGCCTCCAGGCCGCCCACCGCACCGGCTCCGCCGGCGGCGGTCCGTGATCCGTATGCCTCGCCTCTGGCCGGCAAGGTCGCCGTGGTCACCGCCGCCTCCCGCGGAATCGGCCGCGCCGTGGCGCGCCGACTCGCGGCGGACGGCGCCGCCGTCATCGTCAACTGGCACACCAGCGCCAGCGCGGCCCGCGAGGTCGTCGCGGGCATCGTCGACACCGGTGGCCGGGCCGTGGCCGTCCGCGCCGACCTGGGCGATCGCGGCGGGCCCGAAACGCTGTTCGCCGCGGCCGAGGAGGCGTTCGGGGGAGTGGACATCCTGGTCAACAACGCGGGCATCGGGGCGGTGGCGCCGACGGCCGATGTCGACGAGGACACCTTCGACCGGCTGTTCGCCGTCAACGTCCGTGGCACGTTCCTCGCCCTGCGCCTGGCCGCCCGCCGCCTGCGTGACGGCGGGCGCATCGTCAACATCTCCACCGGCTACACCCGGGCCACCTTTCCGAACGTCGGCGTCTACGCGGGGACGAAGGCGGCCGTCGAGCAGATGGCGCGTTCGCTGTCCCGTGAACTCGGCCCGCGTCGGATCACCGTGAACACGGTGCTGCCCGGGCTCGTCGACACCGACGGTCTGTCCGCCGACGTCCGGGCGAATCTCGACGCGTTCGTCGCCGCCACGCCGCTCGGCCGGATCGGCGAGGCCCGCGACATCGCCGACATCGTGGCCTTCCTGGCGGGGGACGACGCCCGGTGGGTGACGGGGCAGGCCATCGTCGCCGCGGGTGGCCTGGTCTGAACCGCTGAACCGCTGAACCGCTGAACCGCGAGGAGAGTCTGAACCGCGAGGAGATCCGACCCGGTGGCGCGGCCCGGTGAACAGTGGCCTGGCCGGGGGCGTGCTCCGGCGTCCCGGCCACCGGGCCAGTAGGGTGAGGCCGCCATGTCCTCGACCGGAAACAGCCGGTTTGGCCGGAGCGGGGCCAGGTCCGCCTGGCGCTGGCAAGCCGACAGGTCTTGGTTCAGGCCAGGCCCGCGGGGGCGGGTGGTGGGTGGCGGCTGACGTCGATCCGGCCCCGTGAGGATGACGCCCGGGCCGGGCCCGCACGGGCGCGCGGGGAGGGGAGGGACGCGGTGACAGCCGAGGAGACGGCGGCCAAGAGGGCAGCGGCCGAAAAGGCCACGGTCGGGGGGACGGCGGTCGGGGGGACGGCGGCGGACTACCGACCGCGCCGGTCGGTGCTGTACATGCCGGGGGCGAACGAGCGGGCGCTGGAGAAGGCGAAGGGCCTGCCGGCCGACGCGCTCATCCTCGACCTGGAGGACGCCGTCGCCCCGGCCGCCAAGCAGGACGCCCGGGTGCGGGTCTGTGCCGCTGTGGCCGCCGGCGCCTATGGCCGCCGCGAGGTGGCGATCCGGGTCAACGGGCGCGACACGCCCTGGCACGCCGACGACCTGCGCGCCGCCGCCCAGGCGGGACCGGACGCCGTCGTCGTGCCGAAGATCGGCTCGCCGGCCGACGTGCACGCCGTCGAGCGGGACCTGGATGCCGCCGGGGCCTCGGCGCGCACCCGGATCTGGGCGATGGTCGAGACGCCGATCGCGATGCTGCGCGCCCTGGAGATCGCCCAGTCCTCGCCGCGCCTGGCCGTGCTCGTCATGGGCACCAACGACCTGGCCAACGAGCTGCGCGCGGAGCATGTGCCCGGCCGGGCGCCGCTGCTGACCGGTCTGGGGCTGTGCCTGCTGGCGGCGCGGGCCAGCGGTAAGGCGATCCTCGACGGCGTCTACAACGACGTCCGCGACGCCGAGGGTTTCGCCGCCGAGTGCCGGCAGGGCCGTGAGCTGGGGTTCGACGGCAAGACCCTGATCCATCCCGGCCAGGTCGAGCCCTGCAACCAGGCGTTCTCGCCGTCCGCCGAGCAGCTTGCCGAGGCCGCGGAGATCGTGCGGGCCTGGGCGGAGGCGGCGGCCGCGGGCCGGGGGGTCGTCACCGTCAACGGGCGGATGATCGAGAACCTGCACGTCGACAACGCCCGCCGGCTGCTCGCCGTCGACGCCGCCATCGCCGAGCTCGCCACCGCCGGCTAGACAGGTAGATCCGAACCGGGGCGAGGCGGGGGGACGGGGCGGGGTGGGGTCGGGATAACCCGAAGGCGAGTGGTGGGCGCACCGGCTGGGAGCGTCGAGGGCGCGGCGGCACGCTGAGAGGTGTCCCCCTGGGGACCGGGCGTCCCGCGGAGACTGTGTTCCCGGGCGGCCGGGCCGTGACACACTGCTTCCGAAGGCGCCGATGATCATGACGACCCCATCGTCCCCCGTCCCCTCGCGGGAGCCCGGACCGCTGCGCCGGCCGGTGGACGGCCCGCGGGGCGGTGAGCAACGGGGCGATNCCCCNCCCGGCGGNCCCCCGCCGCGCTGGCGGGNGCACCGGGAGTTCGCCTACACCCTGGTCGGCCTGCCGCTGGGCATTCTCAGCTTCGTCTACGCGGTCGTCGCGATCTCCGTCGGCGCCAGCCTCGCCGCCACCGTCGTCGGCCTGCCGCTGCTGGCGGCCCTGATCGTCGGCGCCCGCCGGCTCGGCGAGGCGAACCGGCGGCTGGCCGTCGCGCTGCTCGACGCGGGCGTCGCCGCGCCCCGCCCGTTCCGGCCGAGCCGTCCCGGCGCGTCCGGCTGGATCCGGGCGGGGCTGGGCGACACGGTCGGCTGGCGGGCCCTTGCCTACCTGCTGCTGAAGTATCCGCTCGCGGTGGCCAGCGGGGTGGTCTCGATCACGCTGTGGGGCTACGCGCTGGGCGGGGTCACCTACGCGGTCTGGCGGCCGTTCCTGCCGTTGCAGCACGACAGCGACGGNCAGGGCCACCGCGGCGCCTCGTTCGGCACCGACTACTTCCTCGACACCGCCCCCCTCATCGTCGCGGTGACCGTGACGGGGCTGCTCCTGCTGCCCGTCGCCCGCTGGACGGTGCGCGGGCTGGTGCACCTGGACGTGCTGCTGATCCGCGGACTGCTCGGCCCGACCCGGCGATCCCTCACCGCGCAGCGGGTGCGCGACCTGGAACGCACCCGCGCCGCCGCCGTGGACGACTCGGCCGCGGCGCTGCGCCGCATCGAACGCGACCTGCACGACGGGGCGCAGGCCCGGCTGGTGGCGATGGCGATGAACCTCGGCATCGCCCGAGAGCACCTCGCCGCCGACGGCGACGCCGTCGATCTGGACGCCACCCGCACGCTGGTCGACGCGGCTCACCGCGACGTCAAGGAAGCCCTCGTCGAGCTGCGCAACCTCGCCCGCGGGATCCACCCGCCGATCCTCGACCGGGGCCTTGAGGCCGCGCTTGCGAGCCTCACCGCTGGCAGTGCCCTGCCGGTGCGGGTGAGGGTCGACCTGCCGGACCGCCCGTCGGCGGCGATCGAGACGATCGCCTACTTCTGCGTCGCCGAGCTGCTGGCCAACGCTGCCAAGCACAGCCACGCCGGCGAGGCACACGTCAGCATCATCGGGCGGGCCAGGCGGGTGCGCGTGGTCGTCGGCGACGACGGTGCCGGCGGGGCGCGCATCGACCCCGAGGGCGGCGGGGGGCTCGCGGGCCTGGTGGATCGGGTCCGCACCGTGGACGGCTGGCTCGCCGCCACCAGCCCGCCCGGCGGCCCGACCGCCGTGACCGTGGACCTGCCGCTACACGCCTGAGTGGCCGCGCCCGGCAGATCCGGTAACCGGGCGCCGCGACACCGCGGTCCGACTTCTCCGGGTCTGGGAAGCGCCCTGATGGCGAAATAGAGTCGTGGCTGCTTCGTGCCCACGGCCGCACCGATTGTGATTTTCGATAAATGGATGGGATGGGATTGCATGGTTGACGGACAGCGAGCGGCCCTCGAGGGGACGCCGGCGTCGGCGCAGCCTCATGATGCCGCCGAGACCATTGCCGGCGGCCCTTTGCAGGAAGAGGGTCCGGGTTCGCTTGAGCCGCTGCGTAACGGCCTCATCGCCTCCGTCGCCCTGATCGCCGTCGTCATGATTCTGATGTGCAGCTACGCGAGTGCCTTCGGGAAGGTCTCACCGCACGACATCAGCTTTGCGGTGGCGGCACCGCAGGCGGTCGCCGATCAGCTCGACGCGTCGCCCGCACTGGCCGTACATCAGGTTGCCGACCTGGCCGCGGCGCGGCGGGCGGTCGAGCATCGTTCCGTGTACGGAGCGTTGGTCTTCACGGGGGCGGACTCGGCCACCTTGCTGGTCGCGAGCGGGGCCGCGCGCTCCGTCCAGACGGCACTGGTCCAGGTGGGCGAGCGGTTCGCCGCCGCGAGCAAGACAAAGCTGACCGTCACGGACCTGGCCCCGACCGCGTCGAGTAATCCCAGCGGAACGATCGAGTTCTATGCCATCGTCTTCCTGGCGATCGGGAGCGCGCTGGGCGCCACGGTGCTGGGGCGGGTTCTGGGAACCGTGCGTAATCTCCGGCACATGGGGCTGCGGGTCGGATTCCTGATGTTCTTCACCGGCCTGCTCAGCCTGGCGGCCACGGTGTTCGTGGACGGGGTGTACGGCGCGCTCGCCGGCCATCCCGTGCCGCTGTTCGCCGTGCTCTGGGGATACACGACGGCGATCTGTCTGGCCTGCACGGGCGTCGCGGCGCGGTTCGGAACGCTGGCCTCCATCGTGCTCACGCTGACGCTGACGGTTCTCGGTAATCCCAGCGCGGGCGGGCCGGTGGGCCGGCCGTTGCTCAACGATTTCTACGCCGCGCTGACCCCGTACTTCCCCCACGGCGGCGGCCTGTCGGTGCTGCGCGGCGTCCAGTACTTCGACGGCCGCGGCATCGCCTCCGGCGTCATCTGCCTCGTCGTCTGGGCGGCCGTCGGACTGCTGCTCCTGGCAGGTGCGGCCTTCCGCACCGGGTTGGGGACGCGGGCGGGCCAACCTGCGCCCGCCGCCGCTTAGCCGATACCCGGGTGACCGTGCGGCAGATCTTGCGCACGGTCACCCGGATCAGGTCGGTGGCCGCCGAACGTTCGTCAGGGGGTCTTCGCGGCCTCGAGCGCGTCGAGGAGCTTCTGCCAGGGGAACAGGGCCTTCCACGCCTCGATGTCGGGGATGTTCTCCAGCACGACGTCCTCGTATTCGAAGATCACCTGCACGCCCCAGGAGCGCAGGGTCGCGATGTTCGCGAGGAACGCGGGATGCTTCGCGTGGGTCGGGTTCGGCGGCAGCCCGATGATGATGGGGATTCCCGAGCAGATGGTCTCGTTGAGCAGGCTCAGCGCGAGGGTGTCCGAGATCCCACCGGCGAACTTGTTCACCGTGTTGAAGGTGGCTGGCGCCACCACGATGGCGTCGGGTACCGGGCGCTCCTCGTTGTCGTCCTCGACCAGTGCGTACTCGCTGCGCACCCCGTGGCCGGTGAGGCTGGCGAGCAGCCCGGTGTCGATGAACTTCAGCGACGACGGGGTGGCGACGACCCGGATGTCCCAACCGGTGGACTGCGCCTGCTTGACGAAGACCGGGAGGTCGTCGGCGGGATACCCGCCGCCACAGACGACGATGTAGAGCGCGCGATGTCCGACAGTCATGGCGAAGAAACCCATCTCGAGGCCGCGGAGATACCGGAAGCATTTGTTCCAGCCGTCATTCTCCCGGCGATTCGGCCACTTTCCGGGCGGAGCTGCCGAACGTCGGGTGCGGACGGTCCGAAGGTCCCGCCGCACCCGGGCACCGGCAGGGGGACAGGGACAGGGGCAGGGGCAGGCGCGGTTGCGGGTCCGCCGCGGTTGCGGGTCTGCCGCGGTTGCGGGTCAGATGCGGGTGAAGGCCTCCGCGTCCCGGCGGAAGCGGTCGAGTTCGGTCAGGCTGATCGTCGGTCGGGCCTGCCGGGCGGCGTCGAGCAGGTCCTGGGTGCCCAGCGGCGTGGTGGCGGGATTCTGACCGCCGTCCGGGCCGGCCTCGTCCGAGCCGGGCTTGCCGTGCAGCCAGGTGTCGTCGGCGGCCCGGTGGAAGGCCGCCGCGGCCGAGCGCTGCACGACCGCGGAGAGGTCCGCCGGGGTGAACAGGTCGGTCGCGGCCACCACCGCGTCCAGGTCGATCTCCGCCTTGTTGGCGACCCGCTCCAGCAGCCCTGCCAGCAGCACGCGACGCCCGCTGGCGTCCGGCGGCCCGACCGGAAGTACCAGGTCGAACCGGCCGGGCCGAACGAACGCCGGGTCCAGCGCCGACACCGCGTTCGTCGCGCAGATCAGCAGCCGACCCTGCACCCCGCGGAACAGCGGGATCGCCTTGAGCAGCTCGTTGACGACCGACTGGTTCTCCGGCCGGGTCTCGCGGGACTGGGCGATCTCGTCGACCTCGTCGATGAACACGACGACGCGCTCGACGCCCATCAGGTCGTTGATCGCCGACCGCAGCTCGGCGGCGAGCCCGGCCGCCCCCGAAGCCAGCCGCGACGGCAGCAGCTCCACGAACGGCCACTCCAGCCGGGCGGCGACCGCGCGGGCGAACGACGTCTTGCCGGTTCCCGGCGGCCCGAACAGCAACATCGCCGTCGGGATGACCACCCCGTACGCCTCGGCCAGCTCGCGTTCCCGCACCGGCAGCAGCAGCCGCTGCTCGATGAGCTTGCGCTCGTCCTCCATGCCCGCGAGGTTCGACCACTCGGACGTGCTCAGCAGGGCCCCGCCCCAGCGCTCGACGGTCGACACGTCCGCCGGGCGCAGCGGGATCTGCTTGTCGTAGAGCACCTGCCCGGTGGCGCTGAAGCCGCGGTTGAGGAACGCCTCCTCCCCGGACTGGCCGGGAGTGATCAGCGTGGTGATCCGTCGGCAGCCGGCGTGCAGCAGCAGGTTTTCCACGCTCTGCAACAGGCCTGAGCCGATGCCGTGATGGCGCCAGGCCGGCGCAAGCGCGACCGTGAGAACCCGACCCGCGCCGCCCTCCTTGCGCCCGATCGCGGCCCCCACGATGTGCTCGCCGGCGACGGCGACCACCACCGGGGACTCGGTGTCGGGCGGCTCGTGCCGCAGCGCCAGCACGGTGTCGGTCAGGTTGATCGGCGGCCCGCCCGGGGTGCTGTGCACCTCTTCGAGTAGCCGCACGGTGGCCGCGTAGTCGACGGTCTCGTAGGGACGGATGTGCCAGATGGGCACGCTGGCTCCTTCAGGTCGGTCACCGACGGATCGTCGAGACGACTCTGCCTGGGCGGTCGCTGCGAACCCGTCGGGACTGATGGAGCTTTGCGGGGGGACCTAGGGACCGGCACCCGTTGACGAAGGCAGTCCGTGTGCCCGGGGGTGCTCCCCTGAGAAGGGTCGCCGTCTCGTTGCCCGAGGGCGCCCGACGGTGCCCGCCCGGCTGCGTGGCCGCTGGTGGTCGCGCGGCACCGAGCGATGGTGACGCTGCTCGCCAGGCACCTTCGACGGGCGGCCCGGCGACGCTCCTTCGGGCGCCCACATCGTGGACCCCGCCACGCCCGTCCGGGGGAGACCGGTCCTTCCCGGGCCCCCCGAACGGGTGAATCGGCCGGTGCTGTGTATGGGAGCGGCGCAACCTGTCTCCTCCACAGGGACACAACGGATGCCGAACCCTGTGGAAGAGACATGGAGGCGCTGTCCCACGCATCCCGCGGGAGCGGTCGGTGTCAGGGCAGGGGCGCGGCGAGGGTGAGCACGCGGGTGATCTGGGCGGCGGCGAGGTTGTCGTCACTGATCAGCGTGAGCGTCGCCGGGCCGCGGCCGGCCGGCGGCGCCGCGGCGACGGCGAGGCCCTCGTAGTTGTCGAGCAGCGGGTTGAGCTGCGGTTCCCGGCTGGGCGCGCCGAGAGTCGGGCAGCGGACGAGGTCCGCGACCGGCCGTTTGGCCACGATGTCGGCGGCCGGCGCGGTGGCGAGATCGGCGATGCCGCCGACATCCGGTGCCCGGTCGGCGCCGGTGACGGCGTAAAGGGTCGCCGTGTTGCCGACGTTCGCCGTGAACGATGCCTCCAGCACGACCAGCCGCCCGTCGCCGTACGCCGTCGCCTCGGCGATCCGGTTGCCCGGGTCGACCTGATAGCCGATCTGGCGGGTCAGCCGGAACCCGCCGGGCGTGCCGGCGTCGGCGGCGTAGACGAGGATCCGGCGGAATCGGGCCTGGCCGCTCCCGGGTTGTCCGGCCCCGGGTTGTCCGGCCCCGGCCGGGGCGTCCCCGGCGAGCGTGCCCTCCATCGCGGCGTAGACGAACCGCCCCGACGGCGAGATCGACAGGCCCTCCAGGGTGGCGTTCGCCGTCGCCTCGCCGGCGGGTGCGACCGCGAACCGGGCCGGCACCGTGAGCTCCCCGGCCTGCCGGCCGTCCCGCCCGAACACCCGCACCGACGGCTCCGTCTCCGAGCTGACCAGGAACCGCCCGTCCGGCAGGACGGCGACGCCCTCCCCGTCGAAGCTCGCCGCGTCGTACGGGGTGCCGTCCGGGCGGCGCAGGGTCAGCGTGCCCGTCAGCCCGGGGTGGCGCGGGTCGCGGAAGAAGAACAGCCGAGCCGGCTCCGTCCCGCTGTGGTCCTGGACCGCCACGTACCCGCCGCTGCGCCGATCCGCGGCGAGCCCCGACAGCCCCCCGACCGTCACGCCGTCGATCGACGCCTTGTCCAGCGCGTCGCTGAACCCGACCGCGACCGCGGTGGGCGGGCAGGCCCTCTCCCACGGCACGCTCGGCGCTGTGGCGGCACCGGCCGCCGCGGGATTGCCGGTGGCCGTCGGTGCGGTGGCCGTCGGTGCGGCTGCCGTCGTCGGTGAGGCTGTCGTCGTCGCCGCGGCTGCGGCCGTGGCGGCGGAACACGCGAGTGCCGCTGCCGCGGCGGCCGCCAGGACGGTGCGACGGATCGGTGTCATACCGTCACACTTTCCGGGTGGGGGTGACCGGCGGAAGACCTGTGAGGTGAACGGCGTCCGAACAGACGCCGTCTGTCCTTGTCGGCCAGGCGGGGGTACTCACGACCAGCCTTCGGCGGCGAAGTTCTCGCCGCGTCGGAACAGCTCGATGCCGGTACGGGACGTTCCATAGGTCCGCGCGGGGATCGCGTCGAGGGGGAACCAGGCGATTCCGGCGCACCTGTCCGGCTCGGCGTTGACCGGCTCACCCGTCCAGCTCGCGGGCCGGAAGACCAGGCCGACGCGCGCGATGCCGCGGTCATTGCGGGAGTGGATCGTGGCGGTGAGGGAGAGCCTGGACCGGTCGAGGACGAGGCCGGTCTCCTCGTGGGCCTCGCGCACGAGGGCGCTGGCGGCGTCCTCGTTCTGTTCGAGTTTTCCGCTGGGCAAATTCCACCAGCCGTCGGCGAACCCTGTTCCCGCGCGCAGGGCCAGCAGCACCTGGTCGTCACGAACCAGGAGCAGTAACACGTCCACGGGACTCGTGTAGGTCATCGGATGTCCGGGGCCGGCGGATTCAGGTCTCGTCGACCGCGGGGTCGGCGGGGGAGCCGAGCAGGGCGGTGACGGAGGCGGGGATCTGGAAGCCGATGGCCTGGCCGGACTGGTCGTCGTAGACGGCATCCAGGAGCGGCTCGGCGTCGAGCGGGATGCGCCCGCGGCCCTGGAAATAGGCGACGATGCGGCGCACGGGACGGGTGAAACCGCGCAGGCTGCGGTCCGCCTCGTAGCCGGCGATCCGGTACACCTCGTCCCGACTGATGAAACCGTCGGACGCGGCGGCCCGTTCGATCGCCCGTGCCTGCACCGCCGCCTCCTGGCGCAGCCGGCCGAGGACCGCGTCGACCGCCACCGCGGTCCAGCCGGGCTCCTGGTCCTCGGGCTCGTCGTCCCGATCGTCGCGCTCCTGCTGGAGTTGTTGGACGCGCCCGACGTCGGCCAGGGCGGCGGCGGGAACCTCGACGCTGAGCACCTCCCCGGCCAACCTGAGCAGCTCGTCCGGCCGGACCATGAACAGCGCGCACTCGGCGGTGTCGAGCAGCTCCCGGACGAGCTCGGGCCGCGGGCCGATGGGGAGTCCCTGGTCGAGGCGCCACCAGTCCTCCTTGACGTCCCCGGTGACGAAGAGGACGGGGCGGCGTCGCGTCGCGGCTTCCACCTGGATCTGCTTCCACAGCACGTAGTCGCCGGCCGGAGCGGTGCCCTTCTTCGCGCCGTCCTTGTAACCAGGCGGGATCTGCTGCTCGACCCGGCGCAGTCCCTCCTCGAGCGCCGCCTGATGCTCGGGGGGCGCCAGCGCGGGGCCGACCCGCCCCTCAAGGATGGTCGCCAGTCGCTTCACGACCGGGTCGAGATTGGAATCGGTGGAATACCGGGCCATTTCGCGGTCGTGGGCGGCGGCGATCTGCTCTGACACGTGATCGAATCCGGCGGTGAGCGCCTTGCGCAGGTCGGCTGCCTCCGCGGGATCGAGGGACAGCCGCTTGGCCCAGGTGCGGATCACCTGCTCGGCCTGGCCGCGCAGCTTGTCCAGGTCGTTTCGGGTCGCCGTCGTGCCCCGCGGATCGCGCAGCACATTGTTGCGCTGGGTCCAGAACTCCGCGATGACCTGATGCGGTGCCCAGACCCGCTCCCCGAGCCCGGTGAGCACGTCCAACAGGTTGTCGCGCGCATCCGGGTGATAGCGGTACAGGTTGAGCAGGACATTGGTGTCCGGCACGACCATCCCGGTGGTCAGGACTCGCCGGTAGTCCTCGACCGACGGCGTGCGGTACGCCTCGAACCCGTCGAACAGTCCGCCCTTTGACGGTGCACCGGGCGCCGAACCTCTCGAAGCCGTGATCGATTCCCCCATGTTGAAAGTCTAGAATATTGCTAGGAAGACAACGGCGGGGAGTCTCCCTGCATGGCCCGGTCGCTCAGCCTGGCGCCCAGGGTCGCGTCGATTATCTTGCGAATGAGTCGCTCCCGGTTCTCCTTGGCCAGATGCGGGATCCGCAGGGCGTCGGCCAGGGACGTCAGGCGGGCCACCGTGCCGAACCGATCCAGATGATCATGCGCCTCGGCGCGGCTCGCCATCGTCAGCAGCGTGCCTCGGACCGCGGCCGCCTCCTCCGCCAGGACGGGAGCGGCGGACCGACGCCCGGTGGTCAGGCGGTTGGGGCGCCCCGGTCGGCTCTCCTGACGCGGCGAGGCGGCCGGGGCGGTGCGGCCGGAGTGGGCCAGGTCCGCGGGCCCGGCGCTCGCCTCATCCGTCCGGGCTTCCACCGGTGTCGTCGGCGCGCCGAGGATCAGCTCGCGTCGGCCGGAGATGAGGTCCTGCAGCCCGTCGTCATCGAGACTCCCCACGAGGACGGCCAGCCGGTGCAGGAACGCCGCGAACGCCGCTGACCGATCGTCAGGCATGGCCCAGGGCCTCCAGTCGTTTGGTGAATTCCGTGGCCAGCCCCTGCCACTGCTCAAGCAGGTCGCCGGCCGGCGGCGGATCGGTGAGGACCAGCGGCACATTCTCTGCTGCCGCCCTTGCGTACGGGACCGGATTGTCGAAGATGACGGACTCGAAAGTCGGGTACTCCTCTCGCACCATGTGAATGAAGGTGCGCAGCGATGCGGACACCTCGTTGCCCCGTTGGCGGCGGGCCATCGTGAAGACCACGCCGAGGATTCGCGGCAGCAGCCGGGTGGGCATGCCGCGGCGGGCGGCCGCGCTGCCGCCCATGGCGTTGTACCGGGCCTGGAAATAGCCGAGACGCTCCCGGAGATGGCCGATTGCGAGCCTGGACAGCTCGTCCGGGCGGGCCGGCACCACGAGACCGTCGCTGGCGACGACCGCGGCGCGCGTCAGAACGCCGAAGTTCGGCGCACAGTCGAGCAGCACGAGGTCGTAGCCTGCGGCCCGCACGGATGCCACGGCGGCGACGAGCCGTCCGTAGACCCGTAGGAAAGGCGTGCGCGGGGGCGTCGGGCTGCCCAGTTCGTAGAGGAGCCGCTCCTCGGCGTCGCTGAGCTGGAGATCGGCGGCGACGAGATCGAGCCGTCCGCCGTCGAGGTAGAAGTTTGCCTGCTCCGGGGTCACCACGACGTCGGTCAGGCCGGGTGGATCCCCGCGGGATCGCCACGAGTTCAGCCAGTGCGCGATCGTCCGGTTCGGTCGCAGGCGATCGCCCCAGTGCTCGGGCGGATAGAAGGACAACGTGAGGCTGGACTGCGGGTCCAGGTCGATGAGGAGGACCTTGCGGCCCTCGCGGGCGAGCTGGGCGCCGAGATTGGCGGTGACGGTGGTCTTGCCGACGCCGCCCTTGTAGTTGACGACGGTGACCACCCGCATGTCCGCCTCCGACCGTGCCGCCCCCGCAGCGGGCCACGGGCCGAACGCTAATCGGCGGAGCCGGCGGCGTTCGGGCGTTCGGATCAGCCCGGACGTCAGTGTCATCGGGTGCCCGTTTGGCGCCCTATGCGCCTGTTTCAGGCTTGCGGATGCGTGAGATCTGTCGCTGCGGAACCGTCGACGGCGCGTGCCCTGCCGGTCAGTCGCCTTTGGCGCGGGCGATGACCTCCTCGTCGGTCAGGGGGGAGGCGGGGTGGTGGGTCAGACACAGCGGGGTGCGGATCTTCTCGAAGGTCAGTGCCTCGCTGGTGGCGTAGAACTCGCCGACGCCGAGCCGGCCGATGTCCGCCGCGTCACCGCCACTGGCGCGCGCCATCAGCCGGGCCGCGTCGATCTGGGTCGGGCTGTTCAGCCGGCCGAACAACTGCGTGGTCGCGTTCCCGGGGATGCCGTTGTGCAGGTTCTTCGGCGCCTGGGTCGCGAACACCAGCCCGAGGCCGTACTTGCGGGCCTGGGCGGCGAGCGCCAGCGTGCTGGCGGTGCAGGCGGTGGTCGGCCCGGACGGGGCGAACGTCTGCGCCTCGTCCATGACGAACAGGCCGCCGAGGGGACGCGCGCCCGCGGGGTTGCGCTTCACCCAGGCGAACAGGGCGAGCTGGAGCTGGTTGACGAAGCTCTGCCGCTGCTCGTCCCGGGGCAGCCCGATCAGGCTGATCACGGAGACGCGGGCGCGACGTCCCGGGGCCGGGCGAAGCAGCGCCCCTGGATCGACCGGTGCGCCCTGCCCGCCGAACAGCGGGTCGTTCACCATCGCCGCGCGCAGCGTCTGGGCCAGGCCCTTCGCGAGCTTGTCGGCCGGGTCGAGGTCGGTTACTCCGTCGGGCAGGTCCGCGAGCAGCTCGACGAACGCGGAGAGACCCGATCGGTTCCCCCCGGCGAAGTGCCGCACTGCGGCGGTGAGGATCGCCCGGCCGATGCTGGCCCGGGACGTTGTACCGGTCACTCCCGCGCGCGCCGCCAGGGTGGCCACGGCCGCGTCGACCGCCGTCTGGAACTCGTCCGGATCGTCGCGCAGGCCGGCGAAGTCGGGCAGCGGCTGGAAGCTCACCGGTCGGCCGCCGTCGCGCCGCGGTGTCCAGATGACCACGTCGGTGCCGGTGAGGTACTCGTCGGCGAGGCTCTTGTCCTCGTCCCGCCAGCCGGCCGGCGGACTCGGCCACGCCTCGCCCAGCCGGGCCAGGTCGTTGTTCGGGTCAAGCACGATCGAGGACACGCCCCGCAGCGCCGCCTCCTCGACCAACCGCCGGATCAGGACGGTCTTGCCCGACCCGGACCCGGCGAAGATCGCCACGTGCCGGCGCAGGACGGCGAGGTCGAGCCGGGCCGGCTCCGCCGAGACCAGCGAGGTGCCGAGGACGAAGGCGGACGGCGCGCTCGTCCGCCCGGCGGGGGCGGGGATGTCGGCGACCCGATCGGGGGAGCCGTCCGTCGATGCCGACCGGCCGGCCGCCGCACCTGTCCTGCCGTCCGTCCGACTCGCGGCGCCGACCCCGGGGTCCGCGGCGCCACCGCCGGGCAGGTCGGCGCCGCCGCCGGGCAGGTCGGCGGCGGCGTCCTCAAGGGCCGTGCGCAGCAGGGACGTTCCGCTGGCGGGGCGGCGCGCGGTCAGCCATTCGCGCAGGTGGGGATGCTGGCGGTCGAACATGGTCCGCAGCGCCGCGAAGGTGGCCAGATCGTCGCGGTCGAGGCGGTGCACGATGCCGCCCGCGGCGGTGAAGGCGGCGAGCGCCTCGTGCGTCTTCGCCCCGTGGCCCCAGGCGGTGTTGCGCAGCAGGAACAACCGTCGGCGCGGGTTGCCGGCGGCGATCCCGGACATGACGCAGGCGCTGGTGATGCGGGGCAGGATCGCCCGGCCGTGGCCGGAAGTGATCGCCCGGAACGACCACTGCGCCTGCTCGCCGGTCTCGGCGTTGAGGGTGTGGGACAGCCGGGCGTGTAGCGGCGGGCGGGCGCTCGGGCTCGGTTCGAGGCTGAAACCGCGGCGTGTCCCGCCGTTTTCGGTGATCCAGGCGGTGAGTCCCGCGTTCAGCAGCTCCGGCATGACGATGTCCTCATTGGCCGGCGTCACGCTCGGCACGGTCGCGACCAGCTCAGCGAACACCGCGTCAAGCTCCGCCAGGTACGGCCCGGCCGGCGGCGGTGTCACCGTGACAGGGACGGGTTCGGCCGAGCTCTCGTCGGGATCCTCGGCAGGGGTCGCCTGCTCCTCGCCGGGCGGCAGGCCGGCCGACTTCTCGGCGCCGGCCTTCTCGGCGCCGGCCTTCTCAGCGCCGGCCTTCTCAGCGCCGGCCTTTTCGGCGTCTGGGGCGAGCGGCGTGGCGAAGTCGTCCAGCTCGCGGACGACGCCGGCGGACAGGCAGGTCTCCAGGTGCCGGTCGATGCGTTGCAGCAGCTCGCGCGGAGTGTAGTGGGGGGCTCGGTCGAATGCCGCGCGCTTCACCGGCCAGGTCGGGTAGGGCGGGGTGAAGCCGATCCGGTCGAAGTCCTCCCGGAACCGCCGCTCGATGATCCGGACGGTGATCGCGGGATCCTCCAGCCGGTTCAGCGGCATGATCTCGTGGAAGCGGTCGCGCACGGACGTCACCGCGTTCTCCCGGAACAGGATCCAGCTCGCCGGCAGGCAGGCCAGCAGGCATAGCGTCCGCTCGGTTCGCTCGTGCAGCATGAGCAGCCCGTCGGCGAGCACGTTGAACGCCACCGACCCGCCGCGCCGCCCATCCGGATCGTCGTCACGGACCGCTGCCTCGGCCACGACCGTGTCGACCTGGTCCACCGCGATCACGCTCGGCCCGGTCAGGGCCAGCAGCCGGGACAGCTCGTGCACGATGTCGGCCGGGCGGCGGGTGGCGGGCCGGATGCCGCGGCGGGCCCGCTCGCCGGGCTCCTGTTCGTCCATCGATCGCAGGTAGGTCTCGCCAACGGTCAGTTCGTCGTAGTCGTCGGAGTTGTACAGCGTCAGGGCCCGCAGGGTGTGCTGGCACTCCCGGGCCAGCGCGCGGTCGTGGTCGCCCAGCGCGACGATGAGGTCCTTCAGGTATCCCGGCTCCAACGCCGTCTCGCCCACGACGGAGGCGGTCAGCTCCGCGGGCACGCGCAGTAGCTCGCACAGCGACCGCAGGAACCGTCGAAGCTGGGTCTCCCCGTCGACGGGCCGGAACAGGTCGGACAGCATCGACCCGACGACGCTGGCATGGAACGCCTCGCTGCTCGCGTGCCCGACCAGGAAGAAGTACCCGCCGAGTTCCTGGACCTGCTGACGGACCCAGCCGAGCAGGTGCGTCTTGCCCGCGCCGGCTTGGCCCTGCACGACGACGCCGAGCGGCTTGTGCGTGTCGGCCTCCATGAGGGAGGCGAGGATGCGTCGCCGCGGCTCCGTGTGCAGGCCGTCGACGTGGACCGGGGAACTACGCCAGACGTCCTCCAGTGCGTGCACCCAGTCCAGCCTGATGGCGGCCAGGGCGTCCAGTTCGGTGATCATGACGGTCCGATCAGCAGCAGGTGGTTGTCGTGCTCGCCGATGCGGACCGCCGCCGCGCGGTCCGCGGCGTTCAGCGACTTCTGGTCCTCGTCGGGCACGACCCGCACGTCCGGCTGGCGCGCCATCCGTCGCAACGCCTGATCGACCTGTGCCTTGGCCGTGCCGCCGAGAAGCGGGCGGACCTTTGCCAGCCGCACCCAGTCGTACGGCCCGGCGGCGAGACTGGCATACGCCGCCCGAATGGCCGCCTCGATGGCCACGCCGCCGTCCTCGTCGACCGCGCCCTCCGCGAGCCGGCCGCTGTCCGCAGGTCTGGCGTAGCCCGCGGGCCTGGCGTAGTCCGCGGGACCGGTCTTGTCCGCGGGCTCAGCGTCCGCGGTTGCCATCGTCGCTGTCGATGGAGCCGGCGCAGTGCCCGCGGCCGGTTCCGTGCCCGGGTCGGGCGGTGCTGGTGTCGTGGCACTCGCCGGCGGGGAATCGGCCGGCTCGGGCGGATCGGCGCGGAACAACTCCCCGATGGTGATCCGCTCCCTCCCGAGGAACCGGTGCAGGCCCTCGGCGACGGCGAAGAAGACCCCGGTGGGCAGGCTGCCCGCCTCGATCGCACGCGGCGCCAGCTCCTGCCGACCGCGCGCCCAGCCAGCGTCGGTGACCTGGTGGAACAGGAAGTTGCCGTGGCCGGGCACCTTGCCGCTCTCGACGAGGCGGAGCTCGTTGAGCCGGCGGCGCTCGGCGCCGACCAAGGTGAATCGGAACCGCTCGCGCAGTTCCTCGTTGGAGATCGGCCGGTCCTGTGCGAGCAGGGCCAGCAGGATCGCCGCCTCCCGGGCGGACAGGGCTGAGCGGTCGCGGCTGGCCGAGCCCGTGCGGCGCGCCGTGGCCGGGCGGCCCGCAGAGCTCTTGGGGGCCGCCGAGCTGGCGGGGGCTGGGGAGCTGGCGGTGGTCGGGGAGGTGGCGGGGGTCATGGTTCTATGCCTCTTTCGGAGTCTTCCGGCGTGCCTCAACGCATCGTTCGATCTGGCTCGCGACGGCGTCCACGTCGTCGAGCACCTGGTCGTTGGTGAACCGCAGGACCGCAAAGCCGTCGAGGACGAGTTCGGCGTCCCGCCGGCGGTCCGATTCGTAGTGCGCGACCCCGCGGTGTTCCGGACCGTCGACCTCGATGACCACCCGCTCGGCGGACCAGACGAGGTCGAGGTAGTGCAGCCCGGTCAGCGGGCCGGGGCGGTGGGGCTGGTTCCAGGCCCGCCCGTGCGCCCACTCCCGGGCGCGCAACGCGCCTTCGAGCCGCTTCTCCGCCCGGCTCGCCGGATGCGGCCGGCCGACGACCGCGGGCAGCACCACCCGCTCCTGTCGGCCATCACCGCCCGCTGGCGTAGCCGGCTCATCCGTCGCCGTGGCCGTCGCCGTCGCTGGCGCCGGCTCCGTCTGGTTGATCTCGGCCGGGGTCCGGGCCGCCCGGGTCGGCGCTGCGGCCTCGCCCGGCAGCGGGGACGCCGTCGTCTCGGATGCCCGGTCGGCCGGGGCCGGGCGCCCGCTTGCGGGGCAGGACACGGTCCTGGCCCGGTCGGCGTCCGGGCCGTCGGGGAGCCCGGTCAACCACACGCCGACGCGTGCCGTGTAGGCGAACCAGGCCAGTGCGTCGAGGGCGGTCCGTCGGTCGCGGGGCCGGCCCCCGGATGCCTCCGGATCGACGAGCAGTGCCAGCCGATCACGGCCGTACCCGGCGGCAATGGCCTTCGCAACGCCCGCGGCCCGCACCTCGACGGTGAACCGTGTCCCCGTCGGCACCCCGCGCAGCGACCGCTCGGCCAGATCCGCCAGGTACGGCCCGAATACATCGAGCGCGGCGGCGGCACGGCCGGCGAGGGCCCGCGCCGCGGCCACGCCGGCCCCGCCCGCCGACTCGATCACCTCGGCGCCCGGCAGCCAGCCGGGGAACAGCGCCACCGCGACCGACTCCAGATCGGCGAGTAACGCCCGTTGGCAGGCGGCGAGCGACGGCCGCGCGGCCGGACGGTAGCCGAGGACGGCGGGCGCGTCGGCGGGCAACGGGTCCAGCGCGGCGCGGACCGCCGGTTCGACCGTGTCGGCCAGCCGGATGACCCGATCCGTGGGCAGCATCGCCCAGGTTCCGCCGCGCCTGACCCGGGGCCTCGCCGCCGGCCGACCTGACTCCTGCGGCGGGTTCGCGCGTGGTGCGTCGCGGGCGGCCTGTTCTGGATTGCGGGTAACTGAGCCTGAGCCTGGGCCTCGGGCGGCAGGGCCTGGGAGCGGGGAGGCTGGGGCCGCGTCCGGAAGGGAAGACGCCGAGACAAAGCCGCTGCCCCCCGGCCGGATCGCCAGCATCGTCGCGGGCCGCGGCTGCGTGGTCCGGGGCGGACCGCCGGGTGCGGCGGCCGGGGGGCGAGGAGTGTCGGCAGCCTGGTTCGCCCTTCGCCGCCACGCGGACGCCGCTCTGCCGGTCGGCGGTGTGGCCGGACTCCCGGCCTGGGAGCCACCGCCAGCCGAGGCCGGCGGAAAGGCGGGTTCGGTCAGCCGGGTTTGCGCCCGGGCTGGGAAGGCCGGTTCGATGCTCGGCTTCGCGCGTCCATCGATCGCGTGCCGGACCAGGGCGATCAGCGTGTCACGAGCGGAATCGGCGGGATGGTCGAACAGGTCGATGGGGGCGAGCTGCTTCAGCAACCCGGGCAGCTCGCATTCCTCGACCCGGACGGGTAGGAGTCGCCGGCCGGCTCCGGACGGGTCGGCGGCGAACGCCGCCTGCCATTCCGGGGTGTCGTCCAGGGAGCGCAGATACGCCGGCGACAGCACGACGATGGTGCGTTCCGCGCCGACGACGCCCTGCTGGAGATGCAGGCTCCAGTTCGATCCGGGCACGAAGTCCCAGGCCCGGATGAGCACCCGGTAATGCGCGGACTCCAGCTGCCAGGCGAGCCACTCGGCCCACTGGCGATCTTCGGCCGCATACGAAAGGAAGAAGTCCCATCGTCCCGTGGCCGACACGCCGTCCTCACCCCCGTTTCGGACTCGGCGACGATTGTGCCACCGGGCCGCAAGGCCCGTGACGGCCGGTGGTTCCGGTACCCGCGGGCCCGCCTGTAGCCCGCCGGCCGCCACCCGCCGCCGGCTGTCGAACGGCCCGTGCTATCGCGGCGCCTTCTCCCGCGACCCGACCGATGCGGGGTTCCTGGAAACCGTCAAATTCCGATGTGAAAAGCTCGGGATGTTTGCTGGGAGAACAACGGCGGGGGAGTCATCCCGTACCGCGTGGATGTTCCGCCGAACGCATCCCGCCCGCTTCGGGGACCGCGGATAGGACACCGACGGTAATCCCCGGCCGGCCACGGGCGGTGGATCATGCTGACGGCCAGGTCGGTACCGGCAGGTGATGCTGAGTTTCGGGAAACGCTGGTGGCCCCAGCCTGGGAACGCGGACGCGAAACTGGTCCTCGTCGCCCACTCCATGGGCGGTCGCGGCACCCTCACCGACCTCTCGCCCGGCGCCTGAACCCTGCACGCCGGCCGGCCGTTGCCGGGTGGACGGCTCGTCGACACCCGTCACCGTCCCCGTCGTCGTCCTTGCCCCGCGACCCCGACCGCTCGGCGGCGGAGCGGCCGGAGGGGCCGGAGGGGCTCGGTTATAGTCGGCTCACGGATGATCCCGGCCTGGTGGCGGGCCGGAGGCGACGGGGGAACGCGGCGGACGCGGGGTAGCGCGTGATCGTGCAGGGGCACGTCCAGGCGGTGCTGCCGGACTACGAGATCGGGGCCGAGCTCGGCCGGGGCGGGTTCGGCCGCGTGTTCGCCGCCCGGCATCGCCGGCTCGACCGGGACGTGGCGGTCAAGGTGCTGGCGGTGCCCGCGCCCGCGCCGGAGCTGCCCGCCGACGGCGTCGACGCCGAGGCGCGGATCGTCGCGAGCCTCGACCATCCGCACATCGTCCGGGTCTTCGACTACGTGCGCGACGCGGACATGGCGCTCATCGTCATGGAGCTGCTGCCCGGCGGGACGCTGGCCCGGCGCGCCCAGGCGGGGCTCGCGCCGCCGGCCGCCTGCGCCATCGTCGCGGCGGTCGCCGTCGCCCTCGACCGGGTGCACCGCGAGGGCCTGCTGCACCGCGACATCAAGCCGTCGAACATCCTGTTCGCCGCGGACGGGGCGCCCAAGCTCACCGACTTCGGCATCGCGCGGCTACTGGAGGCGACGGGCACCGCCACGCCGACGAGCGTGGTCGGCTCGACGCCATACCTGGCGCCCGAGCAGTTCGACCTCGCCGCCGCCGGGGTGGCCGCCGACGTCTATGCCCTCGGCGCGGTGCTGTACGAGCTGCTCGCCGGCTCGCCGCCGTTCGGCGCCGACCCGCGGCCGCACGTCATGGCCGAGCGGCACCGCCACGCCGTGCCGCACCCGCTGCCGCGGATCCCCGCCGAGGTGGCGGCCGTCACCCTGCGGGCCCTCGCGAAGGATCCGGCGGACCGCCAGCCGAGCGCGCTGGCCTTCGCCGCGGACCTGATCGCCGCCACCAGGTACGCGTTCGGACCGGACTGGCTGGCGGGCACCGGGATCAGCTTCCGCGGCGACGAGGACCTGCGCCGCCGCAGCCGCGGCCCGCTCCCGCCGACGCGGCGTTACCGGCCGGCCGATGCCCGCCTCTCGGCCGATGCCCGCCTCTCGGCCGACGGTCGGCTCGCGGCTGCAGGTGGCGGCGGGTCCGGCTCGCGGTACGCCGGGGTCCTGCGGTCCTTGCGGGACCGGGTCAGGCCGGTGCGGGCGCGGGTGGGGAAGCCCGGCTGGTCCGCGTCGGCGCTGATCGCGGTCGTCCTCGCCGTCGCCGTGCTGCTCGCCACCGGCGTCCTGCGCGTCGGATCGGGCGGCGGCGGACCCGCGGCCGCGCCCGTCCGCCCGAGTGCTCCGCCGGCGTACCCGGTCAGCGCGCCGCTGCCGCTGCGTGGCCTGGTCAGCCTGGCGGCGGACGGCGGTGGCGGCATCCTGCTCGCCGACTCCAGCCAGCACGCGCTGACGCTGTTCGTCCGGGGGACGGCCGGCACCGTCATCGGGCGGGCCGCCGCCGACCGCAGCGGCCAGCCGGGACCGGCCCGGGACGAACCCGCCGCGGTCGCCGCGCTGCGCCGCCCGGCCGGCATCGCCGCCGGCGGCGGGTCCGTCTTCGTCGCCGACGAGTGGAACTGCGTCGTCCGCCGGGTCTACCGGCCGGCGGGTCAGCCGTGGCGGGTCGAGACCGTGGCGGGGCGGCCGTCGACGGAGGCGGTGGACCGGGTGCTGGCGGGGGCGGCCGACCGCGGCAAGTCGGTGGCGCCGGCGACGATCTGCCCGGCGGGTGGCGCGGACGAGCCGAAGAACGTCGGCGCGCAGATCGGCACGCCGACCAGCGTCGCGGTGAGCCCGAGCGGGATCCTGTACTTCACCACCGGCTACGCCGGCCAGGTCTGGAAGATCGATCCCGCTGCCGGGACCGGTGACTACCGCACCACCGCGGCGCGGCTCGTCGCCGGCACCGGCATCGCCACCGGCCGCGGCTACCGGGCGGCCCACGAACGCCGGTACGACGACGGCACCGACCGGGCGACCGAGGTCCCGCTGGCCAACGCCTACAGCGTCGCGGTCGACGCCGCCGGCCGGGTGTTCGTCCTGTCCTACGCTGACGGGCACGCCCGCATCCACGTTGTCGAGAACGGAACGATCAGGACCGTCGTCGACCGCGGCCTCGACGACGCCGACATCACCAGCCTCACGCCGGCCCCGGGCGGCGGGGGAGTGCTGTTCACCGACGCCCGGCACGGAACGGTGTGGCAGGTGACCGACCGACCGGGCGGCAGCGGCAGCGGCACCGCCGGCCCCGACACCGCCGCCCCCGGCTCCGACACTGCTGCCCTCGCCCGGCCCGTCCTGCGGCAGGCGTGCGTCGGCGACACCGAGCGGTTGTTCGGCGTCCTCGCCGACCCCGGCGGCGACCTGTACTACACCTGCAACGACGCCACCCAGGCGTCGCTCTACCGGGTGTCCGCGCGGGCGCTCGCCGCCGGTGGATCCGGTCCGGGCCAGCGCATCCTGTACTGATCGCGGGAGGGTGGTCATGACAGCCGACGGTCGGGTGCTCTACCTCGTCGCGTGCGGTGGGTATCCCGCGGCCGAGCTGCCGGCGTTCGTCGAGCATGCCCGGTCCGCCGGGTGGGACGTGTGCGTGATCGCCACGCCGGCCGCGATGGCGTTTCTCGACGCCGGGCGGCTGGCCGAGCTCACCGGCCATCCGGTCCGCTCCGCGTACAAGCGGCCGGGGGAGCCCGACGTGCTGCCGCCGGCCGACGCCTTCGTCGTCGCCCCGGCGACGTTCAACACCGTCAACAAGATCGTCGCGGGCATCTCGGACACCCTGGCGCTGGGCCTGCTCAACGAGGCTCTCGGCGCGGGTCTGCCGATCATCATGGCGCCGTATCCGAACAGCGCCCTGGCCGGTCACCCCGCCTACGCCGCGAGCGTCGAGGCGCTGCGGTCCTGGGGCGTGCGCCTCGTGTTCGGCCGGCCCGGCGACCCGCGCGGTGGCGCCGACCAGCCCGGCCGGGAGAACACGGCCTTTCCCTGGGACGACCTGCGCGCCGTGCTCGCCGCCCTCCCGCCGGGTCGTGCCGGGGCGGGCTAGTGGTCGTCGCCTCGGAGGTTCGTTTCCTGTCCTGCTTTCACCCGTGACGTCGCGGTGTGGCTGCGACTGGGCGCTACAGGGGCGACGGCCCGCGGTTCGGGGCGGATGCGTGGGAGAGCCGCCACCGTGGTTCTTCTGTATGGTTCGGCGTCCGATTTGTCCATGCGAAGCAACCACGTGGCTCCGCTCCCATGCACGCCTCTCGCGGAGCGGTTCCGGCGGACCGTCCGGCGGCGAGGCGAGCGCCGTCGGACATCGCAGGCCGTCACCGAGCGGAAAGGCGCATGCGAGCGGCTGCAGCAGTGCTGTGACCGGGTCGCTTCTGCGGGTGCATGAGGCGGGCTGCGGTGCGTTGCGCACGGTCCGCCAGTGTTTGGCGGCGAGCCCCCGCGGAATGCCAGGGGTATCCGTTGCGACCTCCCGGAACTGCGAGAAGGAGGCATCTCTGATGGCGACTGGTGAGACCGGGTTCAGTGACATCGTCCACGACCTGATCACGGTGCAGTACCACGCCCTGAAGGCCGGGCACGACTACGACCAGTTCATCCGCGATGCGGAGAACGCCGACGAGCGGGAGATCGCCGAGTTCTTCCGCACTGTGATGAAGGAGGACGCCGACCGCGCGAGGGCCTGCCATCGGTACCTCGCCCACCTGTCCGGCACCCCGGCCGCAGGTTCCGCCGTGACCTGACCGGTTCCGGTTCCGGTTCGTTCCGGTTCCGGTTCCGGTCCGGTCCGGTTCGGTTCGGTCCGGTTCGGTCCGGATGAGGCCAGGCTCCCGCGCCATACCCGGTCGATCCGGTCGAATTCGGCGACCCCGGGAGGCCGGGCGGGGCGGATGCTGCGACGATGAGCCGTGCGTCGGCGCCGACTCATCCGTCTTGTGGCCTATGTCTGTGTGATCGGATGCGGGTTCGTCCTCGTGGGATGCGTCGGTGGCACGCCCCCGCCGCGCCGGTCCGAGGCGGCCCGCCTCCCGACGACCGGCCCCGGCGGCGGCCCGTCCGGAGGCTTCGATGTCCGGGCCGAGAACGCCCGCCCGGGGGCCGAGTGCGGCCTGAGTCAGCTCGGCCCGCAGAACGCGGTGGAGGGCTGGCTCGACCACGCCAGCATCGCCGCGGGCACGCCGGTCCGACTGTTCGCGTCCACCACGGCCCCCTCGCTGACGATCTCGGCCTTTCGCACCGGGTGGTACGGCGGACGGACCTGCCGCCTGATGACGACGGTCGGGCCGCTTCCCGGCCGCCGCCAGGCCGGCCAGACGCACAGCCCCGCCACCAACACGATCTCCGCGGCGTCCTGGGCGCCCACCACCACCTTCGCCACCGCCTCCTGGCCGCCCGGCGACTACCTGTTCCGACTGGACGCCTCCGACGGCAACCACCGGTACGTGCCGCTGACCGTCCGGGGGCCGTCCGCCGCGGGACGGGTGGTGATCCTCAACGCGGTGACCACCTGGCAGGCCTACAACGCCTGGGGCGGTTACAGCCTGTACCACGGTCCGCGCGGTTTCGCGGACCGGGCCAGGGTCGTCTCGTTCGACCGGCCGTACGACTACGGCGACGGCGCGGCGGACTTCACCGGCAACGAGGAGCCTCTCGTCGCCCTCGCCGAGCGCCTCGGCCTGCCGGTGTCCTACGCCACCGACCTCGACCTGCACGCCGACCCGCATCTGCTCGACGGCGCCCGGGCGGTGATCTCGCTGGGCCACGACGAGTACTACTCCCCGGCGATGCGGGCCGCGCTGAGCGCCGCCCGCGACCGCGGCACGAACCTCGCCTTTCTCGGCGCGAACGCCGTGTACCGGCGGATCCGCCTCGACCCGTCGCCGCTGGGACCCGACCGGCTCGAGACGGCCTACAAGGTGGCGCAGGAGGATCCCCTCTACGGCCGCGACGACGCCCACATCACCGCCAACTGGCCCTCCCCGCCGAACGCGAGCCCGGAGAGCTCGCTGACCGGCGGGATGTACCAGTGCAACCCGGTCCACGGTGACATGATCATCGCCCGTCCGCAGTCGTGGCTGCTCGAGGGCGCCGGGCTCACCGCGGGCGCCCGCCTGCCCGGTCTGATCGGTTCCGAGTACGACCGGGTCAACCTCGCCTACCCCACCCCGCGGCCGATCGAGGTGATCGCCCACTCGCCGATCACCTGCCGCGGCGTCCACGACTTCTCCGACGTCAGCTACTACACGACGCCGTCCGGGGCGGGCGTGTTCGACAGTGGGACCAGCGCCTGGGTCTGCCCGCTGGCCGACGTCTGCGGGCCCGGCACCGGTGGCCCGGCCATCCAACGGGCGATCACCCAGATCACCACGAACCTGCTGACCGCCTTCGCCGCGGGTCCCGCCGGGCTGCGCCATCCCGCCGTCGACGCCATCCCGGCCGAGGACCACGGCGGCACCGCACCGGGAGAGAAGAACTGACCGCCCAGAGTCGGGCGCGGTAGCGGGGGCCGGCGGTGTATCTGGCGGGACGGCGCCCGCTGCCCGAGCCCGCACCCAGCCGGACGGGCCGTGCCGACGCCGGCGACGACCTGAGCGGCGAGGTCGATGCCAAGGCCGGCGCGGGCGCCGATGCCGGCGCCGGCGCTGGCGCTGATGTCGATGCCGGCGCGGGGGCCGATGCCGGCGCGGGGGCCGCGGCGTCCGCCGTGTCCGGCAACGTCCTGTTCCTCGGGCTGACGAGCCTGGTCACCGACCTGTCCGCCGAGATGGTGGCCTCGGTGCTGCCGCTGTACCTGACGGTGCGCCTGGGCTTCACCGCCCTGCAGTTCGGCGCCGCCGACGGTCTTCTCCAGGTCGTCGCCGCGGTCACCGCGCTGGCCGGGGCGCTGCTCGCCGACCGGTGGCGGCGCTACCGCGAGGCGGCCGGCGCCGGGTACGCGCTGTCGGCGGCCTCCCGGCTGGGCCTGCTCGGGGCGCACGGCTGGCTGCCCGTACTGGCCTGGCTCGGGGCCGACCGGCTCGGCAAGGGAATCCGGACCGGTCCCCGCGACGCGCTCATCTCGCTGTCCGCACCCCGCGGGCGGCTCACCGAGGCGTTCGGGCTGCACCGGGCGTTCGACACCGGCGGTGCGCTACTCGGGCCGCTGCTCGCCGTGGCCCTGCTCGGCGTCGCCCCCGGTTCCTACTCGACGGTGTTCACCGCGGCGTTCCTCATCGCCGTCGTCGGCCTCGCGGTCCTGGCCCTGTTCGTGGAGAACCGCCGACCCGCGGACGCCGCGCCGGAGCCCGCGATCGCACCGGCCGGCAGGGCGCCTGGGCGGTTGTGGACTCCTCTCGCGGAGTTGTTGGCGAACCGTGCGCTGCGCCGGCTGCTCGCGGTGGCGGCCCTGCTGAGCCTGCCCGCGGTGAGTGACTCGCTGCTGTTCCTGGCGTTGCGCCACCAGGCCGGGGTGGACAGCCGGTTCTTCCCCTCCCTGTTCGTCGCCGAGTCGCTGGTCTACCTGCTGTTCGCGGTGCCGATGGGTCGGCTGGCCGACCGCGTCGGCGCCGGGCGGGTGCTGCTTGGCGGCCAGGCGGCGCTCGGCGGCTGCTTCGCCGTCCTGCTCGCCCCGGCCCCGTCCGGGTGGAGCGTGCTGGCCCTGCCCCTGCTGCTCGGGATCTACTTCGCCGCCTCGGACGGCGTGATCGCCGCCCTGACCAGTCAGACCGTGCCCGCGTCGGCGCGCACCACGGGGCTCGCCCTCGTCGGTGTCGTGCTGGCCGCCGGGCGGGGGACGGCGACGTTCGGCTTCGGCGCGGTCTGGACCCGGTCCGGGCCGGGCGCCGCCCTCGCCGACGCGCTCGTGCTGACGCTGGTGAGCGGGGTGTTCGCGGCGGTGCTGCTGCATCCCTTCCGATCCGGACACCCGGCGCCCCACCCCGCCGACGCCGTTCTCGCTCCTCGGCCCCCCGCATCCGCGATCCCCGCGTCCGCGATCCCCGCATCCGCCGTTGTCGCGTCTGAGTTCTCCGCGTCAGAGTTCTCCGCAGCCTCCCCGGGAGCGCCAGTCCGCGGCCAGGGCCTGGTGCGGGGACTGCGCTGGCCGTCGGGCCCGCGGGTGGGGGCTTTTGCCCTGGTCGTCGCGGTGTGCCTGACCGGTGTGGTGGCGGTGAGCGCCCGGGACAGGCAGCGAGAGGCGGCCGCCACACAGGCGTCGGCCACGCCCCGGGCCGCAGGCTCGGCGTCGCCCGGCGCCGCCCGCCCGGTGCCGATGACCGCGTCGCTGCCGGCGTTGCTGGCCCGCCCGCACCTGCTGGTGCTCGACGCCGCCGAAGGTGCGGGCTTCGGCCGGGTCGAGGCCGCCGACGTGCGTGATCCGGCCGGGCCGCGCGCGTCGACGGCCCTGACCTGCGACCGGGTGGACGAGCGGGCCGGGCGCGGCCTCTGCCTGCGCGACGACCGGGCGTCCGCCCGCGCCGGGATCGCCGTGTTCGACGACCGGCTGCACGTGCTGTTCCGGCTGCCGATCGCGGGGCTGGCCAGCCGGACGCGGGTGGCGCCGGACGGGCGGATCGGCGCGGTGACCACCTTCGTCGTCGGCGACGCCTACAACACCGACTCGTTCTCGACCCGGACGCTGCTCGTCGACCTCACCGCCGGCCGGATCGTCGCCGACCTGGAGGACTTCGCCGTGACCCGGGCCGGGCGCCGGCTGTACGCCATCGACGAGAACCTCTGGGGGGTCACGTTCGCGGCGGATTCCGACACCTTCTACGCCACCCTGCACACCGGCGATCACTACTACCTGATCCGCGGGCACGTGCACGACCGGCGGGCGGAGATTCTCCGCGACGGCGTGGAGTGCCCGTCGCTGTCCCCGGACGAGCACCGCATCGCCTACAAGTCCCGGTTGAGCCACGGCTTCGCCCCCGCCACCTGGCGCCTGCACGTCCTCGACCTCGTGACCGGCGCGGACCATCCGCTCGCCGAGACCCGCAACGTGGACGACCAGGCCGCCTGGATCGACGACGACCACGTCAGCTACGCCGTGGCGAACCTCGGCTCCGGCGTGCCCCTCGCCGACACCTGGACGGTCCCGGCCGACGGCACCGGGCGCCCGCGGCTGCTCGTCCCCGCCGCCCAGTCCGTGGTCCCGGTCGCCCCGCCCGCGCCGGGCTGATGCCTGCCACCTACCGGCGGGCAGCCCTGCCGGCGTCGGTCAGGGCCGCAGCCTGGGGTAGTAGTTCTCCGGGCCGACGGCGCGCAGGTCGTGTTCCATCGAGCTGGTGTAGCGGTCCGGCTGGCCGTCGGGGCCGTATTCGAAGCGCCAGGCCTGGCGCTTGTAGGTCCAGTTCAGCGGCTGCAGCTCGTGCGCCCGCCGCCAGTGCGCCACCGCGGCGAGGTGGTCGCCGTGGCGTTCGAGATGCTGGCCGAGTTCGAAGTGGGCCGCGGCCGTCGCGACGTCGGGCGGGCGGGGCGCGGAGCGTTCGACGACCTCGTGCGGCGCCAGGACGTACTCGCTGCCCGCGCCCTTGTCCGCCCAGTCGAGCAGCATCCGCAGGTACAGCTCCGGTTCGGCGTGGTCGGCGATGATCCGGGTCATCTCGACCAGCGAGACGGTCGAGTCGGACAACCCGTCGTCGCTGCGCAGGACCTCGCGCATCCGGTCGAGGGTGCCGGCGCTCGCGGCGGCCTCGCGTTCCAGATCGGCCTTGCGTAACTCGTCGAAGATGACGACCCGGCCGGGGAACGCCGGCTCGGCCGGGCGCACGATCATTCCCGTCTCGTCGATCCACACCCCGCTCGGCACGTTGACGACGCCGAACAGCCGGCCGAGGCTGTGCTCGGCGTCGATCGCCGCCGGGTGCCGCGGCGCGGCCCGCTCCACGAACTGCCGCCCGGCGTCGGGACCGGCGACGTCCATCGCCACCGTGACGATCTCCAGGTTGTTCCCGCGCAGCCGCTCCCGCAGCGCGGCCCACAGCGGCAGGTCGTGGGCGCAGCCACACCAGGACGCCCAGGCGACGAGCAGCACCTTCGTTCCGCGCAGCCGCGAGAGCTGGAACGTCGCGCCGTCGAACGTCGGCAGCGTCAGCTCCGGCGCCTCGGCGGTGGACAGCATCCGGCCGGTGACGGCGGCCTCGGGGCCGACCGCCGTCAGCCCGTGCTCCGCGTCGACGACGAGCGGCATCCCGAGCCGGCGGGCGACCACCTCGACGACGACGTCACCGGCCGCGTCCCGGGCCTCGGCCGGCAGGGGCACGCAGTGCTCGCCCTTGCAGGCGCCCTGCGGTTTGATCGACCATCCGGTGCCCGCGGTGAAGACCGCCGGGTCCATGGTGTCCGTGCTCACCAGCATGCGTTGCTCCCTCGGATCAGGGCTGGCGTGGGGTCGCATCCAGGCTCGGGCTCGCGTCCAGGCTTGGGGACGCGCTCGGGCTCGGGGTCGCGTTCAGGTTCAGAGGACGACCTTCGCGAGCGCGTACTGCTCGAGCCGCTGCCGCATCGGGACGGCCTCGGCGACCCGCGCCTCGGTCTGGGCGGCGAAGTACTCCAGCAGGGCGAGGTCGTGCTCGGGCCCGGCGGCCAGCACGAACCGCTCCAGCTCGGCGTCGGCCGCGGCCTGGTCGGCGGGGCGGTGGCCGAGCAGGACGGCGGCCTGGTCGAGGTCGCGCTCGACGTTCGCCGCCCCCACGGCGACCATCGCGGCCGCCCACCGGGCCAGGGCGAGCGCCGCGCTCTGGTTGGCCTCGTCGACCGGCGTCGCCGGCACCATCCGCCGCACGGTGCCCTCGAGCACCGTGGTGATCCGGGCGGGATAGCCCGTCGGGAGGGTCACCGGCGGCGCGGGCTCGATCTTGACGCCCTCGACCTCGGCGATCGCCCACAGCATCGCCCGGCGCACCATCAGATCCCAGGTCAGGTACTCGGCCTGCTGATCGGCGGGGCGCAGCTCGGTCAGCGGCCCGCTGAGCGCCATCACCGCGGTGAGCATGTACGTGGCCGTGTAGAACGACAACGCCGAGGGGTCGACGGTCGTGCCGGCCACCCGCTGGTAGTGGCGGATCATGTGCTCGATGTCCGCGCCGAGCGGCTCGGTGCCGGCCCGGGNGCGCAGCCCGGCCAGGTCGGACAGCGGGTCGCCGATGTGCGCCGCCTCGAAGTCGTAGACGCAGGTGATCCGGCCGTCGACGAACAGGAACTGGCCGGTGTCGCCGTGGATGAACCGGGCCCGGTTGCCGGCGGTGGGCAGCCGGCGTCGCGCCCAGCGCAGCGCCCACTCGACGAGCGGTTCGGGAGCCTTCTTCGTCCGCCGGTACAGCCGCTCGTTGGCGTCGACGAAGGCGAGCTGCGCGCCCTCGGGCGTGGTCGGCACCTCGATGCCGGCGGCGGCGAACTCGGCCACGTCGATGCTGTGCATCCGGGCGAGGATCTCCATGTACTGCTCGGCGATGCCCCGGCGCTGGGCGTCGTCCGCCGCCTCGGCGACGTCGCGGGTCCCGGGCACCCGGTCCATGATGATGCCGATCGGATCGCTGCTCATGCCGTGGACGTGGGGGACCGGGACGCCGTTGCGCTCCAGGATCCGCAGGATCGCGGCCTCGCGGTCCAGCCCCGGGTAGGGCTCGGCGTCGATCTGCTTGTCCCCGCGGACGTACAGCGCCAGCTCGATGCCGTCCCGGTCGACGGTGAGGTACCAGGCCTTGCGCCAGCGGGGCTGGCGCTCGATCGCGGTGACCGTGCCCCCGATCAGCTCCTCGACCCGGGCGACGAGGCGGTCTTCCTCCGCCGTCCTGGTCACGGCTGGATCTCGGGGTAGTAGTTCTCGGCGCCGAGGGCGCGGACGTCGTCGAGCCAGCCGGTGCCGTAGGCGTCGATCGTCCGCACGGACTCCGGTTCTTCGAGATTCCAGGCCTGGCGCTTGTACGTCCAGTTGTCGGGCTGCAGGCGGTGCGCCTCGCGCCAGTGGGCGACGGCGGCGGGGTGGTCGCCGGCGCGGTGGACGTACTCGCCGAGTTCGAAGCGGGCGGCCGCCCGGCTGACGGCGCCGTCGCGCGGGCGGGCGCGGTCGAGCACCTCGTGCGGTTCGAGGGCGTACCGGCTGGCCCGGCCGTTCGCCACCCAGTCCCGGATCATCGCCGGGTACACCGCCGGGTCGATGGCCATCTTCCCGATCTCGGCGCGGACGTCACGGTGGTCGGCGGGCAGCTCGTCGAGCGACCGCGCGGCAGTCTCGGAGCTGGCGTGCGGATCCTCGATCCACGCCGGCTCCGCCGGCCGGACGATGACGCCGTCCTCGTCGATCCACAGCCCGTTGGGCACGTTGACGACGCCGAACTTCGCGCCCAGCTCGTGGCGGGCGTCGATGAGTGCGGGATGGCTGCCGCCGGCCTTCTCGATCCAGGGCCGGGCGGCGTCCGGACCGCCGGTGTCCAGCGCGACCGTGACGACCTCGAGGCCCCGCGGGTGCAGCTGTTCGCGCAGCGCGGTCCACAGGCGCAGGTCCTCCCGGCAGCCACACCAGGAGGCCCACGCGACGAGCACGACCTTCTGCCCGCGCAGGCTGTCCAGCCGAAACGGCGTCCCGTCCAGCCGGGGCAGTTCGAGCGGCGGCGCCTCGGCGGTGGTGAGCGCCCGGCCGGTGACCGCGGACTCCGGGCCCAGCGCCCACACGCCGTGCGCCTCGTCCGCGACCAGGCCCATGCCGAGGCGTTCGGCGAGCCCGGTCACGTCGAGCCGGCCGTCGGGACGGCGCACCGAGCTCGGTAACGGCACGCACACGTCGCCCTTACAGGCACCCTGCGGCTTGATGGCCCAGCCGGTGCCGGCCTGGAAGCCGGCGGGGTCCACGGTGAGATCGTCGAGGATCACGCCGTCTCCAGCCCCATCAGGCCCAGCATGGTCCCGGGGTCGACGCCCATCCGGTGCGACAGCGACAGGGCGTCCCAGTACTCGCGCCACGCGACGATGCGGCCGTCGTCGTTGACCTCGAAGATGGCGAGCAGGGGATTCGACACCCGCGTGCCGTCGTGCAGCATCGTCACATGGTCGATCCGTTCGGTGACGACGTGGCGGTCGTCGCTGACCACGGTGAGGATCTCGCAGACGCAGTCGGTGTAGTCGCCGGCCTGCCGGGCCAGTTCCTTGGCGATGAGCTCCCGGCCGCGCAGCGCCTCCCGGCCGGGGACGCTCATCTGGTACGTCGCGTCCTCGGCGAACTGGGCCAGCAGCCGGTCCATGTTGCCGACGAAGTCGCCCTCGTCGAACAGGCGCAACAGTTCGCGGACGGGTGCTTCCTGCCGTGTACCCATGGGCGGGGAGCCCTCCTCGGAGGTCGGGTCGGCCCGCTGGGTCGGCTCCTGCAGGGCCGCACGCCAGGTGTCCGGCGAGGTGTCCGGGGGCAGCGGGTTCCTCCGGGCAGGCCCGGAGGAACCGTAACCGCCGCCCCCGACGATCCGCAAGGATCAGGTTGATAAATGAACTCAACTGCCTATCTCATGACGCCTGCGTCCCCGCCCCGGCGGACGTGGCGGACGTGGCGGACGTGGCGGATGTGGCGGATGTGGCCGGGAAGACCAGCGGCAGGGCGTCCAGCCCGAGCGTGCCGCGCGGCCACTTCACCTGCGGCGACGCACCCGGGGCGAGATCGTAGTCGGGGATCAGCCGGTGCCACTCCTCGAGCACCAGGCGCATCTCCAGGCGCGCCAGGTGCGATCCCAGGCAGCGGTGCACCCCGGCGCCGAAGCTCAGGTGCGGGCTCTCGCCGCGGTGGAAGTTCACCTCGTAGGGGTCGGGGTGGCGCAGCTCGTCCCGGTTGGCGGCGGCGAGGTTGGTGGTGACCCGGGTGCCCGCGGGCAGCGTCCGCCCGTCCAGCACGGTCTCTTCGGTGGTCACCCGCGGCACGAACGGCGCCGGTGGGTCGAGGCGCAGGAGCTCCTCGATCGCGGCCGGGATGAGCGCGGGATCGTCGACGATCTCGCGGCGCCGGGCCGGGTTGCGGATCAGCCGGTCCATGCCGAACCCGAGCGCGTCCACGACGGTGTCCAGACCCGCCAGGACGAACAGGAAGCACAGGCCGATGGCCTCCTCGTCGGTCAGGGCCTCGTCGCCTTCCAGGCAGAGAAGCTGGCTCAGGACGTCGTCGCCCGCGACCCCGCGGCGCGCCGGGACGAGGTCGGCCAGGTAGCCGAACAGCCCCAGCGCCGTGGTCATGGCGGCCTCGGTCGCGGCCTCGTCGAGGGCGGTGTTTCCGGAGGGGTCGCTGAGCCCGAGGATGGCGTCCTTCCATTCGATGAACTGGTCGCGCATCTCCAGCGGTAACCCGAACAGCGTGAGGAACACCTGGACCGGGAAGATTCCCGCCACCTCGGAGACGTATTCGCACCACCCGCGTTGCACCAACGGCTCGATGATGTCGACGATCTGCCGGCGCAGCTCGTCCTCCAGCGGTCGGATGGCCCGCGGGCTGAAGAACGGCTGGAGAATGCGCCGGTAGCGGGTCTGGTCGGGCGGGTCGAACGCGATGGGCACGAGCGGCAGCGGGCTGCCGAGGACGTCGAACGCCTTCTTCGACGAGAAGACCGTGGGCTGCCGTAACACGGTCTCGACGGTCTCGACGTCGGTGGCCGCGACGCCGCCGTCGAGCTGCACCGTGCGGCCGTACTCGCGCATCTGGCGCCAGGCCGCGTCCCGATCCCGTGCGATCGGAAGATTGTGGATCGTGAGCTTCCCGCTGCTGTTCTCGTCGGTCATCGCCGTCTCCTCGAATCGTCCACCGGCGCGCCGTGTGACCCACGACTCATCCCGGGCATGTGAGGCAGAGTGCCTCATATCTCTTATGTGAGTCAAGGTGTCTCATAGAATTTCGAGTCGTGGAGACGACGGTCGAGGACGCCCGAATCGCCCGCACCCGCGCCGCGGTGCGCGAGGCCGTGCGGTCGCTGTTCGAGGAGGAGGGGCCCGCGGCGCTGACGCATCAGCGCGTGGCGCAGCGGGCCGAGGTGGGCCGGGCGACGATCTACCGGCACTGGCCGCGCCAGGTCGACCTGATCACCGAGGCGCTGAAGATCACCGAACAGCCGCTGCTGCGTGCTGGCGAGGGCCCCCTGCGGGAGTGGCTCAGCCGCGAGCTGATCCGGTCCGGGGCCGATCTCGCCCAGCCAGTCGCGCGGCAGTTCCTCACCACCGTCATCGCCACCGCCGACCAGAACCCGGCCGTGGCCGAACTCCGCGACGATCTGCTGCGGCGCATCTCGTCGCTGCTGCGCGGCGCGATCGACCGGGCGATCGCCGCCGGCGAGACGGTGGCGGAGCGCGACAACGACGAACTGCTCGCCCAGATCCTCGGCCCGTTGATCTTCAGAGCGACGATTCAACGCGCCCCCGTCGACCGCGCCTTCGCCGACCGCATCGTCGACGCCGCCCTCGGCCCCCCGGCCTCTTAGCCAGGACGCGTAGCCGTTTGGACCGCTGAGCGAATCTCGGCGCCTGCCGACGGGCGGGTTCCTGTGCTGGCCGCAGCCGTTTCAGGGAACCCGCCCGCCGGGATTCGAGTGGGTCAGCCCTTGCCGTTGCTGGAGCGGGCCGCGAAGGCGCGGGCCCGCTCGGCGACCTCCGGCGAGGAGAACGACTCGCTCTCGGTCGACAGGGCGTAGGGCAGCACCTTCAGGGCGGCGTGCTGCAGGTGCAGGTTGAGGGAGCGCTTGGTCTCCTGCAGCGCCTGGGCCGGCTGCTGGGCCAGCTTCTCCGCCAGCGCCATCGCCTCGTCGAGCAGCTTCTCGTGCGGGACGACCCGGTTGGCCAGGCCCAGCTCGACGGCGGTGGCGGCCGGGATCCGCTCGCCGGTGAACAGGTACTCCTTCGCCTTGAGCAGGCTCATCATGAACGGCCAGGTCACCACGCCGCCGTCACCGGCGACGAGCCCGACGTTGACGTGGGTGTCGGCCAGGAATGCCTTCTCCGACATCAGCACGATGTCGCAGGACACCGCGATGCTGCAGCCGAGGCCGACCGCCGGGCCGTTCACCGCGGCGATCACCGGCACGTGGCAGCCCAGGATGTGGTCGACCAGCAGCCGGGCGGTGCGCATGTTGGACCGGCGATGATCGAGGTCCTCGACGCAGGCCAGGAAGCCCGGCACGTCGCCACCGGCGGAGAAGGCGCGCCCGGCGCCGGTGAGCACGACGGCGCGGACCTCGCGGTCGCGCATGACCTTCACCCACACGTCGGTGAGCGCTTCGTGCAGCGCGTCGGTCATCGGGTTGAGCTTGTCGGGGTCGTTCAGCGTGATGACCCGGATCGGGCCGACCGACTCGTAGCGCAGCAGGTCGTGGGCGTCGTCTACCACTGGGGTTGGTCCACTTCGTGAGGACGGAAAGGGAGGATCGGAGCTGGCCGGAGCCGCCCGAGGGTCAGAGCAGCTCGAAGGCCCGAGCAGCTCGAGGATCAGAGCAGCTCGAGGGTCAGAGCAGCTCGAGGGTCAGAGCAGCTCGAGGATGGTGGCGTTGGCCTGACCGCCGCCCTCGCACATGGTCTGCAGGCCGTACCGGATGCCGTTGTCCCGCATGTGGTGGACGAGCGTGGTCATGATGCGCGCGCCCGAGCCGCCCAGGGGGTGGCCGAGCGCGATCGCGCCGCCGTTGGGGTTGACCGTCGCGGGGTCGGCGCCGAACTCGGCCAGCCACGCCAGCGGGACCGGTGCGAACGCCTCGTTGACCTCGAACGCGCCGATGTCGCCGAGGGACAGGCCGCTGCGCGCCAGCGCCTTGTGGGTGGCCGGGATGGGACCGGTCAGCATCATGACGGGATCGGAGCCGACGACGACCGCGGTGTGCACTCGGGCGATCGGGGTGAGCCCGAGCTCGGCCGCCTTCTCGGCGGTCGTCAGGAGCAGGGCGGCGGAACCGTCGGAGATCTGCGAGGCGTTACCGGCCGTGACGACGCCACCGTCCGGGCGGAACACGGTCTTCAGCTTGCCGAGGGTCTCGACCGTGCCGCCGCGGCGGATGCCCTCGTCGGCGGCGAACACGCCGCCGCCCGGCAGGTCGACGGGGGCGATCTGCGCCTCGAACCGGCCGCCGTCCTGGGCGGTCGCCGCCCGCTCGTGGCTGGCGAGGGAGAACTCGTCGCAGTCGGTCCGTGAGAAGCCCCACTTCTCGGCGATCATCTCGGCGCCGACGCCCTGGTTGGGACGCACCCCGCCGCAGTACTCGATGAACCTGGCCGGATGCGGCTTGGCGTCGCCGACCGCGGAACCCATCGGCACCCGGGTCATCGACTCGACGCCGCCCGCCACGACCACGTCGTAATGCCCGGCGATGAGCCCGGCGGCGGCGAAGTGGACCGCCTGCTGCGACGAGCCACACTGCCGGTCGACGGTCGTCCCGGGCACGTGCTCCGGCCACCCGGCGGTGATCACTGCCGTGCGGGCGACGTCGAGGGCCTGCTCGCCGACCTGCGAGACGACCCCCCACACGACGTCGTCGACCAGACCGGGGTCGATCCCGCTGCGGGCGGCCAGCTCCGTCAGCACGTGCGCCGACAGGTCGCCGGGATGGACCCCGGCCAGCGCCCCGTTCCGCTTGCCCACCGGCGACCGCACCGCTTCGACGATCACTGCATCCCGCATGACCCCACCACCTTGCCCATAGTCGTCCGTTTCTCGTTACCGGCCAGCGTCACACGCGAGGGCGTCACAGGCCCGCGGCCAGCGCCTTCGCCTCCCGGCGATGGGCGTGCAGGATCGGCTCGGTGTAGCCGTTGGGCTGCCGGGCGCCGTCGAAGATGAGGCTGGTGGCGCAGCGGAAGGCGACACCGTCGAAGTCCGGGGCCATCGGCCGGTAGGCCGGGTCGTCGGCGTTCTGCTTGTCGACGACGGCGGCCATCCGCTGCAGGCTGGCGTGCACCTGCTCCGGGGTGACGACGCCGTGGCGCAGCCAGTTCGCCATGAGCTGGCTGGAGATCCGCAGGGTGGCGCGGTCCTCCATCAGCGCGACGTCGTGGATGTCGGGCACCTTCGAGCAGCCGATGCCCTGGTCGATCCAGCGCACGACGTAACCCAGGATCGACTGCGCGTTGTTGTCGATCTCCTGCTGGCGGTCCTCGGCGCTCCACGCGCTCGGGTCACCGAGCGGGATCCGCAGGATGTCGCCCAGGTCCGCGCGGGGCCGCTCGGCCAGCTCCCGCTGGCGGGCGAAGACGTCGACCTGGTGGTAGTGCAGCGCGTGCAGGGTCGCCGCGGTGGGGGAGGGCACCCAGGCCGTCGTCGCGCCGGCCCGGAGCTGGCCGATCTTCTGGGTCAGCATGTCGGCCATCAGGTCGGGCATCGCCCACATGCCCTTGCCGATCTGGGCGCGTCCCGACAGGCCGGCTGCCAGCCCCTGGTCGACGTTGTTGTTCTCGTAGGTGGTGATCCAGGTCTGCGTCTTCATGTCGGCCTTGCGCACCATCGGCCCGGCCTCGAAGGAGGTGTGGATCTCGTCGCCCGACCGGTCCAGGAAGCCGGTGTTGATGAACACCACCCGCCGGCGGGCCGCCTCGATCGACGCGGCGAGGTTCACCGTGGTGCGGCGCTCCTCGTCCATGATTCCGATCTTGAGGGTGTCGGCGGGCAGGCCGAGCAGCTTCTCGACCCGGGTGAACAGGTCGACGGTGAGGGCGGCCTCGGCCGGACCGTGCATCTTCGGCTTGACGATGTAGATCGAGCCGGTGCGGCTGTTGCGCCGGGCCGCGTCCGCGCGCAGGCTCGGCAGCGCCGCCAGGGAGGTGATGATCGCGTCGAGGATGCCCTCGAACACATCCGCGCCGTCGGCGTCGAGGATCGCGTCGGTGGTCATCAGGTGCCCGACGTTGCGGACCAGCAGCAGGGCCCGGCCCGGGAGCACGACCTGCCCGCCGTCCGGCGCGGTGAACGTCCGGTCCGCGGCCAGTGCGCGGTCGAACGACGACCCGCCCTTGGTCACCTTCGCGGTCAGGGTGCCCTGGTTCAACGCCAGCCAGTTCGCGTAGGCCGCCACCTTGTCCTCGGCGTCGACCGCGGTGATGGAGTCCTCGAAGTCGACGATCGTGGTGATCGCGGCCTCGAGGACGACGTCCTGCACCCCGGCGGGGTCGCCGGCGCCGATCGAACCGGCGCGGTCGATCAGGATCTCGACGTGCAGGCCGTGGTGGACCAGCAGGATCCCGCTGGGGGACGCCGCCTCGCCGGTGTAGCCGCGCAGCGCCGAGGGGTCGACGAGGCCGGTCTTCGGGCCGGCGGTCAGCGTGACGACCAGCTCGCCGTCGATGACGGCGTACTGCGCCGCGTCGGCGTGGCCGCCCTCGCGCAGCGGCGCGACCTCGTCGAGCAGCGCCCGCGCGTGGGCGATGACCTTCGCACCGCGGACCGGGTTGTAGGGCCCGTCGCGGTGCGCGCCGTCGTCCTCGGCGATCGCGTCGGTGCCGTAGAGCGCGTCATACAGCGAGCCCCAGCGCGCGTTCGCGGCGTTGAGCGCGTACCGGGCGTTGAGGACCGGCACGACGAGCTGCGGACCGGCGGTCAGCGCGATCTCGTCGTCGACGTTCTCGGTCGTGATCTGGAACGGCTCGGGCTCGGGCCGCAGGTAGCCGATCTCGACGAGGAAGTCGTGGTAGGCCTGCGCGTCGTGGTCCTTGCCGGCGCGGGCGCGGTGCCAGTCGTCGATCTTCTCCTGCAGCTCGTCGCGCTCGGCGAGCAGGGCCCGGTTGACGGGCGTGAGCGCGGTGATGATCTCCTCGACGCCCCGCCAGAAAGCCGCGGGCTCTACTCCCGAGTCGGGCAGGGCGGCGCTCTGCACGAACTCGTGCAGGCTCGCCGCCACCTGGAGGGCGCCGATCTGGATCCGTTCGGTCATCGTCTGTCCTTGTCGTGTCGTGTCGTTGCGGTGCCGAGCGGCGCGGGCGGGATGTGCGGCGCGGTTGGGATGTCCGGCGCGGTCGGGACGTCCGGGGCGGTCGCCCGCCGGTGGCCCTCGCCGTCAGGGGAAGATCGCCCCGGGGTTGAGGATGCCCAGGGGGTCGAGCGCCCGCTTGATGCGCAGGGACAGCTCCATCACCTCCGGGCCGAGCTGGTCGGGCAGCCAGGCCTTCTTGAGCCGGCCGACGCCGTGCTCGCCGGTGATCGTGCCGTCGAGCTTGATGGCGAGGTCCATCACCTCACCGAAGGCGAGTTCCGCCCGCCGGGTCATGTCCTCGTCCGCCGGGTCGAAGACGACGAGGGGATGGGTGTTGCCGTCGCCGGCGTGCGCGATCAGCGCGATCGTCAGCGCGCGGTCGGCCGCGATCGTCTCGATGCCCCGGACGAGTTCCGGCAGCCGCGGTAACGGCACGCCGACATCCTCGAGCAGCAGGGTGCCGCGCCGTTCCACCGCGGGGATGGCCGCGCGGCGGGCGGCGACGAACGCCTCGCCTTCGTCCGGGTCGTCGGTGGCCAGCGTCTCGGTGGCGCCGCTGGCCACGCAGGCGTCGAGCATGATCTTCATCTCGCGCTCGGCGGCGAGATGCTGGCTGTCGGAGCGGGCCACGAGCAGCGCGGCCGCGTCGCGGTCGAGCCCCATGTGCAGGACGTCCTCGACGGCGTTGATCGACGTCTGGTCCATGAACTCCAGCATCGCGGGCCGGATGGCGGACGTGATCGCCAGGATGGCCGCGGTGGCCGCCTCGGTGGTGGGGAAGGTGGCGACCAGCGTGCTCGACGGGGGCTGGGCCGGGATGAGCCGCAGGGTGGCCTCGGTGACGATGCCGAGCGTCCCCTCGCTGCCGACGAACAGCTTGGTCAGCGACAGCCCGGCGACGTCCTTGAGCCGCGGGCCGCCGAGGCGCACCGCCCGCCCGTCGGCGAGCACGACCTCCAGCCCGAGCACGTAGTCGGTCGTGACGCCGTACTTCACGCAGCACAGGCCGCCCGCGTTCGTCGCGACGTTGCCCCCGATGGAACAGATCTCGAACGACGACGGGTCCGGCGGGTACCACAGCCCATGGGCCGCGGCCGCCGCCTTGACCTCGGCGTTGAGCAGACCCGGCTGCACGACGGCCATCCGGGTGAGCGGGTCGACGCGGATCGCGCGCATCCGCTCCGTCGACAGCACGATGCCCCCGGTGACGGCGGTGGAGCCGCCGGACAGCCCGGTGCCCGCCCCCCGCGGCACCACCGCGACGCGGTGCCGCGCCGCCCACCGGACGGCGATCTGGACATGTTCGGTCGACTCCGCGCGCACCGCCGCGAGCGGCTGCCCTGCCAGCGGGTCCGCCGCGCGGTCACGACGGTACTTGTCGAGCAGGTCCGGCTCGGTGACGACCACCCCGGCGGGCAGCGCGTCGACCAGCTCGGCGAGCTTGGCGATGGGGACGTCCTCCACGGTCACAGGGGCCAGCCTTTCCGAGGGGAGGGTCCGCACGACGTCGCTGGCGACCCTACCGGGTTCCACCATACGGAAAAAGAAATCTGTATCGTGATACGAAGGTAGGGCGGGACGGCCGTCTCGGTCAAGACGAGCGCCGACAGGCAGGCAGAGTGGGGGCGAAGCGCCGGCCGCGTGCGGGCCACGTGGGCCGAGTCGGCCAGGTGGGTCGAGTCGGCCAGGTGGGTCGCGAGTGGGCGGAGTGCGGGCCGAGGCGCGGATGCCCGGGGTCGACGCCCGGGGCCGACGTCCGGCCCGAGGTGACCCGAGGTGAGAGGAAGGCGTGCGGGAATGCCGGTCGAGCAGCGTGTGGCAGGAGTGCAGTCGGTCCAGCGTGCCCTGGACATCCTCGAGGTGGTCGAGGCGGCGGGCGGCGGCTGTTCGATCAGCGCGATGGCCGCGGCGACCGGCCTGCCGCTGCCGACCATCCACCGGCTGGTCCAGACCCTCACCACCCGCGGCTACCTGCGCCGCCTGCCCGACCGCCGGTACTGCCTGGGATCCCGGCTGGTCCCGCTGGGCGCCGGCGCGAACGCGCTGCTCGGCGAGCGGGCCGCCCCGATCCTGCGCGAGCTCGCCGACGGGCTCGGGGAATCGGCCAACCTCGCGGTCCTGGCCGGCGAGCGGGCCGAGTACGTGGCCCAGGCTCCCGGGGTGTACTCGATGCGCACCTTCACCGAGGTGGGCCGGCGGGTTCCCCTGCACTGCACCGGCGTCGGCAAGGCGCTGCTGTCGACGCTCGGCGACGACGAGGCCCGCGCGATCCTCAGGCATTCGACGCTGTCCACCCACACCGCCACGACCATCGTCGAGGTCGACGCGCTGCTCGACGAGCTGGCCGGCATCCGCGCCCGCGGCTACGCCCTCGACGAGGGCGAGATGGAGGTCGGGGTGCGCTGCGTCGCGATGCCGGTGTCCGTGCCTGGAATGTCGCCGATGGCGCTGTCCGTGTCAGGTCCCGCGGTGCGCATGAACGACGACCTCGCCGGGCGTGCGGCGCCGGCCCTGTCACGCGCCTGCGCCGCCCTCGCCGCGGCCCTCACCTGAACCTGAACCACCAGCAGCCTCGCGCAGGAGCGGGAGGAGTTCGGCGAGCCGGTCGAGCTGGTCGCGGGCGGACCTGAGGTCGACGGTGCCGATTCGGCAGACGAGGTGCCGCGCGCCGGCGGTGATGTAATGCCCCAGGCGCGCGGCCACCTGCGCCGGCGGTCCGGTGATCACGGCCTGGATGGCTTCGAGGTCGCGCAGCGCGAGCCCGTAGTTGGCCCGGCTGTAGTCCGCCAGGGTGTCGCGCCCGCTCTCCTCGGTGTCGGCGATCAGCACTGACACGAACAGGGCAGGCGTGATCGTGCCCGGGACGCGGCCCGCGTCGGCGGCTGCCCTCCGTACCTCGGCCAGACCGCTGCGGTAGTCCGCCGGGTCGGGCGGGTAGGGCAGCCACCCGTCGTAGCGGCGGCCGGTGCGGGCGAGTGCCGCGGGGGCGGCGCCGCCGAGCCAGATCGGCGGGCCACCGGCCTGGCTGGGCGCTGTGGCCGGCGGGATCTCGTCGAAGTGCAGGAGATCGCCGTGGAAGGAGGTCGGGCCGTCGGCGGTCCACAGCCGGCGCCACAGGGCGACGGTCTCGTCGAGCCGGGTGAACCGGTCGGCCCAGGCAACCTCGGACAGGTCGTGCAGGGGTCGGCCGAACCGGCCGGGGAAGCCCGCGCCCACGGCCACGGTCAGCCGGCCGCCGGAGAGCAGGTCGAGGGAGGCGAGGGTCTGCGCCGCCTGCACGGGCCGGCGAAGTACCGGCAGGAGCGTCGCCGTGCCGAGGGTGATGCGGTCGGTGACCGGTGCCACGGCGGCAAGCATGGTCAGCGCCTCGATGCGCGGGCCGAGCAGCGAGTCGTTGACCCACAGCGAGTCGTAGCCGAGTTCCTCGGCCCGGACCGCGAAGTCGACGAGCTCACGTGGGTCGGTTCCCGCACCCCACTGGGCCTTTCCGATCGGGACGAGCACGCCGAGGCGGATGTCATCGGTCATCCGCCTGTCATCGGTCATCCGCCTGTCATTGGTCATGCGCCGCATCGTGCCGGCGGCGGTGAAGGGCGGCAATTCCCCGGGAGGAATGGCCGGCGGGCGATCCCGGGCGGTACAACGGGGTTCGTGGACTTCCCGCGGGCGCTGCGCGAACGTCGGCTCCGCCGCCGGCTCAGCCAGCTCGAACTGGCCGAGCGGGCGGGGACCACCCAGCGGCACGTCAGTTTTCTGGAGAACGGCCGGTCGGAACCGGGCCGGGCCATGGTCGTCCGGCTGGCGGAATCCCTCGACCTGCCGCTACGGGAGCGCAACGGTCTGCTGCTCGCCGCGGGCTATGCCCCCGCCTACCCGCGCACATCGTTGGACGACCCGCAGCTGGCGCCGGTGCGCGCCGCGCTGACGCACATCCTGACCGGGCACCTGCCCTACCCGGCGATCGTCGTCGACCGCCACGGCGACCTGGTCGCCGCCAACGAGGCGTTCGCCCTCCTCGCCGACGGCGTGGCGCCGGACCTGCTCGGGCCCGGCACCAACGTCTACCGCCTCGCATTGCATCCCGCGGGCCTCGCGCCGCGCATCGTGAACCTCGCCGAATGGTCCCGGCACATCCTCAACGGCATTCACGCCGAGATCCTGCGCAATCCCGACGACCGCCTCAGCGATCTCCACGCCGAACTCGGCCGGTACGTGCCGGCCGAGCCGCTCAGGCCGGACCATCTCGGCTTCGCGGTTCCCCTGCACCTTCGCTCGGCCGCCGGGGAACTACGGCTCATCAGCACGATCACCACGTTTGCCACGGCCGTCGACGTCACCATCGCCGAACTGAAGCTCGAGGCCTTCCTCCCCGCTGACCAGCCCACCGCCGCCCTCCTGCGCCGCACGGCCTCCCGGTAGCGGCCTGGGCGCGGCTGTACTACCTCTGACCGGCGGCGTTACTTCCGGCCGGCAGCGAACTCGGCCTGGGGAACGAGGGTGTTTTCGCCGCCCGACGTCGGCAGCACCTTGGCGAGGACCTCGTCCCACCAGGCGATGAACGCGAGGTCGTAGAAACCCGCCCCGGGCAGATCGTCCTGCGGGTCGAACGACTTCACGGCCGGCGTCACGGACTGCCGACCATACCACTGGTCGACCACGAAGCAGCCGCGACCCCAGGTCCGATAATCGGTGGGGGTGCTGTCGATCGCGCGGTTCACGACGGTGAACATATGCTTGTCCGAATGTATTCCCACGATGCCGTAGAGCTCGACCCGGGTGCCCTCGGGTAGCAGCGGTGCGTACACCTTCAGGGCTGGCCGCTTGAACACCTTGGTGACGAGCGCCCCGTTCACCGCCCACGCGTAGTCGTTGCACACACCGTAGAAGAATCCGGCGGTCGGGTCCTTCTCGAACTTGGCCAGGCCCTCGGCGAGGTACCTGGTTCGGGCGTTGCGACCGGGGCCGATCGACTCCGGCAGGTAGGTGCAGGTGTCCGGCGTCGGTGGCCGGAGGCTCTTCGCACCCGGCGCCTTCAACTCGTCCCGGGTCTTCCGCTGGCCCACCGGCGCCTTGTCCAGCACCGCCGAGAAAGCGTTCTCCACATAACTGTTGGCCCCCAGCACCGAAACGCCTATCGCGTCGTTCACGCGCCGCATCGTCTCCGGCCAGGTGAACTGCTCCGGATTCGCCTCCGCCATCTGTTTCCCCCCTGGATCCACGCTGCTGTGCTCGTCGTCAAAACTAGCAGTCACGGTCGCCGCGGGGATTGACTTCGGGGTAGGCCGGCGAGAGAGGACGGGATCGAGGCAGCCCGGACGACTCCAGCCCGGCAGGCCCTGGAGCCGGTACGGTCCTCCAGACGGTCCTGACCTCCACCCGCCACGTCACCACCCGCCACGTCACCAGGAGCGGCACATGCAGGTTCTGACCAAGCAGCCCACGACCAAGGGGCCGGCGGAGGTGTTCACCGGGGACGTGTGGTTCGACGTCGTCGCCAGGGGAGAGGAACCCTCCCGGGTTCGCGTCAACACGGTGCGCTTCGCGCCCTGCGCCCGTACGGCCTGGCACTCCCACGCCGTGGGCCAGACCCTCTACGTCACCGAGGGTGTCGGCTACGTGCAGGCCCGCGGCGGCGAGGTCGTGGTGATGCGTCCCGGCGACGTGATCTACACGCCGCCCGGCGAGGAGCACTGGCACGGCGCCGCGCCCGACCACTTCATGACACACATCGCCATCTGGGAGGCCCCCGCCGACGGTCCGGAGGTCACGTGGGGCACCCACGTCACCGACGCCGAGTACTACCGCAGGTAGCGAGTCCGACGCCGCCGCGGCGCGCGACCCGCACCGCACCGCGGGCGAACGGCGCGCGGGGAGGACTGCGGTGCGACGCGCACGATCCGCAGGCGTCAGACCGCGCAGAGCGCACCGCAACGGGCCGCGCCTCGGGCGGCGAGCCGGTGAAACTAGGCCCGGGCGACCGCCTCGCGGACGGCCGGCACGACCTCGCCCGCCCAGGTGCCGAGGGCGAGGTCGGTCGACGTGCCGTCCTGGACCGGGAAGTAGACGAAGCCGGCGGCGCCGAACGTCAGCACGGCCGCGGTGAGTTCGTCGACCCACTGGGCGACCGAACCGCCGATCCAACGGCCGGCATCGTCGCGGGTGGCGGTCAGCGGCGTCGAGGTGAAGCGGCCGGGGAGGTTGTAGATGGTCGCGATCTCCGCCGGGTTCCGGCCGGCCGCCGCGGCCGCCGCGTCGATGAGGGGGCGCGACTGGGCCACCCGCACACTGCGCCAGTCGGCGGCGTAGCCGGGAATCCAGCCGTCGGCGAGCCTGCCCGTGACCGCCAGCGACGCCGGGCCGCCTGAACCCGTCCAGATCGGCGGGGCCGCGACGGACGCCGGAACGAGGCCCGCGACCTGGTAGAACTCCCCGTCGAAGGTCACCGGGTCCCCGCCGCCGCAGAGCGACTTCACGACGAGGATCGCCTCCTCCATCGCCCGGACGGCCTGCGCTGGAGAACGTCGAAGGATGCCGAGCCGGGCCATGTCGTCCCACAGCCCGCCCGCCCCGATCCCGAGCGCGACGCGCCCGCCAGTCAGCGCGGACAGCGCGGTGACCGTGCGGGCCAGCATCGGTGCGGGTCGGCTCGGCACGTTGGTCACGTTCACCGCCCCGGTGACCCGCGCCGTCCGGCCCAGGACGACACCCAGGACCGCGTAGGCGTCCAGCCGGTCGGCGAAGTACGGATGATCCGACAGCGTGACCAGGTCAAGCCCGTCGCGATCCGCCTGCGTCGCGTGCGCGAGCAGGGCGTCCACCTCGCCGACGCCGGTCTCGAGGCCGAATCCGAACAGAACCTTCTCGTGGGTCACCGGCGATCATTCCTCTCCACTTCGGGCCTCGGCACGGCGGTCAGGTGAGGTCCCGCCGGGCCCGGCGAGGACCGTCGAGGTCCCCTCCCGCACCCTCCGTCCCGGCGCGGAGCGCGGGAAGACCGGGCCGGGGCTGGTAGGGATCGGGGCTGGTAGGGGCCGGGGCTGGTAGGGGTCGGGGCTGGTAGGGCCCGGGCTGGTAGCGGCAGAGCCACGCTTGCGGGGCTCGGGTTCAGGGCACGAGGCACGGGGCAACGACGGTCGCGGGCACTTACCGGGGTACCGCACCGAGATCCGTCCCCGTGACCTTCGAGTGTCGGATCATGGGTGGCGGAGCGGGCGGCGGGATCACGGTCGCTCCTCGGTCGTACCGTCCGTGCTCGGAAGGGTCTGGTATGGGTATGCGTGTCCGTTCGCCGGAATTCGACTTCACCGACGTCTCGCCGCGCTGGGGCGCGAACCTGGAGGCCGTCCATCTCGTCAACGCGCAGGGCATCATCCCGGCCTACATCGAGCCGTTCCTCATCAAGGTGATGCGCCGCGCGGCGGAGGAGCTGGATCCGCTGGTCGACGCCGAGCTGCTGCACGACATCGACCTGTTCAACCGGCAGGAGGGCCAGCACTACCGGCTGCACCGGGCGTTCAACGCGATGGTCCGCGACGGCGGCTACCCGGACATGACCGACTACGAGGCCGTCTTCGAACGGGACTACGAGCACTTCCTGCGGACCAGGTCGCTGCGCTGGCTGCTCGCCTACTGCGAGGGCTTCGAGACCATCGGCTCGACCGGCGCGGAGCTGTGGGTCGACGGCCTGATGGAAACCGAACTCGGCGCCCCGCCGTCACCGGCGGCCGACCTGTGGAAATGGCATCTGGCCGAGGAGTACGAACACCGCACGGTCGTGAACCGCGTCTACCATCGCCTCTATGGCCGCCCCCGGCTGGTCGCGTGGTTATACCGGGCCCGAGGCATCGTCACCGCCTCCCGGCACCTGAACCGGCGCACCTCACCGCTGCGGAGATATCTGCTGGACGTGGACCGGCGCGGGATGACCGACGAGCAGCGCCGACAGTCCGAGGAGCGGGAGGCGGCCACGGCCAGGAAACTCGGCACGGCGAACCTCCGCCGGCTCGCCCGGGCGTTCTCGCCGTTCTACGACCCGGCGACGACGCCCCCGCCGGCGGGCCAGCAGGCCATCCTGGCCCGCTACCCCGCGGCCGCCGCAGGACGAGGACGGTCCACAAGCACGTGACCCCGAGGCTCGCGCGCTCGGGGTCCGGCGGCCGGGTCCAGAACCGGGCTGGCGGTCAGGCCCAGCGGATGACGTCGGCGGGGTCGAGCCGGGGGAGCCGGTCGAACCAGGGGTTCTCCCCGGGGTGGCCGATGTTGATGACGAGCAGGGACTTCCAACGGCCGTCCGGGAAGAACTCGGCGTCGATCGCCGCGGCGTCGAAGCCGGCCATCGGCCCGGCCACCAGGCCCTGGGCGCGGATGGCGAGGATGAAGTAGCCCGCCTGCAGCGGCCCGTTGACCTGGGCCATGGCGCTGCGGGTGGCCTCGTCCGCCTCGAGGGCGTCGCGCATCTGTGGCCGGATCGGCAGCAGCGTGGGGGCGTGCTCGTGGAAGCGCGAGTCGACGGCGAGGATGGCGGTGACGGGCGCCGAGGCGGTCTTGACCCGGTTGCCCTCGCTCATCAGCGGCAGCAGCCGCTCCTTGCCCTCGGGCGTGCGCACGAAGGTCACCCGCAGCGGCTGCAGGTTGGCGCTGGTCGGCGCCCACCGGGTGAGCTCCCAGATGGCGGCGAGCTGCTCGTCGCTGACCGGGGTGTCCGCGAAGGCGTTCCCCGTCCGTGCCTCGGTGAACAGCAGGGCGCGCCCCGCCTCGTCGAGGACGGGAACGTCCGGCGCCTCGATGCTCTCGACGGCAGAGGTCATGCGTGAGCTCCCTGAGTATGTGTAGCGCCTCGTACTGCAGGCGTAACTCTAGCCAGGCGCTTCAGTGTTCCCCGCCCGGTGTCCGCTGCGCCACATCCGCTCCCCCCGGGCATCCCCGATCTCACGCGCGGTGGCGGTCGACCGACCTTCGCGTCCACCGCGTGCTCAGTGGACGCCCTGTCCGGGCTTTGGCGGGTCGTCCCCGCGGAGAGGTCACACCGGTCGCGGCGGGTAGCCCATGCCGGTGGTGGCGTCGAGCGCTCTGATCCGGTCGAGCACGCTGTCCGGTGAGGGTCGCGTCAGTTCGTCGACGATCCTGCCGTCCGAGAGGAAGACCACACGGTCGGCCTGCGCAGCGGCGACCGGGTCATGCGTCACCATCACAATGGTCTGACCGAACTGGCGTGCGCATAACTGAAGGAACGAGAGGATTCCAGCGCCGGCGCGGGAATCAAGGTTGCCGGTCGGTTCGTCCGCGAAGACGATGTCCGGCCGTCCCATCAGGGCTCGGGCACAGGCGACTCGCTGCTGCTGACCACCGGAAAGCTGGGAGGGCAGATGGTTCAGCCGGTCCGCCAGACCGACGGCGCGAATCACGGCGTCGAACCAGCCGTTGTCCGGCCTGCGCCCCGCGATGGTCAGCGGCACCGTGATGTTCTCGGCCGCAGTCAGAGTGGGAATCAGGTGAAAATTCTGGAAGATGAACCCGATTCGGTCTCGGCGAAGGCGGGTGAGCTGCCGGTCCGTCATCCTCGACAGCTCCACCGGACCGATCCGGACGGAGCCGGACGTTGGTCGGTCGAGGCCGGCCAGGCAGTGCATGAGGGTGGATTTTCCGGAACCCGACGGGCCCATGATGGCAGCGAACTCGCTGCGGCCGAAGGCGACGGACACGCGGTCCAGTGCCAGCACCCGGCCATCACCGTACCCGTAGACCTTGGTGAGCCCCATGGCGGCGGCGACTGTCGTGGCCGGGGGTGCTGGCGGTGGCATGCCAGGCCAGACGCGGGGCCGAGTCACAAGGCGATCTCCGTCGGAGTGTCCGGTGGTTCACCCCGCCGCAGCTCGCCGGGTGGTTCATGACCGGCGGCGCCGACAATGCGAGGCCGAAGCCCGGTCGCAGCACCCATGAAACCGAGTGTACCGGCGCCGAGGCGGCGAGCAGCGTTACCGGAGCGACCATAGTGACCGCTGCTGTCGTGATGGTCCAGGAGAATGGGTGCGGATCCGGTTGTGGCCCCTTGCAGGGCGGCGCACAGTTTCCAGGCATGCCAGGCTGGCACGCGTTCGTCATTGCCTCCGGTGACCAGCAGGATCGCGGGGTAAGGTGTACCCTCTTTGACCTGGTGATAGGGGGAATAGGCCAGGAGCCCACGCAGGTCCGCAGGGTCGGTGGGGTTCCCGTATTCTTCCCGCCAGAGGTCGCCGAGACCTCCGACGGTGTAACGCGTCATGTCAGCGAGCGGAGCCGCGCAGACCACGGCGGCAAACAGGCTCGGTGTCCGGGTCAGTGCGGCGGCGGCGATCAGACCGCCGTTGCTGGCAGCGAGGACCGCCAGCTGACCCGGCTCGGCCTCACCGCGCTCCGTCAGGGTGGCGGCCGCCGCGCACAGGTCGTCGACGACGGCGTTCTTGCCCGTTCCCCGCCCGGCCGCTGCCCAGGCGGGCCCGAACTCGCCGCCGCCACGGGTGTGGACCCAGGCCACTCTTCCGCCCGCGTGCAGCCAGGCGGCGATCAGGGGATCCCAGGTGGGTTCCAGGGCGATGCCGAAGCCGCCGTACACGGTGACCACTGTGGGAGCGGGACGATGCCGGGCGTGGGGGTTGGGATCACATACGGTCACAGGCACCGCGGTTCCGTCCCGGCTGGCGATCGTCAAGGTGCGTAGTGATGTTCCTTGGCCGGGTGCCGAGAAGCCCCTGAGGTCGACATGGGACGCGAGGCGGCGGCTCCAGGTGCCCTGACGCGGATCGTCGGCGAGAATCCACAGCGCGTCACCGCCGCTGCCCGCGCTGGGTGTGGTCACCGGCCCGAGCCTGAGCCTGGCCTGCCAGGTGAAGCCGCTCCCGGGGGCGGGGGCGCCCTCGGGAGCATGCACGTCGAGACGGCGCGTGACGCCGGTCCGCCGCAGCACCACCAGACGCGGCGAGGCCTCCGGCCCCATCACTCGCAGGGCGGACACCGTCGACGCCGCCTCGGTGTCCGGCGAGCCCACCGGGAGCAGCGGGGCGTCCTGACCACGGGCAAGTCGCGCCAGATCGATGTCGAACACCCGTCCCGCAGCGAGATAGCACCTGCTCCAGCCCAGAGCGAGCGCCGTGACGGGGAGGTGGCCGACGTCCAACGGCTGCCAGTCCGGGACGGTCTGGCCGGTCCATCGGGTCACCCACCAGGTCAGGCCGTCGGGGGTGGCGGGAGCCGCCGGGCGGATACGCAGCACGAGATATTCGCCCCAGCCGGCATGGAGGGACAGCCGGACCGGTCCATCAACCGGAACAGCCACCTGGTGGGCAGCGCCGGAGTCGAGTCGGCGGGCGGCCAACCGGTGCTGCGTCCTGGTGCCGGCGGTGTACAGCAGCCAGTCGCCGACGAAGGCGACTGCGGGGAAGGGCGCGGCGTCGGCGAGACTCTCGCCCGGTGCGCCGGGGTGGGATGGGATCAGCCGCAGTCCGCCGTTCTCGTAACCGTCATGGTGACGCTGTACGGCGACCAGATCACCGGTGGGGGAGGGCTGCCAGGCTGCGATCCGGCCCGACGTGGCGGAGTCGACCAGGGTATGCCGGACGCCGTCTGGGGCCTGGACGATGAGCACCTCCGCGTCGGTTTGGTGCTCGTGGCGGAACAGGAGCCCGCCGGCCTCGGCCGGCGGGCTGAGCAGCCGCCCGTGCGCCGCGCGGTCGATCCGGGCCAACAGCGCAGCCCAGCCAGGATCATCGGTCTGACGCCTCACGTCCCGTAACGCCAGAGCCTGGCGAGTGAGCCAGGCCCTCGTCCGAGGGCCGACGGCGTCCTCCAACCACCGGTATGGATCCGCCGGCTCATGCGGCCCGTCGGCGGGGCTATCCACGTCCGGTCACCACCGGGATGCGCGCATCGGCGGTGGTCGGGTCAGCCTGTCGAGCGGCGACCAGGCCGCCGGCGAGCGCGAGGAGGACGACGGCGAGCGCGGCGCCGCTCACGGTCGCGGTGAGTCCGAAGGCGCGCACACCCAGGCCGGCGAGGACTGATCCCAGCGGCGAGACGGCCTGGGCGAGGAATCCGATGCCGCTGTGTACCCGGCCCTGCATCTCGTTCGGAGTGATGCCGATCTGGACCGTGGAGATCACCACCGTGATCACCGGTCCCGCCGCCGCGGCGACCGCGAGTGGGATCGCGGCCGCCCATGTCGCGCGAACCAGTGTGAACCCCGACAGCGCCAGCGCCACCACAGCGGTGCCGAGCGCGATGCCCCAGGCGGGCGGTAGGCGTCGCGCCACCGATGCCGCGATCAGGGACCCCCCGAAGGCGCCCGCACCCAGCGCGGCGGTCTGTATGCCCACTCCGATGCCGGCGCCGGTTCCTGCGCTTGTCGAGGCGATGATGACGATGATCAGGCCGTTGAAGACGACATTGATCACGGCTGCGTTCACTGCGGCATAGCGCAGAAACGGGGTTAACACGATGAAGCGGATACCTTCCGTGGCGGACCGCAGCGGATGCCGTCCGGCCCTCCCCGGCCCGGCGGGTGCGGCTGGCATGGCGGGCAGCAGGGCCATGCAGACGACGGAGACCAGGTAGGTGCAGGCATCGACGGCGAAGAGTTCCTGCGCATTCACGCCGAGGAGGGCCATGCCGGCCAGCGGGCCCGCGACCATCGCGGTGGCCGCCCGGGTCTGGATCAAGGCCAGCGCACTGGGCAGGAGATCGGGCTGAACGATGGTTCGCAGGGTGACGTTCTCCACCGGTGCCAGGGCGCTGCCGATCGTTCCCACCAGGAATGCCGCCGCCAGCAGCACGGGCAGCGACGCTCGGTCCACCGCTGTGAGCAGGGCCAGACTCGCGAGCACCAGCACGCCGAGCGTGTTGCCGGCGAGGGACAGCAGCCGACGATCGTATCGATCGGCGACCACACCTGCGGGTAATCGTGCGAGCACGATTCCTACCGACAGTGCGGCGCCGGCCATGCCCGCCTGCCGGACGTCGCCCGTCGACCGCAACGCGACCACCGGCAGGGCCACGGCGGTGGCCGCCGTGCCCATCGCGGAGGTGGATTCCCCCGTGTACAGCAACCAGAAGCGTCTACCCAGGCCGCGGGTCATGGCGCGCCGGTGGCGAACTGCCGGTCGATTCCGCGCATCGGGTGGGTCGCCAGCAGGGTGGGGACGGTGACCGCAGCGAACGCGGCGGCGAGCACCCCCAGGCTCCAGGGAACATCGAGGATGGGAAGCGGCCCCAACCCCAGCGCCAGGGCGAACGGGGACAGGCATACCAGTGCGGTGCCAGCCGACAGCCCGACGCCCACCAGGGCTGCGCCGAGCACCTCGTAGAGCGCGCAGCGGGCCAGTTGCAGGCGGCTGAGGCCGAGCGCCCGCAGGTGCGCGCGCTGCGCCCGGCGGTCCCGCTGGGCGAGCGCGCAGATGTTGGCCGCCGCGAGCAGCGCGTAGCCGGAAACGACGGCGACAACGAGGTGGCCAGCGAGGTTGTCCTGCGGGCTGCGCGGGGTCAGCCGGTCGAGATACTCCGCGCGGGACGACAGTTCCTGCCCGGGGAGCCGGGGCCAGCCACGGATGTCTCCCGACAGCAGGATCTGCTCGGCGTGCGGGTGTGCGGTGTGGGCGAGGGCACTGGAACGGGGCAGCAGGAACTCGGGGAAGGCGAGGTCGCGGCGGTAGACGGCGACCAGCCGCAGCGACTGCACGCGCCCGTCGGACAGCCGCAGGGCGACCGGCTGGCCCAGTCGCCAGTGGTGCTGTTCGGTCTGGGCGGCTCCCGCCGCGAAGGTGCCCTCCCGCAGGTCTGCGAGCTGGCCGTGCTTCACTCCCAGGTCCAGGAACTGCCCCAGGGACCCGCCTTCCACCCCCCACGTCCTGGCGGCCTCGGGCTGGTCGTCCAGGGTTGTCGCCGGTGGAGTCAGCTCCGTGGCCACCAGCGCGGTCGCGGTGGCTCCCCGGATCGCGCCCGGGGTGATGGGCAGCCGCGCGCCGGGTTGCGCAGCCACGACACCGTCGGCGAGCAGGCCCTGCTCTGTCTGCCGCTGGATGGCGGCGCCCATGGTCGCACCGGAACCAAGCAGGCAGACCGCGGTGCCGACCGACAGGAGCACCGGTACGGCGATTGCTGCGGTCCGCAGCGGCGCCGCCCGCAGTCCCGCCGCCGCAATCGGCCCCACCCGGCGGTCGAGGATGCGCAGGGCTGCGCACACGGGTCGGGTCAGGGTGGGCATGATCCAGGGGGCCAGCACGGCCAGGCTGGGGATGATCATCAAGGCCAGTCCTGAGGCCAGGGCCGCCTTGTACACGCCCGGCAGGCTCAGGAAGGTCAGCAGCACCAGGATCGGCAGGCACAGCATCGCCGCCATCACCAGCCCCGCCACCAGGCGGACCGGATTGCGGCTCGGTGCCATCGCCAGCCCGGCATCGCGCAGCAGGCCGATCGCCGTCACCCGGCCGGCGGCGAAGACGCTGCCCAGAGCGGCAAGTACTGCGACCGCGGCGCTTCCCACGCAGACCCCGCCCATCACGGCCAGGCACAGAGCCGCCGACGGCAGATGTGCCGAGGAGGGGAACAACTCACGCCCGATGAGCAGCCGCCGACCCAGGTACGCCGCCGGCAGTGTCCCCACTGCGGCCCCGAGGGCGGCTGCGGGCAGGGCGAGACGTGCAACGTCGCCGCCCACCAGCCACCGCAATCGCTCGGCCGTGACACCGAGGGCGCGGAGCACCGCGAACTGCTCCAGCCGCTGCCCGGTCCATAGCGACACCGTGGAGCCGATGACCAGCACCGCTCCCATCAGCAGCAGCGACAGCAGCAGCGACAGCAGGTTCTCCGCGTCCTTCGCCGACGCGGCCGCAGGGGAGTCCGCCGGGTAGCCGGGGCTGTTCACGGCCAAGATGAGCAGGAGGCACGCGCCCACCCCCGCCGCGGTCACCGCGCAGGCCGCCGCGGCGCCGGCCACCCGCCCGGGGTAGGCACGGATCTCGGCGGCGAATAGTCGATGCGAGCTCATCGGCCGGCCCCGGTGGTCCCATGGTCGAGTGCCGCGATCACAGTTTCCTCTCGACAGGTGTCCAGTACGCTGGATGCGTTCGGGGAGGCCACCCAGACCGTGGCCTCCCCGAACTTACTTCTCGACCATTTCTCGCCCGATCCTGGATCAGTGGCAGGCGAAGTAGCTGATCGAGCTGAACGGGGCGTCGACGACGATCTCCTCGTCGAGCTCCTGGAGCGCCAGCACGTACATCATGGGCAAATCACCTCCCGTCAGGCGTGGGGTCATCCCGGATACCGGGCGCTTCATTCCTGGCGGCGTTCACCCGTACATCGAGGTGTACGCCTGGGAGTAGACGCTGCCCGGAGCTTGTGGTGGCTTCCACCGCGAGCAGAGCTCCGGCGGAGCCCGTCGCCAGATCGACCGACAGCCGTACGAGCTGATCCCCGTGCAGAACGTGGCCATCGTCACGGGCAACAACGTGCAGGGCGAGCAGTTGCGACTGCTCGTGCGCGGCTGCCCGCCATTGTGGCTGACGGTTTGCGGCGTGGGCAAGAAAGTAGACCAGGCCGGCACGGCCATTGAACAGGCCACCCTGGATGACGATCTGGACCGCGCAGGCTCGGGCTGCGCCGGAGACGATGCGATCGACGTCGAGGGTAGCGGCCTGCGCGGCAGGGAGGGCCATCGCGGCGAATGCTACGCCGGCCGATCCCTCGGCCAGATAAGGCAGAAGGCGGTGGGAACTCTCCATCTGCAGCATCTCGCCGACCAGGCGAGCCCGGCGAAGATCGCAGCGAATCGCCTTCTCAGCAGCCTCTGCCCATTCATCGTGCCCGGTCACCTGATGGCAACGGGCGAACAGGATCGCGGGTCCCGACCATCCGTGCATCAGGCCTGGGCGGTCCAGTACGCCCGGCTCGCCAATCCTCGCGGCTGTCTCATGGGCGAGCCGCAGAGCCTCGTCCTGCGCCCCCACGTCCAGCAGCATCTGGGCGATTCCGGTCAGTCCGCCGAATAGCCCGGGTGAGCGTGGCATTGGCGCCGCGATGATACGGTCGACCAGGTTGGCCGCCTCCGGGTGGTGCAGACGGTGTAGTAGCCAGGCCGCGCCGGCCAGCCCGTCGTACAGCCCGGTGGGTATCCCGTCCGGAGCCCGTCGCGCCGCTCGCACCACCCAGTCGACGTGGTCCGGGTCCAGCTTCGCGCCGGCCACATCTTGGGCCAACAGCACCCCGGGCGCGCCGAAGGCGAGTCCGAGGGACCCGCCAGGACGGTGCAGGGCGATATCTCCCGGATAGAGGCGGTCGAGGCGATGAGGAGTCGCGGCAGCCAGCATGCCGCGGNCAAGCTGCCCGCGCTGTGGCTGAGGCGGAGCCGAGGTTTTCCCGCCACCGGACGCGAGTAGATGCGGGCGGAGTGCGGCGGACAGAGCCAACCGGTCCTTCATCCGGCCGAACAGCTCTTGCGGAACCATGGGGAACGCGGATTCGGCCAACTGAACCAGCCGGCCCACGGCAGCCGGATTTCGGATGGTGAGTACGGTCCACGGCACGAACACGGCGAGCTGGCAACAGCCGAGGGCGAACAGGTCCGCGTCACGCGCCGAGGTGATCGACGGATCCATGAAGCCGGGGGCGCCGAGCGCGGCCCGCCGGTCTGCCGCCATCGCCGTGGCAAGTTCGAAGTCCACCAGCGCCACCGTGCCGTCCGGCCGGACGATGATGTTACGGGGATGGAGGTCGCCGAAGGCGATGCCCGCGCCGTGTAGCTCTTCGACGCACCTCTCGACCTGTTCCAACCGGTCCACCGCGAGCCGGGCGAACTCCGATCTCATCAGGTCGCTCGGCCGGTACTGGGTCAGCGGGTACTCCCGGCCCATCCAGGCGTTGAGTGTCTCGCCCGGGATGTGTTCCATCGCCAGGTAATGGTGTTCCCATTCGGTGAAGTAGTCGATGACATCGGGGGTGAAGGAGAGGTCGTCGAGCCTCTCCAGTACCTCCCGTTCGGCACTCAGGCGGGCTACGGCGTCCTGACCGTTCCTGTCCAGGCCGGCGTGCGGCCGGGCCTCCTTCAGCACGACCTGTCGCTCCATCGGATCGTGAGCAAGGTAGACGCCGCCTGCGTTGGAGAAGTGCAGTGCCGCGGTGACCTGGAAGCGGCCCAGCGTCGCGTCCCCGCCGGAGGGTGTGGTGGCCAGTCGGCTGGCGATGAAGTCCGGGGTATACGCCCACTTCGGCACCGTGAAGACCGGCCGTCTGGTGTCCGGCACGAGCCGGCCGGCTGGATCGCGCATGGCCGGAACCCGGGTGCCATCCGGTAGTTCGCACCACCTCAACGTGAAGGCGCCGAACCGTATGGAGAGCGGGCCGTCATTCCAGCGGAGGTCCGAGAGCACGTACGGTCCAGGATGTCCTCGCAGCGCGCCGTCGAGCTCCACCAGAGCCGTGTGCAGCTCGGCCCCGGTGCGCGGGTAGACAGTGATGACCTTGCCGCTACCAGACCTGCTGGCATACTTGGAGTTCGTCATGGTGACGATGAGACGACTACGCAGAAATTTCCAGGGTATGCGGAGCCTGCAGAGGATCTCTCCGGCGATTTTTATCGTTTCTTCGGCCGTATCCGGCGTGCCGCTGATGTGGATCTTCCAGCCCTGCTCTAGCATCTCCGACGGTTCTGTCGGGGCCAGTAATGTCCACACGCCCTGGTCCGTCCGCCGCCAGCCGTCCGGCGTTTNGTGCTCCGCGAACCGGGAGTCGCTGTCGTCGCTGAGCTCCAACGGTTCGTACCAGGTCGGGTCGGCGATCGTATATGCCTCATACCGAGGATCCATGCCCGCCGCCCTTCTGCCATCGAGCCCGGAGTATTTAATGCAGCAAGTATTTCAGTGACGTGACATCGGCCCTTCTCGGCCATCATGCCCGGTGCCACACGATGTGACAACCTCATTAAGCGGGACCTGAAAAACGCAGGTCAGCGAGATGGTCGGACATGCGGATCGCGCGTCGTGTCATCATGCTCGCATGACGACGCGAATCGTGATAGCGGATGACCAGGCCAGTGTCCGCGAGGGGTTCCGCCACATACTGGAGGCGCAGGGGGACATGGCGGTCGTAGCCGAGGCCGCCGATGGGTTGAGCGCCTTGGACCTGGCACAGAAACTCCGGCCCGATGTGTTGCTTGCCGACATACGCATGCCCCTACTGGACGGTCTCGAACTGACCCGTAGACTGGTTGACGTCGCTCCATCCGTCCGAGTCGTCGTGGTGACCACGTTCGACCTCGACGAATATGTGGACACCGCACTGTGTGAGGGTGCGTCCGGATTTCTGCTCAAACGTTCCGGTCCGGCACTGCTCGTGGAGGCGGTCAAGGCAGCGGTGGCGGGGGACTCGCTGATAAGCCCACAGGTCACTACCCGGCTGCTGCGGCGGCTCGCCCCGGTCAGAAGGGGGGGAGGCGGCCCGGCTGAACCGCTGACCGCCCGTGAGGAGGAGATAGCCGGTCTGGTGGCTCAGGGAATGACCAACTCCGACATCGGTGCGGAACTCTTCATCTCGCTGGGAACCGTCAAGACGCATCTTGCGAACCTTCAGCGAAAGCTGAAGGTTCGCAACCGGGTGGGGATCGCATCCTGGGCCTGGGACGCGGGTCTCAGCGGACGGCGGTGACATGGGGGTGGATCTGCCGAACGGCGGATAGCCCTGCCGACGAGCCCGCGTCATCATGGAGGGCATGCGACGGCCGACAAGGAACCATTCCGGCGACGCGGTGGACGGTCCCGGCCCCGCCGTGGATCGGCGGGCGGAGCTCGATCCTCGGCGGGTCACTGCCATGACACCCTATGCATCGACTTCGGTTGCGCCGCGGAGCAGGAGTCTGCCCAGAGGGGTGATGGTGTGCAGCACCAGATTGCGGTTTCGGCGGGTCGCAATGAGGCCCGCCGCACGCAGTACTGCCGTGTGTTGGCTCACGGCGGCGGACGAGACACCCAGCAGGTCAGCAAGCTGACTGGTCGAGGTTCCGTGAGGAATTGTCAAGACCTGTGGATGGTGATCGTTAAGCGGCTTGGTTGACGGGTGTGGTGGTGGGTCGTTCGACGAGCTGGCCGGCTTCGAAGACGGCGCCGGCGCGGACGAGGGCGACGAGGTGGGGTGCGTTGACCGCNCGCCAGCGGGCCTGGGCGGCCTCGATGAGCTTGAACGCCATCGCCAGCCCGGCGGCTCGTGATCCCGGTCCCTTGGTGACGCGGGTGCGGTGGCGCACGGTCGCGAACGTGGACTCGATCGGGTTCGTGGTCCGCAGGTGCACCCAGTGCTCGGCGGGGTAGTCGTAGAACGCCAGCAGCACGTCCAGATCG
>NZ_JYFN01000005.1 GCF_000948395.1 Frankia torreyi | reverse complement strand
GCACCAACGGCTGGACCCTGACCGCCGCACCCCCTTAAACCACGGCCATCCACCCCCACCAGCACCCCGCAAGATTTTCAGTGATCTTCTAGGCGGCGGCCTCCTGGCACACTGGAGCCGCGATGACTCCCATGACCGCCGAATCCGAATCCCCGGACGGCCCGGTGTCCGCCGGGACCGGCCGGCCGGTCCGCCTGTCCCTGACCCGGCGTGCCGCGCGGCCTGCGCGGCACCTGGCAGATCTTTCCCGGGACGAACGCCGCCAGGTCGCGGTCTCGTTGGGCCAGCCCGCCTTCCGCGCCGATCAGGTGTCGCGCCACTACTTCGCCCGGCTGGTCGATGCCGACGAGACCGACGCGATGACCGACCTGCCCGAGGACGCCCGCGGACCGCTCCTCGAGGCGCTGCTCCCGCGGTTGCTCGTGCCTGCCCGAACGCTGAGCTGCGACGACGGCCTGACCCGCAAGACGGCATGGCGGACCGCGGACGGCGCGCTGCTCGAATCTGTGATCATGAGGTATCCGGATCGGGCGACGGTCTGCGTGTCCAGCCAGGCGGGCTGCGGCATGGGCTGCCCGTTCTGTGCTACCGGTCAGGGGGGCCTGACCCGTAATCTGTCGACGGCGGAGATCGTCGAACAGGTCGTGCACGCCGCTCGCGTGCTGCGCCGCCGGGAGTTGGCCGGCGGCGAGGGCCGCCTGTCCAATGTGGTCTTCATGGGCATGGGCGAGCCGCTGGCCAACTACACCGCGGTGACCGCTGCGCTGCGCCGCCTGATCGCGCCGCCGCCGGAGGGGCTGGGGCTGTCCGCGCGTGGGCTGACGGTCAGCACCGTCGGACTCGTGCCGGCGATGCGTCGGCTGGCCGGCGAGGGCCTGCCGGTGACCCTGGCGGTGTCGCTGCATGCCCCGGACGACGAGCTGCGCGACGAGCTGGTGCCGATCAACACGCGGTGGCCGGTGGCCGAGGTGCTCGCCGCCGCCTGGGAATATGCCGAGGTCACCGGCCGGCGGGTGAGCATCGAGTACGCGCTGATCGACGGGGTCAACGACGACGTGGCCCGCGCCGACGCGCTCGCGACCCTGCTCTCCGGTCGCCTGGCGCATGTCAATCTCATTCCGTTGAACCCGACGGAGGGCTCGTCCTGGCAGGCCAGTGCACCCGCCGGCCAGCGCGCGTTCGTCCGCCGGCTGCGGGAGCGGGGGATCGCCACCACCGTGCGCGACACCCGCGGTCGGGAGATAGCGGCGGCCTGCGGTCAGCTCGCCGCCGAGCCCGCCGGACGTGCCAGGCGCCTCGAGGCCGCGAAGCCTGTCGAGGCCGCGAAGCCTGTCGAGGCCGCGAAGCCTGTCGAGTCTGCGAAGCCCGTCGAGGCCGCCGGCGCGGCGAGCGGCTCGTCTGCGCACGGCAGCCGTGTCCTTCGGTAGTCCGGCGAGCCGACGGCGCGGTTCTCTTCGGCATCGCGCGCGGACGACGAACACGGTCTGGTTGCCGATCACGGCCGCAGTCGGCGTGCTTCTGCTTCTGTTGTGGTACGCCATCTCGCGGGATCCCGGCTCGGAGCACGCCTCGGGGCCATCCTCTGCGATAGGTCCCGCCGGCGGGCGCGAGCCGCGCGCGGCGGCCGTGTCGGCGTCGCCGACGCCCACCGTCCCCGCCCCGCCACCCAGCGGGTGCGTCACCGGGAAGACCCTGCCGTCCGGGGTGAGTACCCGCACCTTGCGGGTCGGCGGCATCGACCGCACGTACGTCCTGGCCGTTCCCACCGCGGGATCGCAGGCCCGGGCGCTCCCGCTGATCCTCAACTTCCACGATCTCGGGCAGAGCACCGACGATCTGGAGGCCTACACCCGGCTCGCCGACCAGGGCACCAAGGCCGGTTTCGCGGTCGCGGCGCCGATCGGGGCACAGGATCGGTGGAACTTTCCGCGTTCCGCCGCCATCGGCCCCGACGACGTGCTGTTCGCGGGAACGCTGCTCAACGAGCTCACGGGCCGGATGTGCCTCGACGCGAAGCGCATCTTCGCCGTAGGTTACGCGGACGGCGCGAACATGGTGTTCACCGTGGCCTGCGCGTTGCCGGGCAGGATCGCGGCGGCGGTCACGGTCGGCTCGAGCGTGCTGCCCACCTCCTGCGCGGCGCCTACCACGAACGTGCTCGAGATCCACGGGACGGCCGACCAGATCGCGCCGCTCGACGGCGGGGGCGCTCCCCGTCCGGCGCCGTTCGCCGGCGTGGTCGCGCAGTCGACGCCCGACCGGCTCGCCCGCTATGCCTCCGCACTCCGGTGCAGCGGCGCCAGCCAGGCCTCCCGGGACACCGCGGCCTGGCAGCGCACCGTGTGGACGGGCTGCCCGAACGGGCGCGACGTCGGGTTGCTGGCCATGCAGGGCGCCGGACACACCTGGCCCGGCGCGCAGGCCCGTCCGGCGCTCGGGCCGACCTCGGACGCCTTCAGCGCCACCGTCGTGGCGCTGACCTATTTTGGTTACACCCCCACCTCCGGGGACGTCGCCGGCGGCGGCGCGGGGACGCCGGGTTCGGGCGGGGCGCTCCCGCTGCCGGGCCCGCTCGCTCCGAGCGGATCGCCCGCCGCCTCGGCCACGCCGGCCGCACCGTCGTCGGCGGCGAACGCATCGCCTTCGGCGGGTGCAAGCCCGGGCGCCGGCACGGGCGGGTCGGGGACTCCCGTGCCGTCGACATCACCCTCGGCGACCGGGACCCCCTCGTCGGCGGCTGCGGACGGATGAGCTCCCCCGGTTGGGTGCGAGACCGGCGACCCCGCCGGGTTGGGGTCGACGTCGCTTCGACGGGGAGAGGATGAGGTCACAAAAGGTAGTGGCCGTCAGACCCATTGCACATCTACGGGTGGCACCTGTCATGAACCGAACAGGGCGGCGCCGAGGCGTCGACGGGCCTGAGAGAATGGAGGTGTGGTGGAGGCTTCGAACCTGCGTGAAGTTGTTCTGCTCGGGTCCACGGGCTCGATCGGAACCCAGGCCATAGACGTCGTACGCCGCAATCCGCAGCGCTTCCGGGTGGTTGCGCTGATGGGCGGCGGGTCCCGGGTGGACCTGCTCGCAGCCCAGGCACTCGATCTCGGTGTCCAGGCGGTCGGCGTGGCGGCGGCATCGGCGGCCCAGGACCTGCAGCTCGCCTTCTTTGCGGAGGCGACGCGGCGGGGCTACCGCCGGGGCGAGTTCGCCGTGCCGAAGATCCTGGCCGGGCCCGATGCGGCGAGCGAGATCGCTGAGTGGCCCTGTGACATTGTTCTCAACGGCATCACCGGATCGGTCGGTCTCGCGCCGACGCTCGCCGCGCTGGCCGCCGGCCGGACGGTGGCGCTGGCGAACAAGGAGTCGCTGGTCGCCGGGGGACCCCTGGTCCTGGACGCGCTCGGCGGCGACCCGGACCGGCTCGTCCCGGTGGACTCCGAACACTCCGCGTTGGCGCAGTGCCTGCGCGGCGGCCGCCGGGACGAGGTACGCAAACTGGTCCTCACGGCCAGCGGCGGCCCGTTCCGTGGGCGTCGCCGCGACGAACTCGCCGCCGTCACCCCGCAGCAGGCGCTGGCTCATCCCACCTGGGACATGGGCCCGTTTGTCACGATCAACTCCGCCACCCTGATGAACAAGGGTCTGGAGCTGATCGAGGCGCACCTGTTCTTCGGGGTGCCCTACGACGACATCGACGTCGTCGTGCACCCCCAGTCGCTGGTGCACTCGATGGTCGAGTTCACCGACGGGTCCACCCTGGCCCAGGTCTCGCCGCCCGACATGCGCCTGCCCATCGCGCTGGCCCTGGGCTGGCCGGAGCGGGTGGCCGAGGCGCAGCCGCCGATGGACTGGACCCGCGCCCAGGCGCTCACCTTCGAGCCGCTCGACGAGGTGGCCTTCCCGGCCGTGGAGCTCGCGCGCACGGCCGGTCGCCGGGGTGGCACCGCTCCGGCGGTGTTCAATGCGGCCAACGAGGAGGCGGTGGCCGCCTTCCTGGCCGGACGCCTGCCCTTCGTCCGTATCGTCGATCTGGTGGCCGAGGTCATCGCCGAACACGAGGTCGTCGATCACCCTTCGCTCGACGAGGTGTTCGCCACCGAGCGGGCCGCGCGCGACGCGGCGCAGCGGTTGATCCGGCGCGAGAGCGAACGGGAATCGGTGTGAACCACGCGCTGCCCGGGGTGGGCGGTGGATCCCACCCGGCCGGCTTCCGTTCCGGGGTCGGTGTGATCCGCCTGGGCCGGGCCGGGCGCGGCGGTTCGTGGGGTGCCTGGGTCCATCCGGGCGCCCCCGGCCGGTGTCCCGTCGGGCGGAGGCCGGCCTGATGGCGATTCTCGGCATCGTGGCGTTCGCCGCGGCGCTGCTCGTGTCCGTGGTGCTGCACGAGGGCGGTCACTTCGTGACCGCCCGGCACTACGGCATGAAGGCCTCGAAGTTCTTCGTGGGCTTCGGCCCGACGATCTGGTCCCGCCAACGCGGCGAGACCGAGTACGGCATCAAGGCCATCCCCGCCGGCGGCTTCGTCAAGATCGAGGGGATGACGCCGCTGGAGGAGATCGATCCGGCCGACGAGCCTCGGGCGTTCTACAACGCCCGGGCCCGGGCCCGGCTGGTGGTCATGTCCGCCGGTTCCTTCGTGCATTTCGTCATCGCCATTGTGTTGATCTATGGGGTGCTGGTCGCGCTCGGCACCACGCAGGTCAGCGAGTCGAAGATCGGTTCGACGAGCTGCGTGGCGACAACCGCGAGCTGCTCTGGGCCCGGCCCCGCCGCCGCGGCGGGGCTGCGACCCGGCGACCGGGTCGTCAGCTTCGACGGGGTCGCGGTGCACACCTGGAAGGACTTCACCCGCCGGGTGCGCGAGCACGGCGCCGGCCCCGCCTCGCTCGTGGTGGAGCGGGACGGACGCTCGCTGACCCTCAGCCCGGACCTCGTCGAGGTCCGCCGCAACCGCTCCACCGGCGAGGCGGGCAACGACCGGGTCGGCGCGCTGGGCGTCCGGCCGGGGCTCGAGACGGTGCACTACAACCCGATCGAGGCCGTTCCGCACACCTTCGTGGTGATCGGCTCCGGCTTCACCGGCATGTACGACACGTTGACCCATCGGATCGGCGACGTCGGTAAGATCTTCAGTAACGATCGCGATCCCGAGGGCTTCATCAGCGTCGTGGGTGCGGCGCGCATCGGTGGTGACGTCGTCTCGGCCCCGGACAGCTCGGTGCTCGACCGGGTCGGCCAGTTCCTCATCCTGGTGGCCGCGATCAATCTCGCGGTCGGCATCTTCAACCTGTTGCCCCTGCTCCCGTTGGATGGCGGCCACATCGCCGTGCTGGGCTTTGAACAGGCCAGACACGGTCTGCGCAGGCTTCGGGGCTACCGTGGTCCGGTACAGAAGGTGGATTTCGCCAAGCTCTTACCGGCCACGTACGCCACGGTTGTCGTCCTGCTCGGGTTCAGCCTGCTCCTCCTGTCCGCCGACATCTTCAATCCGATCCGCCTGAACCAGTGATTCCGCACGGTTGCGCGAGACCGTGCGCCCTACTGCCCTGCGTCCCGCAGCCGACAGGCCGAATCAGTCGCACATCGATCAATTTTTCCGATTCGCCAGTGAGGACAACGTGACCGTTACTCTGGGCATGCCAGCCGCTCCGGCCCGACCGCTCGGCACTCGGCGGCACAGCCGGCAGATCAACGTGGGCAACGTCCCGGTCGGGGGTGACGCTCCGGTCTCCGTGCAGTCGATGTGCACCACGTTGACCTCGGACGTCAACGCGACACTGCAGCAGATCGCCCAGCTCACCGCGTCTGGATGCCAGATCGTCCGGGTGGCCGTCCCCAGCCAGGACGACGCCGACGCGCTTGCGGCCATCGCCCGCAAGTCGCCGATTCCGGTGATCGCGGACATCCACTTCCAGCCCAAGTACGTCTTCGCCGCGATCGACGCCGGCTGCGCGGCGGTCCGCGTCAACCCCGGCAACATCAAGGCGTTCGACGACAAGGTCGGCGAGATCGCCCGCGCGGCGAAGGGCGCCGGTATCCCGATCCGGATCGGGGTGAACGCCGGCTCCCTCGACAAGCGGCTGCTCGCCAAGTACGGCAAGGCCACGCCGGAGGCGCTCACCGAGTCGGCGCTGTGGGAGTGCTCGCTGTTCGAGGAGCACGACTTCCGCGACATCAAGATCTCGGTCAAGCACCACGACCCGGTCGTCATGATCCAGGCCTACCGATTGCTCGCCCAGTCCTGCGACTACCCCCTGCACCTCGGCGTGACCGAGGCGGGCCCCGCCTTCCAGGGCACCGTGAAGTCCTCGGTCGCCTTCGGCGCGCTGCTCGCCGAGGGCATCGGCGACACCATCCGGGTCTCGCTGTCCGCGCCGCCGGTCGAGGAGGTCAAGGTCGGCACCGCGATCCTGGAGTCCCTGGGACTCCGGCAGCGTAAGCTCGAGATCGTGTCCTGCCCTTCCTGTGGTCGGGCCCAGGTCGATGTCTACACCCTCGCCAACCAGGTCAGCGCCGGTCTCGAAGGCATGGAGGTCCCGTTGCGCGTCGCCGTGATGGGCTGCGTGGTCAACGGGCCGGGTGAGGCGCGGGAGGCCGACCTCGGCGTCGCGTCCGGTAACGGCAAGGGCCAGATCTTCGTCAAGGGCGAGGTCGTGAAGACCGTGCCCGAGGCGCAGATCGTGGAGACCCTCATCGAGGAAGCCATGCGGCTGGCCGAGGAGATGACGGCGGGCGGTACCCCGTCCGGCGAGCCTTCGGTCACCGTCAGCTAGGCGGCGCGACCGGATGGGCCTGCCGCTGCGCTCCGCGCCGACGCGACTGCTCGACGATCGGGATCTCCCCGCCGTGCGCGAGCTGCTGGCCCGTAATNCGGTCGCCGACGTGTTCGTCGCGTCCCGCGTCGAGGCCGCCGGGCTTGATCCGTGGCGGCTCGGCGCGGAGATGTGGGGTCACACGGTCGACGGCCGCCTGGCCGCGGTGTGTTACTCCGGCGCCAATCTCTGGCCCGTGGCGGCGGGTCCCGCCTCGGCGAAGCTGTTCGCCGAGCGGGCCCGCCGGCAGGGCCGCCGCTGCTCCTCCGTCGTCGGTGTCTCCTCGTCGGTCATGGCGATGTGGCGGCACCTCGAGCCGACCTGGGGACGGGCCCGCGAGGTCCGGTCCGACCAGCCGTTGCTCGTGATCGACCGGCCGCCACTCATCGCGCCCGACCCGGCCGTCCGTCCCGTCCGGCCCGATGAACTCGACGTCCTGCTGCCGGCCTGCATCGCCATGTTCACCGAGGAGATCGGGGTGTCCCCGGTCCTCGCTGACGGCGGGGCCCTTTACCGGGCCCGCGTCGCGGAGTTCATCGGGCAGCGGCGCTCGTTCGCGCACATCGTCGACGGCCGCGTGCTGTTCAAGGCCGAGATCGGCGCGGTGGCCGGGGACGTCTGCCAGATCCAGGGCGTCTGGGTGGACCCGGCGCTGCGTGGGCGCGGGCTGGGTGCGGCCGGCACTGCCAGCGTCGTCGCGCTGGCGCGGGCGGCGTTCGCCCCGCGGGTGAGCCTGTACGTCAACGACTTCAACCACGCCGCCCGCCGAGCCTACGAGCGGGTCGGATTCCAGCGCGTGGACACCTTCGCTTCGATCCTCTTCTAGCTCGCTTCCTCTCCGCCGCAGGCCAGGTGTGGTCGCCGCAGGCCAGGCGCGGTCGCCTCGGGCCAGGCGCGGCGCGGAGGGCCGGGCTGGCCGGGGGTCCGGTCGGTTGGCGTTTGTTCGTCCTTGGTGGCGCGTGGGGGCGCCGCGCCGCCGCGCGCTGAGCTTGGACGCTGAGCCCGCCGCGCCGTCCGCGCCGCCGCGCCGTCCGCGCCGCGCCGTCCGCGCCGCGCCTGCCGAACAGGCCTGTGACCTGGTCCGCAGCCTGTTCCTGGATGGTCCGCGGGGATCAGTCCTTCATGATCGGATCCTGTCCGTCTTGCCGAATTGCTCCCAAATCGACCGTATTTGTTACCGAACGATGTCCGGACGATGAAGGCACATGGCCAGGATGCGGGGCATCTGGCATGCTTACCATCCCGATGACGTCGATTGACTTGCATGGCGCGGGCGTCAGCCTGCGCGAAGGGGGTTTTCATGAGGCCGAGCAGACTGTGGCGGGCCATGACGCCACTGATCACCGCTGGGGCGCTGGCGCTGGCGGTGGTGGGCTGCTCGAGCTCGGGCGATGACGCCAAGGCCTCGGCGAGCGCGACGCCCGGCCAGGTGAGCGGGACGCTCCGCCTCGGGTACTTCCCGAACCTCACCCACGCGCCCGCGCTCTACGGCGTCGAGAAGGGGATCTTCGCCAAGGAGCTCGGCACCGGCGTCACGCTGAAGACCTCGACGTTCAACTCCGGGGTGCAGGAAGCCGAGGCCGTGCTGTCCGGGGCGCTCGACGCCGGGTACATCGGGCCGAACCCCGCGGTGAACAGCTTCATCAAGTCGAACGGCGAGGCGGTACGGATCGTCTCCGGCGCGACGTCGGGTGGCGCGGCGCTCGTGGTCCGGCCGGACATCACCTCGGTGGCGCAGCTCAAGGGCACCACGCTCGCGACGCCGAGCCTCGGCAACACCCAGGACGTGGCGCTGCGCTACTACCTGAAGAAGAACGGCCTGAAGACGGACACCCAGGGCGGCGGCGACGTCTCGATCAAGCCGCAGGACAACTCCGTCACGGTCGACGCCTTCACCAACAAGGCGATCGACGGCGCGTGGGTGCCCGAGCCGACGGCGTCCCGGCTGGTCGCCGCGGGCGGCAAGGTGCTCGTGAACGAGGCCGACGAGTGGCCCGAGACCAAGGGCCAGTTCGTCACGACGGTGCTGCTGGTGCGTACCGCCTACCTGAAGAAGAACCCGGAGATCGTCCGCCGGCTCGTCAGCGCCAACGTGGCGTCGATCAACGGTCTCAACGCCGACCGGGACGCCGGCGCGACGGTCACCAACACGGCCCTGGGCAAGCTTGCCGGCAAGCCGCTGTCGGACAAGGTCCTGACCTCGGCGTGGAAGTCGCTGACGTTCACGCCCGACCCGATCGCCGCCTCCCTGCTCACCTCGGCCAAGCATCAGGAGGAGCTCGGGTTGATCAAGAATCCGAAGCTCGACGGCATCTTCGACCTGACGATCCTCAACGACATCCTGGCGAAGCAGGGTAAGCCGACCGTCTCCGACTCCTGATCCACCCGCAGGTCGCCTGGCCGGGCGTGCGTCTCCACCGCAACGGGGGAATGATCCGTGACCGCTGTCCGCTCCGACACCGCTGTGCGCATCGACGGCGTCAGCCGCTTCTTCGGCTCCGGCGCCGCACGTGTGCAGGCGTTGGACAACGTCTCCCTGGACGTCCGGTCCGGCGAGTTCCTCTGTCTGCTCGGGGCGTCGGGCTGCGGTAAATCGACCCTGCTCGGGTTGATCACCGGGCTCGACGCGCCGACCACCGGCACCGTGGACACGACCAATCGCCGCGCCGGGATGATGTTCCAGGACTCGGCGTTGCTGCCGTGGCTCACCGCGGGCGGCAACATCGAGGTGCCGCTGCGGCTGCGGGGTATCCGCCGCGGCGAGCGACGGGAGCGGGTGGAGCGCCTGCTCGCGATGGTTCGCCTCGCCGGGCTGGCCGACAAGCGTCCCCACGAGCTGTCCGGAGGCATGCGCCAGCGGGTGAGTCTCGCCCGGGCGTTCGCGCAGGAGGCCGACATCCTCTGCATGGACGAGCCCTTCGGTGCCCTCGACGCGATGACCAGAGACCTGCTCCACGACGAGCTGGAGCGGATCTGGCGGGAGACCGGCGTCACGGTCATCTTCGTCACGCATGACGTCCGCGAGGCCGTGCGGCTCGGCGACCGCATCGTGCTGCTGTCCTCGCGGCCCGGCCGGGTCGCGGAGGTCTTCGACGTCGACATCGAGCGGCCGCGGCGGATCGACTCCGCCCGGGTCGCGGAACTGGCCACCGTCGTGACCACGCGACTACGCGAGGAGGTCGGCCGGCATGGCCACTGAAAGCGGCACCTCGACCCGGTTCCGTAGCCAGACGGCGGACTTCGACGCCGAGACCGGGCTCGCGGTGGACGCCGCGCTCGCCGGCCTGGATGCGCTCGACATCCCGACCACGCAGCGGCGGCCGCTCGCATCCCGGGCGTGGGCCGCTACCTGGCCGAAGATCGGCGCTCTCGCCCTGTTCCTGCTGCTGTGGCAGCTCGTCGTCTGGAGTGGCTGGAAGCCCTCCTATGTGCTGCCCGGACCGGGTAAGGCCCTGTCCGAGTTCGGCAGCCGCCTCGGCACCAGTCACTTCTGGGACGCCTTGGCACGCACCCTGGTCCGGGCGGTGGAGGGTTACGCCCTCGCGGTCGTGATCGGGGTCGTGGTGGGGGTCGCGGTCTCCCGCTCCACGATCCTGCGTACCGCGGTGGGCTCCTTCATCACCGCGCTGCAGACGATGCCGTCCATCGTCTGGTTCCCCCTGGCGATCCTGCTGTTCAAGCTCAGCGAGTCGGCGATCATGTTTGTCGTGGTGCTCGGGGCCGCGCCCTCGGTCGCCAACGGGGTGATCTACGGCGTCGACTACGTGCCGCCGCTACTCGTGCGCGTGGGTCGCAGTATGGGTGCGAGCGGCTTCTCCCTGTACCGGTACGTCGTCGCGCCCGCGGCCCTGCCCTCGGTACTCGCTGGGCTCAAGCAGGGCTGGGCGTTCGCCTGGCGCAGCCTGATGGCCGGTGAGCTGCTGGTCATCGTTCCCGGCCATCCCTCGGTCGGGGCCGACCTACAGAACTCCCGGGAACTGCTCGACACGGTCGGGGTGATGGCGTCGATGATCACAATCTTCGTCGTCGGAGTCGTTGTCGACGCTGCGTTCAACACCGCCGACCAGCGGATGCGCGTCCGCCGCGGTCTCGTCGCCGAGGGGACGTCCGCGGTGCGGGCGGCCCGCGGTAGCCGGGGACTCGGCGTGGCCGGCGGCGCGGTCGACCCGGTGGGAAGCTCCGGGGACGGCACGATGCCGCCGCCGGCGGACCCGGGCGCCGGCGGCGGGGACGGTGGGCATTCCGGCGGTGCGGGGTGAGCGAGCGGCGGCCCGTTTTCCTTGGGTGGGCGGGGCGCCAGCGCGGACGGTGAGTGCCGGCACGTGCACCCGCGGCACGCCAGGCCAACCCGTCGGGCGCGCTCGGCGCTGCCGGGCGGCAATATGGGTGCATGCAGATCTCCGCTCGCGCCGACTATGCGCTGCGCGCACTCCTGACGTTGGCGGCGAGTGACGGTCAGCTCGTCAAGGGCGAGTCGCTGGCTCTGGCGCAGGATCTGCCGCTGCGCTTCCTCGAGAACATCCTGACCGATCTGCGCCGGGCCGGACTGGTCCAGAGCCGCCGGGGTGCCGACGGGGGTTACCAGTTGGGCCGCCCCGCCGACCAGATCACGGTCGCCACGGTGATCCGGGTGACCGACGGCCCGCTCGCGAGCGTGCGCGGGCGCCGCCCCGAGGACGCCTGCTACGAGGGTGCGGCCAAGAATCTGCAGGACGTCTGGATCGCCGTGCGGGTCAACCTGCGCCGTGTCCTGGAGAACGTGACCCTTGCCGACGTCGCCGGCGGCCGCCTTCCGGAGATCGTCACCACTCTTGGCAATGATCCCGACGCCTGGACCACTCGCTAGCGGATCGCCGCGCGCTCACGACGCGCCCGGCAGCGCGCGGGTGGCCGTGGCGGGCGGCAGGCCTGCCGCGAGGCGCGCCCGCTGGGCCCGTACGGCCGCCCCGCCCAGAGCGTCGACGGCCAGCGCCCGGGCGTCGGCGACGAGGACGGCTGTGGCGTCGTGGGCCGCCGCGGCGCAGGCGTCCTCGATCTGGGCCAGCAGGGTCAGCGAGGCGGTGACGCTGACCGGCGTCGTGGGGATCCGGTAGGCCGGCAGGGCCGGGGAGGGCTGACCGCCGCGGGCGCCGATCGCGGCGATGAGGTCGTCGCGAAGCGCCTGATGGGCGACCCAGCTCAGCCGGGCCAGCTCCCGGGCGCCGGCGGCCGTGGGGCCCAGCGGCGCGAGCGCACCGCCCGCCGTCGCGGCGGCGTAGATCGCGGCGTGGGTGGCGGTGAGCATCGTGTTCAGGGCGGCCACGGCGGTCGCCGGCCCGGCAGCCGCAGGGCTCTCCCGGGCCGTCCCCGTCGCGGCGGGGACGGCCGCGACGACCCGCCCGTCCCGCCCACCAGGGGTCACCCGACACTCCCGACACCGCCGACACTGCCGGCGGTCGCGGCCGGCTGGCCTGCGCCGACCTGCGCGCTGTAGAGGTCGAGCAGCTCCACCTGCGCGACCCCGGCCGCGTGCAGGCTGGCCAGCAACGGCGCGAGCACGCCGCTCACGCGCAGGCTGTCGGTGCGCGCCGCGGCCGTCGCGCCGCTCTCGGAGGCGCGCAGCGAGGCCAGCGTCGCCGCGCGGGCCGGGGGCGAGTCGTCGACGACGGGGGTGGCCGCCGCCCCGGCCGGCGTGGGCCCGGCGGGTGCGGACGCCGCCGGGGTCGAGCCGGTCACTCCGGCCGCCGGGATCGTCGCGACCGCGGCGGGGACCTGCGCGCCCAGCGTCGACACGGCGACCTCGTGATGGGCGCGCAGCGGGTCGAACAGGGGACGCAGGGACGGATGGCGTTCGGCCGCGGTCCGGTAGGCCGCCGCCAACGTCATGGCGCGGTCGATCGCGCCCCGCGCCGCGGCCGTGTCCGGCGCGCTGAGCCCGCCGTTCGACGCGGTCGAGGGCGAGACCGTGGTCGTGCAGCCGGCCACCCCGACGGCGTCGGCGAGGACGAGCCCGCCGAGTCCCAGCAGGATCCGCCGCCGCGAGACGGGAATGCGCAACGCCGGGTCCACGGTTCCGAGCTTCGCACATTCCGCCGGCCGGGCTGACCGCCGTGCGACCCGCCCGGGCGATCCGTCCGCCTGCCGGCGGTACCGCGGCGCGCGGGCCGCGGCCGGCCGGCGCGGCGGCGGACGTAGGCTATGGATCTCATCCTGTTCGCCGTCGCCGTGGCCCGGTGGGTTCGTGGGCAGAGGTCCCCCGTCGGCGGGGACCTCTGTGCGTCGTCGCCGGGCAACCCGGCGGTGCATCCGTGGTGTCCGGCCGAACCTGGGTATCGCCCCTGGTGGCCGGTCGCCGGTGGCCGGCGGCGTGGCCGCCCGGGGCCCGGACGGTCGGGGGGTGGCCGGCCGGCAGGGGGCGGCGAGACGATCAGGGCAGGCGTGAACACGAGAAGGGACGGACCAGGTGTCAGGGGCGGGGGAGTCCGGTCACGGACGGGGCCGAGGCTCATCCGGAGCGGCTCGGCGGGCGGGGACCGTCCGGCCGGCGTTGCGCGACCGGTTGACGTCCGGCCTGGCCGGGGCGGGTTTCGATCTTGAGGATGTGACGGTGAGCCGGGCCGGTTCGCGCAGCCTGGTCAGGGTGGCGGTGGACCGCGACGGCGGCATCGACCTGGACGCGGTGGCCGAGGCCAGCCGGGTGGTCTCGGACCTGCTCGACGCGGCGGAGGCGGCGGGCGAGGGCCTCAGCGCCGGGCCCTACGTCCTGGAGGTCACCTCCCCGGGGGTCGACCGGCCGCTGACCGCGCCCCGGCACTGGCGCCGCGCCGTCGGGCGGCTTGTGACCGTGCGGGACAGCGCCGGGGACGTCCTGTCCGGTCGGGTGCTGTCCGCCGACGAGGCCGGGGCGGATCTGGCCGTTGCCACCGGCCCGGCCCGGCGCGGGCGACCGCAGCGGCGTCGTGTCGCGCGGGTGACCTATGCGCAGGTCGAGCGGGCGACGGTGGAGATCGAGTTCGCGGCCGAGGGGTATGATGATCTTTCCGGTGAGTCGCCGGCACAACCGTCGGGGGACACGCCGGACGCGCCGGACTCCGGCGTGAGCGCCGAGGCGCCGCAGGCGCACGCCGCCCGTGATGGTGCGACGCGGGACGATCAGGACGATCACCCGGCGTCGCCGGGGCCGGTATCCAACGACGAGGGCCGCCAGGCCGACGCCCAGGGCGCGGCCGGTGAGGAGATGACCCGGTGAAGCTCGACGTGGCCGCGTTGCGCGGTATCGAGCGGGAGAAGGACATCGCCTTCGACACCTTGGTGCAGGCGATGGAGACGGCCCTGCTGACGGCGTATCACCACACGGCCGGGTCGGCTCCCGACGCCCGGGTGGTCATCGACCGGACGACGGGGGAGGTGTCCGTTCTCGCCCGCGAGCAGGGTCCCGACGGGACCAGTCGCGAGTACGACGACACGCCGGCCGACTTCGGCCGGATCGCGACCATGACGGCGAAGCAGGTGATCATGCAGCGCCTCCGGGAGGCGCAGCAGGAGGTCACCTACGGGCAGTACGCCGACCGTGAGCACGAGGTCGTCTCCGGCGTGGTGCAACATCACGAGCAGCGTGCCGGCTCCAAGGTGGTGCTGGTCGATCTCGGCACGATCGAGGGTGTTCTGCCGCCGGCCGAGCAGGTCCCCGGCGAGCGGCTCGAGCACGGCGACCGGATCAAGTGCTACGTGGTGCACGTCGCCCGCGGGCCGCACGGTCCCACCGTGACCCTCTCGCGAACCCACCCTGAGCTGGTCAAGGGCCTGTTCCGACTGGAGGTCCCCGAGGTCGCCGATGGCACGGTCGAGCTCGCCGCGATCGCCCGTGAGGCCGGTCACCGCAGCAAGATCGCCGTCCGCTCCAAGGTGGCCGGGGTCAATCCCAAGGGCGCCTGCATCGGGCCGATGGGTAGCCGGGTGCGTGCCGTCATGGCCGAGCTGCACGGGGAGAAGATCGACATTGTCGACTGGTCGGCCGACCCGGCAACCTTCGTCGGCAGCGCCCTGTCGCCGGCTCGGGTGGCCCGGGTCGAGGTGACGGATCTGGCGAGTCGGTCGGCGCGGGTCGTCGTCCCCGACTACCAGCTGTCGCTGGCGATCGGTCGGGAGGGACAGAACGCGCGGTTGGCGGCGCGGCTGACCGGATGGCGCATCGACATCCACTCCGACACCGAGGACCGGGCCGGCGGGCCGCCGGCCGCCGCCGAGCCGCCGCCGGCGGGTGCGCCGCGGAGGTCCGGGCCACCCGGGGTTCCGCGCCGCTCTCCCACCGCGGGTGGCCACTCCCGGGGTCGGACGGGATAGACTTATGATGGCGTGTCGTGCGGAGCCCGTCCGTACCTGTATCGGATGTCGAAGCCGTGCGCCGAGTTCCGACCTCTTGCGTATCGTCGTGGACAGCGGCGAGCTCCTGCCGGATGCTCGTCGCCGTATGCATGGTCGGGGTGCGCACGTGCATCCGGATCTGGCCTGTCTCGATCTCGCGGAGCGTCGTAAGGCGTTTCCGCGAGCGCTGCGGGTGTCAGGCCCGCTCGGGTCGGTGCAGGTCAGGCTGTACCTGGAGCGGTTCCGCCCCGCGGCAGCCGGATCCCGTCCGCGGGATCCGGTCGCCGTAAGGGCTCCGGACGGGACGAAAGTCGGGTAAAGGTAGGTGGTACGGGGGTGGTCCGCGGCAGCGGAGCGCCCGGATCAGACGGGACGGACGCCGCCAGCGACGGCGCCCGGTCCGGGAGGCGGCGCCAGATGACGTCGACAGGGAAGCAGGTCGAGACAGTGATGATCGCTCAATGAGCACCCAGCCATGATCACGACCGGCAGGTAACGAGGTCACGCGGGCACGGACCGCGGGCCGAACGAAGGAGCACCGTGGCAGGAAAGGCCCGCGTACACGAGCTCGCCAAGGAGCTTGGTGTCGACAGCAAGACCGTGCTCGCCAAGCTCAAGGATCTGGGCGAGTTCGTGAAGTCCGCTTCGTCTACCGTCGAAGCCCCCGTCGTCCGCAAGCTGAAGGAAGCCTTCCCCACCGAGGGCGGGCCCGCCTCGGGCGGGCGTCCTGGCGGTCGGCCGGCGCCCGGTAACGGCGCCCGCCCAGCGCCGCCGCGCCCGGGCCTCGCGCCTCGTCCCGGCCCTCGTCCCGTCCCCGGTCGTCCCGGCCCGGCCGGTCGTCCCGGCCCGGCCGCACCGCCGGCACCGAGTGCGCCGGCACCTGGCGCTCCGGCGCCGAGCGTGCAGGCATCCCCGCCGCGGCCCGCCGCGGCGAGCGCGGCCGCGCCGCCGCCCGCCGCGGCGTCGGCTCCTCCGGTGTCCTCCCCGGCCGCTCCGTCGGGCCCCCGGCCCGGCCCGCGTCCCGCCGGCCCCGCGGCCCCCGGCCGCGGGCGTCCCGGCGCCCCGGTTCCGCCGCCCGGCGGCAGCGCTCCCAGCGGTCCGTCCGCCGGTGGCCCTCGTCCCGGTCCGCGCCCCGGCCCCCGGCCGTCCGCGCCCGGCAACAACCCGTACACGACGCCGTCCACCGGGCCCCGCCAGTCGGCCGGTCAGTCCGGCTCCGGCCCGGCCTCTCCGCCGCGCCCGGGTGCGCCGCGCCCGGGTCCTCGCCCGGGTGGCCCTCGCCCCGGTGCTCCCGGCGCCGGTGGTCCTCGCCCCTCGCCCGGCTCGATGCCGCCGCGTCCCGGCTCACGCCCTGGTGGTGCCGGCGGGATGCCGCCGCGGCCGGGTGGTAGCGGCGGTCCGCGGCCCAACGCGAACATGTTCCAGCCCCGTCCCGCGGGCGGCGCTCCCGGTCGTCCCGGTGGCGGCGCACCGGGTCGTCCCGGTGGTGGCGGCGGCAGTGGCGGCCCGCGTCCCGGCGGTTTCGCCGGTCGCGGCGGCGCTCCCGGTCGTCCCGGTGGTGGCGGTGGCGGCGGCGGTGCCGGTGCCCCCGGTCGTCCCGGTGGCGGCGGTGGCGGTCGTCCCGCGGCGGGTGGCCGCGGGCGTGGCGGTACCACGGCGGGCGCGTTCGGCCCCGGTGGCCGCGGCCGTCCGGGCCGTCAGCGCAAGTCCAAGCGCGCGAAGCGGCAGGAGTGGGAGAGCGGCCTGGAGGCGCCGCGGATGGGCGCGATGGTCCCCCGTGGCAACGGGCAGGCCATCCGACTTCCGCGTGGCGCCTCGCTGGCCGACTTCGCGGACAAGATCGACGCGAATCCCGGTGCGCTGGTCCAGGTCGTCTTCACCCAGCTCGGTGAGATGGTGACCGCGACGCAGTCCTGCACCGACGAGACGCTGCAACTGCTTGGCGTGACCCTCGGGTACGAAGTGCAGATCGTCAGCCCGGAGGACGAGGACAAGGAGCTGCTGGAGAGCTTCGACCTGTCCTTCGGCGGCGAGTACGGCGACGACGTCGAGCTCAGCATCCGGCCGCCGGTCGTGACCGTCATGGGTCACGTCGACCACGGCAAGACGAAACTGCTCGACGCCATCCGCTTCACCGACGTGGTCGCGGGCGAGGCCGGCGGCATCACCCAGCACATCGGCGCCTACCAGGTGCGGGCCACGGTCGACGGCGACGAGCGGCCGATCACCTTCATCGACACCCCGGGTCACGAGACGTTCACCGCCATGCGTGCCCGAGGTGCCCAGGTCACCGACATCGTGGTCCTCGTGGTCGCGGCCGACGACGGGGTGAAGCCGCAGACCATCGAGGCGCTCAACCACGCCCAGGCGGCCGGGGTGCCGGTCGTCGTGGCCGTCAACAAGGTCGACAAGGAGGGCGCCGACCCGGCGAAGGTGCGCGGTCAGCTCACCGAGTACGGCCTGGTCGCCGAGGAGTACGGCGGCGACACGATGTTCGTCGACGTCTCCGCCCGCAACAAGACGAACATCGACGGGCTGCTCGAGGCGATCATCCTGACGGCCGACGCCTCGCTGGACCTGCGGGCCCCGACGGGTACGGAGGCGCAGGGCGTCGCGATCGAAGGCCGGCTCGACCGCGGCCGTGGCCCGGTGGCGACCGTGCTGGTCCAGCGCGGCACGCTGCGGGTCGGCGACTCGGTGGTCGCCGGTGAGGCGTTCGGCCGGGTTCGGGCGATGCTCGACGAGCACGGCGGTCAGGTGACCGAGGCGGGTCCGGCCCGCCCGGTGCAGGTGCTCGGCTTCACCAGCGTTCCCGACGCGGGTGACAACTTCCTGGTGGTGCCCGAGGACCGGGTCGCCCGCCAGATCGCCGAGCGCCGGCAGGCGCGGGAGCGCAATGCCGAGCTCGCCCTCAGCCGTGGCCGCCCGACGCTGGAGACGATCCTCGAGCGGATGAAGGAGGGCGAGAAGACCCAGCTCAACCTCATCCTCAAGGGCGACGTCTCCGGTTCGGTCGAGGCTCTCGAGGACGCCCTGCTCAAGATCGATGTCGGCGACGAGGTCGGCCTGCGGATCATCGACCGGGGCGTCGGTGCGATCACCGAGACCAACGTCATGCTGGCGTCGGCGTCGGACGCGGTCATCATCGGCTTCAACGTCCGCCCGCAGGGCAAGGCGACGGAGCTGGCCGATCGCGAGGGTGTCGAGGTCCGGTACTACTCGGTGATCTACCAGGCCATCGAGGACATCGAGAACGCCCTCAAGGGCATGCTCAAGCCGGTCTACGAGGAGGCGCAGCTCGGTACCGCCGAGGTGCGCGAGGTCTTCCGGGTGCCGCGGATCGGCAATGTCGCGGGTTCGCTCGTCCGCTCCGGCATCATCCGCCGCAACACCAAGGCCCGTCTCATCCGCGACGGCGTGGTCGTGGCGGACAACCTCACGGTCGAGTCGCTCAAGCGGTTCAAGGACGACGCGACCGAGGTCCGTGAGGGCTACGAGTGCGGTATCGGTCTCGGGTCGTTCAACGACATCAAGGTCGACGACGTCATCGAGACCTTCGAGCAGCGGGAGGTTCCCCGCGTCTGAGGCACGTTGCCGGTCGGTGCCGGCCGGTCGGGCGCCTGCGCGTCCGGCCGGCACCGGCGGTCCGTGTCGCACCGCGGGAGGCGATCATGTGGATCGGGACTCTCAGCCTTGACCTGCTGCTCGGCGATGTGCACTCGCTGAAGGAGAAGCGCTCGGTGGTCCGGCCGATCGTGGCCGAACTGCGCCGTCGGTTCGCCCTCAGCGTCGCCGAGACGGGGCATCTCGACCTGCACCGGCGGGCCGAGATCGGGATGGCGGTCGTCGCCGCCGACCGTGCGCACTGCATCGAGGTCCTGCACGCCTGTGAACAGTTGGTGGCAGGGCGCCCCGAGGTCGAGATCCTCGCCGCGCGCGAGCGCTGCCTGGCCGAGGACGACGCTGACGGGCAGTCCCACCTGTCGGCGGGCACCCTCGACTGAGCCGCTCGCCGGAGGGCGCCAGGCGCCTGCCCCGGGCGTCGCCCAGGCGATCGGGCATCCGGCGGGCGGCGGGAACTCCCGCGCGGTAGCTGTCTCCCGTGCGGAAGCGATCCCCGCGCGGTATCGGTCACGGTGGCGTCTCCGAGTGGGCGGGATCGCGGCGGGAACGACGCCGAGGTAACACGGAGCGAGGAGGTCTACGGTGGCTGATCCGGCCCGGGCACGGAAGCTGGCCGTGCGAATTCGTGAGGTGGTCGCGTCCGCGCTGGAACGAGGCGTGAAGGATCCCCGCCTCGGCATGGTGACGGTCACGGAAGTGCGGGTCACACCCGACCTGGTCGACGCGACCGTGTTCTACACCGTGTACGGCGATGAGGCCGCACGCCGTGCGTCGGCGGAGGCCCTCGAGTCCGCTCGCGGGCTGCTGCGCAGCCAGGTCGGCCGCGCCACCGGCGTGAAGGTCACCCCGACCCTCACCTTCGTGCACGACCGGCTGCCCGACGACGCCAAGCACCTGGAGGAGCTGATCAGCGTCGCCCGGGAGCGGGATGCCCGGCTCGCCGAGGTGCGCCGCGACGCCCGGCCGGCGGGCGACGACGATCCCTACCGCCGTCCGCGGACCGCCGACGACGACGTCGAGGACGACGTGGACACCGACATCGTCGACGAGTTCGACGATGTCGAGGAGTTCGACGCGGACGATGCCCTGGGCGGAGATGCCAGGGCTCGGGAGGCCGGCGCGGTCGGCGGTCACCAGGTGTATCCGGCATCACCCGGCGGCGAGCCGACCGTCGGGCGCTGAGAGTGATAAGCCGCTCCAAGGGGACGAACCGCCGGCGCGCCGGTGGGCCACGGACACGGCGATGGGACGGGCGATGAGCGACGCGAGCGATCTCGTGGCGGCCGACCGGGCGGCCGTGGTGGCCGCGCTGGCGGCGGCCGCCGACGCCGGTGGCGACATCCTGCTCGTCGCGCACGTCAATCCCGACGGTGACAGCCTCGGTTCGGCGCTGGCCCTCGCGTTGGCGCTGCGGACGCTCGGGGCGCGGCCGAGGGTGTCCTTCGACGCCGAGCCCTTCGCCGTTCCCCGGACCCTGCGCTTCCTTGCCGGCCAGGAGCTGCTCGTCGATCCGGTGGCGATCACCGCCCGGCCGGGTCTCGTGGTCTGCCTGGACGCGGCCAGCCGGTCCCGGCTCGGCCGACTCGCCCAGATCACCGCCGGCAGCCGGATGGTCGTCGTCGATCATCACGCCTCCAACACCCGTTTCGGCGACCTCAACCTCGTCGACAGCGAGGCCGCGTCGACCAGCGCGATGGTCGTCGGCCTGATCGACGCCCTCGGGGTGGCGCTGGACGCGGACCTGGCCGCGGCGATCTACACCGGCCTGGTCACGGACACCGGCTCCTTCCGGTTCGCGGCGACGACGCCCGCGGTGCACCGCCTGGCCGCGCGCCTGCTGGCCACCGGCATCCGGCACGATCTGATCAGTCGGGCGTTGTGGGACACCCACCCGTTCGGCTACCTCAAGCTCCTCGGCGAGGTGCTGGGCCGGGCCCGGCTGGAACCCGAGCACGACCTGACCTGGACCTGGTGCGCCCAGGCCGACCTGCGGGCCTCGGGGCTGGACTACGACGAGATCGAGGGCTTCATCGACACGTTGCGTACGGCGTCCGAGGCCGAGGTCGCCGTGATCTGCAAGCAGGACGACGGCGTCTGGAAGGTCTCCGTACGGTCCAAGGGGAGCGTTGACGTCGGCGCGCTGTGTGCCGGTCTTGGGGGCGGCGGCCACCGGCTGGCCGCAGGCTTCGTGACGAGCGCGGAGCTGCCGGAGCTCATGGACACGGTGCGGGCGGCGCTGGCTCTGGCGCCGCGGCTGGCCGACCCCGCGGGCGGGGCCCTGACCGGCCCCGACGCTGCCGCTGGGCGCACCTCCGCAGTCGCCCCCGCCCAGGGTCGGGCCGGGCGGGGGCCGGCCGTGAGCGTCCGGTGAGCCCGCGGGGATCCCGCCCGGCGGGGGGGCCGCAGGTCGACGGGCTGGTCGTCGTCGACAAGCCGCCCGGGCTCACCTCGCACGACGTGGTCGCCCGTGCCCGGCGCATCCTGGGTCAACGCCGCGTCGGTCATGCCGGCACCCTCGACCCGATGGCGACCGGCGTGCTCCTGCTTGGCGCCGGCCGGGCCACGAGGCTGCTGGGTCACCTCGCGCTCACGGACAAGGTGTATGACGCGACGATCCGACTCGGTCGCACCACGACGACCGACGACGCCGAGGGCGAGCCACTCGAGGACCGGCCCGTCGACGTCGACCCCGCGCGGCTCGCGCGGGCGATGGCGGCCCTGACCGGGTCGATCGACCAGGTGCCATCGAGCGTCAGCGCGGTCAAGGTCGGCGGGGTACGCGCCTACGCCCGGGTGCGGGCCGGTGAGCAGGTCGAGCTCGCCGCCCGCCGGGTCACGGTGCACCGCTTCGACCTGCTCGCCCGCCGCGCCGCCGACGGCGCGGCGGACCAGGGGGGCTGCGATCTCGACGTGACGGTCGGCTGCTCCAGCGGGACCTACATCCGGGCGCTCGCGCGTGACCTCGGGGCGGCGTTGGGCTGTGGAGGGCACCTGACGGCGCTGCGGCGCACCGTCGTGGGGCCGTTCGGGCTGGGCCGGGCGGTGAGCCTCGACACGTTCGCCGAGCTGGGCGCGGGGGCGGTCATCGGCTTGTCGGAGGCCGTCTCGGCCGGTTTCGCGCGCCGGGACGTGGCCGGGGACGCGGCGGTCGACGTGCGCCACGGCCGCCGGTTGGCGCCGGTAGGGCGGCCGGGCACCTACGGCGTGTTCGGCCCGGACGGGTCCGTGCTGGCACTGGTCGAGGAAAGCGCCGAGGCGGTCCGCTCGCTGGTCGTGTTCGCCCCGGCCTGACCCCCGTGCGCGGCAGGGGGCGGGCGGCGCTCGACCGTACCGCGCGAGAATGTCCTAGGCTTCCCACGTGCAAACGTGGCGAGGGGCGGAGAACACGCCGGCCGAGTGGCGCGGCGGGGTCGTCACGATCGGTTTCTTCGACGGGGTGCACCTCGGGCATCGGCAGATCATCGGGCAGGCGGTGCGTCGCGCCCGGGACCGCGGCGAGCGGGCCGTCGTCCTCACCTTCGATCCGCATCCGGGGGAGGTACTGCGCCCCGGCAGCCATCCGGCCCTGCTGACGACGTTGCGCCACAAGGCCGAGCTGCTTGCGGCGATCGGCGTCGACGCGCTGTGCGTGCAGCCGTTCACGCTGGACTTCAGCCAGCTCCCCCCGGCCGAGTTCGTGCACGGAATGCTGGTCGAGCGGCTCGGCGCGAGCGTGGTCGTGGTGGGGGAGAACTTCACCTACGGCCACCGGGCCGCCGGCACGCTGGCCACGCTGGCGGCGGACGGGGCTCGGGAGGGGTTCGAGGTCGACGGGGTCCGCCTGGTCCGCTCGGGGGACCGGGTGCTGTCCTCGACCGAGATCCGCCGCCGCGTCGCCGAGGGCGACGTGGAGTCGGCCGCGGTGGCCCTGGCCCGACCACACCGGGTCGAGGGCGTGGTGGTGCACGGTGACGCCCGCGGCCGGACGATCGGCTACCCGACGGCAAACGTCGAGGTGACGCCGTGGGCGGCGGTGCCGGCCGACGGGGTGTACGCCGGGTTCGCCTGCTGGGACGGCCGCCGCCAGCCCGCCGCGATCTCGATCGGCACGAACCCGACGTTCGCCGGCCGGGAGCGGCGGGTGGAGGCCTTTCTGCTGGACTTCGACGGGGATCTCTACGGCGAGTACATGGCCTACGAGTTCACCAGCCGCCTGCGTCCGACGCTGCGTTTCGAGTCGGTGGATGAGCTCGTCACGCAGATGGCTGTCGACGTCGAGGCGACCAGAACGGTCACGCTGCCCGTCTGAGCGTGGGCCCCGGCTGAGCGTCGGCCCGGTCGGGGAGCCCGGCCGCGGGTGGAGGTCCGCGGGTACGGGGGTCACCGGTGCCCGAGCGGTTCCCCTCGGGTTGATAGGCTTCGGGTCCAGGCGGGTGCGGCGTGTCCGGACCACACGGCGATGAGGCCGTGGTCCGGCGGTCGGTTCGGGTGAGGAAGACCCCGGGCGCGCGCCGTCCCGAAGCAGAAGGAGAGGGTGGAGCGTGCCGCTCGCGAGCGACGTCAAACAGAAGATCATGTCCGATTACGCCACCGTTGAGCGGGACACCGGCTCGCCCGAGGTGCAGGTCGCGATGCTGACCCGTCGGATCAGCGACCTGACCGAGCACCTCAAGGTGCACAAGCACGATCATCACAGCCGCCGGGGTCTGCTCCTGCTCGTCGGGCGCCGCCGCCGGCTGCTGAACTACCTGTCGAAGACGGATATCAACCGATACCGGGCCCTGATCGAGCGACTCGGGCTACGGCGGTAGCGCGAAGAGGGAGCGGCCCTTCGGGGACGCTCCCTCTGACGCATCGGGGGTAGATACCAGATGCGTCGCCCGCCGGCGGAGGTCTCCGCCGGCGGATCGGAGGAGCTGGCCGGGATCCGTGGTGGCGAGAGCCGCCGGTCCTCGGTCGTGGTCGCCGGGAGCGGGCAATGCCCTCCCCGGGGGCTTCGACTGAGCACCGGCATCCTCGAGACGCGGACACGGCCGGAGAACAAGATCGGCTGCGTGGACCCGGCCGACGAAGAGGATGGAGTGGTTCGAGTGGACGACTCGACACATGCGGCCGAGGCGGTCATTGCGACCCCGGCCGGAAACCGTACGGTGCGGTTCGAGACCGGTCGGCTGGCCAGGCAGGCCGCCGGTTCCGCCGTCGCCTACCTGGGCGACACGATGGTGCTCTCGGCGACGACGGTCAGCAAGCAGCCCAAGGAACAGCTCGACTTCTTCCCGCTGACGGTGGACGTCGAGGAGCGGATGTACGCCGCCGGGCGGATCCCCGGCTCGTTCTTCCGTCGCGAGGGCCGGCCGAGTGAGGACGCGATCCTCACCTGCCGCCTCATCGACCGGCCGCTGCGCCCCTCGTTCGCCAAGGGGCTGCGCAACGAGATCCAGGTCGTGGCCACGGTGCTGGCCCTCGACCCGGACACGCTCTACGACGTGGTCGCGATCAACGCGGCCAGCGCGTCGACGACCCTGTCCGGACTGCCCTTCACCGGCCCGATCGGCGCGACCCGGGTCGGGTACGTCGACGGCGAGTGGATCGCCTTCCCGACGCATTCGGAGCTGGCCCGGGCCACCTTCGACATGGTCGTGGCCGGTCGCGTCGTCGAGGACGGCTCGGATGTGGCGATCATGATGGTCGAGGCCGAGGCCACTCCGGGCACGGTGGAGCTGATCGCCGGCGGCGCGCCCGCGCCGACCGAGGAGGTCGTCGCCGCGGGTCTGGAGGCCGCCAAGCCCGCCATCCGCGAGCTGTGTCGGGCCCAGAGCGAGCTGGCCTCGCTGGCCGGCAAGGCGACGCGGGAGTTCCCGGTCTTCATCGACCATCACGACGACGTGCTCGAGGCCCTGTCCGCCGCCGTGGNCGACGAGCTGTCCGCCGCGCTGCGCATCGCCGGCAAGGCCGAGCGGGAGAACGAGCTCGACCGGGTCCGCCAGTTGGCCGCGGAGAAGGTCGCCGCCCAGTTCGAGGGGCGGGAGAAGGAGATCGGCGCCGCCTACCGGGCGCTGACCAAGAAGCTCGTCCGCTCCCGCATCGTCACCGAGGGCGTGCGGATCGACGGCCGGTCGACGACGGAGATCCGGGAGCTGTCGGCCGAGGTCGACTACATCCCGCGCGTGCACGGCTCGGCGCTGTTCGAGCGGGGTGAGACGCAGATCCTCGGCGTCACCACGCTGGCGATGCTGCGCATGGAGCAGACGGTCGACACGCTCAACCCCGACCGGACCAAGCGCTACATGCACAACTACAACTTCCCGCCGTACTCCACCGGCGAGACCGGCCGGGTCGGGTCGCCGAAGCGGCGCGAGATCGGCCACGGCGCGCTCGCCGAGCGGGCGCTGCTGCCGGTGCTGCCCAGCCGCGAGGAGTTCCCCTACGCGATCCGGCAGGTCTCCGAGGCGCTGGGCTCCAACGGTTCGACGTCGATGGGGTCGGTCTGCGCGAGCACGCTGTCCCTGCTCAACGCCGGTGTGCCGCTCAAGGCGCCGGTCGCCGGCATCGCGATGGGACTCGTGCACGCCGACGACGCCTACGTCACGCTGACCGACATCCTCGGCGCCGAGGACGCGTACGGCGACATGGACTTCAAGGTCGCCGGCACCCGCGACTTCGTCACCGCCCTGCAGCTCGACACCAAGCTCGACGGCATCCCCGCCTCGGTGCTGGCCTCGGCTCTGCAGCAGGCTCGCGGCGCGCGGCTGGCGATCCTCGACGTCATGGCGGAGGCGATCGGCAGCCCGGACGAGATGTCCGCGCACGCCCCGCGGGTCATCTCGGTGAAGATCCCGGTCGACAAGATCGGCGAGGTCATCGGGCCCAAGGGCAAGATGATCAACCAGATCCAGGCGGACAGCGGTGCCGAGATCACCGTCGAGGACGACGGCACGATCTACATCGGTGCGGTGGACGGCCCCTCGGCGGAGTCCGCCCGCTCGGCCATCAACGCGATCGCCAACCCGCAGATGCCCGAGGTCGGCGAGCGGTACCTCGGTACCATCGTCAAGATCACCAACTTCGGGGCGTTCGTCTCGCTCACCCCGGGTCGGGACGGCCTGCTGCACGTGTCCAAGCTCAAGACGCTCTCGGGCGGCAAGCGGGTGGAGAAGGTCGAGGACGTGCTGACCGTGGGACAGAAGCTCCAGGTGGAGATCACCGAGATCGACGCCCGCGGCAAGATCAGCCTTTCTCCGAGCGCCGAGGCCGCGGACGCGGCGGCGGCTTCCTGACGGCCCGCCGTGTCCGACACCCCCACCCCTGACCTGACCCGCTCCACCGACGGCACCGGCACCTCGGTCCGAGGCGCCGCGGACGCCGGTGAGCGGGTGGCCCGCCTGCTCGCCGGGGGCTCCAGTAGCGAGACGTTGCTGGGCGGCGCGGTGCGGCGCACCGTGCTGCCCGGCGGGTTGCGGGTGATCACCGAGCGCGTCCCCGGGGTCCGCTCGGCCGCGATCGGCGTCTGGGTGGGCGTCGGCTCGCGGGACGAGACCCCGGTGACCGCCGGCTGTTCCCACTATCTCGAGCACCTGCTGTTCAAGGGCACCCCGACCCGGGACGCCCTGACGATCAGCGCGTCGGTCGAGGCGGTCGGCGGTGACCTCAACGCGTTCACGAGCAAGGAGTACACCTGCTACTACGCGCGGGTGCTGGACTCCGACCTCGCGATGGCCGTCGGCGTCGTCGCCGACATGGTCACCAACTCGCTGGTGACCGCCGACGACGTCGAGGCCGAGCGTGGCGTGATCCTCGAGGAGATCGCCATGCACGAGGACGACCCTGGCGACGTCGTCCATGACGTCTTCGCCGAGGCGATGCTCGGCGCGTCGGCGCTCGGCCGGCCGGTGCTCGGCACGATCGAGTCGATCGAGGGGCTCGGCCGCGAGACGATCGCCGACTACTACCGTTCCCGGTACGTCCCACCGGCGATGGTCGTCTCGGTCGCCGGGAACCTGGAGCACGATCGTGTGCTCGCGCTCGTCGCGGACGCCTTCGGCGACCATCTGACGTCGGCCGGGGATCCGTCGGCGGTGCGCGCCGGCCGCTACGACTACCCGCCGGCGCCCGGCATCGTCGTGTCGGAGCGGCCCACCGAGCAGGCGAACCTCGTGCTGGGCACGGTCGGTCTGTCCCGGCACGACCCGCGCCGCTTCGCGCTCGGGGTGCTCTCGACGGCGTTGGGCGGTGGGATGAGTTCCCGGCTGTTCCAGGAGGTCCGCGAGAAGCGGGGCCTGGCGTACTCGGTGTACTCGTTCGCGTCGCACTTCGCCGACGCCGGCCTGTTCGGCGTCTACGCCGGCTGCGCCCCCAAGCGTGCCGACGAGGTCCTGGCGATCGCCCGGGACCAGGTGCGGTCCATCGCCGAGCACGGGATCAGCGCCGAGGAGCTCGACCGCGCCCGCGGACAGAGCCACGGCTCTCTCGTCCTCGGCCTGGAGGACACCGGCTCGCGGATGAGCCGTCTCGGCAAGAGTGAGCTCGTCCACGGCGAGCTGCTGTCCGTCGACGAGATCATCGCCCGGGTGGACGCGGTCACCCTGGACGACGTCACGCAGGTGGCGGCGACGCTCGTCGAGCAGCCCTGGGCGCTCGGCGTCATCGGGCCGTTCGACGACCACGACTTCGGCGCGGCCGTCGCCCGTTGAGTCGTGGGCCCGGCCCGGGCCCACGGACGGCCGGTTCGGCCGCGGCGGCGGAGGGCGGCGATCGGCGTCCGCCACGGAGGGGAGAGGCATGAGCGAGCAGCTCACGGTGGGGGTTCTCGGTGCACGTGGCCGCATGGGGTCGACGGTGTGTGCCGCCGTCGAGGCCGCCCCGGACCTCGCGCTCGTCGCCGCGCTCGATGTCGGCGACGACCGGGACGCGCTCGCGGCGGCCGACGTGGTCGTGGACTTCACCACGCCGGACGCGGTGCTCGACAACGTCCGCTGGTGCGTCGAGGCGGGCCGGCACGTCGTCGTCGGCACCACCGGCTTCGACGACCAGCGGCTGGCCACGGTGCGCGGCTGGCTCGGCGACGCGCCGAAGGTCGGAGTGCTGGTCGCCCCGAACTTCGGGGTGGCTGCCGTGCTCATGATGATGTTCGCCGCCCGCGCCGCCCGCTTCTTCGACTCCGTCGAGATCGTCGAGCTGCACCATCCCAACAAGGTCGACGCGCCGAGCGGCACCGCCCGGCGCACGGCCGAGCTCGTGGCGCAGGCGCGCACGGCCGCCGGACTCGCGCCGGGCGGGCCGGACGCGACGGCCACGGCGCTCGACGGCGCCCGCGGCGCCCGGGTCGCGGGCGTGCCCGTGCACGCCGTGCGCCTCGCGGGCCTCGTCGCCCACCAGGAGGTGCTGCTCGGTGGCGCGGGGGAGACCCTGACCCTGCGGCACGACTCCTACGACCGCACCTCCTTCATGCCGGGCGTGCTGCTCGCCGTGCGACGCATCGCCGACCGTCCCGGCCTGACCGTCGGCCTGGAGCACCTGCTCGACCTGGACTGACCGGCTCGAGCTGGACTGACCGGCTCGAGCTGGACTGACCGGCTCGAGCTGGATCAGTCGCCGGGTGTCCTGCGCGGGGCGGCTCCACCGCGAAAGATAGGTTTCCGGGTGTGGTCGGACATGTCGACCGCCGGCCGCCGGCGGGTACCCGCAGCGTCTTCGGAATCGATCTGGGCACGACGTTCAGTTGCCTGGCCCGCGTGTCGGGCGCCGGGGAGCCGCAGATCGTGCCGCTGTCCGACGGCGCGTTGACGCTGCCGAGCGTCGTGCTGTTCGTGGGCACGGACGACTACCTCACCGGGCAGACCGCCCGCGAGCTTGCCCGGGCCCGACCCGACGACGTCTGTTCGCTGGTCAAGAGGCGGATGGGCGATGGCGACTGGCGCTTCATCACCCAGGGTGCGGCCTGGTCCGCGCCGGCCGTCAGCGGCCTGATCCTCAAGGCGCTGGTCGCCGACACGGCGCTTGCCACCGGCGAGCGGGTGGAGGACGTCGTGATCACCGTTCCGGCGTACTTCGGCGACGAGGAGCGCCGGGCGACGGTGCTGGCCGGCGAGTACGCGGGGCTCAACGTCGTCGATGTCATCAACGAGCCGACCGCGGCGGCCCTGTCCTACGGGTTCGCCCGCTTCGAGATCGGCAGCCGGCGTAGCCTCGGTGGACCCGGCACCGCGGCAGAGGAGGTCGCCCTCGTCTACGACCTGGGCGGCGGCACGTTCGACGTCACCGTCGTCGAGCTCGCGGACCGGCGGGTCGCCGTCGTCGCCATCGACGGCGACCATCAGCTCGGCGGCGCCGACTGGGACGAGAAGATCGTGCTGCACCTGTGCGACCGGTTCCTCACCGAACATCCGGGCGCCCCGGACCCTCTCGACGAGGGAGCGGGCTCCCAGGCGCTGCTGCTCGCCGCCGAGCGGGCCCGCCGGGACCTCACCGACGTCGCCACCACCACCGTCGTCGTCGAGCACGCCGGCCGCCGCACCGGGGTGGTGCTGACCCGCGACGAGCTGGAACGGCTCACCGCCGGGCTGCTCGACCGGACCGTCGCCCTGACCCGGGCCGCCCGCGACGCGGCGCTCGCCCGCGGGGTCCGCGGCATCGACCGGATCCTGCTCGTCGGCGGTGCCTCCCGGATGCCCGCCGTGGCCCGCCGGCTCGCCGCCGAGTTCGGGGTGCCCGTCGAACTGTCCGACCCGGATCTCGCGGTCGCCCGCGGCGCCGCCGTCTACGGCGAGAAGAAGGCCCTGGAACGGCTGGTGCTCGCCGATCTGGTCACCCGCGGCCAGCTCGTCGACGGCGCCGGGGTGGACGCCGCCGCCCCGGCCGATCTGGACGCGGCCTGCCGGCGGCTCGCCGACGCGCTCGGCCTGCCCGCCCAGCGGGTGCGTCGGACCGTCGAGGTACAGGTTGTCAATGTCGTCTCCCGCGGCTTCGGCGTGCTGGCACTCAGCCGCCTCGGCGAGCAGGGCGCGGTGTTCCTGGTGCACCGCAACGACCGGCTGCCGATCGCGGTCCGGCGGTCCTTCGGGACCGTGCGCGACGACCAGGACGCCGTCACCGTCTACGTGGTCGAACAGGCCGGCGGCCTGGAGTCGACCCGGGTCGAGGACAACAAGGTGATAGCCGAAGCCGAGATCACCGGCATCCCGCCCGGCTTCCCGGCCGGGTCGCAGATCCAGATCGTCTTTCGGATGGGCTTCGACGGCATCCTCGAGGTCACGGCCACCCACGAGGGTCTCGCCGACCGACCGCTGACGGTGCGGGTCGAGACGTCGGCGGCGCTGAGCCAGGCCGACGTGGCCCGAGAGCGGGAGCAGGTCGCCCGGGCCCGCCGGGAACGCGGTGGCCTCCCGGGCGTCGACGGCCGGCCGGGTCTCGGCGGCCCCCCCGGGGGACCTGGCGGATCTTCCGGGCCGGGCGGGCCGAAGGGCGGCCTGGGCGGTATGCCGGACGGCTGGGTCTGACGGGGGGACGACGATGCGGGTTTTCGAATCCGACGACTACCGTCGCCGGGTGCTCGCCGTGGTGCACCGCCGCGGCGGCGCCGAACACAGCGACCCGTTCGAGATCTACGACATCCCGTTGGCGGAGGTGGACACGCTCGACGACGCGGCGATCCGTGCCCGCATCGCCGAGGTCTGGGCCTTCTGGCAGCGCAGCCGGGACCATCCCCGCTACCGTGGTGTGATCATCGGTCTGCTCGACCTGCACACCGAGCTGTCCGCGGCGCTCGCCGACCGAACCTCGCGCCTAGCCCTGCGCGATCGGGTCGCCGCCGCCCGCGCCGCCCGGGACGACGAGCGGTTCGCCGCCCTCGATGCCGCCGTCGCCCGCCTCGTCGCCCGGTTCGGGGGCATCCCGGCCGACCGGGTCGCCGGCCTGCGGGCATGGGCGGCGACCCAGGGCATCGACGAGTCCGCGTTCGCGCTGCGGACCCGCCGCCATCGGATCGTCACCGCGGGCCCGGCCACCGGGCCGACCGACCAGCCGCGGCCCGAGCCGATTCCCGCCGAGGTGCTCCGCCAGATTCGCGCGGATCTCGACGAGCTGGGCCGGATCACCGCGTCCGGCCCGCCGCGCAGCCTGTTCGACCTGCTCGGCGTGCCGCCCGGCACCTCGCGCGAGCAGATCCGGGACCTGCGTGACGAGGCGCTGGTCCGCAATCGCGCTCGTCGGCCGGACCGCCGCCGCGCGCTTCTCGACGACCTGTTGGCCGCCGTCGGCGCGCTGCTGGTCGAGGGGGACGCGGACGCCTATCTCGATGCACTCGCCGCCGCGACGAGCGAGCGGCTGCGGCCGCGGGTGGCGGCGGCGGTCCTCGTCGAGGACGCGCTGCTCCCGGCGGAGGCGGCCGAACTCGTCGCCGAGGCGCAGGCGGACGGCCTCGACCCGCACCGCGCGCGTGCCGTGGTCCGCTCCCTCGCTCGGGAGCAGGGGGTCACCGTGCCGCCGCTGCCGCCCCCGGCCGCGCCACTGCCCCCGGCCGCGCCGCCGGGCTCCTCCCGACCTCCGGGTCCGGGCTCCTCCCGGTCGGGTCCAGACGCGTTCCCCGATCCGACGGCCGCAGCGGGACGGGGACCGCGCGGGGGTGCCCCGCCCGCCGGAGGGCCGGCGCCTGCCCGTGCGGACGCCTGGCGCGCGGCGGTCTCCCGCGCCCGTGCGGCGCTGCGGGCCGGCCGTCCGGTGGAGGCCGGCGAGCACGTGGCGGCCGCCCGCGAGCTCGCGGGCGAGACCCTGCCGCCCATCCGGGCGATGGACGACGAGGTGGAGACCGCGATCCGGGCAGCGGCCGACCGCTGGGCGCAGCTCGCCCCGCTGATCGCGGCCGGCCGGTACCGGGCGGTGCTTCCCACGGCCCGGCGGCTCGCCGAGACCGGCGCTGACGTACCCGGCCCGGGTAACCAGCTCGCCGGGGAGCTGCTGTCCCTGGCCGAGGCTCGTTGCAGCGGCGCCGACGCGCTCGTCGCCCGCGCCCAAACGGCCGGTGCGCACGACCGCGACCGCCTGCTCGGCGAGGCCCTCGCCCTGGTCACCGACCATGCTGAGGCTTCGGCGCTGCTCGCGCGAAGCCGGCCCGGCCCCGCCCCGCCGGGGGCGGTACAGGCTCAGCGGGACGGCCGTTCGGTCCTGGTGAGCTGGCAACCGTCGACGACCGCCGGCGAGGTGCGATACCGGGTCACCCGGTTCACCGCCGACGGCGTCGGCCGGGCGGTCGGCGTGACCGCGGGCAGCAGCCTCGAGGACGGCGGCGCACCGCCCGACGGTGCCATTCCGCGTTACGAGGTTGCCGCGGGCGTGGGCGGGGCCTGGTCCGCACCGGTCGGGACGGCCGAGCCCGGCCCACCACCCGCAGACCTGGTGCCGTCCGCAGACCCGGTGCCACCCGCAGACCCGGTGCCGCCGACCGGTGTGCCGTCGCCGGAGGCAGGCTCCGCCGCGCCTGCCGTCAACGCCGCCGACACCCTGCCCCCGCCCGTCGGGCTACGGTGGGTCGATGAACGGCTGCGATGGACCTGGCCGGCCGGCTGCACGGAGATGATGGTGGTCTGCCGGCCGGACGAGCCGCCGACGGCCGCCGACGATCCCCGCGCGCAGGCCCGTAAGGTGACCAACACCCGCTACGAGATCGACGGCGGAGTCCCCCTCCCGCCGGGCCGCCCCCTGCACGTCGCGTTGTTCTGCTGCACGCGCCAGGCGGGGCGACTGGCCGTGGCGGCCTTGGCCGGGGCCCGGCTCCGGCTTGCGCCGGTGGGCGACGGAGCTGGCCGGTGAGGGCCCGGGCGACGGTCGCCGTTCTGGTCGCTGCCTGCCTGTTCTATCTCGGCCTGATCGGCTGGCGCGGTGTCGTCCTGCTCGGCGACGATCGCTGGGCCGCCCGCGGGCTCGGCGCCGGGGTGCTGCTGCTGCCCGTGGTCGGGGTCGTCGTCATCGCGCGCGAGCTGCAATTCGGCCGCGAAAGCGGCCGGCTCACCCGCCTGCTGGCGGTCGGCACCGAAGTCGGCCCCGGGATCGCCGGCGAGATCGGTACCGAGGCCGGCGAGCCAGTCCTGGTTCGCCGGCCTTCGGGGCGCATCGATCGGGCCTCCGCCGACGCCGTGTTCGCGCGACGGCGGGCCGAGGTGGAGGCGGACCCGGGCGACTGGCGGCGCTGGTACCGGCTCGCGGTCTCCTACGGCGACGCCGGCGACACCCGCCGGGGACGCGCGGCGATGCGGCACGCGATCGCCCTCGAGCGCGACCCCCGCTGATCGGACGGGCCGGCCCAGGCCCGGGAATCGGCCGGGAAGTGGATGTGCGATTGCCAGCCGACTCGGCCTGCGACGCTCCGCAGCGTCCACCGGTCGGACGGCGGCGGTTTGCTCACCGAATGCGAACGGTTCAGCCGGAGCATTGACCATCCACGCGACGTGATCAGGTACAGTGCCCGGCCGCGGATTTCCTGGTATCAGGCTGACGTTGGGGGAGGGGCGGTGGACTAACCGGCCGACGCCCTGTGTACCATGCCCCAGAGGTCGGTGTAGCCGGTCGTCTGGACTACTGGGGGGTAGTGCTGTGGTGGTGTCGCACGGCCTTTCCTGGCCGATCCGGCAGTGGCTGTGCTGACCACTCGGGCGGACCGGCGGCTACGGTGATCCTTCGATTCCGGGTGATCTGAGGTCCGGTCTCACCTGCTCAGGCGGCGCCGTCCGACCCGCTGCGCCGCACTCCTGCCTGGCTCTCGGGATGCGGTCCATCCGCGCCGCCGCCCGTCCCACCGGCGGTCGGTGGCCACTTTCCAAGGTCCTCGATGTTTCAGATCCGGGAGCACTCGACGTGCGTGCGATAGTGACCGGCGGCGCCGGTTTCCTCGGCAGTCACCTCTGTGAGCGTCTACTCGGCGACGGCTACGAGGTCATCTGCTTCGACAACTTCCTCACCGGCCGGCCGGACAACGTCGAGCACCTGCTCGTCGATCCCCGTTTCCGTCTGGTCAACCGGGACGTGAATGATTTCATCTATGTTTCCGGCCCGGTGGACGTCGTGCTGCACTTCGCCTCTCCGGCATCGCCACTCGATTACTATGAGCTGCCGATCGAGACGCTCAAGGTCGGGTCGCTCGGCACATTCCACGCCCTGGGCCTCGCCCGGGAGAAGCGCGCCCGATTCCTGCTCGCATCCACCTCGGAGTCCTATGGGGACCCCCAGGTCAATCCGCAGCCGGAGACCTACTGGGGCAACGTGAACCCGGTCGGCCCGCGCAGCGTCTACGACGAGGCGAAGCGTTTCGCCGAGGCCGTGACGATGGCCTACCACCGCAAGCATGGCGTCGACACGGCGATCGTGCGGATCTTCAACACCTACGGTCCCCGGATGCGCGTGGATGACGGGCGGGCCATCCCCGCCTTCGTCTCCCAGGCGCTGCGCGGGGAGCCCATCACCGTCGCTGGCGACGGCTCCCAGACCCGGTCCATCTGCTACGTCGACGACCTGATCGACGGGATCGTCCGGCTGCTGCACTCGGACCTGCCCGGCCCGGTCAACATCGGTAACCCGCACGAGATGTCGATCCTCGACACGGCAAAGCTGGTGCGCGACCTGTGCGGGTCGACGGCGCCGATCACCTTCGTCCCCCGACCCGAGGACGATCCCTCCGTCCGGCAGCCGGACATCACCATCGCCCGCACCCGGCTCGGCTGGGAGCCGAAGACGAGCCTGCACGACGGCCTGACCCGCACGATCTCCTGGTTTGCCGGCCAGCTCACCGAGAGCTGCCAGGTCGCCTGAGCACACGGCGCGCTCCCTCGGCGCCACCGGCCGCCTCGCGACCGGATCGGGTGCGGGGCCGCTTTCCGGCCCCGCATTCACCGGTGTTGTTCGGTCGCGGAGTGCGTACATGAAGTTACCGGGGATTCAGGATCGCGGCGTTTCCGGGTGTGACACTCCCAAAACCACGCGTTCACTGTGCCGCCGCGGTGGCGGCGGGCTGGCCCCGTTGCGCTGGCACACCTGGAGAACCGGCCGGCCCGGGAGCCCGTGTGTCGGCGCGGCCAGCGGCGGCCGGTCGACCGGGAAAAGCGGGGGCGGTGACCGTTCGACCTGGGGGTTATGTTCTCCTGTGCCTGTTGTCCGAGCCGCCTGCGTGGTGGTGCCCCTCGAGCCGTCCGCCGGGAACCCGGGTCGTCCGGGGTGACGAACAGCCGGGTTGCCTGAACAGCCGGGTTCGTTGCGGAGCCGAGTTGACGGTGAGCGAGTTGACGAAGAGGAACTGGATGGTCGAGGTATGACGTCGACGGACCGGACCGGGACCGTCCTGGTGACCGGCGCCGCGGGATTCATCGGCTCGCACACCTGTGTCGACCTCCTCGCGGCGGGGCACCGAGTCATCGGTGTGGACAACTTCGTCAACAGCTCGCCGCGGGTTCTGGACCGGCTGCGCAAGGTCGCCGACCGGGACCTCGAGTTCGTCCGGCTCGACGTGCGCGACCGGGCGGCTCTCGGCGAGGTGTTCCGCCGCCGGCCGATCGATGCCGTGATCCACTTTGCTGCCCGCAAGGCGGTGGGCGAGTCGGTCGAGATCCCGCTGGAGTACTACGACACCAATGTCAACGCCACGCTTGGCCTGGTCAGCGTCATGGCCGAGCACGGCGTGCACCGACTGGTCTTCTCCTCGTCCTGCTCCATCTACGGCACGGTCGACACGGTGCCGATCACCGAGGACACACCGGCCCGGCCGACCAACCCCTACTCGCGCACCAAGTGGATGTGCGAGCAGATCCTCGCCGACGTCTGCGCCCGCGATCCGGCCTGGCAGGTCATCTCCCTGCGGTACTTCAACCCCACCGGCGCGCACGAGTCGGGCCTGCTCGGCGAGGATCCCCGTGGGGTGCCGAACAACGTCATGCCCTACCTCGCCCAGGTGGCGGTGGGCCGCCGCGCCGAGCTGTCCATCTTCGGCGACGACTACCCCACCCCCGACGGCACCGGGGTGCGCGACTACATCCACGTGGTCGACCTCGCCGAGGGCCATCGCCTGGCCCTCGACCACCTCGCCGACCAGCCGGGGCACCGGGTCATCAACCTGGGGACCGGCGCCGGGACGTCCGTACGGGAGCTGCACGCGGCATTCTCCGCCGCCTGCGGCCGAGATCTTCCCTGCCGCGTGGTGGCCAGACGGCCCGGGGACGTCGCCGCGCTCGTCGCCGACGCCACGCTCGCCCGCGAGGCACTCGGCTGGACCGCTCGCCGCAGCGTCGCGGACATGTGCCGGGACGCCTGGCAGTTCCAGCGCCTCAATCCAGGGGGGTACGACGATGAAGAGGAGCCTGATGAGCACGTCGGACAGTCATGAGGACGCGGCGGCGCCGGGTAGCGGGCCCCGACCGCGGCTGACGGTCATCGGAACCGGCTACCTCGGCGCCACGCACGCGGTCTGCATGGCCGAACTGGGCTTCGAGGTGCTTGCCGTCGACGTCGACCACTCGAAGATCGAGCGGCTCTCCGCGGGCGAGATCCCGTTCTTCGAGCCCGATCTCGCCGACCTGCTGCGGGCAAACCTCGCGACCGGCCGGCTTCGCTTCACGACCTCCTTCGAGGAGATCGCCGAATTTGGCGACGTGCACTTCGTGTGCGTCGGCACGCCGCAGCGCCCCGACGGCTACGGGGCGGATCTGAGCCATCTCAACGCGGCCATCGAGCGGTTGGCGCCCCTGCTGACCAGGCCGTGTCTGGTGGTCGGCAAGTCCACCGTCCCGGCCGGCACGGCCGCCGGGATCGCCCGGACCCTCGCCCGGCTCGCCCCGGCGAACGCCGGGGCCGATGCCGACATCGTCTCCGACCTTGCCGGCGTGCAGCTCGCCTGGAACCCGGAGTTCCTGCGCGAGGGCTTCGCCGTCGCCGACACCCTGCATCCCGACCGGCTCGTGTTCGGGGTCGCCTCGCCCGCCGCCGAGGGGGCGCTGCGGGCGGCCTTCGCCCCGGTGATCGCCCAGGGCGTGCCGGTGATCGTGACCGACTACGCGACCGCCGAGCTCGTCAAGACCGCGGCGAACTCCTTCCTCGCTACGAAGATCTCCTTCATCAACGCGATGGCCGAGGTGTGCGAGGCCGTCGATGCCGACGTGCTCACCCTGGCCGAGGCGCTGTCCCACGACGTCCGCATCGGTGGCAACTTCCTGCGCCCCGGCGTCGGGTTCGGCGGCGGCTGCCTGCCCAAGGACATCCGCGCCTTCCAGGCGCGTGCCGATGAGCTTGGCGTCGGCGTCGCGCTGCGGTTCCTGCGCGAGATCGACGAGATCAACAACCGGCGCCGGGATCGGGTCGTCGACCTGGTCGCCGCGGCGCTCGACGGCACGCTGGCGCGTCGGCGGCTGCTCGTGCTCGGCGCCGCCTTCAAGCCCAACTCGGACGACGTGCGCGACTCGCCGGCGCTCGCGGTCGCGGACCTGCTGGCCCGCACCGGCGCCGACGTGACGGTCGTCGACCCGGTGGCGACCCCCAACGCGCGGCGCGCCCTGCCCGGCGTCACCTACAGCGAGACCGTCGAGGACGTGGCCGCGGACGCCGACGCCGTCGTGCTGCTCACCGAGTGGCGCCAGTTCGCCGAGCTCGACCCGGCCCGGTTGGGCCAGCTCGTCCGTCGTAAGCTGATCATCGATGCCCGGCACGCCCTCGACGGCGACCGCTGGCGCCAGGCCGGCTGGGTCTACCTGGCCCCCGGCCGGCCCACGGGCGTCATTCCCAGCCCCGTGCCGGAGCAGCGGCCGCGATTCGGACTGCCCGCCGCGACCGGCCCGGACGGCGCGGCCGCGCGCGACGCGGAGATCGACGCCCCCGTGGGACGCCGGTCCTGACCGCTGCGGGTGTGCCGCCCGCCGGCACGGGGCTCGATGGAGAAGGGGCCCCGTCCCGGCGGGACGGTCCGGGTGATCCGCGAGGTAGGGTGCAACGCATGCGTCGTCTCGTTCGACATCGGTGAGCCCCGCCCGGCGTCGCGGTCGGCCGCGCCCGGGACGGCAGGTACCCGTCCGTTCGAGATCGATGAGGAGACCTCCCGGCGATGAGTGACGCGCCGATCGTCCGCCCCCTGCCCGTCAGCGGTTTCCCGGAATGGCTGCCCGAGGTCCGGATCGTCGAGCAGCGCTGGCTCGACACGATCCGGGCGGCCTTCGAGCGTTACGGTTTCTGCTCGGTGGAGACCCCGTCGGTCGAGGCGCTGGACGTGCTCACCGCGAAGGGGGAGACCTCCCAGGAGGTCTACACGCTGCGCCGCCTGCAGGCCGACGCGGACGACGACAGCGCCCGGCTCGGCCTGCACTTCGACCTGACCGTGCCGTTCGCCCGGTACGTGGCCGCGCACTTCAACGAGCTCGTCTTCCCGTTCAAGCGTTACCAGATGCAGCGGGTGTGGCGCGGTGAGCGGCCCCAGGAGGGCCGCTTCCGCGAGTTCACCCAGTGCGACATCGACGTCATCAACGTCGACCGGGTGCCCCTGCACTTCGACGCCGAGCTGCCCCGGATCGTCCACGAGGTGCTCGGCACCCTGGGTGTCCCGCCCTGGACCATCAACATCAACAACCGCAAGGTGCTGCAGGGGTTCTACGAGGGGCTGGGGATCGGCGATCCGCTCGCGGTCATCCGGATCGCGGACAAGATGGACAAGGTCGGCCCCGACGGCGTCGCGAACCTGCTCGGCGCCCAGGCCGGGCTCGACGCGGACCAGGTTCGGGCCTGTCTCGATCTCGCCGCGATCCGGGCGACGGGCCCCGGGGTCGTCGACGAGGTGCGCCGCCTCGGCGTGAAGTCGGATCTGCTCACCGAGGGCCTCGACGAGCTCGCCCAGGTCCTCGAGGACCTGGGCGACCTGCCCCCGGGCAGCGTGGTCGCGGACCTGTCGATCGCCCGCGGCCTCGACTACTACACCGGCACGGTCTACGAGGCGAAGTTCGTCGACTGGCCCGACTTCGGCAGCATCTGCTCCGGCGGCCGGTACGAGAACCTCGCCGGCTCGTTCATCCGCCGCAACCTGCCCGGGGTCGGCATCTCCATCGGCCTGACCCGCATCTTCGCCAAGCTCCTCGCCGAGGGTCTGCTGCCGAGCGGCCCGGCGAGCCCCGCCGACGTGCTCGTGGTGATCCCCGCCGCGCAGCGCCGGGCGGCGGCGCTGGCCACCGCGACCGCGCTGCGCGCCCGCGGGCTGAAGGTCGAGACCTACCACCAGCCGGACAAGCTGGCCAAGCAGGTCCGCTACGCCGCCCGCAAGGGCATCGGCTTCGTCTGGTTCCCGCCCTTCGACGAGGGACGGGAGCACGAGGTGAAGAACATGGCGACCGGTGACCAGGCCGCCGCCGACCCCGCCGCCTGGACCCCCACCTCGACCTGACCCCGACCTGACCCCGCCCTGACCTCGACACGGCGGGTTCCGGGATGCGCGCGGCGGTTGGGCCGCCGCGCCATCGCGGGGGAGGGCTGCCCGCCGCGACGTGGCTGGGCGGCCGGGGATTGACGGGGGCGGAGACCCCCGACCGCGCCAGACCACGTCGCGCGAGCGGGTACTGCGACTCCTCGTCGTTGGGGACTGACGAGGCGTCCACAACCGGTGTACCACGCCCGCGCCGACCCCCAATCCCTGCGCTCCGGTCGCGTGACCGGACGGGTAAGTGGGTGCCGACACCGGCCGCGTTGGGCGATTGCTGGCCCGCTCGACTGATTGCTGACCGGCTCGACTGATTGCGCATCGGCCGACCGGCCCGCCGCGGCCGACTGCGACGGCCCTGTCCGCGGACCGCACCGGTCCTGGTGGCCGGAGGTGGGTTCGCGAGGTCCGGCGTACGCCGGGGGCCCCGAGGCGTCTACCGTGGTCGCAGTCCGCGCCGGGGCAAGGGTCGCCCCGGGTGCCGCGGTGGCGATGGAGGTGGCAGTGTCTGAGCCGGCGTCCGAACCGACTTCCGGGACGGCGTCCCAGGCGGCACCCGGCGCGGCGACGCCGGTGTCCGCGGTGGCGCCCGCTGGTCCGGCGACCGCCCGGCTACGGGTCCAGGTGATCGCGAAGACCGAGTTCCTCCCGCCGGCGGACGTGCCGTGGAGCACCGACGCGGACGGCGGCCAGGCGCTGGCGGAGTTCGCCGGCCGGGCCTGTTACCAGAGCTGGAGCAAGCCCAACCCGGCGACCGCGACCAACGCCGGCTACCTGCGCCATATCCTCGACGTGGGGCACCTGTCGGTGCTCGAACACGGCAGCGTCTCGCTCTACCTCACCGGCGTCTCGCGCAGCCTCACCCACGAGCTGGTCCGGCACCGGCACTTCTCCTACAGCCAGTTGTCCCAGCGATACGTCCCCGAGCGCGACGCGGCGATCGTCGAGCCCGAGGTCGTGGCCGGCGACCCGGAGCTGCACGCCCTGTTCGAGCAGGCGGCGGCGGCGTCCCTGGAGGCGTACGGCCGGCTGCTGGAGGGGTTGGAGAAGCGGTTCGCCGACATCGCCGCCCCCACCTCGCGGCGCAAGCAGGCCCGGCAGGCCGCCCGCTCGGTCCTGATGAACGCGACCGAGACCCGCATCGTCGTCACCGGGAACTACCGGGCCTGGCGGCATTTCATCGCGATGCGCGCCAGCGAGCACGCCGACGTGGAGATCCGCGGTCTCGCCGTCACGATCCTGCGCGAGCTGCAGGCGGTGGCGCCCAACGTCTTCGCGGATTTCCGCATCTCCGCCCTGGACGATGGCACGGAAGTCGCCTCCAGCCCGTTGGTCGGGGAGGGCTGAGGCCGCCGGCGCCGGCTGGCCGAAGGAGGAGCAGCGGATGACCAGTGTCGTTGACGCCGCGCGGCGGGAGGACTCGGGTGAGGCCTCGGGCTCGCTGCCCGCCCGCGCCTACACCCGTGACCACGGCGAGGACGACCCGGCGATCCGCGACTGGACCTGGCCGTACTGACGGTGATCGGCCCGACGGTGAACGTCCTGGTGGTCAACGCCGGATCGGCCAGCCTCAAGCTGCGGCTGGTCGGCCCGGACGACACCCTGCTCGCCGCCCGGGACCTCGACACCCCGGCCGGCCGCGCCGACCCGGCCGAGCTCGCCGCGGCGCTGGGCGAGCTCGTCGGCGCCGCGGACGGCGAGCCGGCCGCGGTCGGGCACCGCATCGTGCACGGCGGCACCGAGTTCACCCGGCCGGTGCTCGTCGACGCGCCGGTGGCCGACCGGCTGCGCGCGCTGACCGCGCTCGCCCCGCTGCACCAGCCGGCGGCGCTCGACGCGCTCGACGCCGTGCGGGCGGCGCTGCCCGAGGTCGACCAGGTCGCCTGCTTCGACACGGCGTTCCACAGCCGGCTGCCCGCGGCGGCGGTGACCTACGCCCTGCCGGCGAAGTGGCGGGAACGGTACGGCATCCGTCGCTACGGCTTTCACGGGCTCTCCCACGCCCACGCCTCCCGCCACGCGGCCCGGCTCACCGGCGCCCGGCGCATCGTGACCTGCCACCTGGGCTCGGGTGCCTCGCTCGCCGCGGTGCTCGACGGGGTCGGCGTCGACACGACGATGGGCTTCACCCCGCTGGAGGGCCTGGTGATGGGCACCCGCTCGGGCAGCGTCGACCCGGGTGCTCTGCTGTGGCTGCAGACCGAGGCCGGGGTGAGCGCCGCGGAGCTCACCGACGGTCTGTTCCGCTCGGCCGGGCTGCTCGGGCTCGCCGGGACCGCGGACCTGCGCGCGGTCGAGGCCGGCGCCGCCGGTGGCGACCCGGCCTGCGTGCTCGCCCTGGACGTCTACCTGCACCGGCTGCGGGCGGAGATCGCCGCGATGACCGCGGCGCTCGGCGGCCTGGACGCCCTGGTGTTCACCGGCGGGGNCGGGGAGGGCTCGGCGGCGGTCCGGGCCGGCGCCGCGGCAGGACTCGGGTACCTGGGGGTGGCGGTCGACCCGGCGCGCAACGCCGCGCCCGCCGACGGCACGGTCGACCGCGAGATCGGCGCACCGGGGGCAGCGGTGCGCACGCTGGTCCTCGCCGCCCGCGAGGATCTGGAGATCGCCCGCGGGGTCCGGAGCGTCCTCGCCGGTGGCGTTGGGTGAGCGATACCGGATGAACCGGTAATGTCCTGATTCGTGACGGGGACCGCCGGTGCGGCCGGGGCCGGGCCCGGCGCGTTCGGCCGGCTGCGGCGGTGGAGCCGGCGCGACGACGCCGAGCACGCCCCCGTCCTCGACCTCACCGACGTCGACGAGGTCACGATGACCCTGCTCGCCCCGCCGCCGCCCTTCCAGGGACTGCGCCGGCGGGTGGTCGACCAGTTCACGATCCTCAGCGCCAACCGGTGCCGGCTGGCCCGCTCGGTCAACTGGGGTCCGCTGGACGATGTGCTCAACCAGGTCGTGCCGGTGACGGGGGCCGGCCGGGTGAACACCGTCGGCAGGCTGCCGCCCGAGGTCCTGGTGCTGCTGCCGGTCTCGACGCTGTCCAAGCGGGCCCTGGTGGCCTTCGACCTGACCGGCCCGGGGGGTTCGGACGCCCACCTGATGCCCTACGGCACGTCGGTGGCCCTCCAGGGAAACCTGATCGCCAGGCTCGCCGATCCACTCGGGGTGCCGCTGGAGGAGCCGGCCCGCCGCATGGTCGACGCCATCTCCCGCTTCCGCCCCGGCCGGCTGTCCGGCAACTACCCACGGCTGGTGCCGGGGCGGGGTCGCCCGCTGCGGCTCGACGCGATCCGCACCTACCTGGAGCGCGAGGCCGAGCTCGCCGTGCCGGCGTCCCGGCTGCGCCGGTGGCAGGACCAGGTCGTCGACGCCGAACGGGTGCTGGCCGCCGCCCTCGCCGAGCCGTTCGACCCCCTCAGCAGCGCCGAGACGCTGCTGCTCGCCGTCGGGGAGCTCTGGCGGGACCCGGACGTCCCCGACGGGCGCGACCTGGCCGCCGTCGAGCGGTACCTGACCGGGTTCACCACCTGGATCGACGCGCTGGTCGGCGTCGGGGCGGCGGCCGAACCGGTGCTGACGACCGTGGCCGAGTACGGGCGGCGCTGGGAGGCGCTCGCCGCCGTCACCCTCGACCCCTACCGGCCGTTCCTGATCAAGACGAGCGAGGAGCTGCGCACCGTGCTCGTCCGCGGCCGTCCGGTGCTCGGCCGGTCCGGACCGCCGTGGCGCCAGCTTCTCCACCCCGCGGCGCTGGTCGACGTCGACTCGGGCGGCACGGGCAGCTACCACGTCAGCATCGGCACGGACGACACGAGCATCGAGCTCGACACCCCGATGATGATCGACCTGTTCGGCGACCCGGTGCCGCGCACCTACATCGAAGACGTCCAGCGCAACCGGGAGGTGTACGCCTTCTACACCACCGACGCGCGCCGGCCGCCGCGGTCCCGGCTGGTCGTGGGGCTCAGCGTCTCCGCGGACGTCTCCCGCATCACCGGCGCGATCGGCGTGCTGATGCTGCTCACGGTGGGCCTGTCCGCCCTGCCCGTCGAGCTGGCCCCGGATGCCGTCGCCGTGATCACGCTGCCCTCCTCGTTCGCGGCGACGGTGCTGCTCACCCGGGAGCGCAGCAGCCTGGCCGCCTGGGTCCTCGGTCCGGCGAAGACGACCCTGCTGGCCCTGCTGGTGGCGCTGGCGGTCCTTGCCGGGCTGCGGGCCACCGGCTGGCACGCCCCGCCCGATCCGGCGCCGCCGGCCCCCGCCGCCGCGGTGACGGATCCGCCCGCGCGGCCCGCCCAAGCCGCCGTGACCGTCCCCGACCGGCCCGGTGGCGGTACGCTGGAGGCTCTGTAGCGGCGAACGGGACGGTGGCGGATGCCGAAGAACTACGGTCCGGGTGTGGCGCTCGGCCCGCTCCGTTCCGGTGGGCTGCGGTCGCTGGTGCGCCTGGGTCGCCGGGACCTGTGGTTCCGGCTGGACCGCAACATGCTGGGCGCGGGCGACCGCGGGAGCGTGCCGGGGCTGGGATCGCCCGGCCAGGTGTCCGGGGGGTCCGTTCGCACGCACTAGTCGTTCTCGCCCCTGTTCCCCGCCTCTCGTCGGCCCGCCCGGTTCTGGCCGGTGCCGCGAGCGGGGCCTGGCTGGGGTGATCGTCGGCGGCGCGCGGCCCCCGACGGATGCCACCGCCGTCGGTGGCGGTAGCGGGTGGACCGGGCCGGGCGCGCGTGTCCGAGGTGTCGGTCATGCTGTCGGGCCAGGCCGGACGAGATCGCGACCGCGGGCGTGGCGGCCGGCGGGAAGGCGGCTCGGTCTGGCGCAGCCGGTCCTTACCCTGCCGCGGCGCGTCGGTGCCGGATGCGGTGGGTGCGCGGATGCGGTGTGGTGCGCGCGAGCGAAGCGGATGGGTGCGGACGAGGCGTGTCGGGTGTGGGTGCGGCTGCGCGGATGTGGCTTGGTGCGTGCGGGTGACGGGGATTGAGCGTGGGCAGGCGGCCTGTCCGCCCGCCGGTGTGGTGGGGCCGTCCGGTCCGGGCGGGTGTGGCCCGCGCGGGCCGCACCGGTCTGGCCGGGGTGGCGGCTCGGGCGGACGATGGGTTCGCGCCGGGTGCCGTACGGCACCGGCCGCAACAAGGACGGGTACAGCAAGGGTGGGTTGTCCGGAGGTTCGGCGGTTTCGCGCCGGCCGGAGAGATGATGTCGGAGGTGCGCTCTAGCGTGACCGGTATGTCAGTGTTGCCGCCGGCGCCGTTCGGGCGCATGATCACGGCGATGATCACGCCGTTCCTGGCGGACGGCGCTCTCGACGAGGCGGGTGCGGCGCAGCTCGCGGTCCGCCTGGTGGACGCGGGCAACGAGGCGCTCGTCGTCAACGGCACCACCGGGGAGTCGCCGACCACGACCGATGCGGAGAAGGCCCGCCTGGTGCGGATCGTCGTCGAGGCCGTGGCCGGGCGCGCCCGCGTCGTCGCCGGCGTCGGGACCAACGACACCGCCCACACGGTGGAGCTCGCCCGGGCGGCCGAGGCCGCGGGCGCCCACGGGCTGCTCGTCGTCGCGCCTTACTACAGCAAGCCGCCGCAGGCCGGGCTCACGTTGCACTTCACCACCGTCGCCGACGCGACCGGCCTGCCCGTTATGATCTATGATATTCCCGGCCGGACGGGGGTGCCGGTGGCGACCGACACCCTGGTGCGGCTGGCCGAACACCCGCGTATCGTCGCGGTCAAGGACGCCAAGGACGACCTGGCCGCCTCCTCCTGGGTGATGGCGCGGACGGATCTGGCGTATTACTCCGGCACGGACGCGCTTACCCTGCCGCTTCTGTCCATCGGGGCCTGTGGGGTCGTCAGCGTCGTCTCGCACGTGGCCACCCCGGCGATCCGTGCCATGATCGAGGCCATTGGGGCCGGTGAGGTGGGTCGGGCGATCGCGCTGCATCAGGGCTTGCTGCCCGCGTATGAGGGAATCTTCCGAACCCAGGGGGTGATCCTGGCCAAGGCCGCGCTGCGGCTCGCCGGGCTGCCGGCTGGTCCGGTTCGGCCGCCGCTGGTCGATGCCACCCCCGCCGAGGTCGCACGACTGCGTGCCGACCTCGCCGAGGCGACGCTCGACGTCGGCGACCCGCGTGGGGCTGGCGCACGCCAGCTACCGTCCGGTCCGCCGGCCGGGCTCGCGGTCGTGGCGGCGGGTGAGGTCTCATGAGCCGCCCGCACCCCGACTACGGCCCGCCCCCGCCGCTGCGCGCGGACGGCCTGCGCATCATCCCGCTCGGCGGAGTCGGCGAGATCGGCCGCAACATGACCGTCTTCGAGCACTCCGGCCGGCTGCTCATCGTCGACTGCGGCGTGCTGTTCCCCGAGGACTTCCAGCCCGGGATCGACCTGATCCTGCCGGACTTCACCGCCATCCGGGACCGGCTGGCCGACATCGACGCGCTGATCCTCACCCACGCGCACGAGGACCACATCGGCGCGGTGCCGTACCTGCTGCGGGAGCGCCGCGACATCCCGATCATCGGCACCCGCCTCACGTTGGCGCTGCTGAACGCGAAGCTCGCCGAGCACCGGATCAAGGCGGTCACGCAGGAGATCCGCGAGGAGGAGCGGCACACCTACGGGCCGTTCGAGTGCGAGTTCTTCGCGGTCAACCACTCGATCCCGGACGCGGTGGCCGTCGCCATCCGCACCGAGGCCGGCCTCGTCCTGCACACCGGCGACTTCAAGATGGACCAGCTCCCGCTCGACGGTCGGCTCACCGACCTCGGTGGCTTCGCCCGGCTCGGTCGCGAGGGCGTGGACCTGCTGCTGTCCGACTCGACCAACGCCGAGGTGCCCGGGTTCGTCGCCTCGGAGCGGGAGATCGCCCCGGTGCTCGACGGGGTGTTCCGGGACGCGACCCGCCGGATCATCATCGCCTGCTTCGCCAGCCACGTGCACCGGGTGCAACAGGTCCTCGACGCCGCCGAGGCGCACGGCCGCTCGGTCTGCTTCGTCGGCCGTTCGATGGTGCGCAACATGGGCGTCGCGCGTGACCTCGGACTGCTGCGGGTGCCGCCGGGTCTGATCGTCGAGGCCCGGGACGTGGACTCGCTTCCCGACCGCAACATCTGCCTGATCTCCACCGGGTCGCAGGGCGAACCGCTGTCGGCGCTGTCCAGGATGGCCAACCGCGACCACCAGATCCGCATCCAGGCCGGGGACACCGTCGTGCTGGCGTCCAGCCTCATCCCCGGCAACGAGAACGCGGTCTTCCGGGTCATCAACGGCCTGACCCGCTACGGCGCGAAGGTCGTCCACAAGGGTGTCGCCAAGGTGCACACCTCCGGCCACGCCCCCGCGGGCGAGCTGCTCTACGTCCTCAACGCCACCAGGCCGTCCAACGTCATGCCGGTACACGGCGAATGGCGTCATCTGCGGGCGCACGCGAAGCTCGCCGAGGCCACCGGCGTGCCGCCGGACCACGTGGTTCTCGCCGAGGACGGCATGGTCATCGACCTGATCGACGGCCGTGCGCGGATCACCGGCGCGGTGCCCTGCGGCTACGTCTACGTCGACGGTGCCGCGGTCGGCGACGTCGGTGAACCGAGCCTGAAGGACCGCCGGATCCTCGGTGAGGAGGGGTTCATCACGATCACCGTCGTGGTGGACGCCGCCGCCGGCAAGGTCGTCGTCGGTCCCGACCTGTCCGCCCGCGGCTTCACCGACTCGCCCGCCACGTTCGACTCGGTGGCCCGGCTGGTCAGTGACGGGCTCGCGGACGCGATGCGCGGCGGGATGAACGACACCTCGGCCCTGCAGCAGCTCGTGCGGCGCACGGTCGGCCGCTGGGTCAACGAGCACTACCGCCGTCGGCCGATGATCGTTCCGGTGGTTCTGGAGGTCTGATCCGGCGGGGTGGCCCGTCCTCGCCCGCCCGTGCGGGTGGATGTGCCCAGCACGGCACGCCCGGTTCGTCGGGGTTGCAGGGACTCGGTCGCTTCCCTGTGTACCGTTTCGACGGTGGCCACACGTACCAGCGGCGCGCGTACGCGTGTGCAGACGGGGACGGCCACGTCCCCGCCGGGGGGCGATGGGCGTCCGACAGCAACGCGCGGTGGCGCGGGCGGCAAGAGCCGCCCGACCTCCGGCGGCAAGGCCCGCGCACCCGCGGGCGGCCGCACGGCGCGGCCCGGGGGACCCACCCGGTCCGCGCCCGCAGGCCGGGCGAAGGCGCAGGACCGGCAGCGCCGCCCGCCGCTGACCCTGATGGTCGGCCAGGCCGTCGTCCGGACCGTCTACCAGGTGTGGATGGCGGCGGCGACGCTGCTCGGCACCATGCTGCGCCGGACCGGGCGGGGCGCTCGCGACCTGCGCATCGATCCCGCCCACCGGCGCGATGGGCTGGGGCTCGCGGCCTTCGGCGGGGCGATCCTGGCCGCCGTCGCGGTCTGGTTCTCCGCGGGCGGGCCCGTCGGCTCCTTCGTCGCCGCCGTCCTGGAACTGTTCGTCGGCGCCGGGGCGTGGGCGCTGCCCCTGTTCGGTCTGGGGGCCGCCTGGCGGCTCGTGCGCGCGCCCAGCGATCCCGACAGCCGCGGTCGGGTGGTGATCGGCTGGGCCGCACTCGGGGTCGGCCTGCTCGGCGTCGTGCACATCGCCCGCGGGCTGCCCGACTTCTCCGACGGCGTCGGGCGGGTCCGGGGTGCCGGCGGCCTCGTCGGCCTGCTCGGCGGGCGGCCCCTCGCGAGCGCCGTGACGCCGTTCGTCGCCGTCCCGCTGCTGCTGCTGATCGCGGCGTTCGGCGTGCTGGTGATCACCGCGACGCCGATCCGGCAGGTGCCCGAGCGGCTCGCCGGGCTCGTCGAGCGGCTCACCGCCGGGGTGCGCGATCCCGAGGCGCGCCTCGACGACGGCTACGACTCCGACTACGACGACGATCTTGACGATCCGGCGTTCGCCGACGATCTGCTTGACCCGGACGCCGCGGGTGGCGCCCGGCCGGCCCGGGGCCGTCGCCGGAGCCGGGCGGGCGCCGCGCTCCCCGGATCGGACGGGGCGAGCCCGGTCGGTGCGGGTCTGGACGGTGCGGGCGGCGTCGGCGGCGCGGGCCCGGACGATCCGGGTCCGCACGAGGTGTTCGACATCGAGGCCGGGCAGGGTGGCGGCCGGTCCCGGCCGCGCTCCCGGCGCGGTGTCGCCGCGGACGCCGAGGCGGTCGACGGCGTGTCCGCGGCCGGCGACCTCGGCCTCGACCTGTTCGGGGAGCTCGCCGGCCCCGAGGCCGACACCGGCTACGTCGGCGGCCCCGACGACGAGGACCTGGCGGCCGGCCCGGCCGGCGCGGGGGCCGCCTCGGCGGCGCGTTCGGCGGCCGCGGCCCGACGCGGGCGGACGCGGGCGGCGAAGGTGACCGGCGGCGCCGCGGACACGGCGACCGGCGTGCCCGGGCCGGGGTCCCCGAGAGCCCCGGACGAGATCGAGCACCTGGTCCCGCCGGCCGACGGGGACTACACCCTGCCGTCGCCGACGCTGCTGCGTTCCGGCACGCCGCCGAAGGTCCGTTCCGCCGCGACCGACGGCGTGATCGCCTCGCTCACCGATGTCTTCGCCCAGTTCAAGGTCGATGCCCGGGTCACCGGTTTCACCCGCGGCCCGACGGTGACCCGGTACGAGGTCGAGCTGGGTTCCGCGGTGAAGGTCGAGCGGATCACCCAGCTTGCGAAGAACATCGCGTACGCGGTGAAGAGCCCGGACGTGCGGATCATCAGCCCGATCCCGGGCAAGAGCGCGGTCGGCGTCGAGATCCCCAACACCGACCGGGAACTGGTGTCGCTCGGCGACGTACTGCGCAGCGGTGAGGCGCTCGCCAACGCCCACCCGCTGGTCGTCGGCCTCGGCAAGGACATCGAGGGCGGCTACGTGCTGGCGAACCTGGCGAAGATGCCGCACATCCTCATCGCCGGGGCCACCGGCGCCGGGAAGTCGACGTGCATCAACACGCTCATCACCTCGGTGCTGGCGCGGGCGACGCCGGACCAGGTGCGCATGGTCCTCGTCGACCCCAAGCGGGTCGAGCTCACGAACTACCAGGGCATCCCGCACCTGATCACGCCGATCATCACGAACCCGAAGAAGGCGGCCGACGCGCTGCAGTGGGTTGTCAAGGAGATGGAGAACCGTTACGAGGATCTCGCCGCCTGCGGGGTGCGTCACGTCGACGACTTCAACCGCAAGGTCCGCAACGGGGAGATCGTCGCCCCGCCCGGCTCCGAACGGGTGTACACGCCGTACCCGTACATCCTGACGATCGTCGACGAGCTCGCCGACCTGATGATGGTCGCCCCGCGCGACGTCGAGGACGCCATCTGCCGGATCACCGCCATGGCCCGCGCGGTCGGCATCCACCTCGTGCTCGCCACCCAGCGCCCGTCGGTGGACGTGGTGACCGGTCTGATCAAGGCCAACGTTCCGTCCCGGCTCGCGTTCGCCACCGCGTCGCTCGCCGACAGCCGCACGATTCTCGACCAGGCCGGGGCGGAGAAGCTCGTCGGACTGGGCGATGCGCTGTTTCTTCCCATGGGCGCGGGCAAACCGGCGCGTATCCAGGGGGCATTCGTCTCCGAGGACGAGATCGCCGCGATCGTCGACCACACCAAGGAACAGGCGCCGCCGGCATTCCGGGAGGATGTGTTCGACGGGGGCGGCGAGGCGAAGAAGGAGATAGACGAGGAGATCGGCGACGATCTGGCGCTGTTCCTGCAGGCCGTCGAGCTTGTGGTGAGCACCCAGTTCGGCTCCACGTCCATGCTGCAACGCAAGCTGCGCGTCGGGTTCGCCAAGGCGGGCCGGCTGATGGACCTGATGGAGAGCCGGGGCATCGTCGGAGCCAGTGAGGGTTCCAAGGCGCGCGACGTGCTGGTCATGCCCGACGAACTCGAAGGCCTGCTGACGACCCTGCGTAGCGGCTAGGAAGTGCCGGTGGCCGGGTCTGCGCTTTCGAGGCCGGGTGACGGACCGTAAACTGAGCCGGTGCCTCCACGGTAGGCAGAAATTCACGCTTGCGGAGGTCGCTCATGCAATCCGTGGACGATCCGCAGCCGGCCAGCGCCGGCTCGCTGCTCGCCGCGGCCCGTCGCGAGCGCAACCTGACGATCGACGAGGTCAGTGAGCGCACTCGGGTGCGGGCAAGCCTGATCGACCAGATCGAACGGGACGACTACTCCCGTTGCGGCGGCACGGTCTACGCCCGCGGCCACCTGCGCAGCATCGCCACCAGCCTCGGCCTCGACCCCGGCCCCGTGCTCGCCGCCTACGACGCCTCGCACGAGGCGTTGACCGGGCCGGTGCTCGGCGCCCCGCCCGGCGAGTTCGACCCGTTGCGAGGCGGAACCCGGCGCCGGCGCGGCGGGTTCCGCTGGGGCACCGCGATGATCGTGTCGCTGGCCGCGGTGTGCCTGATCGCGGTCATCGCCCTGCTGGTGCCGGGCTCGGGGTCGGCCGGCTCATCCGGGTCCACCCGGCAGGGCGACGCCGCGGCGCCCCCGCCGACCGCGCCGGCACCGACCGCGGCGCCGAGCAGCGCGCCCGTCCCCGCTCCCACTACCTCCCCCCCGTCGGGGGTGAACGTCGTGGTGGCGGCGCGCGACGCGCAGAGCTGGCTGGAGGTGCGTGACGACGACCGCCACGTGCTGCTCGCGCAGCTCCTGCGCTCCGGCGACAGCCGCACTCTCACGGCGCCGGGGGCGCTGAACATCAGGATGGGCAACGCGGGCGCGGTCGACGTGTCCTGCAACGGCCGGAATCTCGGGCCCTCCGGCGGTGCCGGTCAGGTGGTGACGATTCGGGTCAGCGTGGTCGCCTCCGGCGAGTGCGAGGTCGGGCAGGCCGGCCGCAGCCCCCTCGCCGCGGGCCCGCCGCCGTCCGCGCTCGCCACCGCGCCCATCGCGTCGGTGGACTGATCGCGGCCGGCCGGCGGGCGCGGCGACGGCGGGCGCGGCGACCCGGTGCCACCGGCGGCCTGCCGGTCGATCTGCACCGGGTCCGCCCGGGAGGCTCCCAACCTGTGCGAGTCGGCTACCTGTGCGAGTCGGCCATGTCGGGCTGGTGCGGCGCCGGGTGCCGTCACCCCGGTAGCCTGACCTGGTGTCCACTCACGTCCCGCGCCGGGTAGCTCTCGTCACGCTCGGTTGTTCCCGGAACGAGGTGGATTCGGAGGAGCTCGCCGGCCGGCTCGCCGCCCAGGGCTGGGAGCTGGTCGCAGAGGCCGCCGACGCCGACGCCGTGCTGGTCAACACCTGCGGATTCGTCGACGCGGCGAAGAAGGACTCCATCGACGCCCTGCTGGCCGTGGACGACCTGCGGGCCGGCGGCGGCGAATCGGCCGGCGCGGGCCCGCGTGCGGTGGTGGCCGTCGGCTGCCTCGCGGAGCGCTACGGCAACGAGCTGGCGGCGAGCCTGCCCGAGGCCGACGCGGTGCTGGGCTTCGACGCGTACCCGAGCATCGGTGAGCATCTCGAGGCGGTCCTCGGCGGCGCCACCGTGCCCGCCCACACCCCGCGTGACCGGCGCACCCTGCTGCCGATCACCCCGGTGGAGCGGGGCGCCTCGGCGAACGTCGCCGTGCATGTTCCCGGGCACGCCGGCGCCGGCGGGCGGACCGCCGGCGGGCCGGCGAGCGGCGCACCTGATGGGAGCGCCGTGGGCGGGGGCGCGGTGGGTGCCCCGGGTCGTCGCCGGTTGACGGCGGGGCCGGTCGCCGCCCTGAAGATCTCCAGCGGCTGCGACCGGCGGTGCGCGTTCTGCGCGATCCCGTCGTTCCGCGGCTCGCACGTGTCCCGTCCCGTCGACGACGTCCTCGCCGAGGCGGAGTGGCTGGCCGGCGAGGGCGCGCGCGAGCTGGTGCTGGTCAGCGAGAACTCGACGTCCTACGGCAAGGACCTCGGTGACCTGCGGGCGCTGGAGAAGATGCTGCCGCAGCTTGCCGCCGTGCCGGGCATCGTGCGGGTGCGCACGGTCTACCTGCAGCCGGCGGAGCTGCGCCCGTCGCTGCTCGAGGCGCTGCTGACCACGCCGGGTCTCGCCCCCTATCTGGACCTGTCGTTCCAGCACGCCAGCCCGGCGGTGCTGCGCCGGATGCGCCGGTTCGGCGGCTCCGAGCACTTCCTCGACCTGCTCGAGCGCGGTCGCCGTCTGCTGCCCGGCCTCGGCGCCCGATCGAACGTCATCGTCGGCTTTCCCGGCGAGACCGAGGCGGACGTCGACATCCTGGCGGAGTTCCTCGAGGCCGCCGAGCTCGACGCGGTCGGTGTGTTCGGCTATTCGGACGAGGAGGGCACCGAGGCGGTCTCGCTGCCAGGCAAGATCGCCGATGAGGAGATCGAGCGACGCCGGGTACAGATCACCGATCTCGTCGAACAGCTCACCGCCGCCCGGGCGCAGGAGCGGATCGGCAGCCGGGTCGAGGTCCTCGTCGAGGAGGTCGCCGACGGGATCGCCGCCGGATGTGCCGGACACCAGCAGCCCGATGCCGACGGCTCGTGCATGGTCCGACTGCCCGGCCCCGCCGCGGCGGCTGGCCCGTCCGCCGGGGGCCTGCCCGGCGCCGGTCTGCCCGGTGTCGAGGTGGGGGACCTGATCGAGGCCCGGGTCGTCGCGTCCGAAGGGGTCGACCTGGTCGCCGAGTTCACCGCGGTGCTCGACCGGGCCCGCCCCTCGGCCGGTCGGGGCGAGGCCGCGCCGTCGGCAACCGGGGCGCGGGCAAGCGGGGCGCGGGCGTCGGTCCTGGTGGGCCGGCCCGGCGCGGATGGGACGTGACGGCCCCCGAAGCCGACGCCCCGGGCGGCGTCGGCGGGCGGCGGCCGTCGCCGGCCGGCCAGCCCATCCGTGAGCTGCCACCCGTCGACCTCTCGTCGGCCTCGCCCGAGCCGGGCGCCGCCGGCATCGGCGGTCCCATCGCCGCCGTGAACGGTCCGGCCCCGCGTCCGAGCGTGTCCGTGCTCAACGTCGCCAACCTGCTGACGATCATCCGGCTGATCCTCGTGCCGGTCTTCGTGCTGTTGCTGTTCGCCGGCCCCGACGACGACGGATGGCGGTACGCGGCCTTCGTCGCCTACGCCGTCGCCGCGATCACCGACCAGGTCGACGGGTCCATCGCCCGCCACTGGCAGCTGGTCACCGACTTCGGCATCCTCGTCGACCCGATCGCCGACAAGGCGCTGACCGGCGCCGCGCTGATCTCGCTGTCCGTGCTCGGGGAGCTGCCGTGGCCGGTGACGGCGGTGATCCTGCTGCGCGAGGTCGGGGTCACGCTGCTGCGGCTGTGGGTGATCCGCTTCGGGGTGATCGCCGCGAGCCGCGGGGGCAAGGCGAAGACGCTGCTGCTGAACGTGGCGATCGGGCTCTACGTGCTGCCGCTGGCAGGGGTCGCCGCGACCAGCCGGGCGGTGATCCTCGCCGCGGGGGTGGTGGTCGCCGTCGTCACCGGGGTCGACTACGTGTACCGGGCGCTCGCGCTGCGGCGCCGCGCCGCGCGCGGCGCCACCGGCGAGCCCGCGGCCGGGACGGGCATCACCGACGACGAGGGGCTGACGGATGCGCGCTGAGCTGCTGGCGGTGGGGGACGAGCTCCTCTACGGCGACATCGTGAACGGCAACGCCGCGTGGCTCGGCCGCCAGCTCGCCGACGTCGGGGTGACGGTCGCGACGTCCACGGTCGTCGGCGACGACGTCGACGTGATCGCCACGGCGATCCGGGTGGCGCTGGAGCGCGCCGACGCCGTCGTGATGACCGGTGGTCTCGGGCCGACCCAGGACGACCTGACCCGCGAGGGCATCGCCGCGGCGGCCGGCGTCGAGCTGCGCCGCGACGACTTCCTGGAGGCCGAGCTGCGTCGGCGGTTCCGGACGATGGGCCGGCGCGCCGCCCGCGACGTCCCGGTGATGAACTACCGGCAGGCGGACCTGCCCGTGGGAGCGCAGCCGCTGCCCAACGGGCCGGGCACGGCACCGGGCATCCGGATGGAGATCGGCACGGGCGTCGTGTACGCCATGCCGGGCGTGCCCTTCGAGATGAACGACATGTTCACCGGCAGCGTCCTGCCCGACATCCTGCGCCGCGCGGGCCAGCCGGCGGTGGTCGTGCACCGGGTGCTACGCACGGCGGGGATGTGGGAGTCGGTGGTCGCCGAGGCGCTCGCGGCCGAGGTCGACCGGCTGGCGCCGATCGGCAACCCGCGGATCGCGTTCCTGGCCAGCGGCGGCCAGACCCGGGTTCGCATCACCGCCCGGGCACGCGACCGGGCCGAGGCCGAGACGTTGATCGCCCCGGTGGAGGCCGCGGCGCGCACGGCGCTCGGCGCCGGGGTGTACGGCGGCGAGGAGGACTCGCTGGAGAGCGTCGTGCTGGGGTTGCTGCGCGCGCGGTCGGCGACGCTCGCCGTCGCCGAGTCCATCACCGGCGGGCTGCTCGCGGGCCGGCTGACCGACGTGCCCGGGGCAAGTGTGGTGTTCCGCGGTGGCGTCGTATCCTACGCGACCGACGTCAAGGCGTCGGCGCTCGGGGTCGATCAGGCCCTGCTCGCCGCCGAGGGGGCGGTGTCGGCCAACACCGCCGCGGCGATGGCGGCCGGAGTGCGGGCACGCCTCGGTGCCGACTATGGGCTGGCCACCACGGGTGTCGCCGGGCCGGGGGAGCTGGAGGGCAAGCCGGCGGGTACGGTGCACCTGGGCCTCTCGGGCCCGGACGGGACGATCACCCGCTCGCTCCGTCTGCCCGGCGATCGCACGCGGGTGCGTGCCTTCGCCGCCGTGACCGCTCTGGACCTGGTGCGGCGTACTCTGGCGGGACTGCCGGGCAGCGAGATCGCCACCTTCGGTGACGACACCGCCAGCGGGTCGCGGGAGTAATCGCCGGACCCGAGGTGCTTACACAGTTACAGTCCCATCAACGAGGGCCCGAGGGCCACGGTGGTGGGTATACGGTGAACGCATCCCGCGGACGAAGGAGGAGGCTCGATGGTCCTGCTCCGACGCATGATCGGCGAGGCGTTGCGCCGCCGCCGTCAGGATCAGCACCGCACGCTCCGGGAGGTGTCCTCGGCGGCCAGGGTGTCGCTGGGCTACCTCTCCGAGGTGGAGCGTGGGCAGAAGGAGGCCAGCTCCGAGCTGCTCGCAGCCATCTGCGAGGCGTTGGGAGTCCGGCTCGCGGACCTGCTGCGCGAGGTGAGCGAGGACCTGGAGCTCGCCGAGCTGGCGGTGGGTGCGGGCGTCGGCGGGGCCACGGTCGTGGTGCCGGCCCGCCCGACGGTCGTGGATCGGGCTGCCTGAGCTCTCCCGGTCGCGCCCGCTCGACGGCCGCAGGCCCTGCCTTGGGCCGGTCTTCGCGTGCGACCTCCCGCTGGTCACTGCCGGTGTTCGAGGCCGGCCAGGCTTCGTGTGCTGTGGTCCGCACTAGCATGGTTCCTGTGCGTCGACGGTCTTCGGTGACGGAGTGGGACGGTACCGGGAGCTCCGCGTACGGATCTCTTTCCGGGGCACGCCAAGGAACGCAAGCGGCTCCGACCCGAGAGGACGAGCATGAGTGCGATCCGTAGCCCGCTGTCCGACGAGGCCCGTTCCGTCACCGGCGAGGCGTTGCAGGGCGCCTTGGTCGATCTGATTGATCTGTCCCTGTTCGCGAAGCAGTTGCACTGGAACGTCATCGGCCGGAACTTTCGCAGTGTGCACCGCCAGCTCGATGAGATCGTGGAGCTGGCCCGCCGCTACGCGGACGCCGTCGCCGAACGGGCCGTAGCCATCGGGGCGAACCCGGACGGCCAGTCGTCGACCGTCGCCCGCGGCACCCATCTGCACGGAGTCGAGGTCGGTTATCTCGCCGACGAGAAGGTGGTCCGGCTCATCGCCGACGTGCTCGCCGAAGTCGTCACCCGTATGCGCATCCGGATGGACGCGACCGAGCAGCCCGACCCGGTCACCCAGGATCTGGTCATCGACGTCGTGCGCGAGCTGGAGGAACAGCACTGGATGTTCCAGGCGATGGTCTGAGCCCGGCCCGCCACCGGGGCCGCCGCCACCAGGACCACCGGCCCGAACGGGCGACTCCGGTGGCGGCGCGCGGGTCGGTCTGCCACTCTCCCCGGGTAGTTCTCACGGTGCAGCTTGAGTCGGTCGTCGTCCCCCCGGGCATGGCTCCCGGGCCTGGCCCGCAGGGAGAGAAGATCAGGTGAGCACCGCCTCGCAACCCGAGGAGGATGACGCAGCCCCGGAGCACCTGCCGATCCAGGTCTGCAAGGCGTGTAACGGGTTGGGCGAGCAACTGGTCGTCTTCGCGACGGCGCGCGGCGGCTTCGTGCCGGCCTGCCGCTCGTGCGTGGTCTGCCAGGGACGGGGCCGCACCGCGCTGTGCCCGCCCGTCTGACGGGATGCCCGCCCGTCTGACGGATGGACGACGCGATTGGTGTACCGGCCGGGTCACCACCGGGCCGAGGTCGTGCGACGATCGTGGTATGGCGAATGTCGTCCGCAAGATTGCCCGGTATCTCTCTGCGTCGGCGAACCGCAAGTTCGACGAGCGGGCCGACCCGCGGGTGCAGATCGACCAGGCCATCGAGGAGGCGCGCCGCCAGCACGAGGCGCTCGTGCAGCAGGCCGCGCTCGTCGTGGGAAACCAGCGTCAACTGGAGATGCGGCTGGCCCGTCAGGCCGAGGAGGTCGCCGGCCTGACCGAGTCGGCCCGCTCCTCGCTGCTGCTGGCGGATAACGCGCGGGCCTCGGGTGACCCGGTCTCCGCGGCGAGCTACGAGGAGACCGCGCAGGCATTCGCCGGCCAGCTCGTCTCCGCGGAGACCTCCCTCGAGGATCTGAAGAACCTGCACCGCCAGGCGGCGGCCTCCGCGGCCCAGGCGCGCACGGCGGTCGAGGACAACACGGCGCGGATGCAGCGCCACCTGGCCGAGCGGGCCCGGCTGCTGACCCAGATCGAGCACGCCGCCATGCAGGAGCAGATGACCCAGGCGATGGAGGGCATGTCGTCGCTGGCCCCGGCCGGCGACACCCCGACGCTCGCCGAGATCCGCGACAAGGTCGAGCACCGCTACGCGGTGGCGCTCGGTCGCCATGAGCTCGCCTCGCAGGGGATGGAGGCGCGGATGGTCGAGGTCCGACGCGCGACCATGGACGCCCGGGCCCTGTCTCGGCTGGCCGAGCTGCGCGGCGATCTCGGCAGCGGGACGCCGGCGGCACTCGGTGCCGGGGCCGACCCGCAGCGGCCGTCGCTGACCAAGGGGCAGTCAGACGGCGAGCCGTACCGGGCGCCCGACGCCGGCGGCCGGGGCGCGCCACCGCCTGCCGCGGGCGGGCAGGGCGCCGACGGGCCCGCGTCCGCGCCCGGTGGGCCGGCGGCGTGAGCCGGGTGGGGAGCCGACGGTGACGGACTGGCCGACGCGCGACGGTCGGGCGGACTCCCCCGGCGCCCCCGGTCCCGCAGCCTCCCCCGGTCCCGCGGCCTCCCCCGGCGCCCCCGGCCGGGCGTGGGATCGTGTTCAGGCGCTTCTCGACGGGCGGTCCAGCGTGGCACGCGCGACCGCGGCCGCCGCAGCCGCCGTCGTACCCGCTCTGCCGGCCTGGGTCGGCGCCGACGTCGAGCGACGGTCGCTGGAGCGGGCCGAGCGCCGGGCCGGGCGCGGGCTGCGCTGGGCCCGGCGGCGGGAGGCGGCCAGCGTGTCGATCTGGACCGGGGTCGCCGCGCTGACCCCCGTGGCCGCCGTGGCGTACGACTCCTGGGGCTGGCTGGTGGCCGGCGGGGCCGCGCTCGCCCGGGCGGCCCTCGCCGGGCGCGAACTGGGACTGCTGCGGCGGGCCGACAACGGGCTCCCGCTGCCGCGTACCCCCGCGCCGAGCCTGTGGGAGCTGCGTCGGTCTGCGGCCGCCGAGCCGCTGCGCCGCGGGGAGGCGGGGCTGGCCGCGCTCGTGGCGATGACCCGTTCCCTCGGCCCGGGCCCGGCCCGAACGTTCCTGCAGACGGCAGTGGCCGGCGCGGCGGAGCTGGTCGACGGGCTGCGCGTCGGTGCGGCCCGGGTCGTCGCCTGCGAGGCGGCCGTTCGGGCGATCTCCCATCCCGGGCGGCGGGCCGAGCTCGCCCGGAGCACCGAGGCCCTGGTGGCGACGATGGCGACGTCAGTCGCCGTCTTCGACGACCTGCTCGCCGCGGCCGGCGAGACGGTCGGTACCGTGTCGTCGTCGGCACCCGGCCTGATCAGGCTGCGCGAGGACACCGAGGCGCTGCGGGAGTACGCGGCGGCCCTGCGGGATCTCGCGGGCGTCTAGCCGTCCGGCTTGCCGCAGCCCCGCCGCGCGCGGCTGGAGCACCCATGCTCGGGCCGGTACGAACTGCGAGGCTCCGACCACGTGTCGTCTATTCGACTGGGTGGCACCTTCGGGTCGTAGATCGCCACGTTTACAGCCGGTTCACTGAATACGGTGCGTAACGAATGGCAATTAGGCATACGGTCCGTTGGGCTGGAGAACGCCATTCTCTTGGCTTTCTCGGCGTTTTGTCACCGTTTGGTGGTGTTGCTCCGGCGTAGGAGCGTTGGTTCCGGGTCCGTGGAGCGTACGGTGCGTGCATGTTGGGCGGCCGTGCCGCGTGTACGGAGAAGTCGGGACTGGCTTGCCCAGGAGTGGATGTGTAATGTCCGGCTTGTCCAAAGTCCGCTGCTTGGCACTCAGCGGACATAGAAGACCAAGGCGCATCGCGGTTCTGCTGGTGCTGGCGCGCACCAGGCCGGCCGTGATCGCGCTGGGGGGTGGCGCGGTCCGAGCAAGTCAGAGGTGGACTGAACCGTGACATGCCCTGCCGGGGAGTTCCCCCCGGTTGATTCCGCAACCGCGACGGCAACTGCAACGTCCCTGGCCGAGCTGGACCGGCCCTACAGCGAGCAGCGTTGGTCGCTGATGCTGCCCCACCGGGAGCGGCTGATCCACATCGCTCGCCGTCGGCTGCCGAGCAAGGCCGACGCGGAGGACTGCGTGCACGAGGCGTTCATCCGTGCCGCGGGCTTCCGGGACCTCGACGCAAGCCGAGTCGGTCAGTTCCTGACGACGACGGTGCTGCGCCTGTGCGTCGACCACCACCGGGCCCGTCAGCGCGCGGAGCGGGCGGTCGTCCGCGGGTACCTGCAGCCGTGGGAACCCGCGCCCGACGACGCCGTCTGCGACCGGGCGGAGGCCCGCTGGCTGCTGGCCCGGGCCGGTTCGCTGCGTGGCCGTGAGCGTCAGGTGATCATGGCGCGGGCGGCCGGGATGAGCACGCGGGAGGCGGCGGCGGACCTGGAAATCAGCCTCAAGGCGGCCGAGGGTGCCTTCACCCGTGGCCGGGCGCGGCTGATCTCCTTCTCCCGGAACTGACGGTTCGCCAGGATCGGGCGTGTACTACGCGCCATCACGCACCATCAGGCACCACCTTCCCCGGCATCAGGCCGGCGGACGCGGCCGGAGCGCGCCTCGGCGCCTCGGTTCGCACGTCCGCGACGGGCGACGGCTCCTGCGGGAGCCGCCGGTCCGGCCTGGCATCGGGGGCACCAGGTGGTGCGCCGGCTCTCGTCGTCGACCCGGCCGGGTATCCGGCTCTGGTCGGCTGTGAGTATCCGGCTCCCGCACCGCCGGCAAGGCCGCCCGGCCCGGCCGTAGACCCAGTGCTCCTCCCCGGGTCGCATTGACCCGGTCGTCACCTGATGCCCACCGTGGGCGCCGGTCCTGATCATCGCTTGGGCTCGTCGCACGAGTCCCGGTAGATCGGGTACGTCGCCCACGGGCGTCCAGGGTGACACCCCGGCGACAAAGCAGGCCTCGGTCCGCCAGATGTTGCCCAGGCCGGCGATGATGCGCTGGTCGAGCAGCGCGGCACCGATCTGCCGCTGCGGCGTTGCCCGCAGCGCCGCCACCACAACGTCCAGATCCCAGTCCGCGCCGAGCACGTCCGGGCCGAGATGGCCGACGGCGTCCTGTTCGCGGCTCGTCGCCAGCAGCTCGACGACCGCCAGCCGGTACCCGACCGCAACCTGCTCCGCGGTGGTGAGCACGACCCGGATCTGCCAGGCCGGACCGCCCGACCAAGCCACCCCCGGACGGTAGAGGTGCCACGAGCCCTCCATCCGAAAATGGGTGTGCAGGCTCAGCCCGCCGTCGAACCGGGTCAGCAGGTGCTTGCCGCGCGCCGCCACCTCGATGATCCGCTGGCCGGAGAGGTCGGCCGTGGCCAGGTGGGGCACCCGGAAGTCGGTGCTCAGCAGCCGCGCGCCGGCGAGTGCGGCGTCCATCCGCCGGGCCGCCCGCCACACGGTGTCGCCCTCGGGCATCCCCGCCTCCCCCCGCATCCTCCGCGCCTGCGTGGCCGATGCCTGCGCCGTCCACCTTCCGCCGTTCGACGCCTCACGTCACCTGCCGCTGCAGGTCCGGTCCCGGTCCCGGTCCCGGTCCCGGTCACGGTCACGACTGGGGCGCATCGGCCGGGCGGGGCGAGCGGCGTTGCGGGAGCCGCCGGGCGACCACGATCGCGCCGAACAGCCCGATGCCGACCGTGAGGCCGAAGGCGACCGCGAGCCCGGTGTCCGGCGCGCCGGTCGTCGCCTGGCTCGCCGCGACCGCCACACCGCTCACTCCGGCGCCGAACGCGGTGCCCAGGTTGTCGCTGAGTGCCACCGCGGTGCTGGCCACCCCGTGCCGGTCGGGCGGCGTCTCGCCGAGGACCAGCGTGACGATCGTCGAGTACGACAGACCGATTCCCACCCCGGCGACTCCCCAGCAGGCGATCGGGACGGCCAACGGCACGCTCGCGGGCAGCAGCACGGTGGCGAACCCGCCCGTGCCGAGGGCGACCAGTCCGAGTCCCGCCCCGATGAGCTCGCGGTACGACCGGCGCTCGGCGAGTCGGGCCTGCGTCCAGGAGCCCGCCGTCCAGCACAGAGTCGCCGTGGACACCGCGAGTCCCGCCGTGGTGGTCGACGCGTGCCGCACCGCGGTGATCGACAATGGCACGAAGGTGTCCGCGCCGAAGAAGGCCCAGGTCAGTAAGCCCCGGGCGGCCACGGCGGCGGGGACACCGGGACGCAGGCGTAGGGTGCCGGCCGGCAGCAGCCGGCGCAGCGGGCCGAGACCGCAGGCGACGCCGGCGGCGATCAGTGACAGGCCGGGCGGCGAGCGGTTCGTCAGCCCGGCCAGGACGAGGCCCGCGCCGCCGCTGATCCGCGCCGCCGCGACGATCGGGATCCGGACGTGCCCGCCAGCCGGCCGTCCCGGTAGCGCGCGCAGCGCCCGGAAGGGGATGCCCCCCGCGGCGACGGTCAGCGGCAGCAGCCCGCCGAAGACCCAGCGCCAGCCGGCGTGGGCGGCGATCAGGCCGGCCAGCGCCGGCCCGCCGAGGCCCGGCACCACCCAGGCGGTGGAGAGCACCGCAAACACCCGGGGGCGCAGCTCGGCGGGGTAGACGCGGCCGATCATGGCGTAGGCGATCGCCGGGATCGCCCCGCCGCCGAGGCCCTGCAACCCCCGGCCGACGACGAGCACGCCCATCGTCGGCGCCAGGGCGGCGAGCAGCAGCCCGGCGCAGAAGAACAGCAGCCCGACGGCGAACGGGCGGGCCGGCCCGGCCCGGTCGGCGCCGGCGCCGGCCAGCACGATGCCGACCGTCGTGCCGAGGAAGAACGCACTGGTCGCCCAGCCGTACAGGCCGACGCCGTCGAGATCGGCGGCCACGTCCGGTAGCACCGTGACCACGGCGAGGGCCTCGAACGCGACCAGCGTGATGATCGTGACGAGACCGACGGTCAGCGCCCTGATCCGTCGGTCCCACAGGGACCGCACCGCCGGCCCGCGACCGCCTTCTTCGCGTGCCCCGACCTGGTCGGTCAAGCCCGCAGCCGCAGGCCGCGCGGCGTCGGATGGAAGCCGGCGCGTTCGAGGGCGGCGCCGAGGCCACTCGCGGCGATCGGCTCCCCGTCGGCCTTCTCCACGGTCAGCCGGCCGAGTGATCCGTCCGTGACGGCGCGGGCCAGGGCGTCCACGGCGGTCCCGGTGAGGCGTTCGTCCGCCGTCCACGACAGCAGTGACCGCCCGCCCCGCTCCACGTAGAGGACGAGTTCGCCGTCGACGAGGACGACCAGCGCTCCTGCCTTACGGCCGGGTCGGTGCCCGGCCGCCGCGTCCACCCCCGGTTCCGGCCGGTCCGGCCACGCCAGTGCGGCACCGAAGGGGTTGGCCGGATCGGTGGCCGCGAGAACCACGGCCGCGGGCCCTGCACCGGCCCGGCCCACCGCGGAGGCGGGCCGGCGGGGATCCGCCTGCGCCCACGGCCCGCCGTCATCCGCCGAGGTGCCCAGGTCGGATCCGATCGGAGGCGGCGCCCAGGAGGGGGCCTGGGCCGCGTCGCGCTGCGCTGCGGCGATCGCCCGTAGCCGATCGACCGCGCCGGGCACGGCGAACTGGGCGGCGCCCAGCGACTCGACGAAGTAGCCGCGCCGGGCCCGGCCCGCGTCCTCGAACGCGCTGAGCACCCGGTAGACCGCGGCGAAACCGCCGGGCGGGCGCTCGCTGGTCACCGCCCCCCGGGTGACGATGCCGTGCCGGTCGAGCAGCGCCTCCGCGAGCGCGTGGCCACGGCGGGTCGGGTCCTCGTCGCGCTCGGGTAGCAGCGACCACCGGCCGGCCGCGGTGGGGGGGCCGGTCCGCCGCGGCAGCATCGGCCGACCGTAGCGGGACTGCCGCGGCCGCGGGGCCCGTCGCCCCGCCCCGGGTCCGGCGGTCCCGCCGGTGGCACTCAGGGCGACGCGCAGCGGCGCGAGAGTGTCGTTGGTGATCAGGCCCGCCCAGACGAGATCCCACAGGGCCGCGGTCAGGGCGGTGTCGTCGAGCGAGCCGACCCGATCCGACAGGGCCCGGAAGAACAGCGCCGCGCCGTCCGCGAGGGCGTCGAGGACCGCGGCATGCGGCTGCCCGGCGGCGGCGTCGAGGTCGGCCGCGGGCAGCAGGAGGGCGGCGGCATCGGCGGTTACCAGCGTCAGCCAGCCGTCGCCGCCGGGCAGGCCGCCGGCACCCGCCCAGTGGACCTCGCCGGCGGAGCACAGTTCGTCCAGCATCGCGGGGGAGTAGTCGGTGACCCGGGCTGGCAGGACGAGCTGCTCCCAGGCGCTCGCCGGGATCAGGACGCCCTGCAGTTGTTCGACGGCCCGCAGCACGCCGTCGACCCCCCGGCCCCGACCGCTGGTCACCCCCTGCCAGGTGGGTAGGAAGGCGCCGAATGCTCGGGTCGGCACGGCCTCGACCTCGCGGCGCAGCGCGGCGAGACTGCGCCGGCGCAGCGCGCGCAGCACCCCGGCGTCGCACCACTGCATGCCCGTGCGCTCGGGATGCAGCTCGCCGCGCACCAGCCGGCCCTCGGCCGTCATGGTCTCGAGCACCCCGACGACGACCGCCGTGCCCAGTCCCAGACGCCGCGCCGGTTCCTCGGCATCGAACGGACCGTGGGTGCGGGCGTACCGGGAGATCAGATCGCCCAGCGGGTCGCGCGCCGGCTGGGTGAACGCCTCGGGCACCCCCACCGGCAGGGGGACGCCGAGGGCGTCGCGCAGCCGGCCCGCGTCCTCGACCGGCACCCAACGTTCCTCACCGGCGATGCGTACCCGCAGGATCCTGCGATCGTGCTCCAGCTCGGCCAGCCAGGCCGGGGTGGCGCCCCGGTCGATGGCCTCCTGCATGGTCAGGTCGCCGACGATGCGCAGCAGGTCGGCGACCCCCTCGGCGTCGCGGGCGCGCCGCTCGGGAGCGAGCCGGGTGAGTTCGGCGGTCACCTGGGCGAGCGCGGCGGGATCGATCAGCTCCCGCAGGTCGGCCTCGCCGAGCAGCTCGGCGAGCAGCGAGCTGTCCAGCGACAGCACCTGGGCGCGGCGTTCGGCCAGTGGTGCGTCGCCGTCGTACAGGAACGCGGCGACGTAGCCGAACAGCAGCGACGAGGCAAACGGCGACGGGGACGCCGTCTCCACCTCGACCACCCGCAGCGATCTGGCTGCCACCGCACGCATGAGCCCGACCAGCGCCGGGGTGTCGAACACGTCCTGCAGGCATTCCCGCATCGTCTCCAGCACGATCGGGAAGTCGCTGAACGTGGCGGCGACGGTGAGGAGCTGAGCGCTGCGCTGGCGCTGCTGCCACAGCGGGGTCCGCCGCCCGGGGGTGCGCCGCGGCAGCAGCAGGGCCCGCCCGGCGCACTCCCGGAACCGGCTGGCGAACAGGGCGCTGCCGCCGATCTCCGCCCGCACGATCGCGTCGATCTCGTCCGGATCGAACAGCGCGAGATCCGCGCCCGGCACCTCCGCCGCGTCCGGGATCCGGGCGACGATGCCGTCGTCGGTGTGCATGATCTGCACCTCGGTGCCGTACCGCTCCCGCAGCCGGGCCCCGAGCGCCAGGGCCCAGGGCGCGTTGACCGGGGCGCCGAACGGCGAGTGCACGGCGAGGCGCCAGTCGCCGATCTCGTCCCGGAACCGCTCGACGACGATCGTGCGATCGTCTCCCAGGTGCCCGACGGCGGCCCGCTGCTCGTCGAGGTAACGCAGCAGGTTCGCGGTGGCCCAGTCGTCCAGCCCGGCGGCCCGCACCCGCTCGGCCGCGGCCGGCGCCGGCAGCCGGCCGACCTCGCGCAGGAAGGCGCCGAGCGCGCGACCGAGCTCGGCGGGCCGACCGGGGGCGTCGCCGTGCCAGAAGGGCAGCCGGCCGGGGCGGCCCGGCGCCGGGGTGACCAGCACCCGGTCCGCGGTGATCTGCTCGATCCGCCAGCTTGACGAGCCGAGCAGCACGACGTCACCGACCCGCGACTCGTAGACCATCTCCTCGTCGAGCTCGCCGACCCGGCTGGCCTTCTCCCCGACCAGGAACACACCGAACATGCCCCGGTCGGGGATCGTTCCGCCGCTGGTCACCGCAAGCCGCTGCGCGCCGGGCCGGCCACGCAGGATGCCGGTGGTTCGGTCCCAGGTGATGCGGGGACGCAACTCGGCGAAGGCATCGGAGGGGTAGCGCCCGGCGAGCATGTCGAGCACGGCCTCCAGGACCGAGGCCGGCAGGGACGTGAAGGACGCGGCCCGCCGGGCCAGCGCGCCGAGATCGTCGACGGACCAGTCGTCCATCGCCGTCATCGCCACGATCTGCTGGGCGAGCACGTCCAGCGGGTTACGCGGAGCGTGGACCTCCTCGATCGCCCCCGCCCGCATCCGCTCGGCGACCACGGCGCTCTCGAGCAGGTCCCCGCGATGCTGCGGCAGGACCACGCCGAGGCTCGTGGCGTCGACCTGGTGACCGGCGCGGCCGACGCGCTGCATGCCGGCGGCGACGCTGGGTGGCGAGCCGATCTGGACGACGAGGTCGACCGCGCCCATGTCGATTCCCAGTTCCAGGCTGGAGGTCGCCACGACCGCCGGCAGCCGCCCGGCCTTGAGATCATCCTCGATGAGCAACCGCTGCTCCCGGCTGACACTGCCGTGGTGTGCCCGCGCGACCTCCGGCCACCCGGCGGTGCCGCCGCCCTGGCCAGCCGCGCCCATCATCGCGGCCGGGGCCACGCGCGCCGGGGTTGCCCCGGTGCCGTCGAGCCCGGCCGCGACCGGGCTCGACTCCGGCCCCCCGGCCGCGGCTGCGGCCTCGACCAACCGGTCGGCGTAGAGCTCGTTCAGCCGGGCGCACAGCCGCTCGGCGAGCCGCCGCGAGTTGGCGAACACGATCGTCGACGAGTGCGCCAGCACCAGGTCGAGCACGCGTTCCTCGACCGCCGGCCAGATCGACGCCCGTGGCGGGGCGGCCGCGGCGGAACCGTCCGACGGCGCGTCGACGAGCGGCTCGCCCAAGTGGGTCATGTCCGCCACGGGGACCACGACCTCGATCTCGAGGGTCTTCGCCGCCGGCGGCCGGACCACCGTCACCGGGGCCGCCCCGCCGAGGAAGCGCGCGACCTCCTCGACCGGGCGCACCGTGGCCGACAGGCCGATCCGCTGCGCCGGCGTCTCCAGCAGCGCGTCGAGGCGCTCCAGGCTGAGCGCTAGGTGGGCGCCGCGCTTGGTGCCGGCCACCGCGTGCACCTCGTCGACGATCACCGTGCGGACTCCGCGCAGCGCCTCGCGGGCCGCGCTGGTCAGCATGAGGAACAACGACTCCGGCGTGGTGATCAGGATGTCGGGCGGACGGGTCCCGAAGCTGCGCCGCTGGGCGGCCGGAGTATCGCCCGAACGGACGCCCACGATGATGTCGGGCTGGGGCAGGCCAAGGCGTTGAGCGGCGCCCCGGATCCCCGCCAGCGGGGCGCGCAGGTTGCGTTCCACATCGATGCCGAGCGCCTTGAGCGGGCTGATGTAGAGCACCCGGCACCGGCGCGTCGGCTCGGGCGGCGGCTGCGAACGGGCAAGTGTGTCCAGGGACCACAGGAACGCGGCGAGCGTCTTTCCGGAGCCCGTCGGGGCGACGACCAGCGCGTTGCCGCCCCCGCGGATCGCCCCCCACGCACCGTGCTGGGCGGGCGTCGGGGCGGCGAAGGCCGCGCCGAACCAGCTCCGCGTCGACGCGGAGAACGGCGCGAGCGGATCCGGCTGGTCGGTGGAGCTGCGGCTGGGCACGTCGTCCAGTCTGCGACGCGGTACCGACAGATTCCGGCGTCCGCGGTCCGTCGGGCTCGGTGGTCCAGCCGGGCCGGCCCGGCTGCGCCGGGTGCGTTCGGGTCCGGCGGATGCCCGCCGAGGCGTGGACCGATCGCCGCGGCGGCGGTTGACCCGGTCCTTTCCGGGCGGTGCACACTGGTGAGGTGCGGCTGACCGAGTTCTGGGCGAAGATGGACACACGGTTCGGTTCGGCCTACGCGGAGTCGTTTGCCCGCGATCATGTGCTCGCGGGGCTCGGCGGCGCGACGGTGGAGGCCGCCCTGGCCCGCGGTGACGACGCCAAGACCGTGTGGCGGGCCGTGTGCGACGCGTTCGACGTGCCCGCTCGGGAGCGTTGAGCGGGCGGATCGGCGTGTCGCCGATCCGTCGAACGCTTGTTCGGCTAGAGTTATCCCCATGCGGGCACTTATCCACAGATCACCCCCGGCCCTCGAAACTGTCGGACCCACGGCCTAACGTCACCCCCGTGGCCAAGAATCGACGACCTCAGCATGGAGTAACTCCAATGGCGGCAGGACTCGACCGTGACAAGGCGCTGGACAATGCCCTGGCGCAGATCGACAAGGCGTTCGGCAAGGGATCAGTCATGCGATTGGGGGACGACACCCGGCCGCCGATCCAGGCCATCCCCACGGGCTCGATCGCGCTGGATGTCGCGCTCGGTATCGGCGGCCTTCCGAAGGGCCGCGTCATCGAGATCTACGGCCCGGAGTCGTCCGGGAAGACGACCGTCGCCCTGCACGCCGTGGCGAACGCGCAGGCGGCCGGCGGCATCGCGGCGTTCATCGACGCCGAGCACGCCCTCGACCCGGAGTACGCGGGGAAGCTCGGTGTCGACATCGACAACCTGCTGGTCTCCCAGCCGGACACCGGTGAGCAGGCACTCGAGATCGCGGACATGCTCGTGCGGTCCGGTGCGCTGGACATCATCGTCATCGACTCGGTGGCGGCGCTGGTCCCGCGGGCCGAGATCGAGGGTGAGATGGGCGACAGCCACGTCGGCCTCCAGGCCCGGCTGATGTCGCAGGCCCTGCGCAAGATGACGGCCGCGCTGGCGAACTCCGGCACGACCGCGATTTTCATCAACCAGCTCCGCGAGAAGATCGGCGTCATGTTCGGTTCGCCGGAGACCACGACCGGTGGAAAGGCGCTGAAATTCTACGCGTCGGTGCGCCTCGATGTCCGCCGTATCGAGACGCTCAAGGACGGCACGGAGGCCGTGGGTAACCGCACGCGGGTCAAAGTGGTGAAGAACAAGGTCGCCCCACCGTTCCGGACCGCCGAATTCGACATCGTCTACGGCGGTGGTATCAGCCGCGAGGGTTCCCTCATCGACATGGGCGTCGAACACGGCATCATCCGCAAGTCCGGTGCCTGGTACACCTACGACGGCGACCAGCTCGGCCAGGGCAAGGAGAACGCCCGGTCGTTCCTGCGGGACAATCCCGACCTGGCCAACGAGATCGAGAAGAAGATCAAGGAAAAGCTCGGCATCCTGCCCAGCGTCGAATCCGACGTTGTGGCACCGGTCCCCGTCGACCTCTAACCGATGGTGGGAGCCGGTCGGCGCGATGCCGAACGCCGTCTGACCGCCGGCACCGACGCCGCAGGCGATCCCGGTGCCGGTCGGCCGACGGATCCGGTCGTCGTCGCGCGGGAGATCTGCCTGCGCCTGCTGGCGACGCGGGCGCGCAGCAGGGCCGAACTGGCCACGACCCTGCGCCGCCGAGGCGTGGCCGACGACGTCGTCGCGACGGTCCTCGACCGACTGGCCGCGGTCGGGCTCGTCGACGACGGTGCCTTCGCCGCCGCCTTCGTGTCCTCGGCGCGAACCCACCGCGGGCTCGGTCGGCAGGCGCTCGCCGCGGAACTGCGCCGGCGAGGGGTCCAGCCGGACGTGGTCGAGGCGGCCACGTCCGTTCTCGCCGCGGAGGACGAGGAGGAGACGGCCCGAGACCTCGTGCGGCGCCGGCTGCGATCGATGGACCGATTGCCCGAGCAGGCGCGGGCGCGACGGCTGCTGGCCATGCTCATGCGGCGGGGCTATCCGGCCGAGCTCGCGATCCGGGTCGTGCAGGAGCAGGTCGGCGCCGGTGCCGACGAGGGCGAGCCGCCGCCGACGACGTGGGACGACGGCGACCTCGACCCCTCCGCCTGAGCGCTAGCGGGAATTCCGCCGATTGTCAATGTGACGAATTTCTTGACCGGAGAATGTGACCCGACTTATTCTCCCAGAAAGGTGACAGGATCCCCCGCGGGGACGCGGTGACGATAGCTCGTTCAACTTCACAAGGAGGCAGCCGCCGCGAGCGGGTGTCCGAGTCGCTATGCCGGGTGGGCCATCACTGTTGATGGTCTGCTCCAGCGTGCCGTCGTGGGCTCCTTATCGTAATGGTGGAGTCCGCGTGCTGCCCCTCCACGGCTGTGATCGCGCCGGGTCGTGGGTCCTTCGCCGCTCCGATCCAGCCCGCCTGGGCGGGTCCGACGATAGCGGAGGGAGCAGCGGTGGACGGCGTTCTCGTCATCCTCTTGTCACTCGTTCTCGTCGTGCTCGCCGCGCTTATCCTCGCCGTGGCGTGGCTGGTGCGCACGGCGCGGGGGGATCGGCATTACGGCGCCGCGATACGCGCAGCCCGGAGCTCCTCGGGTATCGCGGCCTCGGCCGACGCGCTTCCGCTCGACGACGACTCCGAACCCGCGGTGCGGGTGCTGCCCCCCGTCCGGTCCGCGGCCGGTGGCGACCAGCAGGCGCATGACGCTCCCGCTGCGGCCGGCGGTGAGTCAGCGGCCGCACCGGACGCCGGCGCCGACCCCCCAGCCCCCCGGACGCCACGCCACGATGCGGCACCCGCGTCGGGGCCCGGGGCAACGGGCGGTGGCGCGCCCGCGCCGGCCACCGGATCGCCCGCCGACGCGGATGCGGGCCGGATCGCCGAGACGGTCGTCACCGGGGCGACCAGGCAGGATGCCTCGACGGAGGTGGCATCGGTCGATGGGCCGTCGCGGGAGCCGGCGTCGCGGGAGCCGGCGGCCGTGTCGGCGGTGTCAGCGGTGTCGGCGGAGTTGTCGGGGTCGGTGCGGCGGGCGGCCGAGCGGGAGGCGGNGCNGANTGTCGCGCGCGCGGAACGTGAGGCCGCGGAGCGGCTCGCCCGGGTCGAGCGGGAGGCCGCGGAAATCCGCCGACGTGGCGAGGACGAGGTCGCCTCGCTGCGCAACCAGGCCCGCGCCGAGGCCGCAGCCGATGCCTCCCGCGCGGAGGCCGCGGTGCGCGACGCGGCCCGTGTCGAGCTGGAGGCCGCCCGGGCCGAGATCGCCTCGGCCCGGACCTCCTTCGAGGACGAACTACGAGTCCGGCGGGCCGAGCTGCGCGGCCGGGAGGAGGCGCTCGCGGCCCGGGAACAGCGGGTCGAAGAGCGCACCGCCGGTCTGGACGAACACGCCAGCCGGGTCGCCGGGCGTGAGCAGGATCTGCTCGACCGGGAGGACGAGCTGGCCCGCAGGACGGCCGAGGCGGCGGATGTCGAGGCCGCCCGGCAGGCGGCGCTGGAGCGGATCGCCGAGCTGACCGCCGCCCAGGCCCGGGCGGAGCTGGTCTCGACCATCGAGCACGAGGCCCGCCGCGAGGCCGCCCTGCTGGTCCGTGAGATCGAGTCGCGGGCCGAGGAGGAGGGAGAGGAGCGAGCCCGCCGGATCGTGACCACGGCCATCCAGCGGGTCGCCTCCGAGCAGACCACCGAGTCGGTCGTGACCGTGCTGCACCTGCCGGGCGACGAGATGAAGGGCCGGATCATCGGCCGCGAGGGGCGCAACATCCGGACCTTCGAGTCCGTCACCGGGGTGAACGTGCTGATCGACGACACCCCGGAGGCGGTCCTGCTGAGCTGCTTCGACCCGGTGCGCCGGGAGATCGGCCGGATCACGCTGGCGGCGCTGGTGTCCGACGGGCGCATCCACCCGCATCGCATCGAGGAGGAGTACGCGCGGGCCCAGGTGGAGGTCGAGGAGCGCTGCGTGCGGGCCGGCGAGGACGCGCTGCTCGAGACCGGGATCTCCGAGATGCACCCCGAGCTGATCACTCTGCTCGGGCGGCTGCGTTACCGCACCAGCTACGGCCAGAACGTGCTCGCACACCTCATCGAGAGCGCTCACCTCGCCGGAATCATGGCAGCGGAGCTGCGGATGGCGCTGCCCCTGGCGAAACGCGCGGCCCTGCTGCACGACCTCGGCAAGGCGCTGACGCATGAGGTCGAGGGTTCCCACGCGCTCATCGGCGCGGACGTGGCGCGCCGCTACGGGGAGACCGAGGAGGTCGTGCACGCGATCGAGGCGCACCACAACGAGGTCGCGCCCCGCTCCCTGTGCGCCGTGCTGACCCAGGCGGCCGACCAGATCTCCGGCGGCCGACCGGGGGCGCGCCGCGACAGCCTCGAGTCGTACGTGAAGCGGCTCGAACGGATCGAGCAGATCGCCGGTGATCGCCCGGGGGTCGACCGGGTGTTCGCGATGCAGGCGGGCCGGGAGGTGCGGGTCATGGTCGTCCCCGAGGAGGTCGACGACGTCGCCGCCCACCTGCTCGCCCGCGACGTAGCCCGGCAGATCGAGGACGAACTCACCTATCCGGGCCAGATCCGGGTGACCGTGGTCCGCGAGACCCGGGCGGTGGACACGGCCCGCTGACCAGGCGGCCGGCCGGTTCAGGTCCGGGGCGGTTCAGGTCCGGGTACCGCCCGGCCCACCCTGCTCGGGCACCGCTGCCGCCGGCCGGGCGCCCGTGGCCACCGCGCCGTCCACCGGCAGCTCCGCGTGCCCCCCGCCGAGCCGGCGGTTCTGCTGGCGGTCGAGCCATCGGGCCAGTGCCGACAGCAGGTTGTTGGTCACGATGTAGATCACGGCGATCACCGTGTAGATCGGCAGGGCATACCGACTGCCGAGGAACTCCACGGCGCCGCGCCCGGAGCGCAGCAGCTCGCTGTAGGCGATGACGAAACCGAGCGAGGTGTCCTTGAGCAGGGTCACCAACTGGCTGATCAGCGTCGGGCTCATCCGCCGGACCGCCTGCGGGAACTGGATGAGTCGGAAGATCTGCACCGGCCGCAGCCCGAGCGCGGCGGCGGCCTCGGTCTGCCCCCGGTCGATCGAGGCGATTCCCGCCCGGAAGATCTCGCTGATCACCGCCCCGTTGTAGGCAGTCAGGCCGAGCACCAGGGCCCAGAAGGCCGACAGCTTCCAGCCGAGCGCCGGCAGCCCCAGGTAGGCGAACAGGATGAGCATGAGCACCGGCAGGCTGCGAAACAGCTCGACCACGGCGACGGCGGGGATGCGCACGGCCCGGTGCCGCGACATCCGGGCCATCGCCAGCGCGACGCCGAGGATCACGGCGAGGACCATCGCCGTCAGTGCCGCGCGCAGCGTGTCGAGCAGGCCGTTCCACAGCAGGGTCCGCAGGTCGGGCTGGTCGACGAACACGCTCCACAGCTCGCCGTCGAGCTGACCCTTGCTCGCCAGCCGCAGCAGGGCCAGCGTGACCAGACCGGCGATGACGACGAGCGCGATGATGCTGGAGATCAGGATGCGTCGCCGACCCCGGGGGCCGGGCGGATCCGCCAGGACGATCGGCGTGCCGCTCATCGTGCCCTCGCCACCCGTCGTTCGGTCAGGGCCAGCGCGCCCGCCAGCGCCAGGGTGAGGATCAGGTAGGCGACCACGCCGCCGAGCAGCACGGCGATGACCGAGTCCGGGTTGGCCGTCGTCAGCCGCTGCACCACCCCGGTCAGCTCCTGCACGCCGAACGCCGCGGCGATCGAGGTGTTGCGGATCAGGGCGCTGATCACGCTGCCGAGTGGCTGGAGCACGTTGCGGAACGCCTGCGGCAGCACGATCATCCGCAGCGTCTGGGTGAAGGTCAGACCGATCGCGCGGGCGGCCTCGGCCTGTCCCAGGTCGACTCCGTTGATGCCCGAGCGGACCGCCTCGCAGACCAGCGCCGCGTGGTAGATCGACAGGGCGACCACCGCGAAGGTGAAGTAGGAAAACACGATGTCGACCTGCGGCAGGACGAACACGACGAAGAAGAACACCACCGTCAGCGGGGTGTTGCGGACGATCTCCACGTAGGCGGTGCCGAACCAGCGCAGCGGGGGCACCGGGGAGACCCGCATCGCCGCGAGCGCGGTGCCGAGGATCAGCGCCGCGATCGCCGCGAACAGGCTCAGGCCCACCGTGCGGCGGAACCCCTCGGCGAAGATGTCGAGGTTGTCGAAGACGGCGTCGATCGCGATGCTCCCTCGTGCGGTGGAACGCCTGGTCGCGGTGACCGGTGGAACCAGCCGATCACCGCGACCAGTGGGTCAGGAGGTGTAGCGGTCGACGGGCGGCGGAGTCGGCGTGTTCGGCTCCACCTTGCCGACGGTCGAGCTGAACGCCTTCGCCCAGCGGCCGTCGGAGTACGAGGCCTCCAGCGTGTCGTTGATGAAGGTCCGGAAGGCGGTGTCGCCCTTCTTGATCCCGATGCCGTACGGCTCCCTGGTGAAGGTGCCGCCGACGAGCTTGAAGGCGTCCGGATCCTTGTCGATCAGGCCGAGCAGGATCACGTTGTCGGTGGTGACCGCGTCCACCTGCCCGTTCTTCAACGCGTCCGCGCACTTGCTGTACACGTCGAACAGCACCAAGTGGGCGGCCGGCGCCACCTTGCGGATGTTCTCCGCCGGGGTGGAGCCGCTGACCGAGCACACCTTCTTGCCGGCGAGGGAGTCCTTGCCGGTGATGTCGGTGTTCTTCTTCGCCACCATGATCGATTGTCCGGCGACGTAGTACGGGCCGGCGAAGTCGACGACCTTCTTGCGCTTGTCGTTGATCGTGTACGTGGCGACGACCATGTCGACGCGGCCCTGCTGAATGAACGGCTCGCGGTTGGCCGACACCGTCTCGACGAAGTTCACCTTGTCGCGGGGGATCCCGAGGGCATCCGTGATGATCTCCGCGATCTGGACGTCGAAGCCCTCGGGCTTGCCGCTGAGGTTCTTCAGGCCGAACAGGTTCTGGTCGAACTTCGTCCCGACGGTGATCTTCCCTGCGTCGTGGAGGCGGGCCATGGTGGTGCCGGGGGCGAAGCTGGTCGCGGGGGTCGGGGCGGCCGAGTCCCCGCCGTCGTCGCTGCCGCAGGCGGTCAGGCCGAGGGTGGCGAGCATCGCGGCGCCGAGCAGCAGCGCGCCGCCGCGCCGCCGGGCGCGGCCGGCCCCGCCGGACTGTCGGGGCGAGCCCGCGCCGGGCTGCCCGGGGTCCCCGGGAAGACGCCCGGCGGTTGGCCGCCGGCCCCGACTGAACGGTGTACGCATGACCGATCCTCTCGCGATGCCCCGGACCGCCGGATCCGGAGCGGGGGCTGGTGTCGAATGAGGTGTCCCGGTGCTGCTCGGGGCGCGGCTCCCGCCCGGCGCGCGCCGGGCCATGGGGGTGGCCCTGCGCCGGAGCCGAGGCCGTCCCCGTCCCCATCAGTGCTGCGGTCAGTGCTGCGATCAGTGCTGCAGGATTCGGGCCAGGAAGTCCCTGGCCCGTTCGGACTTGGGCGCGCCGAAGAAGTCGTCGGGCGGTGCGATCTCCAGAATGCGACCGTCGGCCATGAAGGCCACGCGGTCGGCGGCGGAGCGGGCGAATCCCATCTCATGGGTGACCACGATCATGGTCATCCCGGTCGCGGCCAGGGACCGCATGACGTCGAGTACCTCGGAGATCATTTCGGGATCCAGCGCCGAGGTCGGCTCGTCGAACAGCATGAGAACCGGGTCCATGGCCAGCGCCCGGGCGATGGCGGCGCGCTGCTGCTGGCCGCCGGAGAGCTGCCGGGGCAGCCGGTCGGCCTTGTCCGCGATGCCGACCCGGGCCAGCAGTTCGCGGGCGCGGGCCTCGGCCTGGCCCCGTTTCTGCCCGAGCACCTTCGTCGGCCCGAGCGTCACGTTGTCGAGAATCGTGCGGTGGGCGAACAGATTGAACGACTGGAAAACCATTCCCACCCGGGACCGCATCCGAGCGAGTTCCCGCCCCTCCGCGGGCAGCGGGTTCCCCTCGAACAGGATACGGCCCTCGTCGATCGTCTCCAGCCGGTTGATGCAGCGGCACAGCGTTGACTTCCCGGATCCGGAGGGCCCGATGACGACAACGACCTCCCCTGCCTCGACGGACAGATCGACGTCGCTCAGTACCCGGTTGTCGCCGAAGGATTTCCCGACTCCCTCCAGGGTCACCAGGGGCACATCGACCTCCCGACACAATGGCAGAACGGTGTGGTGGTGGACCGAGCATCCCGGCGGATCCGGGACGGACGGGCCAGGCGCGCGGATAGTCGTGGGTCGGACAGGTGGACGGTCGCTGCGCTGGCGTTTCCGGACCGTTGCAGCGACATTCGCGGATGATACGCGACCGGCCGCCGAAGTCCGCGAATCTGTATATTTAGTGACATTGATTCGGGGGTGCTCGTCCCTCTGGGTGCCGTTCCGGCGCTGTCGTCCGGCCCGGCGGGGCGCCGGTCGCCCGCCGGGCTGCGGGCGACGCGCCGTAGGCTGGTTGACGTGATAGGCCGCAGCTACGAGGTACGCACGTTCGGGTGCCAGATGAACGTTCACGACTCCGAACGGCTCTCCGGACTGCTCGAGTCCGCCGGCTACGTCCCGGCCGCCCCCGGCAGCGAGGCCGACGTCGTGGTGTTCAACACCTGCGCGGTGCGGGAGAACGCCGACAACCGGCTGTACGGCAATCTCGGCCAGCTCGTCCCGATGAAGAAGAGCCACCCGGGGATGCAGATCGCCGTCGGGGGCTGCCTGGCGCAGAAGGACCGCTCGACGATCCTCGACCGGGCTCCCTGGGTCGACGTCGTCTTCGGCACCCACAATCTGCATCGCCTGCCGGTGCTGCTGGAGCGGGCCCGGCACAACGCCGCCGCCGAGCTGGAGATCGCCGAGGCGCTGGAAGTGTTTCCCAGCTCGCTGCCGACGCGGCGGGCCAGCCACCACTCGGCCTGGGTCAGCATCAGCGTGGGCTGCGACAACACCTGCACCTTCTGCATCGTGCCCAGCCTGCGTGGCCGCGAGCGCGATCGCCGGCCGGGCGAGGTACTGGCCGAGGTCGAGGCGCTCGTCGGCGAGGGGGCGCTGGAGATCACCCTGCTGGGGCAGAACGTGAACTCCTACGGCCGTTCGCTGGGCGATCCCGGGGCGTTCGCCAAGCTCCTGGTCGCCTGCGGCCGGGTCGACGGCCTGGAGCGGGTGCGCTTCACCTCGCCACATCCGCGGGACTTCACCGACGACGTCATCGAGGCGATGGCCGCCACGGCCAACGTCTGCCACCAGTTGCACATGCCCCTGCAGTCCGGTTCGGACGACGTGCTGCGCCGGATGCGCCGCTCCTACCGCCGGGACCGGTTTCTCGGCATCGTCGAGCGGGTGCGGGCGGCGATGCCGGACGCGGCCATCACCACCGACATCATCGTCGGTTTCCCCGGCGAGACCGAGGCGGACTTCGCCGACACCCTCGACGTCGTGCGCCAGGCGCGCTTCTCCGGGGCGTTCACCTTCCAGTACTCCCCGCGCCCGGGAACCCCGGCGGCGACGATGGACGGCCAGATCGACCGGGCCACCGTGGCCGAGCGGTACGCCCGCCTGGTCGCACTGCAGGACGAGGTCTCCTGGGAGCAGAACCGCGAGCTGGTCGGCCGGCGGGTCGAGCTGCTCGTCGCGGAGGGCGAGGGCCGTAAGGATGACGCCACCGGCCGGTTGTCCGGTCGGGCGCGCGACGGTCGTCTCGTGCACTTCCGGGCCGGTCCGGGACCCGTGGTGCGGCCCGGTGACGTCGTCGAGACCGTGGTGACGCGGGGGGCGCCGCACCATCTCACCGCCGACGGTTCGCTGCTGTCCCACCGCCGCACCCGCGCGGGTGACGCCTGGGAACTCGGCCGCACCGCTGCCGCCCACACCGGCGGCGGCGAGGGCGGCGGCACTGCGGCGGCCCGGCAGACCGTCGCCCTCGGCATGCCGTCGGTGGGGCCGGCGCCGAGCCCGGACCGCCGGTGACCTTCGTCGCCGCGGCCGTCTGCCCGCACCCGCCGCTGCTGGTCCCCGAGGTCGGCCGCGGCGAGCAGGTCCACGCCCGCGCCGCAGCCGTGGACGCGGTGCGGCGGCTGTGCGCCGCGCGGCCGGACCGCATCGTGGTGGTCGGGGACGCGCCGGCCGAGACGCGCTACGGGCCCGAGTCGGCCGGGTCGCTCGCCGGCTTCGGGGTGGACCTGCACGTGCCGCTCGGACCGCCCGCCGCAGGGCCGCCCGCCGCCGCGGCGCCGTCGCTGCCCCTGTCGTTGACCGTCGGCGCCTGGCTGTTGGCGAGCGCCGGCTGGTCCGGGGACCGCACGGCGCTCGGGGTGCCGGCCGGTCATTCCCCGCGGCAGGCAGCCGGCCTCGGTGAACGTCTCGTCGCGCAGGTGCGGCGCGGGGAGCGGCTCGCCCTGCTCGTCATGGGTGACGGGTCGGCGCGGCGCACCCTGAAGGCGCCGGGAGGGCTCGACGAGCGCGCTGCGGCGTTCGACGCCGCCGCCGCGGCGGCCCTGGCCGGACCTGATCCGGCCGCGCTGCTCGACCTCGATCCCGAGCTGGCGGCCGAGCTGCTGGCGGCCGGCCGGGCGTCGTGGCAGGTCCTCGCCGGTGCGCTACTCGCCGCGACTCGGGACGACACGCCAACCGAAGCCTGGTCCAGCGAGCTCATCTATGACGACGCGCCCTACGGTGTCGGCTATCTGGTTGCCGTATGGAATCGGGGGGGCGCGCAACGTGGTAGGGAGTCCGGCTGAACTGCCGCCAGGTGTGTGGCGGACCGATGTCGCCGGCCTGGCCGCGCTGAGGTGCGGGTCGGTGGACGCCCCGGGGGTCCTCCTGCTGCCGGGCTACGCGGCAAGCAAGGAGGACTTCCTGCCGATCATGCCGGCAGTGGCCGCTGCGGGCTTTGCCGCGACGGCGCTTGATCAGCGAGGCCAGCACGAGTCGCCCGGCCCCGACGAGATCGCGGCGTACAGCCTGGAGGCGTTCGCCGACGACGTACATCGCGTGATCGACGCGCTCGGACCGGGGGGTACGGGGGGCGTGCACCTGGTCGGGCACAGCTTCGGCGGCCTCGTCGCCCGCGCGGCGGTCATCGCCGACCCCGGCCGGATACGCACGCTGACCCTGCTGTCCTCCGGACCCGCCGGGATCGTCGGGCGGCGTCAGGCCGCGTTGCGCACGATCCGGCTGCTCCTGGAGCGGGGCGGGCCGGCCGCGGTGTGGGCCGCGCTGCACGCCGTGGAGCGGCCCCGGCCGGCGCCGACGGCCGACTTCCTGCGCCGGCGGTTCTTCGCCCACAACCAGACCGCTCTGATGGCGATCGCCCAGCATCTGCTCGACACCCCCGACCGGGTTGCGGACCTGGCGGAGACCGCCCGCGGCGCGGGCCTGCCGGTGCTCGTCGCGCACGGGGAGAGCGACGACGGATGGCCGGCTGCCGTGCAGGCCGACATGGCCCGCCGGCTCGCGGCCCGCTACGAGGTGCTGCCGGGTGCCCGCCACGATCCGGCGGCCGATGCCCCGGACGCGCTGGTCGCCGCGCTGGTCGGCTTCTGGCGGTCGCCGGGCCTGCCGGTGCGGCGCCCGGCGCCCGCCGGCGCCGAGGCCAGCTCCGGGGTCGGTTGACCGGCTGGGCCGGGACGCCGACCGGGCGGGCGCGCCGGCGCCGCGCCGGCGCGTGGCACGATCGGGGCGATGAGCAAACGGGAGCGGTCAGGGTCGGGACCGGTGGTGGCGGTGGTGGGGCCGACGGCCGCGGGCAAGAGCGATCTCGGCATCGAGCTCGCGCTCGCGCTCGGCGGTGAGGTCGTCAACGCCGACTCGATGCAGCTCTACCGCGGGATGGACATCGGCACCGCCAAGGTCCCGCCAGCGCAGCGCCGCGGGGTGCCCCACCATCTGCTCGACGTCTGGGACGTGACGCGCACCGCCGACGTCGCCAGCTTCCAGGCCGACGCCCGCCGGGTGATCGACGGTCTGCTCGCGGCGGGCCGGACCCCGGTGCTGGTCGGCGGCTCCGGGCTGTACCTGCGCGCCGCTCTCGACGATCTGACCTTCCCGGGCACCGATCCGGCAGTACGGGCGCGCTGGGAGCGGGAGCTGGCCAGCCGCGGCGCGCCGGCGCTGCACGGTGAGCTGGCGCGGCTCGCGCCGCGGGCCGCCGAGGCGATCCTGCCCAGCAACGGTCGCCGCATCGTGCGCGCGCTGGAGGTCGTCGAGCTGACCGGAACCTTCGAGGCCACCCTGCCCGAGCACCGCTCCGTCTACGACGTCGTCCAGATCGGGGTGGACCGGACCGATCTGGACGAACGCATCGTCGAACGGGTGGAGGGAATGTGGGGCGCGGGTTTTCCTGACGAAGTGCGGAGGTTGGCGGAAATGGGCCTCAGGGAAGGTCGTACGGCGTCCCGTGCGCTGGGATACGCTCAACTGCTCGCCTGGTTCGATGGAGCAATGGACTCCGCCGAGGAGGCCAAGCAGGCCACAATTACCGCGACGCGACGCTTTGCCCGACGGCAAAGGTCCTGGTTTCGTCGCGACGAACGGATAGTCTGGCTGGACCAACCGGATGTCACCCAGGTGCTACGGCTGGTGGGTTCGCTCTGACGGGTGATCGGTCAAACGGCTCCGGGGCGACGGGTCGGCGCCGAACCACGGCGTCGCCGACGCCCGGCGTGCGGCGGCCGGTCCCGCTCGGCGTCTGGAGAGATCGATGTGACCGCGCCCTCCGCTGCTGCCGGTTCCCCACCCGACCTGACTCTCGTTCCCGCCCTCTACGCCGCTTTCGACGACGGCTCGTTGCGATTGCATTTCCAACCCGAGGTGGACCTGCGTAACGGGTCGGTTCCGGGAATGGAAGCCCACCCGCGCTGGCAGCATCCTGAGCGCGGCGTGCTCGGCCCGGCGGAGTTCATGCCGATCGCCGCCGCCGCCGGCCTCGTCCACCAGGTCGACCAGTGGGTCCTGCGGATGGCGGTGACGGAGGCGCGCACCTGGCACCGGATGGCCGCGGGCACGCCGATCCGGCCGCCCCGGCTGTGGATCAACGTCGACGGCCGCCAGCTCGCCAGCCCCGCCTTCGTCGCCGAGATCGACCGGTTGCTCTCCGGCCGGCTGCTGCCAGCGGGGGCGATCGGCCTGGAGTTCAGCGAGCGGGACCTCGGGCTCGCCGCGCCGGTGGTGCCCCGTCTGCTGGAGCGGCTGCGCGCCCTCGGCGTCGCGATCGCCGTCGAGTCGTTCGGCACCTGGTTCGGGTCGCTGGCGATGTTCGACCTGCTGCCGCTGGACCACGTCAAGCTCGATGGCGTCTTTCTGCGGGCGACCATGCGCGATCTGGAGGGAGAGGCGGTCGTCGCGGCGATCGCTCGGCTGGCCCACCAGCGGCGGCTCACCGTGGTCGCCGACGGCGTCGACACCGCCCGGCTGGCCATCCGGGTGGTCGACCTCGGCTGCGACCGGGCGATCGGGCCGGTGTTCTGCCCGCCGGTCCCGGTGGAGGACGCCCGGCTGATCGCGCTGGGCCGGGGCCGCCCGGACCGCTGGTACAAGCCGCCGGCCCGGACCGACGACCGGATGCGGGAGTGGGTGCGCGCCGCCGGGGGATGAGCCGCGGCGGCGGCCCGGGCGGCTCGGGCGGTCTGGGCGGCCTGGGCGGCTCGGCGGCCTGGGCCGCAGCGCCGTACGATCGCCTCGTGCGGGACGACCGGGAGCTGCGCTTCGTCAAGGGCCACGGCACGGGCAACGACTTCGTCGTGCTTCCCGACCCGGACGGCGACCTCGACCTCACCGCGGACCTGGTCCGCGCGCTGTGCGACCGGCGCACCGGCGTCGGCGCGGACGGGGTGCTGCGGGTCGTGCTGTCCGCCGCGGTCCCCGAGGCCGCCTCCCTCGCCGGGATCGCCCGCTGGTTCATGGACTACCGCAACGCCGACGGGTCCGTCGCCGAGATGTGCGGAAACGGCGCCCGCGTGTTCGCCCGCTACCTGGTGGCCGCCGGTTACGCCCAGCCAGGCCGGTTCACCATCGCGACCCGGGCCGGCCTGCGGGTTGTGGAGGTGCCGGCCGCGGGGGATGTCACGGTCGACATGGGGCCGCCGAGGCTGTCCGCCGGGCCCGGGTCGGCGGTGACCGTCGCCGAACGCGATTTCACGGCGGTCGGAGTGTCGATGGGCAACCCGCATGCGGTCTGCTTCGCCGACGATCTCGACGTGCCCGCGCTGCGCGGCCTCGACCTGACCCGCCCCCCCGCGTTCTCCCCGGTGGACTTCCCGGACGGGGTGAACGTCGAGATCGTCGTGGACCGGCCGGGCGGAGTCGCCATGCGGGTCTACGAACGCGGGGTCGGGGAGACGGCCTCCTGCGGCACCGGTGCCTGCGCCGTCGCGGTGGCCTGGGCTGCCCGCCGTGGCCTGCGTCCCGCGCCCGCTCCCGGGGCCGAGGGAGGCGCGGCGGCTGCCCGCCCATCGGCCGCGGCGGGGGNGCGTAACGGCGCCGGCGCGGCGCCGCCGGCGGTCGAGGTCGAGGTCGACGTCCCGGGCGGCGGACTGGTGGTGGTCTGGCGTCCCGACACCGTGCTGCTGCGGGGGCCGGCCGAGCTGGTCTTCGACGGCGTGCTGCGCTCGGCGTCCCTGCGCTCGGCGGCCCCGGGCGGGCATGGTGCGGCCGCGAGCGCGGATGCGGCCGGGGTCGGCGACGCCACCGAGATCCTGGCGGCCGCCGGGCTGACCGACTCTCCCACCCGCTGACCCGCTCCGGGGGACCTCGGGCGTGTCCTCCGACGGCGACGTCCGTTTTCGACAAGACCGCCTGGCCTGGGGCGTCCTACGGTGCGGTCATGCCATCCACGTTCAACCTCATCGGCCTGATCGTCGCCGACATGGCCCGCAGCCTGGCCTTCTACCGCCTGCTCGGGCTGGACCCGCCGGCCGGCGCCGAGGCCGAACCGCATGTCGAGGTGACCCTGCCCGGCGGGCTGCGCCTGGCCTTCGACACCGAGGAGACGATCCGTTCCTTCGACCCGGACTGGGCGCCGGCGACCGGCGGTGCCGGGCGGGTGAGCCTGGCCTTCGCCTGCGACAGCCCCACCGAGGTCGACGCGCTCCACGCCGAGCTGCTCGCCGCCGGCCACACCGGCCATCTGCCGCCCTGGGATGCCTTCTGGGGCCAGCGCTACGCGACCGTTCTCGACCCGGACGGCAACCACGTCGACCTGTTCGCCCCGCTACCCGCCGTTCAGGCGCCCTGACCGAGTGGGCCGGCGGGCCCATCCTTATCCGGCAGCCCCGGCAGCCCCGGCAGCCCCGGCGGTTCCGCGAGACCCGCTGGTGCCGGGCTGCTCGGCCGGGCGGGGCCGAGCAGGCTGGTCAGCGCGACGCCGGTCAGAGCGCGCACCTCCCGGGCCAGATGGGCCTGATCGGCGTAGCCGGCGTCGGCCGCCACCACGGCCAGGCGTCGGCCGGTCCGCGCCGAGCGCAGCGCCTCCTGCAGCCGCAGGATGCGGGCGAGCGTCTTCGGGCCGTACCCGAACATCTGCCGGCAGCGGCGCAGGAGCTGACGTTCGCTGAGCGCGGCCGTTCGTGCCACATCCGCCACCGCTGACCCGGCCCGGATTCCGGCGAGGATCGCCGGCACCAGCGGATCGCCCAGTCCCGGATGGCAGGGGCGGGCGGCGACGCATGTCTCGAGCACCAGCGCCGGGTCGCCCGCATCGGCGAGCCGTTCGGCGAGTCGCCGGGCCGGCCCCGCACCCCACAGGTCGGCAAGGTCCGGGCGGCGGTTGCGCAGCTCAGCGGCGGGCACCCCGAGCCGGGCCGGCCCGCGCCCGGGGTCGAAGCGCAGGCCAAGGTGGCGCACCCCCGGCGCCCAGCTCGCGAGCGTGGCGACCGTGTCCGGGCCGGCGACGATCAACCGGCCGTCGGAGCTCCAGATGATGTCGATGCAGCCGTCGGGCAGGATCCGGTGGACCTGCGCGGCCCGCCCGGCGGGGGTCGGATCGCCCGCCGGCAGGCGTGGCCGCGGCGGGCTGGCATCCGCCTGAGCGAGGTCGTAGGGGGGCCCGGACGGGCCTTGCGCGGACCAGAGCATCGCCGGCAGCCGGGTCGTCGGCCGTTCCCGGTACACGGCGTCGACGGTACGCGGCCGGCGACCAGCAGGGGCGCCTCTCCCGTTGGGGTGCCTGTCCCGTTGGGGTGCCTGTCCCGTCCAGGTGCCCGAGCCGGCCGGTGCGAAGGTCACGGCGTTCCAGCCCGGAAACCGTTCGCGATCGTCACGGCGGCGTGGGACCCTGGTCGGAGACGGGATGAATCCGCAAGCGAAGCGGCCGGCGCCCCGCGCCGACCCTTGCTGCGGACCTCATCAGGTCGCCGGAACCCGCGCGCGTGACCTGGCCGGACGAAGCGGCGCGGAATCTCGCGGCAGCGAGCCGCGTTGAGAACGGATGGTATGACTCTTCCTGCCGACGCCCTGACGGCGTCCACTTTCGACAGATCCTTCATCGACCTCGCCGATTCGGATTCGGCGTACCTCTCGGGTTTCTATGACGATTCGGGGGACGGCTTCGACCTGGAGGAACGCGCGGCACTGCGCCGCGTGCCCGGTCTGGCCACCGAGCTCGACGACGTCACCGAGGTCGAGTACCGCCAGCTGCGGCTGGAGCGGGTCGTCCTCATCGGCGTGTGGACGTCGGGTTCGCTGCGGTCGGCCGAGGCCTCCATGGCGGAGCTCGCCGCCCTCGCGACCACGGCGGGTTCGGTCGTGCTGGATGCGCTCGTGCAGCGTCGCGACCGGCCGGACGCGTCGACCTACGTCGGGTCCGGCAAGGCCCGCGAACTCGCCGAGGTCGTCACCGCGACCGGCGCGGACACGGTGATCTGCGACGGCGAGCTCACCCCCGGCCAGCTACGCCAGTTGGAGGAGATCGTCAAGGTCAAGGTCATCGACCGGACCGCGCTCATCCTGGACATCTTCGCCCAGCACGCGACGTCTCGGGAGGGCAAGGCCCAGGTCGAGCTTGCCCAGCTTCAGTACATGCTGCCCCGTCTGCGCGGCTGGGGTGAGTCGATGTCCCGGGCCGCGGCCAGCGGTGGTGGGCGCGCGCCCATCGGTACCCGTGGGCCTGGCGAGACGAAGATCGAGACGGACCGCCGGCGGCTGCGTGCCCGGATGGCGCGCCTGCGCCGGGAACTCGCCGGGATGGCGACCGTGCGGGAGACGAAGCGGTCGGCCCGCCGGCGCGGCGAGGTGCCCGCGGTGGCGATCGCCGGCTACACCAACGCCGGCAAGTCCTCGCTGCTCAACCGACTCACTGGCGCCGGCGTCCTCGTCGAGGACGCACTGTTCGCCACGCTGGATCCCACCGTGCGGCGCGCGACCCTGCCGGACGGCCGGGCGTTCACCCTCACCGACACGGTCGGGTTCGTCCGACACCTCCCGCACCAGATCGTCGAGGCGTTCCGCTCGACCCTGGAGGAGGTCGCCGACGCGGACCTCATCCTGCACGTCGTCGACGGCTCCGCCCCCGACCCGGCCGCCCAGATCTCGGCCGTGCGCGAGGTGCTCAACGACATCGACGCGGGCGACGTCACCGAGCTGATCGTCGTGAACAAGGTCGACGCCACCGAGCCGACCGTCCTCGCCGGCCTGCGCCAGCTCGCGCCCGACGCGGTCTTCGTCTCGGCGCGCACGGGGGAGGGGCTGACTGCGCTCGTCGACGCCCTGTGCGTCCGGGTTCCCCACCCCGACGTGGAGATGAAGGTCCTCGTCCCGTACACGCGGGGCGATCTCGTCTCCCGGGTACACGCCCACGGCGAGGTGCTCGAGTTGGAGCACACCGCGGACGGCACCCGACTGCTCGCGAGGGTGTCCCCGTCGCTCGCCGCGGAACTGCACACCTTCCAGCCCTGACCGTCACCCAGCCCTGACCGTCACCCAGCCCTGACCCGTCAGCCCTGATCTGTCGGGACCGGCATCGACCCGCCGTCGGCGAGCACGGCGCGGTCGGCGGGGCACATCGCCCGGTCCACGGCAGCCGAACCGGCCGGCCGCCTCGCGCGGCCGGCCGTCCACGGTCAGACCCGGCGCAGCACGGCGACGATCCGCCCGAGGATCGTCGCCTCCTCGCCGGGGATGTCGCTGAACGTCGGGTTCTCCGGGTGCAGCCAGACCTTGCCGTCGCGGACCCGCAGCCGCTTGACCGTCGCCTCGCCGTCGATCATCGCGGCGACGATCTCACCGTTGTCCGCGACCGGCTGCTGGCGCACCACCACCCAGTCGCCGTCACAGATCGCGGCGTTGATCATCGACTCGCCGACGACCCGGAGCAGGAACAGGGTGCCCTCGCCGACGATCTCCTTCGGCAGCGGAAAGACGTCCTCGATCGCCTGCTCGGCCAGGATCGGGCCGCCGGCGGCGATCCGCCCGAGGACCGGCACGTAGGCCGCGGACCCCTCGCCGCTCGCGCCCGCCGGGGCCGCCGCGGCACCCGGGAACGTCGACACGACCGCCGCCGCGCTGGAGTCTGCCTTGCGCCGCGGCCGATCGGGGCTGAGTACCTCCATCGCCCGCGGGCGGTTCGGATCCCGGCGCAGGTAGCCCTTCTCTTCCAGCACCTTGAGCTGATGCGCCACGCTGCTCGTGCTGGTCAGCCCCACCGCCTCCCCGATCTCCCGCACGCTGGGCGGGTATCCGCGCCGTTCCACCTCGGCCCGGATGACCTCGAGCACCTTACGCTGCCGGGGGGTCAGGCCGGCTGCGTCCGCGGGGTTTTCGGGAAAGGCCCGTACGTTGCCGCGGGCCCCGCCCCGGCGTGTACCCCTGCCTTGGCTGGTCATCGCCTACCGCTCTCCTCGTCGCCTACTCTGTCGCCGGGGGCCGCCGCTCGGTCGCGCGCCGGACGTGCGCGCGGCTGTCGGCGCTCGCCCGGCGAGACCGGCACCCCCACGGCACCCGGCTGTCCGCGACCGGGGGAGACCGCCCGGTGCAAACCTGATCGTCTCGACGGTAACCGCCTGGTCGCGGAATCTCAAACGTCTGTTCGAGCGTGTCCCTTTCCCCGGCGGGACTCCGGTGCGACAATCGATCAGGAGTTCGATCGAACGGGAGTTCGTGGCGTCGACGACGTGGTCCGGGGCGCCTTGGGAGGAAGCCGTGCACAGCGCGCACACCACACAGGTGGTCGATCTGGCGGCTGCCCGGGAGCGGGCGGCGCGCCGGGCCGGGGGATGGCCGGCGGGCGGTCCGGCACGGATGCGGGTGGCCCGGCCGGCCGCCGGGGTCGGTGCCAGGAGGCCGGTTGTGGGGGCATGCCCCCCGCGCTCGCCGGTTCCCCGGTCGACGAGGTCCGAGGCGCAGAACCCCCAGGCGCGGAACTCCCAGGCGTCGAGGTTCAAGGCATCGGGATCGCGGTCGCGGAGGTCCCCGTCGTCGGGTTCGCCGCGGCAGCTTGCCCGCGGACCAGGATCCCGGCCGACGGTGCGCCGCGCCGCCGGCGAACCGCTGCCGCCGCTGCGGCTGACCCACCGCGGCCGGGTGGTCGTGGTCGCCGTCGTCGCGCTGGCGATCGCCGCGGTGCTGGTGCTCGTCCTGCCGCGCGCCTCGATCGCGTGGTCCGGCGAGCCGCCGCGGGGTCACCTGGTCCTCGCCGGGGAGACGTTATGGGAGATCGCCGTCGCGCTCGATCCCGACGCCGACACCCGCGCCGTCGTGGATCGGCTGATGCGGATCAACCATCTCCCCTCGGTCGAGCTCACCCCCGGCCAGTTCCTGTTACTGGGCTGACCCTCCGGTTGGCCGGTCCACTCCGGCACCGTCCGGTCCCGATCGGCGCTCGGCGGCTCGCCGCCGTGACGGGCCGGTGTCCGGCGGCAGCGGGCGGGTGAGGCGCCCTCGCGCAGGGTTGTCGCGCCCCCGCGGGCTGATGTCCTGGTGTGACACGCGGGGGGGTCGGTGTCCCCATCACTGGGGTTGTGCGCTAGGTTGGACACAACATCTGGTGCTTACGAGGGTGTAAGTCATCCACAGGTTGATGCACAGGCTTTCCACAGAGGTGCGGGCGGCTGTCCACAGGGGCGGCTCGGCCGGTGCGGGGGCGCGGGTCGGTTCACGACTCGTCCTCCCGCCACGCCGGGTGGTTCGCGCCGGACCGGACGAAGGAGGCGTATCGCGTGCGATGCCCGTTCTGCCGGCATCCGGACAGCCGTGTCGTCGACAGCCGGGAGGCTGAGGAGGGCTCGGCGATCCGGCGGCGGCGGTCCTGCCTGTCGTGTGGTCGCCGGTTCACCACCATGGAGGAGGCGTCGCTGCGGGTGCTCAAGCGCAGCGGCGTGGCGGAGCCGTTCAGCCGCGCGAAGGTGATCACCGGCGTGCGCAAGGCCTGCCAGGGCCGGCCCGTGCGCGACGACGATCTCGCCCTGCTGGCCCAGCGGGTGGAGGACGCCGTGCGCTCCTCGGGCTCGGCGGAGGTCCCCGCGGAGGCGATCGGCCGGGCGATCCTCGGCCCGCTTCGCGAGCTCGACGAGGTGGCCTACCTCCGCTTCGCCTCGGTGTACCTGGCCTTCGAGTCGCTCGGCGACTTCGAGAGCGCGATCGCGGCGCTGCGGGCCGAGACGTCCGGCACCCGCCGCGGCGCCGAGCCGGACGACCTCGACGACCTTGACGAGCTGGGCGATCCGGCCGTCCGTCCCGCCGGTGGGGCGTTCACCGACCCGGCGGACCCGTCGCAGCGCGCCGGTCCCGCCGGCCCCCCGCCCGGCGGCCGGCGGGTCGACCCGGATACTCCACGCCCCGGCCGTCCAGGCCGGGACACGCTCGCCGCCGTCCGCGAGCCCCCGGAGACCCCGGGCCGCCGCGGCGGCGGAAACCAGTTGAACATCGTCGAGGGCGGGCTCGGCCGGGCCGAGCCGACCACGGGGGAGTACAAGGTCGGCCGGGCGCGCGGCGCCTCGGCCACCCGCACCTGACGGGGTCGCCGAGGCCCCGTTCCGCCCGTCCCGCCAGCAGCTCGCCGCCCCGCCGGCCCGTTCCCGTGTGCACGGGACGACCTGACCCGGCCGGCGTGGGCGTCCGATCCCGCGTGACCCGGTTTCGCGCGTCCTGCCCGCCACCCGTACCCGGCCGCGCCCGTGGCCGGACGGCGCGGGGACGGGGGCCGGACCGCCGGGGCCGGTGTGTTCGTCATGCGTGCCGTTCCCGCCGGACCCGGTCGACCCCGGGGTCCGGCGTCGGCCGGCACGCCGATATGCCCGCGGTCCGCCGTCCACGCGTGCAGTGGACGGGCCCGGGCGGGGATGCCACCACCAGTGCGCCAGCGCGCGCCGATGAGAAGACAGGACGAGGAGCGTCATGACCGAAAGTCGCGGCACGAAGGCGGGCAGGTCTGCGGCCAGGGCGGGCGGATTGAAGATCCGGCGCTCGCGCACCACCGCCGGCGTCCACCCGTACGACGAGGTCACCTGGGAGACCCGGGACGTCGTCATGACCAACTGGCGGGACGGCTCGGTCAACTTCGAGCAGCGCGGGGTGGAGTTCCCCGAATCCTGGTCGGTCAACGCGTCGAACATCGTGACGAGCAAGTACTTCCGCGGGGCGCTGGGCACGCCCGGGCGGGAGTCCTCCCTGCGCCAGCTCATCGACCGGGTCGTGCACGCCTACGGCGCCGCCGGCCGCGAGCACGGCTACTTCGCCGCCGACGCCGACGCCGAGATCTTCGAGCATGAGCTGACCTGGATGCTGCTTCACCAGGTGTTCAGCTTCAACTCCCCGGTGTGGTTCAACGTCGGAACCCCGGCCCCCCAGCAGGTGTCAGCGTGTTTCATTCTTTCAGTTGATGACACCATGGAGTCGATTCTCAACTGGTACCGCGAGGAGGGGCTGATCTTCAAGGGCGGCTCGGGGGCCGGGCTCAACCTGTCCCGCATCCGCTCCTCGAAGGAGCTGCTGTCCTCCGGCGGCACGGCGTCCGGCCCGGTGAGTTTCATGCGCGGTGCGGACGCGTCGGCGGGCACGATCAAGTCGGGCGGGGCGACCCGGCGGGCCGCGAAGATGGTCGTGCTCGACGTCGATCATCCGGACATCGTCGAGTTCGTCGAGACGAAGGCCCGGGAGGAGGACAAGATCCGGGCGTTGCGGGACGCCGGGTTCGACATGGATCTCGGCGGGCGCGACATCGCCTCCGTGCAGTACCAGAACGCCAACAACTCGGTCCGGGTCACCGACGAGTTCATGCGCGCGGTCGTCGACGGAGGGAGCTTCGACCTGCGGGCGCGCCTCGACGGCCGGACGATCGAGACGATCGACGCCAAGGGGCTGTTCCGCACCGTCGCCGAGGCGGCGTGGGCCTGCGCGGACCCCGGCATCCAGTACGACGGCACGATCAACGACTGGCACACCTGCCCCGAGAGCGGCCGGATCAGCGCCTCCAACCCGTGCAGCGAATACGTGCACCTGGACAACTCCAGCTGCAACCTCGCGTCGCTGAACCTGCTGAAGTTCCTGCGCCCGGACCGGACGTTCGACGCCGAGGGGTTCGTCGCCGCGGTCGAGCTGATCATCACCGCGATGGACATCTCGATCTGCTTCGCGGACTTCCCGACGCCGGAGATCACGGCGGTCACCCGCGCCTACCGACAGCTCGGCATCGGGTACGCCAATCTCGGGGCGCTGCTCATGGCCAGTGCCCGCGCCTACGACTCCGACGGCGGCCGCGCGCTCGCCGCGTCGATCACCTCGCTGATGACCGCCACCGCCTACCGGCGCTCGGCGGAGCTCGCCGGCATCGTCGGCGCCTACGACGGCTTCGCCCGCAACGCCGACGCGCACCGCCGGGTGGTGCGCAAGCACTCCGCCGCGAACGACGCCGTGCGGTCCGTGCACACCGAGGACACCCGGGTCCTCGCCGCGGCGTCCAAGGAATGGGCGCGGGCGCAGACCGTCGGCGACCGGCACGGCTGGCGCAACGCCCAGGTCAGCCTGCTCGCCCCGACCGGCACGATCGGCCTGGCGATGGACTGCGACACCACCGGCATCGAGCCGGACCTCGCCCTGGTGAAGATGAAGAAGCTGGTCGGCGGCGCCAGCATGCGGATCGTCAACCAGACGGTCCCGGCGGCGCTGCGCGCGCTCGGCTATCCGGAGGAGACGCTGGAGGCGATCGTCGAGTACATCGCCGAGCACGGCCACGTCGTCGACGCCCCCGGCCTGCGCCCGGAGCACTACGACGTGTTCGACTGCGCGATCGGCGAGCGGGCCATCTCCCCGATGGGGCATGTGCGGATGATGGCCGCGGTGCAGCCGTTCCTGTCCGGCGCGATCTCCAAGACGGTGAACATGCCCTCGACCGCGACCGTCGAGGAGGTCGAGGAGATCTACCTGGAGGGCTGGCGGCTGGGTCTGAAGGCGCTGGCGATCTACCGGGACAACTGCAAGGTCGGCCAGCCGCTGTCCGACGTCCGGGGGGCGAAGCGGGATGCCGCGGCGAGCGCCGCGACCGCCGCGGCCCTGGCGGCGCCCCCGGCCGGCGCGCCCGCGCTCGTCGGGACCGCCGCGGGCGCAGCCGCCGAGATCGAGTACCGGCCCGTGCGCCGGCGGCTGCCGAAGACCCGCCCGTCACAGACGGTCTCCTTCGCCGTCGGCGGTGCGGAGGGCTACCTGACCGCGGGCTCCTACCCGGACGACGGCCTCGGCGAGGTCTTCATCAAGATGTCGAAGCAGGGTTCCACGCTGGCCGGCGTGATGGACGCCTTCGCGATCGCCATCTCGATCGGCCTGCAGTACGGCGTGCCGCTGGAGGCGTACGTCAGCAAGTTCATCAACATGCGCTTCGAGCCGGCCGGGATGACCGACGACCCGGACGTCCGGATCGCCCAGTCGATCATGGACTACCTGTTCCGCCGGCTGGCCCTGGACTACCTCGACGCCGACCGTCGCGCCGAGCTCGGCATCTCCACCGCGGCCGAACGGGTCCGCGAGGTCAACGGCCGCTACGGCCCGCAGGCCGACCCGGCCGTCGACGCCGTCGCGGCGCCCGCCGGGTCGCTCGCGGACGCGCTGCCCGGCGTGGACGCCCCGAACCCGGGCGCGGGTCCTGCTGGGGGTTCCGCGGTGGGTGGTCCTGCCGGAGGTCCGGTCGGCGCCGGGTCGGCGCCGACCGCGGGCCGTCCGGGGACGGGCAGCAACGGGGTGGCCGTCGGTCACGGGCCCGCGCACGTGGCCCGCGAGCTGCGGCTGGCGCCTCCCGGGGAGTCGCTGGTCGCCCAGACGGTCGTTGATGCCCCGCTGTGCTTCACCTGCGGGGTGACGATGCGCCCGGCGGGGAGCTGCTACGTCTGCGAGCAGTGCGGCTCCACCAGCGGCTGCAGCTAGGCCGAACGGCGCCCACCGGGCGTCCTGGCCCGGCCGGGAGGCGATGTCCCCCGGCCGGGCCGCCGGGCGAGGAGTCACCCCTCCCCGCAGGGGTGACCGTCACGCATGTGTCGGCGGAGGCGGCCGGGGTGGTCCGGCTGCGGCCCGGGGGTCGGGTGCGCAAGGTCAGCGTCTCCCTGCCGGAGGAGCTGACCGCCGCCGTGCGGGATCGAGTCGGGCCGGGGGCGTTCAGCCAGTACGTGACCGAGGCCGTGGCCCGGCGCCTGGAGCTGGATCTCCTCGCCGAGCTGGCCGAGCAGCTCGAGACCGAGCACGGCCCCGTCCCGGAGGCGGCGCTCGCCGACGCGGGCGCCGCGTGGCCGGACGCCGAGTAGCCGTCGGCGGGTCGCTGGTCCTCGACAGTGACGGGCTGGTCAAGCTCGCCACGGGTGCCGCGAGGGCGCGCGTTCCTGCAGACCGCGCACGGCCGGGGTGCGGGGGTGGTCGTCAGCGCGGTCACGCTCACCGAGGTGTTGCGGGGCGGCCCGTGGGATGCGGCCGTGCACCGCGTGCTGGCCAGGATCCGGGTGCTCCCGGTGACGCCGGACCTGGCCCGGTCGGCCGGCGAGCTGCTCGGCGCGACCGGCCTGTCCGGCCACCGGTGCGCCCTTGAGGCGGTGGTGGCCGTCACGGCGCTGCGGGCGGACCGGCCGGCCGTCCTGCTGACCAGCGACGTCGGCGACCTGCACCGGCTCGTCGACGAGCCCGATCGTCCCAAGGACAGTCGGGTCGTCGTCGTGCACGTCTGAGTGCACGTCCGCGGCGCGCCCGGCGTACGGGCGCGGCGCGGTCAGTGGTCGGCGGCGAGCAGGTCGATGAGCAGCGCGGCCGTCCAGGAGAACCGGTTGCTGCCGGCGCCCGAGCCGTCGAGCGGCGAGTAGTACTCGAACATCGCTTCGGAGGAGGCGATCACGTCGACCGTGTTGCGGCGCAGGTCCTCGGCGGCGTCGAGCCGGCCGTAGCGCTCCAGCCCGTCGGCGATCAGCCAGTTCATGTTGACCCAGAGCGGGCCCTGCCAGTAGCAGCGGGGCAGGAAGTTCGGGTCGTCCAGGGGAACGCTCGCGACGCCGAAGCGCGACCAGTAACGCGGCGAGGTGATCGTCTTGACCATCTCGTCGACGCGGTCCTCGGGCACGACGCCGGCATAGAGCGGCAGCAGGCCGGCGATCGTCTCGTGGCGCAGCAGGGTCCGGGTCCGAAAGTCGCGGCTGTAGTAGACGCCGTCGACGACGAGCTCTCCCATCGCCTCCCGGGTGCGGCGCGCCGACCGGCGCAGCCTGGCCGGGATGACCTCGCCGATCTCGGCGGCGATGGTGCTCAGGTGCTCGTTGGCGCGGACCAGGATCGCGTTGAACGCCACGTCCTGCACGAGGGGGACGATGGTCCGCCGAATCTCGCGGAAGTTGTAGTGCGCCCGGCGCAGCTCGCGCACGATCCGGTACAGCGTGAACAGGTCCCCCGAGGTGAGCCGCTCATCCGAGGGGACCTCCTTGGAATCGCGGCGCAGCGCGTCCAGGGCGTCGTCGCCGTTCACGCGCCGAAGCGCCCGCACGCCCAGCGGCGCCACCGGCCTGGTGATCTCCATCCAGGTCGGGGTGTTGTCCATCCCGGACTCCCAGGAGTGAACCAGGGACACCAGGCCGTCGTCGTCCGGGTCGCGCTCGTCGTAGAGCCACTGGTGAAAGCGCAGCAGCCCGGGGAACAGCCGGCGGTAGAACTCCCCGCGTTCGGAGTCGGACATCATGGCGCCGACCCGGACCGCGGCCTCGGCGATCATCGGCGGCTGGGTGACGCCGGTGCTCTGCGCGCCGCCGGCGGTGGTCGTCACCCGGTCACAGCGCCAGCGCTGCGGACCCGCGTGGTAGAAGTTGGTGGTTTCCGCGAAGATCACGTGCGGGATCATGCCGTTCGGCCACTGCCCGCGCAGCAGGGAGAGGATCTCGGCGGCGGCGCGCTGCGGGTCGAGGTGGCGCAGCCCGATCGCGATGAAGCAGGAGTCCCACAGCCACTGGTGTGGATACAACGTCGGCGACGGCCGGGTGATGTCGCCGAGGTCGTTGCCGCGCAGCACGGAGACCGCGGTCTCGCGCAACGCCGCCAGCTCTGCCGGGAGGCTGGGGACGGACATCGTGTGAGAGTAGCCGTCACACGCTGTGCACAGGTGAAGGGCGCCCCTGGTGTGGTCTGCCTAACGAAAACCTCGTTGGCGCCCCGCGGCCGCCCCGATGCGCCGGGCGACCGGCCGGCCCACGCCGCGACCGCGGGCTCTCGGAGGCGTGGGGCTCTCGGAGGCGTGGGGCTCTCGGAGGTGAGGTGCTCGCGGGGAGTGCGGCCGGCCGGTCGCCCGATGTCGCCCGAGTGGGCGGCGCGAGTATGCCGATCCGGCCCGATCCGAGTCCGGGGCACGCTGCCGAGCCGGTTCTCGAGGGGGTCTCGGGGGGCATCGGGAGGGCATCGGGGAGACGCGGCGGCACTGTCGGGATTGTCGGATGGCCGACCCCGCCCGATGGCGGTACTGGACGGAAAATGTGGTGCGGACGGCAGCCCCTCGAAAATCCTCACTTCCCGTGAGGGGGCAAGTGCGTAGCGTTCAGTATCTGGGCTCTCGACGGGGGTCTCGCCACGCGAGAAGGTCAAGATAGTTCGCGGAACGCGCCACACCACGGGATCTGCCAGGTAGTCTTCGCGACAGCGAGTTCAGCGTCTCGAGGGCATGGGTCTACACTGCCGGTAGGCCCGGCGATCGCTGATGTCCGGGTGCGCCTGCACGGGGAATGGTTCCGCGACTTCGTTCGTTACCTCCCACGTGCACGGAAACAGACGTCCCACCCGCACCGACCATCGGATTTGCCACTGATGACGCTGCCTGCCCTGGAACTTGCCGAGCGCACCGACGAGAACCGCCCGCGTAGCCCGCGGCGCACTCGCCGGTCCGCTGCCTCTGCCCGTACCGCCCCCAGCCGTTCGCTGGCCGCCGTTCCCGATGACGGCGACGAACTCGATGTGAGTGCCGTCGCCGAGGTCATCGCGCGCGGTCGCGAGTCCGGCGAGATCAGCCGGTCCGAGCTGCGTGACGCGCTCGAGTCCGCGGACATCGGCCTCGAGCTGTTGCCCGCGCTGATCGCCAAACTGAGCGCCGCCGGCGTCGAGCTCCTCGAAGAGGAGGAGACGACCGACGAGGTCACCGCCGCCACCCGCTCCACCGCCGAGCACGCCGGCACCGCCGACCTCGTGCGCATGTACCTGCGCGAGATCGGGAAGGTGCCGCTGCTCAACGCCGCGCAGGAGGTCGAGCTCTCCAAGCGGGTCGAGGCCGGTCTCTTCGCCGAGCACAAGCTGGAGTCCGACCCCGACCTGCCCGCGGACCTCCGCCGCGACCTGGGTCTGCTGGTGAAGGACGGCCATGCCGCCAAGCAGCAGCTCGTCTCGGCGAACCTGCGCCTGGTCGTCTCCGTCGCGAAGAAGTACAGCGGCCGCGGGATGACCCTGCTGGACCTGGTCCAGGAGGGCAACCTCGGGCTCATCCGCGCGGTGGAGAAGTTCGACTACGCCAAGGGCTACAAGTTCTCGACCTACGCGACCTGGTGGATCCGCCAGGCCATCGGTCGAGCGCTGGCCGACCAGGCCCGGACCATCCGGATCCCGGTCCACGTGGTCGAGCAGATCAACAAGATCACGCGGCTGCAGCGCCAGCTCGTCTCGACGCTCGGCCGCGAGCCGACCGACGAGGAGCTCGCCCTCGAGCTGGACATGCCGATCGAGCAGGTCGTCGAGCTGCGCCGCTACGCGCAGGACACGGTGAGCCTGGAGACCTCCGTCGGCGACGACGGTGACTCCGTGCTCGGCGACTTCATCGAGGACTCGGACGCGACCTCCCCCGCCGACGCCGCCTCGTACGGCGCGATGCAGGACGAGATCGAGAACGTGCTCGGTGGCCTCAACCCGCGGGAGCGGGAGGTGATGCGGCTGCGCTTCGGCCTCGCCGACGGCAAGCAGCACACCCTCGCCGAGGTGGGTAACCGGCTCGGACTCACCCGTGAGCGGATCCGGCAGATCGAGCGGGACACGCTGCGTGAGCTGCGCAAGCCCGCCGTCGCCGGCCGGCTGCGGGAGTTTCTCGACTGACCGCTCGCGGCCGAAGACCGCCGGCACGGCGGGCGCGCACAGGGTCACGGGTGGCATCCCCCGCGGGGGGCACGACACGCCGGTGACGGCGTGGCCGTGTGTTCCATGGAAGCCGGATCTTCGCTGGGACCAGCGAAGATCCGGCTTTGCTGTCGGCGGCGGGCGCGGTCCCGGGGTACGGGCGGTCAGTCGTCCGGTGTGGTGATGGGCGCCCCGGCGGCCTGCTCGGCCGTGGCCGCTCGGGCCTGTTCGGCGGTGGCCGCGATGGCCAACAGGGCCTGCGGGTTGGCGACCGCGTCGAGGCTCACCACGTCGGCCAGCGCCGCGCCGGCGAGCAGCCGCTTGACCGGGACCTCCAGCTTCTTGCCGGTGTGCGTCCGCGGCACCGCGGCGATCTCGAGGATCCGGTCCGGCACATGCCGCGGGCTGAGCTCGGTGCGCACCGTCTGCCGGATCCGCTGCGCGAGCTCCGCCGTGAGCCCCGGCTCGGCGAGGGCGACGAACAGCAGCAGCTCTCCGCCGCCGGGGGCGTCCGAGGTATCCACGGCGAGGCTGTCGGTGACCTCGGCAAACTGCTCGACGACGCTGTAGAGCTCGCCGGTGCCGATCCTGATCCCGCCGCGGTTGAGGGTGGCGTCCGACCGGCCCTCGACGACGACGGCACCGTCGGATGTGATCCGCACCCAGTCGCCGTGCCGCCAGACCCCGGGGTAGGTCGCGTAGTAGCTGTCATGCAGCCGGCTGCCGTCCGGATCACCCCACAGGCGCAGCGGCATCGAGGGCATCGGCGCGGTCACGACGAGCTCGCCGACCTCGTCGACGACCTCCTTGCCGTCGGCGTCGAAGGCCGCCACGGCGCAGCCCAGCGCCCGCGAGCCGATCTCCCCGGCGCGCACCGGCATCGTCGGCAGCCCGGCCACCAGCGCCGTGCAGACGTCGGTGCCGCCACTGATCGACGACAGCATCACCTGCGGGCTGACTGCCTCGTACACCCAGGCGTAGACGGCGGCGGACAGCGGCGACCCGGTTGACCCGATGGTGCGCAACAGGGACAGATCGGCATGTTCGCGGGGCACGAGGCCCGCGTCCCGGCAGGACTGCAGGTAAGCCGCGGACGTGCCGAGGCACGTCACCTCCAGCGCCTCGGCCAGGCCGAACAGGGTGCCGAGCGCCGGGTAGCCGGCGGCGCCGTCGTAGAGCACGATCGTCGCGCCGACCAGCAGGCCGGAGACGAGGTAGTTCCACATCATCCAGCCGGTCGTGGTGAACCAGCAGTACCGGTCGTCGGGGCCGAGGTCGAGGTGCAGCGCCAGCGCCTTGAGGTGTTCCAGCAGGATGCCGCCGTGCCCGTGCACGATCGCCTTGGGCGGCCCCGTCGTGCCGGAGGAGTAGAGGATCCACAGCGGCGCGTCGAAGGCGACCCGGGTGAACTCGAGCTCGGCGCTCTCCGCGGCCATCAGCTCGTCCCAGGTGAGCAGGCCCGGCAGCCCCGCGCCGCGGGCCCGGGCGAACGCGTCCGGCGCCAGATAGGGCACGATGACGGTCGCGACGAGTCCGGGCAGGTCGGCGGCGAGGGTGCCGAGTGCGGCGATGGTGTCGTAACCCTGACCGCGGTAGGTATAGCCGTCGACGCCGATGAGTACCTTCGGGGCGATCTGGGTGAAGCGGGCGGCGAGGGCGGTGGCGCCGAGCTCAGGCGAGCATGACGACCACACCGCGCCGATGCTGGCGGCCGCGAGCATCGCCACCGTCGCGTAGACGGTGTTCGGCAGCACGCCGCAGACGCGGTCGCCCTCGGTGACCCCGAGGGCGCGCAGTCCGGCCGCGGCCCGGGCGACCTGGCGGCGCAGCTCGTCCCAGGAGACCACCGCGGTCGCGCCGTCCTCCCGCACGGCGATCACCGCCGGCGCGGCACCGCGCCGGGTGAGCGCGTTCTCGGCGTAGTTGACCCGGGCGCCGGGGAACCACACGGCTCCCGGCATCTTGGCATCCGTGAAGGCGGGGCCGTCGGCGAGGGCGGGGCCGTCGCCGCGCTCGCCCTCGACGGCGCAGAAGTCCCAGATCGACTCCCAGAAGGGGCCGAGCTCGGTGACCGACCACTCCCACAGGGCCGCCTCGTCGCCGAGATCCACCCCGCGTTCGGCGGCGAGCCAGCCGCGGTAGTTCGTCACCGCCGCCTGCTCGATCCGCCGCGCGGAGGGCTCCCACAGCGGCGTGCCGGGACGCACCTGGGTCGAGCCGGCGGCCGCGGGATGCTCCGCGCCTGCCGGCGCCGGACGCTGCGGTGCCGTTCCGTCTGCTGCCACGGGCACTGACCCTAGGGCATTTCGCGCGGATCTATGGTGAACCTCGATCCGCCGACGGTCGGTCGAGCTTGTCACCACCGCTACCGGCACAGGACCCGTTCGGGCTACCGTCGAGGGGTGACGGTGCCGGGCGGAACACAGCGGTCCGGCGGCACCCTGCCGCCGGCGGTCGAACCCACCATCCTGGCGTGGGATCCCGCCATGGCCGACTACGACTTCGGGCCGCAGCATCCGCTGCACCCCGTCCGGCTGGGCCTGACGATGGACCTCGCCGAGAGTCTGGGCGTGCTCGACGCGCCGGGGCTGCGGATCGCCACCCCGACCCTGGCTCCCGACGAACTGATCGAGCTTGTCCACGATCCCCTGTACCTGAACGCGGTCCGTGCCGCGCCCGACCCCACCCGGGCCCGGATGGCGGCCCTGTTCGGCCTCGGCACCGCCGACACCCCCGTCTTCCAGCGGATGCACGAGGCCGCCGCCCTGATCACCGGCGGCACGATCGAGGCCGCCCGGGCGGTGTGGGGGGGGCCGGCGCGCCACGCCGTGTCGATCGCCGGCGGTCTGCACCACGCGATGCCGGGGATGGCCAGCGGCTTCTGCATCTACAACGATCCCGCGATCGCGATCGCCTGGCTGCTCGCCGCCGGGGCGACCCGCATCGCCTACGTCGACGTGGACGTGCACCACGGCGACGGGGTGCAGACGGCGTTCTACGACGACCCGCGGGTGCTCACGATCTCGCTGCACCAGACCGGGCGGACGCTGTTCCCCGGCACCGGCTTCCCCGACGAGGTCGGCGCGCCGGGCGCCGCGGGCAGCGCTGTGAACGTCGCGCTGCCCGCGTTCACCGGTGACGCCGGCTGGCTGCGGGCCTTCTCCGGCGTCGTCCCGGTGCTGCTGCGGTCGTTCCGGCCGCAGGTGCTGGTGACCCAGCACGGCTGCGACACCCACGCCCTCGATCCGCTGGCCGATCTGGAGCTGTCGGTCGACGGGCAGCGGGCCTCCTACGAGGCGTTGCACGCGCTGTCCCACGAGCTGTGCGACGGCCGCTGGCTGGCCTGCGGCGGCGGCGGGTACGCGCTGGACGCGGTGGTGCCGCGGGCGTGGACGCAACTGCTGGCGGTCGCCGCCCACCACCCTCTCGAACCCGGCACCGCGTTGCCGGCGCAGTGGCGCGCCGAGGCCCCGCAACGGGTGCGGGCCGTCACCGGCCACGACTCCGTCGGAGCCACGGCGGGGATGCCCCGGACCCTCGGTGACGGGGTGAGCGTGCGTTACCGGCCCTGGGACGCCGGCGAGGGCGACCCCGACGACCCGCTGGACCGGGCGGTCGCCGCCACCCGGCGCGAGGTGCTGCCCCTGCACGGTCTCGACCCGACCGTGGACCGGTGAGCGCCGCGCCGCTGCCGCCCCCGGCCGGGGACGAGACGCCTCTGGCGTACCCGGCGGAGTGGGAGGCCGATGTCATCCTCACCGACGGCGGCACGGCCCACATCCGGCCGATCCTGCCGACCGACGGCCCGCTGCTGCGGGCGTTCTGGACCCGGCTGTCCCCCCAGTCGATCTACTTCCGCTTCTTCACCGCTCGCCGGGCGCTGAGCGACGCCGACATCCACCGGATGACCGTGGTGGACCAGCGGCTGCGCGGCGCCATCGTCGCCATGATCGGTGACGATCTCGTCGCCGTGGCGCACTGGGAGGGCACCGCGGCCCGGCCGACCGAGGCGGAGGTGGCCTTCCTGGTGGAGGACGCCCAGCAGGGTCGGGGCCTCGGCTCGGTGCTGCTGGAGCACCTCGCCGCCGCGGCCTGGGACCGCGGGATCCGTCGCTTCGACGCCGACGTGCTCGGCGAGAACCGGCAGATGATCCGCGTCTTCCTCGACGCCGGCTACACCGTCGCCCGGGCCTGGGACTCCGGCGCCGTCCGGCTGTCGTTCGAGATCACCCCTACCGAGCAGTCGGTGACGGTGATGCGCGCCCGCGAGCACCGCGCGGAGGCGGCCTCCATCGGCCGGCTGCTGCATCCCCGGTCGATCGCCGTCATCGGCGCCGGGCGGGCCGCGGGCTCCGTGGGCAACTCGGTGCTGCGCCACCTGCTCACCGGCGGCTTCGACGGGCCGGTCTACCCGGTGAACCCGGCCGCCGCGGCGGCCGGCACCGCGGTCGCCTCGATCCGCGCCTACGGCGGCATCGAGGAGGTGCCCCGCCCGATCGACCTGGCCGTCGTGTGCGTGCCGCCGGCCGAGGTGCCCGGGGTCGTCGCCGCGTGCGGGCGGGCCGGCGTGTGGGGGCTGGTCGTGCTCACCGACCAGCGTGACGATGCCGCCGACGCCGCCCTGGCCGCCGAGGCGCGGGCCGACGGCATGCGCGTCGTGGGCCCGGCCAGCATGGGCATCCAGAACCCGGCGGGGGGCCTGAACGCGTCGATGGTGCCCCAGATGCCGCCGGCCGGGCGGGTCGGCTGCTACTCGCAGTCCGGACCGTTCGGCGGGGCGATCCTGCAGGCGGCCGCCGCGCGGGGGGTCGGGCTGTCCGTGTTCGTCTCGGCGGGGGATCGGGCCGACGTCAGCGGCAACGACCTGCTCCAGTACTGGGAGGAGGACCCGGAGACCGACGCGGTGATCATGCACCTGGAGACGTTCGGCAACCCGCGCAAGTTCGCCCGGCTGGCGCGCCGTCTCGGCCGGCGCAAGCCGATCGTGACCGTGTACTCCGGCCGCTCGGCCCTCGACGACGCCCTGCTGCGGCAGGCCGGCGTGATCGGCGTGGACCGCATCTCGCAGGCTTTCGACGTGGCGCTGCTGCTCACCTCGCAGCCGCTGCCCGCGGGAAACCGGGTCGCGGTGATCGGCGACTCCCGGGCGCTGGTCCGGCTCACCGCGCACGCCGCCGACGCCGCCGGTCTGATCGTCGAGGAGGTCCTGCTGCCCGCGGGCAGCGGTTCGGCGGCGTTCACGGCCGCGCTGCTCGCCGCGGCGCAGCGGTCCGACGCACTCATCGTGACGCTGGCCCGCCTGCCGCCCTCGTCGCCGGGCCCGGTCGCCGCCGGGGCCGTCGAGGCGGCCGAGCGCATCACCGTGCCGATTCTGGCCTCTATGCAGGGCGTCGACCTGCCGGGCGAGCTCGCCGGCATCCCGGCCTACGCGTCACCGGAGGCCGCGGTGACCGCACTGCGTCGCGTCGTTGGCTACGCGCAGTGGCGGTCTCGCCCGACCGGTATCGAGCCGGTGACGGCCGTGCGGACCGACGAGGCCCGCGCGATCATCGCCGGCCTGGCCGGTCGGCTGCCCGAGGAGCGGGCCGCCGCGCTGTTGGACTGCTACGGCATCACGGTGCAGCCGGCGGAGCTCGTGACCTCGCCGCGGCGCGCCGTCGAGGCGGCTGCGCGGCTCGGCTACCCGGTGGCCGTCAAGGCCCGGTCCCGCCCGTACCGGCACCGGCCGGACCTGCGCGGGCAGCGCCTCGACCTGCCCGACGCGGCGGCGGTGCGGGCGGCCTGGACGTCGCTGCGCTCCCAGCTCGGGCCGGAGGTGCCGATCGTCGTGCAGCGGATGGCGCCGGTCGGCGTGTCGGTGGTCGTCGGGTCCGAGGAGCATCCGCAGTACGGCCCGCTGGTCTCCTTCGGCCTGTCGGGCCCGGCGACGGAGCTGCTCGGTGACCGCGCCCACCACATCCTGCCGCTGACCGACGTCGACGCCGCCCGGCTGGTCCGCTCGGTGCGGGCGGCGCCGCTGCTGCTCGGCTACCTCGGTTCGACTCCCGTCGACATCGCAGCGCTGGAGGATCTCGTGCTGCGCGTCGGCCGGCTCGCCGACGATATCCCCGAGGTGGTTCATCTCACTCTTGACCCGGTCATCGTGTCGACCGGGCGGGTCACCGTGCTGTCGGCGGAGGTCGTGACCGGCCCTTCCATGCCCAGGGCGGACGCCGGACCGCGGCGTTTCTGGACCCCGGCGCTGCCTGTAGTCGACCGACCTCCCGTCCGGGGCGGTTCGGCACAACATGGTCACACCGTCCACAATCGTCTCCCATGACGTCGCCGTACTCCGGGCAGCCGCCCGTCTGGCCCGCATCCGGCGCCTTTGGGGTGCCGCAGTCCGATTCCGGGGGGCCCATCGAGGCCATGGGTATCCCCGGGGTGAGGGCACCCGGGCAGGCGGAGCTGGTGCCGATGTACGGCCCGGAGCGGGGCGCGCAGCGGCCGCCGGAGTCGGGGGCGACGGGTCCCGCCGGAAGCGGTCCGGAAGACGCCGGGCCGATCTCGACCGGGCCGATCTCGACCGGGCCGGTCTCGGGGCCGATCATGCCGGGTCAGGTTCCCGGGCCGGGTCGGCCGGACGTGAGCGGCGGGGGTCGCTCGATCGACGGCACACCGACTGCCCCGCCGACCCGCGTGCCCGGCCCAGCTCTCGCGCCGGGCGCCCGCCCCGCGCCGGGCGGCGTCGCCGGCGGTTCCGGCGGCTCCGGCGGCGGGTCCACGCCTGGCCCTGGTGCCGTGGCGAGCCCTGGTTCGCTGGCAAGCCCCGCTTCGCTGGCGAGCCCTGGTTCGACGGCGGCCCCCGGCCCGAGCCTGGTGCCCGGCCAGGATCCCGAGAGCGGCGGGGGCCGAGACCTGCCCGTGCTGCCCGAGGGATGGCCACTGGTCCCGCGGGCCGATCCGCCGGTGGCCGGCACGGCGATGCCGCGCGACGTGATCGACGGGACCGGCCCGCGGCGAGGCCCCGAGGACGTCCCCCCGGAGCGCGGGCCGCTGAGCCTTGCCCGTGGCGGGCCACCGGCACCGGGTGGCGGTGGCAGCGGTGGTGGCAGCGGTGGTGGCAGCGGGGTGGATCCCGCGGTGGCGGCGTACGCGATGTTGGATGCCCTGTTCGCCCGGGCTCCGGTCGGACTCGCCCTGCTCGACCGGGCTGGCCGGTTCGTGCGCGTCAACGAGGCGCTCACCCGGTTGGACCGCCGGTCCGCCCGGGACCACCTGGGCCGCACCGTGTCCGAGGTGCTCGGTGACAGCGATGCCGAACTCGACGCTCTGCTGGCCCGGGTGCTGCGTACCGGCGAGGCCGTGGTGGACCTGGAGGTGGGGGTCGCGGGCCCGGCCGGAACACCGCTGATCTGGCTGGCGAGCTGGTTCCCGGTGAGCGATCCGCAGCTCGGTCCGGTGGGGGTGTCCTTCGTCGCGTTGGACGTCACCGGCCTGCAGATCGCCGATCGGGAGCGGCTGCGGGCGCAGGCGCGCTACCGCGGGCTCGCCGACGCCGCCGGCCTGGATGTGTTCCACGCGACGGCCGACGGCGCCCTCGACGTCGACCTGCCNGGCTGGCGTTCCGCCACCGGCCAGCAACCGGGGGCGTTGGCCGGTGGCGGCTGGCTGTCCGGGGTGCATCCGGATGACCGGGACCGGGTCGCGCGGCTGTGGCGGGGGGCGGTCGAACGCGGCGAGACCTTCGAGGCCGAATTCCGGATCTCCGCGCCGAGCGGCGTGGGCGCCGCCGAGCGTGTCGTCACCGCCCGGGTGCTGCCCGTGCCCGGACCTGCGGTGGATGCCGCCGGCGGTCAGGCCGCCGCCGGCACCGGTCCAGCGCGCGACGGGCGGCCGGCCGAGTGGCTCGGCGTGGTCCGCGACCTCACCGGGGAGCGGGCCGCCGAGGCGGCGCGGGCCGATGCCGATCAGCGGGCCGAGGCGGCCGTCGAACAGGCCGAGGCGGCCGCGCAACGGGCCGAGTCCGGCGGGCTGTTCTCCGTCGCGCTGGCCCGGGCCAGCACGGTCGACGAGGTCCTCGCGGCGATCCTCGACGTCGGCGGTCAGGCGGCGCGGGCGGCCGGGCGCGGGGTCGCGCTGGTCGACGACGGCCAGGAGGAGCTGCGGTTCGTCCGACCCGGCGAGGATCCGGCACAGCGGTCCGGCCGCTGGCCGGACGTGGCGCTGGGAGCGGTGCATCCGGTGGCCGAGGTGGTGCGGGGAGCCCGGCCCCTGTTCCTGGCCGACCGGGAGGAGCTGCTCGCTCGCTGGCCGGTGTCCGGTCTCGCCGACGCCACCGCGGCGGCGGGTGAGCAGGCGTGGGCCATGCTGCCGCTGGTCGCCCCCGACGGTTCGGCCTTCGGCGTGGTGACCTTCGCCTTCCCGGCGCCGCGGACCTTCACCGCCGCGGATCGGGCCTACCTCGGTGGCATCGCCGCGGCCGGCGCCCGCGCGCTGGAGCGGGCCAGGGCACACGAGCGGCTCGTGACCGAGGCGGCGGGGGCCCAGGCGGCGCTCACCGCGGCGGACGAGGAGCGCGAGGCCCGGCAGCGCGCCGACCGGCGGCTGCGCCTGCTGACCCGGGCCACGGAGATCGTGACCGCGGCCGAGGACCCCGAGCCGTCCTTGCGGGCCGTCGCGGAGCTGATCGTGGCGGAGATCGCGGACCTGTGCGCGGTCCACCTGGTCACGGCCCATCCGGCTCTCGCGCCCACCGCGGTTGCGGCGGCTGAGGGCGGCGCGCAGGTCACCGGGATCGAGCAGGACGGCGGTGGGCAGGTCACCGGGACCGAGCAGGACGGCGGTGGGCGAACGGGCGGGACGGCGCAGGCTCCGCGGCTGCGGCCGCTGATTGTCGCGGGTTCCGCCGCGACCGGCGCCGCGCCTTCGACCGGCGCCTGGATCGCGGCGCTCGCCTCGCCGGCGAACCCGATCACCCAGGTCGCGGCCCGTGGGATCGGGGAGGTCGTCAGCCACGCCGGGGACGGCTGGGAGCCGCCGTCCGACATCGCGCGCTGGATCCGTCAGGCCGGCGCCCACACGACGGCCGTGCTGCCCGTGGTGCGGGCCGGCCGGGTCGCGGCCGTGCTCAGCCTGACCGCCGTCGGTGACCGGGCCCCGTTCACCGAGGCCGACCTGGCCTTCCTGACCGAGCTCGCCGCGCGCGCCGGGGTCGCCCTGGAGCGCATCGACCGCGAGCACAGCGCGCACAGCGGCGCCGTGGAGCTGCACGAGGCCCTGCGCGGCGCGGCACCGGTGGTGCCCAAGGGATTGCAGGTGGCTTCCCGCTACCTGCCCGCCGGGGCCGAGGGGGACGCCGGCGGGGAATGGTTCGACGTGATCGATCTGGGGGCGGGCCGGGCCGCCCTGGTGATCGGCGGCGTCCGGGGTCGGGGGCTGCGCACGAGCGCCGTGATGGGGCAGCTACGCGCCGCCGCGCGCGCCTGCGCCCGCCTCGACCTGCCACCCGGCGAGGTGCTGGCGCTGCTCGACGGGGTCGTCGCGGACCTGCCGGGACGCGAGGTCGCGACCTGCATCTACGCGATCGCCGAGCTCGACACGGGCGTGTTGACGCTGGCCAGCGCCGGCCATCCGCCGCCCCTCGTGGTCGCCCCGGACGGGCTCGTCTCGCGGCTGTACATGGCGGTCGGCTCCCCGCTCGGCGATGTCCACCGGGATCCGTCGGGATACACCGACGCCACCGAGTACACCGTCCGCCTGGGCCGGGGCTACCTCATCGCCCTGTTCACCGAAGGCCTGGTCCGCGGGGGCGGCCGGGACGTCGATGCCGGCGTCTCGGATCTCGCGGCCGTCCTGGCCCGCACCAGCGAGGCACCCGACGACAACCTCGACGCGCTGGCGACCGCGGCCTGCGCGGGCCTTGGCCGCGACAACCAGCCGGCGCCCGCCGACGACGCCGTGGCGCTGCTGCTCGCCCGCCTGCCCGACGAACCGACCGCCGGACCGACGCTGCTCGACGTCACCGTCGACGGTCCGTCCGGGCTGCGCGCGGCGCGGGCACAGTGCCGGCTCGCGCTGGAGAACGCCGAGCTGCCGGTCGAGATCATCGACACCGTCGTCCTGGTTCTGTCCGAGCTGACGAGCAACGCCGTGCGTCACGGCCGGCCGCCGTTGTCCGTGCGACTGCGGCGGCTCGGTGACCGGGCTGTCGTCGAGGTCGCCGACGGCGGCGGCCGGCTGCCCCGGCGCCGGCACGCCTCGCCGGACGACGAGGCCGGGCGTGGGCTCGGCCTGGTTTCCCGGCTCGCCGTGCGGCACGGTTTCCGCCCGATCCCCGACGGCAAGGTGGTCTGGGCGGAGGTTGACCTGGTGGGGCCGGCCCCCGCCGATCCGGGCGCGTCGTGATCGGATCGCCCGGGCGGGCGGCGCAGGGCGGGTGTGGCGGGGTCGGGCTGTCCCGCCGCCGCCGGGCGGGCACGTCTCGCGTAACGTGAGCGGCATGCCGGACGCGGTGCTGCGGCTCGACAATGTCAATGTCGTGCGGGATGGGTCGTACCTTCTGCGAAATGTTGCCTGGGAGGTGTTTCCCGGTCAGCGATGGGTCGTCCTCGGCCCCAACGGTGCGGGAAAGACGACCCTCCTGCAGGTGGCCTCGGGCCGGCTGTTTCCGACCTCGGGCACGGTCGACCTGTTCGGTCACCGGCTGGGCACGGTGAACCTTCTCGAGCTGCGCTACCGGGTCGGCGTCGTCAGCCCGGCGCTGGTCGAGACGCCGCCCCCGGACGAGCGGGTGCTCGACGCGGTGGTCACCGCCGGCTGGTCGGTGCTCGGGCGCGGCGACGAGCCGTACGACGACGTCGACCTCGCCCGCGCCGCCGGCCTGCTGGCCCAGTTCGGCTGCCGGGAGCTGCGGGACCGGCGCTTCGGGACGCTGTCCGAGGGCGAACGCAAGCGGGTGCTGATCGCCCGGTCGCTCATGAGCGACCCGGAACTGCTCCTGCTCGACGAGCCCGCCTCCGGGCTTGACCTCGGGGCCCGAGAGGCACTGCTGCGCCGGCTGACCCGCTTCGCCGCCGACCCCTCGGCGCCCGTCAGCGTCCTCGTCAGCCACCACGTCGAGGAGATCCCGGTGGGCGTCACCCATGCCCTGCTGGTGCGCGGCGGCCAGGTGCGGGCCGCGGGTCCGGCGGCTGAGGTGCTCACCGCGCCCAGGCTGTCCGACTGCTTCGGGATTCCCCTCGACGTCAGCGTCACGGCCGGGCGCTACGCCGCCCGCCTGGCCGCCGGCCCGCCGCCGCGGCGACCGGTGTCCGTCGGCGTCTGAGCCTGCGTCCCGCCCGGTGCCGCCTCGCCCGGCCCCGGCCGGGCGTCCGCACGGCGCGTCTCAGGGACCGCCTGGCGGATCAGGACGAGCCGGGCGTCCGCAGCCGGCGCCGCGCCCGAGGACCGCCGCTCGGGCGATCCTCGCGGGCCTCCGGCCGGGTTTCCCGGGCGATGCGTGGTCGACGCGGCGCGGACTGGTGCGCCAGGGCGACGCGAGGCCCTCAGAAGGCGTCAGACCCGCGCTGGCACCACGGTCGGGTCTTTTTCTCCCATAGCACCCTTCCGGCCCCGCACGCGCGTTGGGAGCCCCGGAAGGGGTATGCCGGACGGGCCGACCCGGAAGCGGCCGGGCGGTGAGCCCGGTGGGCGGAGCCGGGTGCAGCCGAGAACCGCGCGGGCGCGCTTACCGCCGAAGCCGGTCCCGCAGCCAGCCGGCGCCACGCACCTCGCCGCCGAGGGCGCGGACGCGGGCGGTGAGCCCGCGATCCGAAGTGATCACGATGACGCCGGGGCCGGCGTCGCGGGCGGCGTCGACGATCGCGTCATCGCCGTTCCCGGGCGCGTGGACGACGGCGAGTGAGGGTGCGGCGCTGTCGTCGTTCGTCGCGTCCGATCGGTCGGCGCCGTTCCCGGAATTGCCGTCGCCGTCGCCGTCGCCAGGCGAGCGGCGGCCCTTCCTCGCGTAGCTGTCACCGTTCTCGGCCGAGTGGTCGCCCTTCCCCGTAGACCGATCGCCCTTCCCGCGTGGCCGGCCGGTGTTCCCGGCCGGCTGGTAGCTGTTCCCGGCCCGCCGGTCCGTGTTCCCGCTCGGCTGATCCGTGTTCCCGCTCGGCTGGTCCGTGCTTCCGCGTGACTGGACATGGTCATCGTCGGGAGCCAGGGACTTCGCCGGAGTCGGCTCGACGACCACCGCGGCGGCGGGAACCCCGGCCCGGGCCGCCCCTTCCAGAACGACCACGATCCCCGTCGGCCATTCCGCTGACCCGGGCGATCCGACGTGCCCGTCGGACCCGGCGATCCAGGCCGAAATATCGGCGAGCAGGCGCCGGGCCGCGCCCGGACGGTCGCGCCACCAGCCGTCGGCCCGGGACCCAATGACGTTGGCACCGTCCACCACCCACGTCCGTGGGTACTCGTCCGTGCGCCGAGCCATAGGGTCGGCGCCGGAATCAGGCGTACTCATCCGCCGCCACGATCGCCTTTGGCATTCGTACCGGTCGGTTCCGCTCGCGGCGCCAGCACCCCAAAGCACCCACCGGCTGATGCCTGCCGATTGCCCGGCAATCGTCCGGGGAGTCGGTAGACGAACACGATCGGTGTCCCAAGGTCGGCGGACATGGTCGCCGCCCGGCCGACGGCGGCCCAACTGTCCGCTTGCGGCCGGCGTTTCGGCTCGGAAGGTGTGATTCGCAGAACATGATCGCCCCTATCATGCCGAGCTTGGCCACCGTCTTTGGGTTCCGCACTCCGACAGCCTCACCAGCGTGCCTAGACCGGTGTCTTCGTGTTCGGCGGCCCCAAGTCTGCGAGTCCGTCGAACCAGGCGTGACAGTTCCCGGTGTTCTCGTGGTAATACTAGACGCGTGAGTTCTGCGGTCCGCTGACCTGAAGGAGTGTGGCATGGCCCAGAAGACCATCGTCTCGTTGATTGACGATCTCAGTGGAGAAGAGGCCGACGAGACTGTCCGCTTCGGACTCGACGGTGCGCAGTATGAGATCGACCTGTCGGAGAAGAACGCGACGAAGTTGCGTGAGTCGCTGGCCCCGTTCGTGACTGCGGCCCGCCGTTCCGGCGGCCGTGCGGCGGGCAGCCGCCGTGGCGTGCGTACCGCTTCGCGGCGTACCGGCGGAACCGACCGCACCGCCGACATTCGCGAGTGGGCGCGCAGCAACGGATACACGGTGAGTGACCGTGGCCGTATCGCCTCCAACATCGTCGAGGCGTACGACAAGGCCCACTGATCCTGGTCTTGACGACTTTTCCGGGTCGAGACTCGAAGCGGTGGACCCCGTAGTACCCGCCGTGCCCGCGGTATTCGGCCGTGGGCCGCAGGCCCCGGCGCCCAAAGACCTGCTGATCAGGTTTTGCCAGGGCAGGTTCCTGCCACACCGGCCTGGCCGGTGTGGCAGGAACGTTTGACCTCCGAGCCGACGCGCGCTGTCGTCGGCTCTGTTCGTTGCGTCAGTTCGGCAGATGCCGGCCCATCCAGTTTTCGACGTCTTCCGAGGTTCGCGGAAGCCCGGCGGACATGTTCCGCCTTCCCTCGCCGGTGACCAGGATGTCATCTTCTATCCGGACCCCGATGCCGCGCAGCTCGGGCGGAACGGTGAGGTCGTCGGGCTGGAAGTACAGGCCCGGTTCCACCGTCAGCACCATCCCCGGCTCCAGTGCCGCATCCCGGTAGGTCTCGTCCCGCGCCTGGGCGCAGTCGTGCACGTCCAGCCCGAGCATGTGCGACGTGGCGTGCAACGTGTATCGGCGGTGGNTCCCCNCGCCCGGTGCGTGGGGATCCTCCGACAGCGATGCCTGGGCCCCATCCGGCAGCAGCCCCCAGTCCGCCAGCGCGGTGGCGATGACCTGCATCGCCGCTCGGTGTGGAGCCAGGAACGAGGCTCCCGGGCGGACCGCGTCGATGCCGGCCTGCTGCGCGCGGAGAACCACGTCGTATACCTGGCGCTGCAGGTCCGTGAAACGGCCGGTGATCGGCAGCGTGCGGGTGACGTCGGCGGTGTAGAGCGACCTCCCCTCCACCCCCATGTCCAGCAGGGCCAGCTCACCGGCGCGCACCGGTCCGTCGTCGCGCACCCAGTGCAGGGTGGTTGCATGGTGCCCGCAGGCGACGATGGAGCCGTAGCCGACGTCGTTGCCGTCGACGCGAGCGCGCCGCCAGAAGGTGCCCTCCAACCAGCGTTCCCCGTTGGGCAGCTCCATCGCGCGGCCGATTTCCCCCACGCACTCGGTGAAGCCTCGCGCCGTCGCCGCGACCGCCTCGTCCAACCGGGCGATCTCGAAGTCGTCCTTGACCAGCCGCAGCTCGGAAAGGGCCTGCGCGAGGACCACATCGCGGTCGTCGCCCGATCTGTCGTCGGACCACCGCAGCACCGAGCGGTCGACCAGTGGATCGATTCCCCGCAGCGTCCTGGTGTTTCCCGGCGCCAGTCGGGCCAGCGCGCCCCGCAGATCGGTCAGCGGCCGGCACTCGATCTCCAGGGCGGCGGCTGTCTCGCGAACCCCCGGCCGGGGACCGACCCAGAGTTCCCCGTATCGGCGGTCGGTGTAGAACGCCGAGCTCGACCGGTCCGAGCGGCCGGCGACATACAGCGTGGCATCGTGCTCACCGGCCGCGTTGGGTAGCAGAACCAGCACCGCATCGGGTTCATGACAGCCTGTCAACCAGAAGAAGTCACTTCCCGGACGGAACGGAAAATCCGTGTCGTTTGCCCGTACCCGCAGGCCGCCGCTGGGCACCACGAGGGCATCGGTCGGGAACCGTGAGCCCAACAAGGCGCGGCGTTTCGCGGTGTAGGGTGCACAGTCATCGCGGGATGGCACAGCGTCGTCAATGGGCGCCCAGCCGGTTGCCATAAACCGCCGGAACGCCGCGTGTGGTTCCTCATCGTGGTTGGCCTGGCCGGGTTCGCGGCCGGAAGGCGCCGTCGGTTCGACCGTCGACTCGCCGGTCCCGGCGGTCGCGGGCTCCGAATCCGACTCCGCGCCAGCGGAATCCGTCGTCGCCCCGGGTACATCGATGCGGGGGCGGACAACGTCCGCTTCGCCGGCTGTGCTGACGTTCTGGTCACGCTCCGCCGGGGCTCCCTCGGGTACCCCCGTGCCGGCCGGTGGAGGTGTGCTTTGGTGGGACTGGGCACTCATACCGTTAACGGTAGGCCGGGTCGCGCTCCGGCGGGTAGTGCTGAACCGGTCCGCCGTCCATCGAGACCGCAGCGGACATCTCGCCGGGGTCGGAGCCGGATTTTCGGTACGCCGATCGTCCGGATGATGTGAGCCGATCCGGATGGCGCCCGACCCGATCCGTCGCTCGGCGATCGGGTACTCGTGCGCGCCGTCATCCGTTCGCCGGGGTCGAGGGTCTGTGCCGGCTGCGTCCGGCAACTTCGGAAGGTTACCCAAGGGCTGGCCTTCCCGCTTCGAACGGGTTAACGCGGGCAAGCAATCGGTTGTGCGAGATCCGCCAAATCCGCCGTTACGTAACTTTCTGTCGCTGCCCGTTGACGGGGGTCCCGGACCCCGGGTAAGGGCCCGGGGCGGTGCGCCCGAGGGAGGTTCGGTCCGGGTGCGGACGTCATCGGTCACCGCAATCCCGGCCCGATATCCGCGTGTTCATCCGCCTCCTGCGGCAGGGATCGGGCGGCTCCCGGTGAGCCGGGACATCCGAGTCGACGCGGGTGACTCCACCAGGGTGCTGTAAGTGACCTCACATCCGGCCGATGTCGGCATTTTCGGCCCGATCGTCGATGCGGGTCCGCAATTGCGGTCGACGGCCGCGTCCACGGATTGTGAGTCGGGACCGCGTGCAGCGTGCTGGTCGGACCCGCGGTCGCCGGCGTGCCGGGTCGCCCATCCGACAGCCGCCGAGGACGCCGAGGGTGCCCCACGGCACGGGATCGGTGAGAGGCTGTCCCGGAGTGTTCCGTTCGTCGGCTCGCGGCGCACCGCCGGGACCGGCGGCAACGCGTCGATCGCGGCGCCGGCCGGCGCGGGAGATCTGCTCCCGGTGGATGAGGGAGGGGGAGGCGGCCATGACCTGGCCTCCGGAGCGGCCGGAACGGCACGGGCCGCCCGCGGGACGCCGCGCGGGGGAGGGCGGCGGCCGGCGACGTGATGCCCCCCGACGTGATGCCCCCCGGCCCGCCGCTGAGGAGAACTGGCCCGCGGGGCAGTGGCCGCGCCGCGACGCCGGGTCGCCTCCGCCCGCGGTGGACCGCCCGGCTCGTCCACGGGCCCAGCCGGGCGCCGGCGGCGGTTCCCGCGATCCCTACGGCGATCCCCGTTCGGGCCGTGATCCCCACGCCGGGCGTGATCCCCAGGCTGGTCGCGCCGCGCCGCCCGGCGGCCGTCGGGTTGCCGCTGCGCCCGGCCCGACCCGGCCGGACCTGCCGGAAACCGGCGAACCCGCGCCGCGCCACAGCTCGATCCGCCGCGGCGTCACCGCCGTCGCGGCGGTGCTCGCCGCGGTCGTGCTCGTTCTGGCCACCAGCGGCTGGGCCGTGCTGCGACACTACGACGGCCGGGTCCGACACACCCCCCTGACCTTCTCCGCCGGCGTGGACCGGCCGGCGTCCGCCGCCGGCGGCACCCAGAACATCCTGCTGGTCGGATCCGACACCCGGGCGGGGACCAACGGCGAGTTCGGGGTGGCCGAGGGGCAGCGGTCAGACACCACGATCCTCGCCCATCTCGACGGCAACGGTTCGACGACCCTGATCTCCTTCCCCCGCGACCTGTGGGTGCGGATCCCGGCCTACACCGACGCGCGGGGCGCCCAGCACGCGGCCCAGCGTTCCAAGCTGAACTCGGCCTTCTCCTACGGCGGCCCGTCCCTGCTGGTCGCGACCATCGAGGGCCTCACCGGGATCCGCGTCGACCACTACGTGCAGATCGACTTCGTCGGCTTCCAGGGGATGACCGACGCCCTGGGCGGGGTCACCGTCTGCATCAGGGAGCTGCCGGCCGAGCTGAGGGCGCGCGGCTTCGACAACCTGCATGACCACTACTCGGGGTTCTCCGGCCAGGTGGGGGAGAACCGGCTGAACGGCGCGCAGGCCCTGGCCTTCGTCCGCCAGCGGTACGGCCTACCGGAGAGCGACATCGACCGGATCCGCCGCCAGCAGCAGTTCCTGGGGGTCGTCTTCCAACGGATCGCCTCCACCGACACGCTGCTCAATCCGGCGAAGCTGATCGATGTGGTCGACGCCGCGACCTCGGCGATCACCCTCGATGACGGCACCTCCCTGGCCGATCTGCGCCTGCTGGCGGTCCGCATGCAGTCGATCGGTTCCGGTGGGGTCGCGTTCGCCACCGTGCCGGCCGCGGCCGGTCAACGCGCCGGGCAGAGCGTGCTGGTGCCCGATTCCGACCAGCTCGGTGCCTTCCTGAAGCCCTTCGGCGGTCGCGCCGCCGGGGTGAGTCCGGCGGGCGCGTTGCCCGCCGGTCCGGCCACCACCGCGGCCGTCCCGGTGTCCTGGTCCCGGCCGGCTGTGGCCGTGGGCGACGGAGCGCCGGTCAGCGCACAGTCGACTCCGGCCGCCGCCCCGGCGGGCGTCTCCTGCACCTACTGAGCAGGCCCTCGCCACAGCGGGGTCGTCGGCGTGGTGGGGCCGTCGTCGACGGCGCAACGCTCGAACGAGACGCCGCCGCCGGGGCCGGGCGGATCGGCCTCCCTGACGACCGGGCACGGGCCGTCACCGGTCGGCGAGCCGCCGCCGGCGGACTGACCGCCGGCGGAACGCGGATGCTCCGTGGAAGCCGGGCCGCCGACAGCAGCCGGGCCGCCGACAGCAGCCGGGCCGCCGGCAGCAGGCGGGTTGCCGGCGGGAGGCGGGCTGTCTGGGAAAGGCGGACTGTCGGCGGCGGGCGGACTGTCGGTGGGAGGTGAGGTGTCGCCGGTGGTGGGCCCGCCGTCCCGCCTCCTCCTGCGCTGGGAGGACTGCTCGTCCAGCGCCGCGTTGAGCTCGGCGCCCAGCAGTACCGCCAGAGCGGTGATGTAGAAGAACAACAGCGCCGCCACCGGCGCTCCCAGCGAGCCGTAGACCAGCTCGTGGCTGAACACGATCTCCAGGTACAGCCGCAGCACGTCGCTGCCGACCAGCCAGCACACCAGCGCCAGGGTGGCCCCGGGAAGCGCCCGCCACCAGGGCCTGCGCACCGGTAGGGAGAGGTGGTACAGCGAGGTCAGCATCGACAGCGCGACCAGCCCGACGACCGGCCAGAACAGCAGGGTCAGCAGATGGTCGACCGACGGGTGCTGGTCGGCGTCGAGAATCCGGGAGATCAGCCCAGGTCCCAAGATCAGCGCCGGCAGGATGATCACGCCGCTGGCGACCTGGGCGAGGAACAGCCCCAGCGCCACCAGTCGGCTACGCACCGCGGAGCGCTGGTCGCGCTGGCCGTAGGCGATGGTGATGGTGTTGACGAAGGTTGCCATCGCCGTCGAACCGGTCCACAACGACAGCACGAAGCCGATGGAGATCACATCCGGCCGACCGCGAGAGAGGATCTCGTCCACGGTGGGCCGCACCGCGTCGTCGACCACCGACTCGGTCAGCAGGTCACCGGCTCCGCGCAGGATGCTGTCCCGGATGCTGCTGAGGGCGTCCCCGCCGATGGCGTCGGCGACATAGCCGAGCGCACCGAGCAGGGACAGCAGCAACGGCGGCAGGGACAGCAACTGCCAGAATCCCGCCTCCGCCGCCAGGCCCAGCACCCGGTGGCGCCAGGCGTTGGCGAGCGTCGTGCGGGCCAGGCGCAGCGGCCCCCGGGGGACCCGGCGCTGCTGGCGGTCAAGACGGCGGAACATCGCGCTGCGCCGCACCTTCGCCTGGGCCACCGTGCGACGCTCCCGGGCGTGCGCCACCAGTTCCGGGTTGGCCTCGAGGACGACCCGGCGAAGCAGCACCGACCAGCGGCCCCGCGCCGGGCTGCGAGCCACGAGGGTGGACGCCTCCTTCCCCATGGCGGACACGGCCCCACCGTATGGCCTGGTGGAGTGCCTGGAGGTCAACGGCGCCCACACGGTGTCGGGGTAGATCCCCTGATTGGGGGAGGGGGCGGGGAAACGCTCGGTCTGACGTCACCGTGCCCGCTCTCCACCGTGACTGGGAGCAGCGAAAGGGGCACGCCACGTGGTCGTGGCATGCCCCTTTAATACCTGAGCGTAGGACTCAGGACACGCTGAGCTTGTNGGTCTCGTCGTGGTATTCGACGGCCATCTCACGCAGCTTGGAGTCGTGCGACTTGGCATGATGGCGGCAGAAAAGGAGATCCCCGCCGCCAGGCAGCACCACCCGCACGTATGCCTGGGCACCGCACCGGTCGCAACGATCGAGGTTGGTCAGCGTCGGCTTCGTGGTAGTCCCTGTCACATCTACTCCAACTGTGTTAGGCGGTCAGACGTTCCTGCTGACCATGTGACGGTTTACTCACAGCCGGCTCTCGTGGCGTCATTGCATCCAGAGCGGCGTGGTGTCCGCGGAGCTTCGGACCCGCGGACGGTTACTCGCCCCCGGCGAGCTACGGCCTGATCAGGGCCGTCGGGCGCCGAAGACGATGTCGTCCCATGCTGGCACTGACTTGCGTCCACGTCGACCGCCTGCGGGACGTTCCCCCCCACGGGTGCCGTTGTTCTGGCGGCTTCGTGACGCAGCGGGTGCACTCGACTTCTCTGCGGTCGACTCGTCGGTACCCTCCGTCGTCGAATCCTCCGGATCGGTAGAAGACGGCTCACCCTTGGCCGCTGGCGCCGACGCGCCTCGGCGTTGCCTGGCGGCGGTGGCGGGGGCTCCTTCCGCCGCGCTCGGGACCGCGGGGGAGCTCACCGCGGGTGTCTGGGCCGACTCCTCGGTGGGGGTGGCGGAGGCGCCGCCATCCGCGGATGGCGCTGCGGCGGCGGCATCGTCGGCCTGCCCCGGACGCCGGTCCGGGGGGGTGGCGACCGGCCTGGCCGGGCGGGTGGGTGCCCCGGCGGCGGCGCTCGGGCCGGCGGCCGCGGCGGGCGTCACGCCGGATCCGGCCGGCGACGTGGCGGAAGTCACGGCCGGCGCGCCGGCCTGGGCGACGGCGGCCCGGGGGGTTCCTCCCGTTCGTCCGGATCCGGCTGCGGCCGGTGCGCCCGGTCGGGACGACCGGGCGGCCGGGGCGGCGCGACCGGTGGCGGCTGCCGGCGGCGCGGCGGCGGTCCTGGTGCCGCCCGGCTCGGGGGCGACCCGGCGGCCGGTCCCGCGCGGCAGCGAGCCGACCCGGGTCGCCGCCGTCCGCCGCGGCGTCTGCGGCTCGGGGCGGCGCGCACCAGCCTCCTCGGCGGGCAGGGAAAGGTCAGGAGCCTCACCGGCCGCCTCGCCCCCCGCCGGGGCGGCCCAGGATTCGGCCGGCTCCGGCTCGGGCCGGGTCACCGGGCGGGTCGTGGCGGAGTAGTCGGCGGCCGGCTCGTCACGGCCGGCGGCAGGGCCCGGCTCCGGCACGGCGCGGAACGTCTCGGTCCGGGCCGGCTCGTCCCAGTGCTCCCGGGGCGCCGGCTGCCAGCGGCCGTCGGCACGTGCCGACGGGTGCCGCATCGTGGCGGCGGCCGGCGGCACGGCCGCGGGACGCTGCGGAGGCGTCCCGCCGCCACCGGACGGACGATCCTCGGCGGGGTAGGCGGCCGCCGGGGCGGCGGGAAAGGCGGTGGGCTGGACATGGGGCCGGACCATGGGCTCCTGCGGCGCCGCCGGGGGCGGGGCGGCGGCGACCGTCGGCTGGGCTGGCGTGGCGGGCAGCCCCTGGTCGGACACGAGCGTCAGCGCCGGACCCGCGGCCCGCAGCACGGGCGGCGCGGGCGGCGGCGGTGGGGGCTGCTCGGCGCTTTCCGGGGCGACCAGCGCCCGGGCGGCGTCGTCGTGGGGGCGGACCCGGCGCACGACCGGATCCCACGTCCAGCGGGCGCAGCGGCTGTCCGAGGTGAGCTGAACGAGCCAGATTCCGTCGACGCGGCGCCAGGCGTCCCACTGAGCGGCGGCGGGATTGTCCTGGGCGACGATCAGCCGGGCGTCGACGACCTCGCCGAGCGGCCGCCCGGGCACCCCGCCGGGGTCCTTGGGCAGCAGCGCCGCCCGGGCCTCCTGCACGACGCGGGCGCGCTCGGCCAGCACGGGACCCTCGTAACGCTCCACCCGCTCCACGGGTATGCCGGCGGCTCTGGCGACCTCCGCGGCGGTCTCCCCGGCGCGCAGCCGGGCCTGGATCTCCCGCGGGGTCAGCGCGCTTTCGGTGCGCACCTCGCTGCGGCGCATCCCGCGCAGGGCAGCCCGGAGCCGGTCGTCCACCGGCACTCGGAACTGCTCACCGTCGGTCCTGCCGCCTGCGTCCGCGAGCACGAGGTAGCCGCCGTCCTCGCTGAGTGCGACCGCCCTCAGCTCACGCATGGCGCCTCCTGTTCACTCGAAGCCGTACCGTGCCCGGGTCGGCATGCCGCGGCGCACATCTCGCCGGTCGGCCGACGAGCCTGCGAGCAGATCGGCATGACGCACCTGAACCCGCCTTCGGCCTGTGCGTCCCGGTAGGTGACACCCTGCCATCGATGCGGCCGGCTGGTGGGCTGACGGCGGACGACACGCACAGTCTGACCGAGTCGGGCCTGTCCGTCCGGGCCCGGGAGCCGGCCGGATGATCCTACGGCCGGCGGCCGCCGGGCGGGCGGGTCGCCGGTCCCCGCCGCCGCGTCGGGCGGGCCGACGGGCGCGGGCGGCTCTGATCGGCCAGGCCGGACAGCGCGGCGCCGACGATGCCCGCCTCGTTCTGTAGCTGTGCCGGTACCACTCGGGTGCGCAGGTCGAGCTGGTCGAGGAACTTGTCGGTCTTCTTGCTGACCCCGCCGCCGATGATGATCAGATCGGGCCAGAGCAGTGCCTCGAGCGTGTTGAGGTACCGGGTCACCCGCTTGGCCCACTTCTCCCACGACAGGTCCTCCCGCTCGCGGGCCGCGTCGGAGGCCTTCGTCTCCGCGTCGTGTCCCTGGATCTCCAGGTGCCCGAGCTCGGTGTTCGGGATGAGCTGCCCGTGCAGGAACAGAGCGGTCCCGATGCCGGTGCCGAACGTCGTCATGATGACCAGTCCGGCGGTGTCGCGGCCCGCCCCGAAGGCCATCTCCGCGATCCCGGCCGCGTCCGCGTCGTTCACCGTGGTGATGTCCGCCGCAGTGGCGGATCCGGGCGGCTGCGCCGGCACCGAGGTGGCATCCCCGTCGGTTCGGCCGAGGACGCCGGCGAGCAGGCCGACGATGTCGGTGCCGATCCAGGACGACGCGATGTTCGCCGCCGTCAGCGCCACGCCGTTCTTGACCACCGACGGCAGGGCGACACCCACCGGACCGGACCAGCCGAAGTGGCCGACGACCTCGGCGATGGTCGCCGCGACGGCGGCGGGCTCGGCGGGCTGTGGGGTCGGGATCCGCAACCGGGGCGCGGCCAGCGTGCCGTCCTCGATGTTGACCGGAGCGCCCTTGATCCCGCTTCCTCCGACGTCAACTCCGAAGACCTGCATTGCCCAGCCCCTCCCCGCGCCGAAAGTTCCCGCCTGTGGCGCCGGCGTCGCCGGCCCCGCGGTCGCGTGCGCGGACGGCGCCGCCCGCCGCACATGCGCGGCCGGGTGGGCCGGTCCATCGACCGCCGAGAGCTAAGTCTCGCAGGCCCGCTGACCACGGGCGCCGGCCGCCCGCCCGGCAGCCCCTTCGGCGCGCGACGGCCAGGGGCGGCGCGACGCCCCCGGCCCGCCGCCCGGCGGCGTCCGCGGGCTCGGCCGGGGCGTGGTTCGGTCGGCCCGACCGGGTCTGCCTTGCCGGCATCACCGGTCGGTCCGCCTGGCCGTCCGCCCCGGCCGAAGGGCCCGGTGGGTTGGGGCGCTTGGGCTCTATACGCTGGACCGGTGAGTCTTGTCGACACCCATGGTCGCGTTGCGACGGACCTGCGAGTGTCGCTGACCGACCGGTGCAATCTGCGGTGCGTCTACTGCATGCCCGCCGACGGCCTGCCCTGGCTGGCGCCGGCGCGTCTGCTGACCGACGACGAGATCGTTCGCCTGGTCGGCATCGCGGTGCGGCTGCTCGGCGTGACCGAGGTCCGACTCACCGGCGGTGAGCCCACCCTGCGGCCGGGTCTCGCGGCGCTGGTGGCCCGGCTCGCCTCCCTGCGGCCGCGGCCGGAACTCTCGCTCACCACGAACGGGCTCTCGCTCGTCCGGTTGGCCGAGCCGTTGCGCGCGGCCGGCCTGGACCGGGTGAACGTCTCCCTGGACNCCCTGGAACCGACCCGCTTCGCCCGGATCACCCGCCGCGACAGGCACGGCGACGTGCTCGCGGGGCTGCGCGCCGCCGCGGCGGCCGGTCTTGCCCCGGTCAAGGTCAACAGTGTCCTCGTCCGGGGCGTCAACGACGACGAGGCTGCCCGCCTGCTGCGCTGGTCGCTGGCCGGGGGGTACGAGCTGCGGTTCATCGAGCAGATGCCGCTCGACGCCCAGCACGGTTGGCAGCGTTCGGCGATGGTCACCGCGGCGGAGATCCTCGCGGCCCTGCGCGCCGAGTTCACGCTGCGGCCCCTGCCGGGGNGGGGCAGCGCGCCCGCCGAGCTGTTCGAGGTCGACGGTGGGCCCGGTCGGGTCGGGGTGATCGGCTCCGTCTCCGCCCCCTTCTGCGCGGCCTGCGACCGGGTCCGGCTGACCGCCGACGGCCAGGTGCGCAACTGCCTGTTCGCCCGGGAGGAGAGCGATCTGCGCGCGGCCCTGCGCGCCGGCGCGGACGACGAGCGGCTCGCCGCGCTGTGGCGGGCCGCGGTGTGGGGCAAGAAGACCGGCCACGGGATCGGCGAGCGCGGTTTCCGGCAGCCGGACCGGCCCATGTCGGCGATCGGCGGATGACCGCCCCGCGGGCCGGCTGCAGCGCACTCGTGCTCGCCGGCGGTGCCGCCCGCCGCCTCGGCGGTCGGGACAAGCCGGCCGTCGTCGTCGGCGGCACCACCCTGCTCGATCGGGTGCTCGCCGCGGTCGCCGGCGCCGGCACCGAGCGCATCGTCGTCGTCGGCCCCCGCCGACAGCTCGCGGCGCCTCCCGAGGGCGGGGTGTGGTGGTGCCGGGAGGACCCGCCGGGCGGCGGCCCGGTCGCGGCGATCGCCGCGGGGCTGGCCGTGGTCGCCACCCCGTTCGTCGCCGTCCTCGCGGCCGACCTGCCGTTCCTCACCGGTCGGGAGATCGAGCTGCTGCGCCGCGGCGCCGAGGAGCCAGCGGCGCACGCCGCCGTCCTGGTCGACCCGGGCGGGCGGCGCCAGTACCTCGCCGCGGTCTGGCGTACCGCGAGGCTGCGTGCCGCGCTGCCGGCCGACCCGGTCGGGCGGCCGGTGCGCGGCCTGTTCACCGACCAGGTGGTGACGTCCGTGCGCGCGGACGCCCTCGCCTGCCTGGACTGTGACGCGCCCGCCGACGTGGCTCGCGCACGGCGATGGGCCGGCCGGGTCCGGCCGGGCACGATGTGACGATGACCTCCGCTCACACCCCGCCCCCCGGGGACAGCCCGCCGCCCGGTGGTGGCGGCGACGTCCTGGACCGATGGCTCGCCCAGGTCGGCGCCGAGCTCGGTCTGGAGATGACGGGCGTCGACGTCGCCGCGATCCTCGATCTCACTCGGGACGTCGCCCACGGGGTCGCGCGCCCGGCGGCGCCGCTGACCGCCTTCCTGGTGGGACTCGCGGCGGGCCGAGACGCCGCCGTCGGCGGCACCGACACGGTGGCGGCGGTCCGTGCGGTGACGGCCGCCGTGCACGGTCTGCTTGACCGGCGGGCGGTGCTCGACCGGCGGGCGGACGAGACCGCTCAGCCCATCCGGCCGGGGCCCGCCTCGTCGAGGTAGCCGCGCATGTCGATCGCCATGGTGCGCACCGCGTCCTGGTCGGGCTCCTCGTACTGCTCGCCGCCGCTCGTCGCCCGGGCGTAGCCGAAGGTCAGCCGGGGCAGCACCTGCGTCGGGGTGTCGAGGTCGTCGGCCCACTCGGGCTCGTCGCCGGTGAAGGCGGCCGGGCCGGAGGGCAGGTCGTCCGCGCCGGGCGCGGCCGTCACGACGGCCCAGTCGATCACGCCGAGCACGATGATCGCCGCCAGCGCGGGCACGGCCGCGATCGGGTTCCACGCCGTCAGCCCCACCAGGGCGAACACCGCGACCACCGTCAGCCCCCCGACGAGGTGACGTCGAGTGGGACGAAGCGCAGGAACCTTTCGACCACGCCGATAGTGCGCCATACCGACAGTGTGCCCCACGGTCGGCGTGTCCTGATGTGGTCGGTCGGGCCCGCGGGGTGTGGAGCCGGCTCCGGCCGGGAAATCGACCGGCACGCTCGTCCGATGGGTGAGGCCCGGTGTGGGTGAGCGGGAACGTGGGTCGCGTCCCACCGATTCGGCCGAGGCCTTCCGGGTATCCACCATGGACCTGACCGGCGCGACGCGACCCCGCGGCGATGCTCGCCGGACCCGGGTGACACCCGGGCCGACGACCGGGCCGGCACGGGACGGTGATTCTGGCCGCCCGAAAGTTCGGCCGCGGGGCGTCGGACCGGCCGGCGGGAGCCCTCCGTGGGCAGGTGGCGCGGTTGCGCGTGACGGTGGCGCCGCCGGTCGAGGCCCGACAGCGGAGGGTATGGAGCCTCACCCTTTTTGGTGAAGGTTGTGCACGTCGGGCGGCTTCTGGGCCACACTTTTCGGAGGAAAGCGATATGGACCCATGGCCCGGCGCCGCACCATGCGTTCGACCTTGCGAGGCGGGAGGTTTGCCGTGGCGGCTCGACGTCGGACGACCCGTCCGCGCCGAAAGTCTCTCCCAGGCACCCTGCTACTGCTCACGGTAGCGGCGGCGGTGCTTTTGGTCGGCGGCTGCGGCTCGCCGAGTTACGAATATGTGACAAACAAGAAGGACGGCGCGTTTCTCCGGGTTCCGAACGGGTGGAATCACCAGGAGATGCCCGGCCCGGCCCTGTTCGGTATCGATGCCCGCAACGTCAGTCCCGAGATGCTGCAGGGGTTGATGTCGCGGGAATGGGTCGTGGGCATCGACGCGGCCCGGCGATTCGACGACTCGCGCCTGCTCGTCCCGGACGCCACCCTGCCCAAGGGGTTCGCGCAGGTTCGCCACCTGCTGCCGGAGGAGGCGAACGCGGTGTCGACCAACGACCTGCGCAACTTCGTCCTGTCGGTGGACGACGCGGTGGCCGCGCAGGAAAAGGCCGTGCGCCAGGACCCCTACGGCGCCCGGCTGACGCCCGACTTCCTGCTGCTGGCGGACGAGGTCGTGCACAAGAAGGACGGCGTGCACGGGGTGCACCTCGTCTACCAGGTGCAGACCGACGCCGGCCTGGTCACCATCGACCAGACGAGTCTGCTCGACAACGGGCAGACGGTTCTCTACCAGCTCATCCTCGCGTGTTCGTCGCTGTGCTATGCGCAACACGCAGACCAGATCGGCGATGTGGCCAAGTCCTTCACGATCGAGCCGACGGACCGAGGGCAGTAGGGATGGGCGTGATGGACCACGCAGACGGGATCCGCGCGGACGGGATCCGCGCTGACGGGCCGGACGGCCCTGTGCCGCCCGGCGGGCCGACGGCGTCGACTGCGACGGCGCAGCCGGAGACGACGGCCAAGGGCGACGGGAAGCCGCGCCGCCGACCGCTCCCGCTGTGGGACCGGGTGAAGTTCCTGATCCTGCTCGGCGCCGTGTTCCTGTTCGTGGTGGCTGCGGACGTCTCCGGCGATCCGCTGATGACCTGGGGCGACGCGTTCCGGATCCAGGCCAGGAAGAGCGCCTGGGTGCTCGTCCTGTTCGGCCTTGAGGTGCTGCATCAGCTCCACATGCTCATCGCCGAGCGGTGGTCGGCCTACCACGTGTTCTGGACCGACCGGGTCTTCGGCCGGGCGGAGCGCCGGATGCTGCGGCTCAACGACTGGAACCGCTACCGGCTCAGCCGCGCGGCGAAGTGGGTCGTGGCGCTCGCCCTCGCCCTGTTCGTCTACGCCCGGCTGTCCCACACCTCGGTCTTCGACGCGCTCGTGCAGGTGCCGGGTGATCTGTGGAAGGCCATCCCGTTCGTCCTGCAGATCGTCCTGCTGATGGTCCTGGTCGTCGGCCAGTTCGTCGTCATGTTCTGGTTCCTGTCCAAGGGCGGGGTCGACACCTACTTCCCGGAGGACATCACCACCCGCTTCGCCGACGTGTGGGGTCAGGACCACGTCGTCAGCCGAGTACAGGAGAACGTCTTCTACCTGGAACGGCCCGAGGAGATCGAGAGTCGCGGCGGGCACGTGCCCGGCGGCATCCTGCTGTGGGGGCCGCCCGGCACCGGCAAGACGCTCATCGCGGAGGCGGTGGCCGGGGAGACCGGCAAACCCTTCGTGTTCGTCGACCCGGGCGCCTTCTCGGCGATGTTCATCGGCGTGGGCATCCTCAAGGTGAAGTCGCTGTTCCGCAAGCTGCGCAAGCTCTCGCTGCGCTACGGCGGCGTCATCGTCTTCTTCGACGAGGCCGACACGCTGGGCAGCCGCGGCGCGCTGAACGGCGGCTTCGGTGGGATGGGCAGCGGGGCGCGGTCGTGGTTCGCCCGCCAGGGCGCGCCCGCGGCCGGGGCGTCCCGGATGGCGTCGGGCATGGCCGGATCGGGCCCGGCGGGACGCCTCGCCGACCCGTTCGGCGCGCGGGGCGACGGCGGATCGCGTGACCTGTGCAACGGCCTGTCCTACCTCAGCTCCGCCGCCCGCTCGGAGATCACCCGGGAGCAGGCGCGGGAGCAGTTCGTGATGGGCGGTGGTGGCGGCGGGTTCGACGGCACCCTGCAGGCGCTGCTCACCGAGATGTCGGGGCTGAAGAAGCCGCGTGGGTTCCTCAACCGGGTGGTGCGCCGCACGCTCGGCATGCGTCCGAAGCCGCCGCCGAAGTACCGCATCCTGGTGATGATGGCGACGAACATGCCGCAGTCGCTGGACGAGGCGCTGCTGCGTCCCGGCCGTATCGACCGCCAGTACAAGGTCGGCTACCCGAGCAAGGAGGGCCGGATCCGCACCTTCGAGGGGTACCTCGCGAAGGTGCGCCACGAGCTCACCCCAGAGCAGATCGACCGGCTTGCCATCATGAGCCCGGAGTCCACCGGCGCGACCATCAAGGACACCGTCAACGAGGCGCTGGTGCAGGCGGTCAAGGACGGCCGCGAGGTGATCACCTGGCAGGACATGCTCCGGGCTCGGGTGATCAAGGAGTACGGCCTCGCCGACGACCACGAGCACATCGACCGGGAACGGCACAGCATCGCCCTGCACGAGGCGTGCCACGCCGTCGTCGCCTACCGGATGCAGCGCGGTCGCGTGATCGATCTGGCGACCATCGAGCGGCGCGGCGGTGTTGGCGGCTTCGTGGCCCACGTCGCCGTCGAGGACCGGATGTTCATGTGGAAGTCCGAGATCGAGATCCAGGTGATGGTCTCGCTGGCCTCCCTCGCCGGGGAGCGGATGTTCTTCGAGGGAGACAACACCGTCGGGGTCGGCGGCGACCTGCGCAGCGCCACCCTGCTCGTCGCCAACTTCATCTCCTCGGCGGCGATGGGCGAGACCCTGGCCTCCCGGCTGTCCATGCTCGAACAGCAGATGGGTAACGCCTCCATCGACGCCGACCGGCCCTTCGGCGAGCAGGTCGAGGTCAAGCTGCGCGAGCTCTACGAGCGCACCGAGGCGGTGCTGGGCGCGAACCGTCGGGAGATCCTCGCCCTGACCCACGCCCTGGAGACCCACAAGACGATCACCGGCGAGGATGTGGAAGCCATCATGGAGGGCCGCACGGGGCCCACCGTCGACGGCCGTCGATACCACGAGCCGGACTTCCTCAACGTCGCCGAGCGCTACCATTCCGACGCCGTGCGGGCGCATCGCGGCCAGACCCGGGAGCTGCACAAGCTGCCCGAGCTCGGCCGCGCGGCGGCGAGCAGCTCCGCCGAGGCGGCAGGGTCGTCGTTCACGGTCCCGGCGGCGGCCCCGCCGACCCCACTCGCCGGCCGGCCGTCGGCCACGGGTCAGGGCCAGGAGGCCCCCGGCAACTAGGTCGAGTGACCGCTGAGGGTCATTCGATCGCCTTCGCCCGCCCCGCTCTGCCCCGTGCCGGGGGCTGGGTGTCGGCGGCCGGGGAGGGGCGTAGCGAGGCGAGGGCGAACACGGCCGCGGCGAGGGCCGCGCCGGCGGCGAGTAGCAGGCCGGCGCGCGGGCCGAAGGTCTGCGCGACCCAACCGGCGATCGGCCCGCCGAACGGGGTCGTGCCGAGGAACGCCACCGACCACAGCGCCAGCACCCGCCCGCGCATGGCCGGGTCGGCGGAGAGCTGCACGGTCGCGTTCCCCGTCGAGATGAACGCGACGCTCGTCCCGCCCACCAGCACGAGCGCGGCCAGCTCCAGCTCGATGGAGGGCGCGGCGGCGGCGAGCAGGAACGCGATGCCGAAGGCCCCGGCGATCACTCCGAGCGGCCGGACGCCGATGCGGCGGCGACGGGCCACCAGCAGCCCGCCGATGACCGCGCCGGCTCCCATGGCGGAGGTCATCATGCTGTAGGTCGCCGCGTTGCCGCCGAAGGTCTCCCGCGCCACCAGCGGCAGCACGACCTGGAACTCGTACGACAGCGCGCCGATGACCAGCATCATGATCAGCGGAATGCGCAGCGCCGGGGTGCGTCGGACGTAGGCGAAACCGGCCCGTAGCTGCCCCGGCGCCCGGTGCACCGGCGGCCTCTCGTACAGCGCCGAGGTGTCCATGCGGTGCAGGGCGACCAGCACCGCGCCGAACGACGCCGCGTTGATCAGGAAGCACCCGGCCGTGCCGACGGCCAGGATGACCACGCCCGCGATGGCCGGTCCGACGATGCGGGCCGCGTTCACCGTCACCGAGTTCAGGGTGATCGCGTTCGGGAGGTGATCGGAACCGACCATCTCCTGCACGAAGCTCTGCCGGGCCGGGTTGTCGACCGCGCTGCACAGGCCGATGAGCGCCGCGGCCACCGCGACCATCCACAGCCGGGCGGTGCCCGTCAGATCCAGCACGCCCAGGGCCAGCGCGGCGAGCCCGGAACCGACCTGGGTGATCATCAGTAGCTGTCGTCGGTTGGTCCGGTCGGCGATGAGGCCGCCGTAGGGCCCGAAGAGCAGCACCGGCAGGAACTGTGCGGCCGTCACCAGGCCGAGGGCGGTTCCCGAGGCGCCCAGCGACAGCACCAGCCAGCCCAGGGCGATGGTCTGCATCCAGGTCCCGCACAGCGAGACGACCTGCCCGGTGAGGAAGCGGCGGAAGTTCGGTATCCGCAGGGCGGCGAAGGTGCCGCCGCTCGGTGCGGCCACCACGGCTGATCCAGCCGTGGCACTGGTACCGGAGTCCGGCCGGTCCGGCTCCGTCGCCGGGGGCCGGCCGGGACTGTCGACCTGCAGGGACATGCACACACCTCCAGGCGGATCAACGCCTGGCGGCGAATCGTTATTTCGCAACAGGTAAACATCTTGCCCGATGGTGACGGAGCTGAGTCGGCGGTTGGCTTTCGCCGCAACCCGCTCTACTATGCGAACATACGTTCGATTGATGCGCCGTGGGGTGGGCAGAGTTCCGCCCGAGTCCGGTGCGGTGCATCGGTGCGGGAGGGGTTGGTGATCGTGATCGATGTCGAGGCGTTGCTGGGCGGGGTCGTCGCCGTCGACGCGCGCGAGCTGCCCGATGCGGAGGTCGCCCTGCTGGTCGTCGACGTCCGCCGGCTGGTCGACGCCACCGACGCGCTGTGGATCCGGCTGCTGGCCGAATTCGACCGGCGCGGGCTGTGGCGGCTCGACGGTGCGCGGTCGGCCGCGGCCTGGCTGCGGCGGGAATGCCGGCTGGTGCACCCCACGACGGCCACGGCACTGGTGGTCGCGCGTGCCGTCGAGGCGCTGCCGGCCTCCGGTGAAGCCTTCCGCGCGGGCAGTCTCAGCTTTGAGCACATGCGGGCGATCGCGCCCGCCGCCGCACCGGAGCGGCGTGAGGTCGCCTTGCGGGCGGATCCGATCTTCGCCCGCGCCGCCCTGTGGATGAACCCGCGGCAGATGAGCAACGTCGTGCGCACCTGGATGCAGTTGGCGGACGGATGAGTGCCACGATCGGGCGGTACAGACGCAGGGGAAGACGGTCGGGGGCGGAACGGTCTCCGGCTCGGACCCCGGGTCAGGGGAGTCCGAGGGTACCGGGAGACGGGGCGCGGTGGCCCCGGTGGCCGCTACAGCGGGATGTTGCCGTGGACGTTCTTGTCGGCGCGGGCGTCGGCGAGCGCGCTGGCCAGCGCGGAGGCGACAGCGCCTCGGGTCGCGGCCGGGGTGACGACGGCGTCGATCACACCCAGCTCGACGGCCCGGTCGATGCCGCCGACGGTGCGGATGTGCTCCTCGGTGAGCTCCGCGAGCACGTCCGGTCGGCGCTGGGCCGGCACCTCGGCCAGCTTGCGCCGGTGCAGGATGCCGACGGCGGCCTCCGCGCCCATGACGGCGACCTGCGCCGTCGGCCACGCGAACACGGCCGTCGCCCCGAGCGAGCTGGCGTTCATCGCGATGTACGCGCCGCCGTAGGCCTTGCGCGTCACGACGGTGACCCGGGGCACGGTGCACTCGGCGAAGGCGTAGAGCAGCTTCGCCCCGCGGCGGACGACGCCCTCCCATTCCTGCCCGACGCCCGGCAGGTAGCCGGGCACGTCGACCAGGACGATCAGCGGCACGCCGAACGAGTCGCACATGCGCACGAAGCGCGCCGCCTTCTCGGCGGAGGTGGCGTCGAGGCAGCCGCCGCGGCGCAGCGGGTTGTTCGCGACCACCCCGACGGTGCGGCCACCGAGCCGGCCGAGCGAGGTCACGATGTTCGGGGCCCACTTCGGGTGCAGCTCGATGCCCTCGCCGTCCAGCACGGCGTTCACCAGCGGCCGCACGTCGTAGGCCCGCCGCGGGTTCTCGGGCAGCAGCTCGGCGAGCTCGCGCCCGGCGACCTGGCCGATGTCACGCTGGTCGGCGAGCAGCACCGCGAGCGCGCGGGTCCGCTCGATCGCCTCGTCCTCGGAGTCGCAGGTCACGTGCACGACTCCGCTGCGCTTGGAGTGCACCTCGGGGCCGCCGAGGCTGGTGGCGGTGCACTCCTCGCCTGTCACCGATCGCACCACGTCCGGGCCGGTGACGAAGACCTTCGCCTCGGGCCCCATGATGACGATGTCGGTCAGCGCAGGGCCGTAGGCAGCGCCGCCCGCCGCCGCGCCGAGCACCAGCGAGAGCTGGGGGACACGGCCGGAGGCCCGGACGGTCGCGGCGAAGATCCGTCCGACACCGTCGAGCGAGGCGACGCCTTCCTGCAGTCGGGCGCCGCCGGAGTGCCAGATGCCGACGACCGGGCAGCCGAGCCGGACGGCGGACTCGATGGCGTGGACGATGCGGGCGCAGCCGTCGCGCCCCATCGCCCCACCCTGTACGGTCGGGTCGGTGGCGAATGCGACGACTTCGTTCCCGTCGACGAGGCCCTGGCCGGCGACGACCCCAGAGGTGTCGCCGGCTGCGAACAGGGACACCGTGTCGGCGTCGAAGAACCGGCCAAGCCGGGCCTCGGGTGTGCGGGGGTCAACTCGGTCGATCGTGGACAGACTCACCGTGCGTCTCCTTGCCTGAACGGCGTCGGACCGGTTCATCGGCCGACGCGCGACCACCTGGGGTACGCGCCGGCACCCGCGAGACACTCGGTCCGGCGACCATGGGCGCCCGCCGCACCGGCGGGCGGTGCCGTGGCGGCGGTGGGGCGGCCGGCGTCACGGCGACATCTAGGTGACTGCGATGGGCGGATCTGGTGCAGCGCTCAGCGGCGGAGCAGGGGTGGTGCTGAGCCAGGCGGGCACCCGTTCGGTGCCTCACCGCCGTCGCTGTGGCCGGCGGATCCGGATCCGCGCCTGGCTGGGCGCGGCATGCGGCTCCGCCGGCGTCCCGACGGTGACGGCCGGGTGCCCGGCCGGTACGGGGCGGCGTGGGCCGTCCCCGCGGCGGGGTCGTCAGACCGTGAAGGCCAGACAGACGTCGTGGCCGCCGAAGCCGAACGAGTTCGACAGGGCCGCGCCCGTGCCGATCTTGCGGTTGTCGATGCTCACGACATCGAGCGCGATCTCGTCGTCGAGGGCGTCGAGGTTGCGGGTCGCCGGGACGATCCGCTCGCGCAGGGCCAGGATGCTGACCACCGCCTCCACCGCGCCGGCCGCCCCGAGCAGGTGACCGGTCATCGACTTGGTCGACGTCACCGCGACCTCGTCGATGTGGTTGCCCAGCGCGGAGCGCAGGGCCACTGCCTCAGCCACATCACCCGACGGGGTCGACGTGGCGTGTGCGTTGATGTGGATGATGTCGGTGGGCTCCAGCGACGCCGAGCGCAACGCGGCACGAACGGCCCGCGCGGCGCCGGCACCGGTGGGATCCGGCGCGGCGATGTGGTAGGCGTCCGAGCTGATCCCGGCGCCCGCCAGCGTGCCGTGGACCCGCGCGCCGCGGGCGGCGGCGTGCTCGGCGGCCTCCAGGACCAGGATCGCCGCGCCCTCGCCGAGCACGAAGCCGTCCCGCGCCTTGTCGAACGGGCGGGACGCCGTCTCCGGCGTGTCGTTGCGGCGGGACAGGGCCTGCATCTGGGCGAAGCCGGCTATCGGCAGGGCCGCGATCGCGGCCTCGGTCCCGCCGGCGATGACGACGTCCGCCCGACCGGCCCGGATGATGTCCAGCCCGAGGGCGATGGCCTCCGAGCCGGACGCGCAGGCGCTGACCGGGGCGTGCACGCCCGCCTTGGCCTTGAACTCCAGGCCGACCGTGCTCGCCGGTCCGTTGGGCATGAGCATGGGCACCACGTGCGGCGAGACCCGCCGGGCACCCTTCTCCCGCAGCACGTCGTGCTGGGTGAGAAGGGTGATCACGCCGCCGATGCCGGAGGCTACGCAGGCCGCGAGGCGCTCCTGGTCGACGTCGGGCGAGCCCGCGTCGGCCCACGCCTCGCGGGCGGCGACCAGCGCCATCTGCTGGCTGCGGTCGAGGGTGCGTGCCTCGACCCGGCCCAGCGGGAGTTCTGCCGCGAGCGGCGCGCCGATCTGGACCGGAAGTTGCTCGATCCATTCCTCGGTGAGCCGCCTGGCGCCGGAGCGGCCCGCGAGCAGACCCGCCCACGTCGAGGCGACATCGCCACCGAGGGGAGTGGTTGCCCCGAGGCCGGTGACGACGACCTGCCTTGGGGTTGTGGTCACGCCGCCACACCAGCCCGCTGGATGTACGAGACCGCGTCGCCGACGGTCTTGAGGGACTTCACGTCGTCGTCCGGGATCTTCACGGAGAACTTCTCCTCCGCGGCGACGACCACCTCGACCATGGACAGCGAGTCCACGTCCAGGTCGTCGATGAAGGTCTTCTCGGGGGTGACGTCGGCGGGGTCGACACCGGCGACCTCTTCGAGGATGACGGCGAGACCGGCGAGAATGTCCTGGGACACGGTGGTTCCTCCTGTGGGATCTGGGCTCTGGTGGCGGCGGTGGCTGCGCGCGATCAGGCGATCGTCGCGGGCGTGCGCCGGGGTGCTGGTACCTGGGACAGGGGTGTGGCGGGCCCGGTCATCGGACCGCCGGGGGCGCGGCGCGCGGACATCCGCGCCGCGAGGTCAAGCAAGGTCACGGGCATCGCACGACCTGCCCGCAGTAGGTCAGGCCGGCGCCGAAACCGAACAGCAGCACCGGGTCGCCCCGGCGGATCTCGCCGGTGTCGAGCAGGCGGGCGAGCCCCAGCGGAATGCTCGCGGCGGAGGTGTTGCCCGAGTCGACGACGTCGCGGGCGACGGCGGCGTTCGTGGCGCCGATGCCCGTCGCGAGTGCCTCGACGATCCGCAGGTTGGCCTGATGCGGAACGATACCCGCGAGCTCGTCGGGCGCCACGCCGGCCCGTTCGCAGATCTGCCGCACGGTCGGCACCAGGGAGATCGCCCAGCGGAAGACCGCCTGGCCTTCCATGCGGAACATGTTGTCCCCGTAGCCGGGGACGCGAATCACCTCCGGCCGGGAGCCGTCGTGGCCCCAGACCGCCGGGCCGATCTCGTCGGTCTCGGCCGCGCCGATCACGGTCGCCCCGGCGCCGTCGGCGAGCAGGATGCAGGTGCTGCGGTCATCCCAGTCGGTGTAGTCCGACAGCCGCTCGGTGGCGACGACGAGGACGTGGCGCACGCTGCCGGCGCGAACCATGTCGGCGGCCGTCGACACCGCGTAGCTGAACCCGGCGCAGGCGCCGTTGATGTCGAACGCGCCGGCCTGGCCGGCCCCGATGCGGTGGGCGATCTGCGGCCCGGCGCCGGGGATCTGCGAGGGCGAGGTACAGGTCGCGCCGATGACGAGGTCGATGGTGTCCGCCGTCAGGCCGGCGGCCGCGAGCGCCTTCTCCGCGGCGGCCGCGCCCATGGCGACGGTCGTCTCCTCCTCGTCGGCGATCCGCCGGGTGGCGATGCCGGTGCGGCTCTGGATCCACGCGTCCGAGGTGTCGACCCGCTGGGCGATCTCGTCGTTGGTGACGACCCGCGCCGGGCGGTAGACGCCGAGCCCGAGCATCCGGGCTCCGCCCGTGGCGCTCACGCCCGCACCCCGACGAGGGCCGCGTCGCCTGCCGGCAGCGCGTCCGGCGGCGTCCGCGGCGCTGGGCTCGCCGGCGCCTGGCTGAGGTGGTCGGTGCCGACGTGTTCGGCGATCAGGTCGCGCGCGGCGGGCAGGTCGTCCGGGCTCTTCACGGCGAGGATCTTCACGCCGGGCAGTTCGCGGCGGGCGATTCCGGCCAGGGTGCCGGCCGGTGGCAGCTCGATGACCGCGGTGACACCGAGCTCCCGCAGTGTCGCCAGGCACAGGTCCCACCGCACCGGCGCGGCGACCTGGGCGACGAGTCGGGAGACGAGATCGGCCGGGTCCGTGACGATCGCGCCGTCGGCGTTGGACAGGGTCGCCACCCGGGCCACGGCCGGCCGGATGCCGCCGGCGACGGCGTCGAGCGCGTCGCGCGCCGAGGACATGTGGTGGGTGTGGAAGGCACCGGCGACGGACAGCGGGCGCAGCCGGACGCCCGCGGGCGGCTGCGCCGCGAGCCGGGCGAGGTCCTCCGTCGTGCCGGCGGCGACGATCTGGCCGGCGCCGTTGCGGTTCGCCGCAGTCAGACCGAGCTCGTCCAGCCGGGCGGTCACCGCCTCCGGCTCCCCACCGAGCAGCGCCGTCATTCCGGTCTCGGTCCGCGCGGAGGCCTCGGCCATCGCGCGGCCGCGCAGGGCCACGAGGACCAGGGCCTCCTCCGCCGAGAGGATGCCGGTGAGGGCCGCGGCGGTGATCTCACCGACGCTGTGGCCCGCCAGGACGAGCGAGGTGGTACCGACCGGGGCGGCGACCGGCAGGCCGAGCTGTTCGGCGGCGATGAGACCGCTGGCGACGATGAGCGGCTGAGCGATCGCCGTGTCCCGGATCGTCTCGGCGGGCGCCTCGCACCCGACCTCCAGCAGATCGATGCCGGCCGCGGCCGACCACCAGCGCAGCCTTTCCTCCGCCCCGGGGAGGCCACGCCAGGCGCGGAGCTGTCCGGGGGTCTGTGCACCCTGGCCGGGTGCGAGGATCGCGAGCACGTGACTACCTAACCCTTCGCGAGGACTACTTGTCGCTGGCGGCCACTCACCGATGTCCCGACCGGGCGTTGTAGATGGCCTACAAACCGATCTGCCGTCACCGTGAATTCGTTCGTGCTGCGGGCATCGGGCCGGATTCGCGTGACAGGCCAGCAGAGTGGCCTGATGTGACCGTTCTCGCACTGGGGTGCGACGACTCCGGAGCGATGCACCCGATCATGTTTTCCCTGTAGATAACGCACCGTCGAGGCGTCCCAGGACGAGCGCAACATGCAGGATGAAACGCTCCCGGTGATCCGCCGGGTCGAGACCGCAGACCTCCGCGGCCTTCCGTAGCCGGTAACGGACAGTGTTGGTATGGAGATAGAGGGCTCGGGCCGTGGCCTCCAGGGACGAACCGAAGTCGAGGTATGCCCCGGCGGTCTCCAACAACGGCGTGCCCGCGTCGCGCAGCGGCAGATAGACCTCCTCGACAAGCGCCCGCCGGGCGTCGGCATCCCCGGCCAGCGCCAGTTCCGGCAGCAACGCCCGGGCCTGAACCGGCCGGGGCGCGGCCGGCCAGGCGGCGACGACGTCGGTCGCGGCGAGCGCCACCCGAGCCGCGCGCGGCGCGCCGGTCAGGTCGGCGACGACCGGGCCGACGACGACCGGCCCCGGACCGCAGGCGGGCAGCAGCGCCCGGGCCGCGTCGAGCGCGGTGTGCACCGCAGTGCCGGGCTGCCGGCCCGGCGCCGGGCCGCTCGGCGTGCCTGCGCCGGTGGGGCCGCCAGCGGTCGCGTTGTCGCCGGCCGCGGTGGCGGTCGCCATCCCGTCGGGTCGGCCGGTGCTGTCGGAAGTGGCGAACCGGCCGCCGACCACCATCACCAGCCGGTTGTGATGGACCCCGGCGAGCACCTCCAGCTGGGCCGCCCGGGCCAGCCGGTGCACCTCGTCGACCACCGCCTCCGGCGCGTTGCCCTCGGCCCCGCCGACGATGACGGTCACGGCCGGCGGGTTGCGCCAGCCCACCGCCGCCGCCCGTGACGGCAGCGCCCGGTCCACCTCGCCGCGCACCACGTGATCGACGACCAGCGCCTCCAGCCGGGCGTCCCAGGCGCCGCGCTCCTCGGCGGCGCGGGCGTAGACGACCGCCCCGGCGAAGGCGATGTCGCGGGAGTAGCGCAGGACGTCGGCGAGCAGCCGCAGCTCGTCCTCCGGGCCGGCCATGTTCGGCACCTCGGCCTCGATCGCCTCCACCGCGACCCGGACCAGATCGACCAGGCGGCGGAAGGTCACCGCCCGCACGAGCTCGCGTGGGGCGACCCGGAAGACGTCCTCCGACAGTTGCCGGGCATGCTCGGGCCGCCGGCACCACTCGACGAACGAGGAGATACCGGCCTGCACCACGAGTTGGATTCCGGCCCGATGGCTCGCCGACATGGCCGGAAACCAGGGCAGGACCTCGCTCATCCGCGCCGCGGCCCGGGAGGCGAGCATCCCGCTGGAGCGTTCGACCCGTCGGACCACGTCCTCGCCCGTGCGGCCGACAGTCGCCGATCCCGACCCATCGCCGGTCTGGACACCCGTGCGCAGGCTGTCCAGCGGGGGGATGCGCTGGTCCGGGTAGTCGTCGAGGGCGGGTAGCTCGCCCGGGGCCGCGGTGCCGAGGGCGGGGGTGCGCACGCCGCGCCTCGCCCGCCCGCGCGCGGCGATGCGGCGTCGCGCGGCCGCCCGATCGGCCTCGGCCGGCGTGGGGTCGCCGTCCCCGTCGCCCGCCGAGGCAAAGGGACCGTCCGCCGGGGCGCGTGGTTCGCCTGATGGGGCGCGTGAATCGTCCGAGTCGAGCAGGCTGTCCGGCGAGTCACCTGGGCCGTCCGGTGGACGGAGTGGGTCGGCCGGCGCGGCGGGTGAGCCGTGGAGTGGGGCTTCTCGACCGTCCGGCGCGGCAGGCGGGGGCGCGGCGCGCGGTGCCGGCGGGCCGCTGCCGGGCGTTTTCGCTGGTCGCGGGGATCCGCTGCCGCGCCTGCCCGTCCCGTCCGACGGGTCCGAGGGGATACCTGCCACGTCCGCCAGCATGCCTCAGCCCTCCGCCCGGGATGTGGATTGTCGTTCCCGAACGGTGGTCCGGACGGGCCGGTGACGCGGGTGAGCGGGTGTGTTCACGGTCGCGCCGGCCACGCCCGATGGTGCCTGTGCGGGGCGTCGGCCGCGAGCAGCCCGCTGTGCGGCGTGTCCGGCCCAAGGCCGGCGGACCGGGCGGGCTCGACGGGGTGGGTGCACCGGGGGATGCCCCGCGCGCCCGGCCACGGGTACCGGCGATGCTTGAGGGCATGCGTGAGGTGAGCATCCAGGGTGACGCGATCCGGCTGGGCCAGTTCCTCAAGCTCGCCGACGTCGTCGGCGTCGGGTCGGAGGTGAAGGGGCTGCTGGCGGGCGGCCTGGTGCGGGTCAACGGAGAGGTGGAGAGTCGCCGCGGGCGTCAGCTCGTCCCCGGCGACGAGGTCGTGGTGCCGGGGGAGCGGCTGCGGGTGGGCTGAGGAGACCGACGGCGCGGGCGGTCTGGTCAGAGCTGGTCGGAGTAGGTGTCCGCCCAGTCCCGGACCTTCGTCACGTACGCCTGGGTCTCGCCGATGTCGGGGATGCCGCCCGCGAGACGCACGGCGTCCGGCCCGGCGTTGTAGGCGGCGAGGATCAGCGAGACGCGGTCCCCCGGCAGGTGAGCGACCTGTTCGGCGAGCCGCGATTCGTAGTACGCGGCGGACAGGATGGCGTCGCGGGGGTCCAGCGGATCCGCCACACCGTCCTCGTTGCCGTCGAGCCCGAAGGCCGCCCAGGTGGTGGGCAGGAACTGCATGATGCCGCGGGCACCGGCATGCGACACCGCCCGCGCGTCGAACTTGCTTTCGACGCGTGCCTGCGCGGCGAGCTGGGCGGGGGTCAGGATGCCGTACGCGGTGGCGGCCGAGCGGAACACCGGGATCAGGTCGTCCGGCACGCGGTGGGTCCGCCGCAGGATGCCGCAGCTCGCCACCAGCGTGACCGCGAGCAGAACGGCCAGGACCGCTCGCAGGGACACCCGGTGGTACATGTGCGCATCTTCCCCCGGCGGCGGTGGGGTCGGTGGGGTCCGGTCAGTCATGGCAGTCCGGACGGTCCGCTGCCGGCGTGGACTAGGCGACCAGGCTCTGACGCAGCGCGGTCAGGTCCGACTCGGCGAGACCCGCCTTCAGGGCCCAGGCGGCCGGGCCGCCCCAGCCGGCGTCGACGCCGGCGAGGAAGCCCCGCATGACCTCCGGGCGGCAGGAGAGCTGGTCGGGCGTGAGCGGGGCGGTCGGCCGGTTGTAGGAGGGACGCTTCGCCAGGCGCGCGTTGACCAGGTGGATCCGCTCGTTGGTCTGCGCGTAGTCGGCGACGATCGCGTCCCGGTCGACCCCGGCGATGCTCAGCAGCAGGGCCGCGAGGACGCCGGTGCGGTCCTTGCCGGCCGCGCAGTGGAACAACGCGGGGCCCGTGGTGGGCTGGGCCAGCACCCGCAGCGCCTGTGCCACGGCGGGGCCGGCCAGCCGCAGGTAGTCCAGGTAGTGCTCGATGCGGTCGACCGAGTCGAGGTCCCGGACGATCGCGGGGTACCGCGGATCGTCCGGCATCACCCACTCGCCGGGCAGGAACGACAGGTTGTGATAGTCGATGGGATGTGCGGCGAGGGGCCCCCGGCCCTCCCGCGCCGCCTCTTCCCTGGCCCGTAGATCGATGATCGTCCGCAGACCGAAGGTCTCCCGCAGCAGCAGGACATCGGCCTCGGTCAGCGTCTGCACCGAATCGGAGCGCAGGAACACGCCGTGCCGGGTGGCCGCTCCGTCGACGGTGGGCAGCCCACCGAGATCGCGTACGTTGTCGCAGCCCGCGAGGTTGAACCAACGCTCCACAAGGCGATCCTAGGGCCATGGGTGGCACCCGCCGGGCCGAAACAGGCGAATCGGTGCCCTCAGCCCGATGTCGGGGCGTCGCGTTGGCCGGGCGGGCGGCCGGTGCGGTCGCCGGGCGGCCGCGGTCGGTCGGGGGCGGCGTCGATCGGCCGGGCGGGCACGCCCGCGACGACCTGGGCGGCGCGGATGTCGTCGGTGACGACGGAACCGGCGCCGACGACGGCGCGGTCGCCGACGTTGCGGCGGGCGACGATGTTGGCCTGGGCGCCGATCCACGCCTGGGCGCCGACGGCCACCCCGCCGGAGATCCGCGCTCCTGGCGCGACCGTCACGTAGTCGCCGAGGCGGCAGTCGTGGGCCACGCTGGCGCCGACGTTGACCACCACGTGCCGACCGGTGCGGACGTTCGTGGTGATGCTGGCCAGCGCGCAGACCACGGTGCCGGGCCCGAGGCGGACGTCGCCGCCGAGGCTGGCGCGGGGGTGGACGAGAGTCGCGGGGCGCCGGCCGTGGACGCTGGCGTACCGGTCGACGCGGAGGCGGGCGGCGGCGTCACCGAAGCCGATCAGGTAGTCGGCGTCGAGGCGGCCGAGCAGGTCCAGCCCGCCGAGCAGGGGCGCGCCGCGGCGGGCGACGGGGTCGGGGTCCGCCGACCCGTCGTCGAGGAAGCCGAGGAAGGTGTAGCGGGTCCGGCCGTCGGCCATGTTGACCGCCTCGACCACGTCGAGCAACTCCCGGCCGTGGCCGCCGGCGCCCACGATGACCAGCGAGCGCGGGTGGTCGGGCACGCGGTGACCCTAGACCGGCGTCACTATGAGTTCAACGTGACACTCAAGGTAGCCGTGTGGGCGGTGTTCTCGGCCGCCTCCGCGCGGGGTGGTCGGCGGATCGGGTCGACTCAACTACTATCAGCATCCTTCTGAATTCGAAGGGTGATGAATCGGTGAAGGTAGTCGTGACGGGCGGTGCCGGTTTCATCGGTGCCCACCTGACCAGAGCGCTGCTCGCCACCGGGGCCGAGGTGGTGGTGATCGACGATCTCAGTACCGGGGCGGTGTCGAACCTCGCGGGCCTGCCCGTGAAGCTGGTGATCGGCAGCGTCACCGACCGTTCCCTGGTCGAGGAGGCGTGCACGGGAGCGGGGAGCATCGTGCACCTGGCCGCGCGGCCGTCGGTGGAACGTTCACTGCTGGACCCCATGGCCACCCACACGGTCAACGCGACGGGCACCCTGACGGTGCTCGGCGTCGCCCAGCGCGCCGAAACCCACGTCGTCCTCACGTCGTCGTCGTCCGTCTACGGCGGGGCGGGGCCGCTGCCCCGCGCGGAGGACGCCCCCACCCTGCCGCGTAGCCCCTACGCGGCCTCGAAGCTCGCCGCGGAGGGGTACGCGCTGGCCTATCAGGCCGGGTTCGGCCTGCCCGTGCTGGCCGTCCGGCTGTTCAACGTGTTCGGCCCGTACCAGTCGGTGGGGCACGCCTACGCCGCCGTCGTCCCTTCCTTCATCGACGCCGCGCTCGCGGGACGGTCGCTGACGGTCCACGGCGACGGCCGCCAGACCCGGGACTTCACCTACGTGGCGGGCATCGCCGACATGCTGTGCGACGCGGCGGTGCGCCGGGTGAGCCACCCGCGGCCGGTCAACATCGCCTTCGGCACCCGCACGGATCTGCTCACCGTCATCAGCGAGCTGGAGCGCATCGTCGGGCGCCGGCTGAGCGTGCACCACGACGCCCCTCGCACCGGCGACATCCGCGACTCCCAGGCGGACGCGGCGACGATGCGGACGCTGTTCCCCGATGCGACCGGACTGGACCTCGCCGCCGCGCTGGAGGCGACGGTCGCCTGGTACGCCGACCGGACCGGCACCACACCGGGCGCCGGTCCCGGCGCGGTGCCCGGTGCACCGGCATCCGAGCGATTCTGACCCATCGCCGCCCGCCGGGTCACGGCGTGACGGGCCGGGTGGCGTCGGAGCGGTCCGCGGTCGGCTGGCGGGGAATCAGGCCGGCCGCCGGGGCGGGCGGGGCGGCCGGGGTCTCGACAGCCGCGGTGGCGGGGACGAGGACCTCCTCGCGGGCCAGGGCGGCGAGCTCGGCCAGCACCTGCGCCGGCGGGGCCCAGGGGTCGAGGGCGAGCGCCCGGGTCGGGTCCAGCGCGGGCACATCGACATGCGAGATCAGGGGATGGTGCGGGCGCTGGTCGGTCTCGCCGTCGCCGAACAGCTCCTCGTGCAGCTTCTCCCCGCGGCCCAGGCCGGTGTAGACGATCTCGATCGGCTGCCTCTCGCGAGCCGCGAGCCGCGCGGCGACGTCCGCGATCCGCACCGGGTCGCCCATGTCGAGGACGAGGGCCTCACCGGGGGCGCCGAGCGCGCCGGCCTGCAGCACGAGCTGAACGGCCTCGGGGATGGTCATGAAGTACCGGGTGACGTCGGGATGGGTGACCGTGATCGGGCCACCGGCGGCGAGCTGGCCGGCGAAGACGGTGAGCACGGAGCCGTTGCTGCCCAGCACGTTGCCGAACCGCACGCTGACCAGCGTTCCGTCGGCCTCCCGGGCCAGGTGGGCGGTGAGCCGTTCGGTGATCCGCTTCGAGTAGCCCAGCGCGCTGACCGGGTTGGCGGCCTTGTCCGTCGAGATGTTCACCAACCGCTCGACGCCGCAGGCCACGGCCGTCCGCAGGATCGCCAGCGTGCCCCAGACGTTGGTCTTCACCGACTCCCCGGGGAAGCGTTCGAGCAGGGGGAGGTGTTTGAGGGCGGCGGCGTGGAAGACGACCTGCGGTCGGCGCTCCATGAACAGCGTGGTGACGAGGTCGAGGTCGCGGATGTCGCCGAGCACGATCGCGTCGTCGTCGAGCATCGCGCGGCCGGTGATCGACAGTTGCACCGCCCGCAGCGCGGACTCGTCCCGGTCCAGCATGATCAGTTCGGCCGGACCATACCCGGCGATCTGTCGGCACAGCTCCGAGCCGATCGACCCGCCCGCGCCGGTCACCAGCACCCGGCGCCCCACCAGGTAGCTCCCGGCGGCGGCCATGTCGGTGCGGACCTGGCGGCGGCCGAGCAGGTCGGCGAGGTCCAGGTCGCGGATGTCGCCGACTCCGACCCGTCCGTCGATCAGATCGGCGACCTTGGGCAGGACCTTCACGATGAGACCGACGCTCTCGGCGATTCTGCTGATGTCCCGGAGCAGTCCGGCGTCCGCGCTCGGGATGGCCACCAGCAGGGTCCTCGCTCCGGTGGCTGCCGCAACCGGGCCGATCGACTCCCGTCCGCCGAGCACCCGGACCCCGAACAGGCGCAGGTTGTGCAGGTTCGGGTCGTCGTCCAGCAGGGCGACGGGGTAGTAGGGGCTGTCCTGGGTGCGCAGCATCGCCGCGAGGACCCCTTCGGCTCCGTCGCCGGCGCCGAAGATCAGCACCGGCTCGGCGCTGTCCCGGTTCGGCCGGCGTAGCTGCTCCTCCACCAGCCGCCACAGGTAGCGCACGCCGAACATCACGACCAGGGTCACCGCACCGCCCAGCAGCGGCACGCTCAGCGGCATCGGGCGCGGCGAGCTGAACACGGCGATGACGACGAGCACGCCGACGTTCGTCAGCAGCACCGCCACGAGCAGCCCGAGGACCTCCTCGAAGCCGCCGAAGCGGTAACGCCCCAGATAGAGGTGCAGCGCCGTGCCCAGGAAATGGAGCAGGCAGACCGCCAGGGCGCAGATCACCCAGAAGTCGAGGTCGGCCAGGGCGTCGTGGGCGAAGTCGAACCTTCCGAGCTGGGCCGACGTGAGGCCGAGGACCATCGCCGCGCTGTCCAGGGCGATCTGCAGTCCGACCCGTTGGCGGAGGTTGAGCCTCAGGACGCGCCGCGCGAGGTGCGCTGTCCGCCGCCGGTCGACCGTGCCGTCTACTCTACGTCTCCACATGAGGTCATAGGGTAAGCGTGACTGAGAGTAAAATAATCGCTACTCATCGAGTATGTTGAGGCGATCCTCGATGACGTGAGTGGTCGGTACATACATCCCGGAGGGTGGTCGACGAGTGGAACTGCGCGACTATGTCCGCGTCCTTCGCCGCAGCTGGATGCTCATGGTGGCCTGCGTGGTGCTCGGCGGCCTGCTTGCCGCCGCCTCGACCTGGCGGGCGACGAAGGAGTACGCCGCGTCCGTGACCATGGTCGTCTCCTCGCCCGACAATGCCGAGGGCGCCGCCTCGGCCTACCAGGGCGGGCTGCTCTCCCAGCAGCGGGTGAAGTCCTACGCGAACCTCGTGGCCAGCGAGCGGGTGGCGGCCTCGGTCATCGACCGGCTCCACCTGAAGTCGACCCCGGAGGCACTGCGGGGGCAGATCTCCGCGCAGGCGGTCCCGGACACCGTGCTGCTGCGCGCCACCGTTCGCGACCGGGTGCCGAGAAGGGCCCAGTCGATCGCCGACGCGGTCGGCGAGTCGTTCTCCGTCGCCGTCGCCCAGATCGAGGCTCCCGCGGGCAACGAATCGCCGTCGGTTCGGGTGAGCGTCTGGGAACGCGCCAAGCTGCCGGTCTCCCCGGTCTCCCCGCAACCGACCCGCAACATGGCTCTCGGTCTGCTGCTCGGGCTGATTGCCGGCGTGGCGGTGGCGCTCGTCCGCTTCCGCCTGGACACCAGCATTTCCGGGGTGGAGGACGCGCGGGAGTCGACGGACCTGCCCAACCTGGCCGTGATCGCCTTCGACACCGACGCGGTCCGCCGGCCGCTCATCACCAACGCCCGGCTGCACTCCGCCCGCGCGGAGGCATTCCGTCAGCTTCGCACCAACCTTCAGTTCGTCGACGTGGATGCCGGCCCCCGGTCGATCCTCGTCAGCAGCTCCGTGGCGGGAGAGGGCAAGACCATCACGATCTGCAACCTGGCCATCAGCCTGGCCCAGGGCGGTGCCCGGGTCTGCCTGATCGAGGGCGACCTGCGCCGCCCGTCGTTCGGGGACTATCTCGGCGTCGAGTCCGCGGCGGGCCTGACCTCCGTCCTTATTGGCGCCGCCGACCTCGACGACGTGCTGCAGCCGTGGGGCGAGGGCCGCGTGGGGGAGGGTCGGGTCGAGGTGCTCGCCTCCGGACCGGTTCCCCCGAACCCCAGCGAGCTGCTGGGCTCCAAGGGCATGGCCGATCTCGTCGCGCTCCTGCAGGCCCGGTTCGACATCGTACTGATCGACGCCCCGCCTCTGCTCCCCGTGACCGACGCGGCGGTGCTCGCGACCCGGGCCGAGGGGGTACTGCTGGTGGTGCGGGTCGGCCGGACCCGTCGCGAGCAGCTTCGCCGCGCCGCCGAGGCGCTGCGCGCGGTGGACGCCCGGATGGTCGGCACGGTACTGAACATGGTCCCGACGAAGGGGCGGGACGCCGCCTACTACTACGGCCAGTACGGCAACTACGCGCCGCGAGGCCGGCACGCCCGCTCGTCGACGCTACGGGCGGCCAGCATCCCCGCGCCGGACGCTGGCGTCGGGCCCGCCCGACCGCTCGGCGCGCCCGCGTCGACCGGCGCGTCGTCGTCGGGATCGTTCCCGTCAGGAATGTCGTCGTCGGGCTCGTCGTCGTCGGCCGCCGCGGCCGGCCGTTCCGGTGGCACCCGAGCCGCGGCCGGGGACAGCGGGCGTGGGGCCATCTCCGTACCGGCCGCGCGGGAACCGATCGATGCGGATCCGGCCGCCTCGGCGGAATCCGGCGAGCCGGGAGACCTGGCCGGCGCCGGGCTGCGCAGCGGCTCCGCTGTTCCGGGGCACGCCCGTACCCGCCGGGGTGAGACTCGGCCGGGCGACGCCGGCAGGTCGGCGACGAAGCCGCCCGCGGATCGCCACACGCCCGGAGGCCGGCCCGACGGCTCGGCCGGGACCGACAGCTCACCCGGAACCGGCAGCTCGCGGAGTGCCGGCAGCTCGCGGAGTGCTGGCAGCTCGCATGGTCTCGGCGGCCCGGGTGGTACCGGCTCCGCCGCGGCGACGGGCGGACGCGACTCCACCCGACCGCCGTCCAACCGGTGACGGCTGGGAATTCGGGGGCTGAGGGATCCGGGAACAGCGGTGCAGGCGGCCGCCCGGACGCAGGACAGGCCATTCCGCGCCAGCTCGGCGTGGAGTCCGCCCCGGACGGCGTGCCGAGCCGGGCCGGGGCGCGTTCGGCGTCCTCGGCCGGCAGGCCGGCCGACCGGGGTGCGGTGGCTCCTGCGCCCGGGACTGTCACCGCTGCCCCCGGTGAGATCGGTGCCGCCGGTCAGCCAGGTGGGTCTGAGGCGATCGTTGCGTCCGAGTCGATCGGCGCGGCGGATGCGAGTGGTGTGGCAGATCCGGCCGGGGAACAGACCGTGGCCGGGGAACAGACCGTGGCCGGCGCGAGCGGCGGGCAGCCCGCGGGCGGAACAGCGTCGTCCCGCCGACGCGGCGGACGGGCCCGCTGGCTGATCGGGGGCCTCGCTGTCGCGTTTGCCCTGATCGCGGGCCTCTCCGGCTGGGTGGCCGTCCGCGGTCTGATGGCGCACTCGCAGCTCGACGAGGCCCGTACGCGCATCGCGACGTTGCAGCGGCAGGTGCTGGCCGGGGACATCCCGGCCGACGATGAGCTCCGGGCACAGGTGGCGGGGATCGCCGAGCGGGCCCGGGCTGCCCGGTCACTCACCGGCGACCCGGTGTGGTCGGCCTTCGGACGGCTGCCGTGGGCAGGCTGCCCGCTGCGCTCGGCGGCGGCGCTCGTGCGGGCCGTCGACACGATGGCCGGCGCCGGGCTGCCGTCCGTCGCGGACCTCGGCGGTGACCTCAATCCGGACCGGCTGCGCCACCAGATGACGATCAACGTTTCCGCGTTGGCGGCGGCCCGCGTCCCGGCCGAGCGGGCCGCGGCGGCGCTGTCGGCGCTGTCGGCGGCCGCCGAGAGAACCGAGACCTGCGGCTGGCCGGGTCGGGTCAGCGGCGTCGAGGACGCCCGCGCCGAGGTGATCGACCGCGGGCGAACCCTGTCCGGGGCGTTGGACAGCGTGGCGCTGGCGGCCCGCATCGGGCCGGACATGCTCGGAGCCTCCGAGCGGAGGCGCTACCTGCTGATCGTCCAGAACCCCGCCGAGTCCCGGGCGACCGGCGGGATCATCGGCGGCTTCGGCCTGCTGACCGCGGATCGGGGGCGCCTGTCCCTCGACGGCATCTCCGGCAACGGCTCGCTACCTGGCGGTCCCACCCAGCAGACCCCGGCCACCGTGCTACCGGGCCCGTTCGCGGCGCGCTACGCGTCGTTCTGGCCGGACCGGGTGTGGGCCAACGCCAACCTGACGCCCGACTACCCCACGGTCGGCAAGCTCTACTCCCATCTCTACCGGACCGGGACTGGCATCGACGTGGACGGCACCATCAGCGTCGACCCGACCACGCTGTCCTATCTGCTGGCGGCCAGCCGGCCTGCGGTGCTGCCCGACGGCCAGGTCGTCACCTCGGCAAACCTGGTCGACCTCGTCGAGTCCAAGGTGTACGCCCGCATCCCGACGGTGCCTGCCCGAGACCGTTTCTTCGCTCAGGTGGGTCAGGCCGTCTATGCGGCGGTGGAATCGGGCAGCGGGGACACGACGAAGCTGCTCACCGCCATGTCCAAGGCGGCCAAGGAGGGGCGACTCAATCTGTCAAGCAACCACTCCGATGAGCAGGACGTTCTTTCGACGACCGCGCTGGGTGGCGCGCTGCCGACGGGATCCGGCCCCTATCTCGCCGTCGTTACGCAGAACGCCACGGCAAGCAAGCTCGACTACTGGCTTCGCCGCCGGACCAGCTATCGGGTGCAGCGGCTGCCGAACGGAGCCGGCGCGGTGACGATCGCCGTCCAACTGACCAACATGGCCCCCGACGGCCTGCCGGAGTACGTCCGCAAGCGCGAGGATGTCCGGAACTTCGGCGGCAACCCGCAGGCCCAGAACAACCTCTGGCTGTCGGTGTACACGGGTCGGGGCAGCCTGTTCGCCGGTGCTCATCTCGACGGCCAGCCGCTCGGGCTGACCAGCGGTTCCGAGGACGGTCTGCCCATCGTCTCCACCTACCTGACCGTCGATCGTGGCCAGACCAGGACCCTGGAACTCAAGGTGCTCGAGCCGCAGGCGGGCCCCGCGCTCGCGGTCCGTCCCCAGCCGCTGCCGGTTCCCGAGCGCCTCGACGTCGAGGGGGTGCCGGTCACCTCCCCTTGGTCACGCAGAGTCAAGAACTGACTATGGAGAGTTGTAGACACGGAGAGTAATCATCGCTACTCTCTGTGTATTCAATCATCCAACTGCTTGACCTGATGATCCGCAGGGAGAGTGCCTGTATGAAGTTCCGATCCCTCGGAGTTGCGCTGGTGGCAGGCGGCGGCATGGCGCTCGCCGCCCTGCCGGTTTCTCCAGCTGCGGCGCTCGACACGCCCATCTTCGGCCCCGACGGCCCGGGCGACCCGGGCGGCCCCGACGGTCCGGGCGGCCCTGACACCGGCTATTCGCCGGTGGGCGACGCGGGCACCGTGTGTGCCGGTCCGACCGGGGCGGGCACCCTCGACGATTCCGTTGTCACTGTCGGTGAGACCGTGACATTCAGTGGTTGCGGATTCCTCCCGGGCACCGAGGTCGAGATCGCGCTCGACGGGGAGTACCTGTACCACGCCCAGGTAACGGGCGGCACGGGTGAGTTCAGCGCGCCGGTCAACCTCCCCAGAACCGGCCAGCACACCATCACCGCGGTCGGCGAGGGCATCATCGCTTCACCGCCGGACTCGGTTACGGACTCGCCCTCGGTCGCGGACTCGCCCTCGGTCGCGGACTCGCCCTCGGTTACGGACTCGCCGGACGTGCCCGGCGGCCCGGAGTCGCTCGACGATCAGAGCATCCCGGCTGACCCGGGTCTGGTTGCCGGGCCGGGCGGCCCCGAGCAGCCGGGCCTGCCCGGCGGTCCGGGGGGACCAGGTGGCCCCCCCGGCTACGAGCCGGGCAAGGACAGGTCGATCCTGCCCCCGATCAACACCGGGCTGGCGGTTCCGCTCACGCCCGCGAAGCAGGCGTTGCAGACCCGCGTCGTCAGCGCCTCCGTGCTGGTGATCGGGTTCGGCGAAGACGGCATCGAGGGCCTGCCGTTCAACCCGGGCTGGATCGGCAACTGGATCAACGACTTCGTGTTCGACCACAACGGCAGGCATCGGAACGACCGCGACGACTGCTTCGGCGACAAGGACGGCCGGGACAACAAGGACGGCTTCGGCAAGGACGGCCGCGACGGTAAGGACGGGTTCGGCAACAACGGGTTTGGTAAGGACGGGTTCGGCAACAAGGACATCCGCAACGACAAGGAGCTGCGGGCCGACGAGCTGGGCGGCTCGGACTTCCGTGACGGCAAGGACGGCCGTGACGGCACGATCGGCAAGGACGGCTCGGACTTCCGTGACGGCAAGGACGACTGGTTCGGGGACAAGGACGACAAGGACCGCGACAAGCGTGACGGCGGCCCGTGCTTCGTCGGCGTCGGCGTCGGCGCCGGGGTCGGCGTGGTCGGCGCGGGCGTCGGCGCGGGCGCGGGTCTCGGCGCGGGCGCGGGTGTCGGCGCCGGTGCCGCGGCGCCCGCCGGCGGTGCGCTGCCCTTCACCGGAGTCGAGACCGGGGCAATGGCCTCGATCGCGGTGGCCCTGCTCGGCGGCGGTGCGCTGCTGCGGGTCGCCGCTCGGCGTCGCCGGGGTGCCGGCGCCACCACGCGTACCGAGGCCTGATCGAGCCCGGTAACGCGAGTCGGGTGCGGCCGGGACGGGTGTGTCAACCCATCCCGGCCGCACTCACGCGTGCGGTGGGGTTCCGGCTCAGCGCAGCGGGTCGAAGGGGGCCAGGTCGGCCGCGGGCGTGCCGACGACGATGGCGTCGGCGAGCAGCCGGCCGGTGACCGGGCCCAGGGTGATGCCCCACATGCCGTGGCCCCCGGCGACGAACACCCGTGGCGACGCGGTCGGGCCGATCAGCGGCAGGCCGTCCGGCGTGCAGGGACGCGGCCCGACCCATTCGTGGGTGCGGGTGTCGAGGTCGACCCCGCGCAGCAGGCCACGGGTGGCCTCGACCACCGCGCGGGTGCGGCGCGGATCCGGCGGTGCGTCCGGACGGCGAAACTCCATCATCCCGGCGACCCGCAGGCCGTCGCCGATGGGCGTGCAGGCCACCCGGGAGGCCGGGAAGTAGATCGGCCCGCTGGGCGGCCGCTCGGTCGTGACGTGGAAGCTGTAGCCGCGGCCGGCCTGCACGGGCAGGCGGACCCCGAAGGGTCGGGCCAGCCGGGGCAGCCAGGCGCCGGTGGCGAGGACGGCGGCGTCGAACAGGCCCGCCGCGGGGAGCGGGCCGAGCACCTCGACCCGGTCGCCGACCTCACGCACGCCCGCGACGGCCGTCGTCTCGTGAACCGCACCGCCCCGGGCCCGCACGCTTTCGGTGAGGGCCGCGACGAACCGTCCCGGGTCGCAGAACCGCTGCCCGTGCACGGAGGCGACGTAACGGACCTGCTCGGACAGCAGCGGCTCGAGGTCGCGGGCGGCGAGGGGATCGAGCACCTCGGCGTCGACCGGCTGGCCGGCGGCGCGCACCTCGGCGAGCTCGACGAGCAGCGCGTCGAGGTCGGCGCGGTCCTGGTAACCGGCGAGGAAGGGCGCGGCGGCCCGGGTCGGCGCGGTCACGCCGCCCGCCGCGAGCTCGTCGAACGCGCCGAGGGCCGCCCGGGTCAGCGGCGCGAGTGCCCGCATGGCGCGCCGCCAGCGACCGGTCGTGCTGTGCCGGACGAATCCGGCAACGAAGCGGGCGAGCCCGGCGTCGGCGACCGGCGGCACGTACACCGGCGAATCCGGCCGCAGCAGCACCCGTAGCCCGTAGCGCAGCACCGCCGGCTCCGGCAGCGGGGTGGCGAGGCCGGGGGTGAGCCAGCCCGCGTTGCCCCACGACGAGCCGGCGCCGGCCCAGGTCGGCCCGGTGGTGAGCCGATCCCGGTCGAAGACCGTCACCCGCACCCCGCGTTCCTGCAGGAACCAGGCCACGCACAGCCCGACCATCCCGCCGCCGACCACCGCCACTTGATCGGGAACGTCCCGCGCCCGCCTGTCCACCGTCACGATTGTCCGCCGGCGGCCGCGGGAGCGCCGCGGTTCCGCCCCGTCCGCGAGCTTTGCCACGATTGCCATGATTCTCGGGCGCCGCCACGTGGCGGCGCCCCGCCGACGGGAGTGCTGTCGACGGGGCGCGGGCCGGCCTTCTCTGTGCCCTCCGGTTCCTTGCCCTTCCAGCGGGTTCTGTGTCTGTTTCGTCCCTGTGGAAAGGCAAGGAAGTCGGGCGGGGCGGGCTACTTGCGGCCGAGGGAGGCGCGCAGGTACTCGCGGTTGAGGGTCGCGATGCTGTCCAGCGGGATGCCCTTCGGGCAGGCGTTGGTGCACTCGCCGGTGTTCGTGCAGCCGCCGAAGCCCTCGGCGTCCATCGCCTCGACCAGGTTGAGCACGCGGCTCGCCCGCTCCGGTGCCCCCTGCGGCAGGCTGTTGAGGTGCGTCACCTTCGCCGAGGTGAACAGCATCGCCGAGCCGTTCGGGCAGGCCGCGACGCAGGCCCCGCAGCCGATGCAGGTGGCGTTGTCGAACGCCGTGTCCGCGATCGGCTTCGGCACCGGTGTGGAGTGCGCCTCCGGGGCGCTGCCCGTCGGCGCGCTGATGTACCCGCCGGCCTGGATGATCCGGTCGAGGCCCGACCGATCCACCATCAGGTCCTTGAGCACGCCGAACGCGACCGAGCGCCAGGGCTCGATGTCGATCACGTCGCCATCGGAGAACGAGCGCACATGGAGCTGGCAGGTGGTGGTCAGGGCGCGCGGCCCGTGCGCCTGGCCGTTGATGACCACGCCGCAGGAGCCGCAGATGCCCTCGCGACAGTCGTGGTCGAAGGTGACCGGGTCCTCGCCCTCCAGGGTGAGCCGCTCGTTGAGCACGTCGAGCAGCTCGAGGAAGGACATGTCCGGGTTCGCGTCGGGCACCTCGTAGGCCACCATGCGGCCGGGTTCGGCCGGGCCGGCCTGGCGCCAGATCCGCAGGGTGAGCTTCACGGTCGGCTCCTTGCGCTGTCTGCGCTGTCGTGGTTTTCCGGGAGCGCGCGGGTCATGGGTTGCGCGTCGATCACTGGTGTCTCGTGGTTCATGGCTTGGTTCACGGCTACCCGACCCCGTCTCACGCGTAGTTGCGCTGGGCGAGGTGGACGTAGTCGAACTCGAGCGGCTCCCGGTGCAGGATCGGGGTGCCGCCGGTGCCGCCGAACTCCCAGGCGGCGGCGTAGGCGAACCGGTCGTCGTCGCGGCGGGCCTCCCCGTCCGGGGTCTGGCTCTCGACCCGGAAGTGACCGCCGCAGGACTCCTCGCGGTGCAGCGCGTCGACGCACAGCAGCTCGCCGAGCTCGAGGAAGTCCGACACCCGGTTGGCCCGCTCCAGGCTCTGGTTCAGGCTGGCGCCGCTGCCGGGCACCTTCACCGAACGCCAGAACTCCTCACGCAGCTCGGGCAGGCGGCCCAGCGCCTTGCGCAGGCCGTCCTCGCTGCGCGCCATCCCGCACTCGTCCCAGAGGATCTCGCCGAGCTCGCGGTGGAACGAGTCGACGGTGCGCTCGCCGTCGATCGACAGCAGCCGGTCCAGCCGGCCCGTCGCCTCGGCTACCGTCGCGGCCACCTCCGGGTGGCTGGCGTCGACCTTGTCGAACTTGTTCGACGCGATGTAGTTGCCGAGCATCGGCGGCAGCACGAAGTAGCCGTCGGCCAGGCCCTGCATCAGCGCGCTCGCGCCGAGCCGGTTGGCGCCGTGGTCGGAGAAGTTCGCCTCACCGATGACGAAGCAGCCCGGGATGGTGCTCTGCAGGTCGTAGTCCACCCACAGGCCACCCATCGTGTAGTGGATGGCGGGGTAGATCCGCATCGGGACCTTGTACGGGTCCTCGCCGGTGATCCGGTCGTACATCTCGAACAGGTTGCCGTACTTCTCGCGGACGGCGGCCTCGCCCATCCGCTTGATCGCGTCGGCGAAGTCGAGGTAGACGCCCAGGCCGCCGGGGCCGACCCCGCGGCCCAGGTCGCACTGGTTCTTCGCCGCGNGTGAGGCGATGTCGCGGGGGACCAGGTTGCCGANGCCGGGGTAGATGCGCTCGAGGTAGTAGTCGCGATCGGCCTCGGGGATCTGGTCCGGCGAACGGGTGTCGCCCGGGTTCTTCGGCACCCAGATCCGGCCGTCGTTGCGCAGCGACTCGCTCATCAGGGTGAGCTTGGACTGGTGGTCGCCCGAACGCGGGATGCAGGTCGGGTGGATCTGCGTGTAGCACGGGTTGGCGAAGTACGCCCCGCGCCGGTGCGCCCGCCAGATCGCGCTCGCGTTGGAGTTCTTCGCGTTCGTCGACAGGTAGAACACGTTGCCGTACCCGCCGGTGGCGAGCACGACCGCGTCGGCGATGTAGGTCGAGATCTGGCCGGTGATCAGGTCACGGGCGACGATGCCGCGGGCGCGGCCGTCGATGACGATCAGGTCGAGCATCTCGGTGCGCGCGTGCATCTCCACGTTGCCGGCGTCGATCTGCCGCGACAGCGCCTGGTAGGCGCCGATCAGGAGCTGCTGGCCCGTCTGGCCGCGGGCGTAGAAGGTGCGCGCGACCTGCACGCCGCCGAACGACCGGGTGTCGAGCAGGCCGCCGTACTCGCGGGCGAACGGCACGCCCTGCGCCACGCACTGGTCGATGATCTGGGTCGACGTCTGCGCGAGCCGGTAGACGTTGGACTCCCGGGAGCGGAAGTCACCGCCCTTGACCGTGTCGTAGAACAGCCGGTAGACCGAGTCGCCGTCGTTGCGGTAGTTCTTCGCGGCGTTGATGCCGCCCTGCGCGGCGATGGAGTGCGCCCGGCGCGGCGAGTCCTGGTAGCAGAACTGGATGACGTGGTAGCCCTGCTCGGCGAGGGTCGCCCCGGCGGCCCCGCCGGCCAGCCCCGTCCCGACGACGATCACGCTGTGTCGCCGCCGGTTCGCCGGGTTGACGAGCTTGGCGTCGAAGCGGCGCTTGTCCCAGCGCTGCTCGATCGGCACGTCCGGCGCGGTGGTGTCGGCGATGTCATCGCCGAGCTTGTAGAAGGACATGTCAGCCTCTTTCGTGCTCAGTCGACGAGGCCGGCGAGGACCGACACCGGAACGATCAGGAATCCCACCGTGAGAAGCACGGCGAGACCCGTCGCCACACCCTTGAAGGCGCGGTCGCGGCTCGGCCGGTTGTACCCGAGGGTCTGGGCGGCGCTCCAGAAACCGTGCTGGATGTGGAGGCCCAGGCAGATCATGGCGGCGATGTAGATGACCGTGACCCACCACACGCTGAAGCTCGACACGACGTTGTCGTAGGCGGCGCCGTCGACTCCGTGGCGGTTCAGCGTGAGCGTGGTGAAGTCGAGGATGTGGTAAACGATGAACAGCGCCAGGGTGATGCCGCCGTAGCGCATGATGTGCGTGGCGTAGCCGGCCCTGGCCCGTTGGTGGTGGGAGTATTTCGTCGGTCGGGCCTTCAGGTCACGTCGGCTGAGCTGGTAGGCCGAGACAGCGTGTAGCACCACGGCCACTACCAGGACGAACCGCTGGATCCACAGATACCAGCTTTCGTGCAGGACCGGATTTCCGATCGTGCGCAGCCAGTGGGCGTAGTGGTCGAAGTCGGTTCGGCCGAAGAAGATCTTCAGGTTCCCGAGCATATGGACGATCAGGAACAGCAACATCAGCAGACCGGTGACCGCCATCACGGTCTTCTTGCCGATCGTCGAACGCCAGAAGTTCAACGGGGCGAAGGAGGACCGCGCGGGGCGCGGGGGGCGTCCAGCGGGCGCCGGTCGCGTCGGGGTTGTTACAGCCACGCCCGCACCCTAGAGCCGGGGCCTCGAGTGGTCCAAGACATGATAAACCTGGACTCCATAGCCGGCTTCTATCGAGGTCTACGCTGGCCGGTGTGCAGTTCCACCAGCTCGCCTATTTCGTCGCCGTCGCGGAGACCCGCCATTTCACCCGGGCCGCGCAGCGGATGCATGTGGCGCAACCCTCGCTGTCCCAACAGGTTCGCGCGCTCGAACAGGAGTTGGGCACACCACTGTTCAACCGTGCCCGGGGCAACATCAGCCTGACCGCGGCCGGGGAGACGCTGCTGCCGCTGGCGCGACGGATCCTCGCGGACACGGAGACGGCTCGCCAGCGCGTCAACGAGCTGCTGGACCTGCGCCACGGCACGGTCCGCCTCGGCGCGACGCCGAGCCTGTGCACCGGTTTCCTGCCCGACGTGCTGCGCCTGTTCCACGAGCGCTACCCGGGCATCCGCCTGCTGGTCGAGGAGGGCGGCTCCCGTGACCTGGTCCGCGACCTCGCGGGCGGCGACCTCGACCTTGCCCTGATCATCCTGCCGCTGCAGAGCTCCGACCCGGCACTGGTCACCTCCCCGCTCATCCGGGAGAGCCTGGTCCTGGTCTCCTCCCTCGACGAGCCGCCCGTTGTCACCGGTCGCTCGCTGACCGTCGCAGACCTGCGCAACCAGCCGCTGGTCATGTTCCGGCGCGGCTACGACCTGCGCGAGGCCACCGTGACGGCCTGCCGGGAGGTCGGCTTCGAGCCGACCTTCGCGATCGAGGGCGGGGAGATGGACGCGGTGCTCGGCTTCGTCGCGGCGGGACTCGGCAGTGCCGTGATCCCGAGCATGGTCGCCCGTCGCCTCGGCATGCGGGTGACCCCCTTCGTGGCACCCGGGCTGCAACGCACGATCGGGCTCGCGCGGCGCCGCGATGTCGAGCCGACCCGCGCCGCCGTCGAGCTCCAGCGCGCCCTGTGGGAGTACCTGCGCCACGCCGCCGCCACCGGCAACCTCCCCGACGGCACCCGGCTGCTCGGCGACCGCGCTGGTCCCGCCCCCGCTGTCCCCGCTGCCCCCACCATCGCGGCCGCCCCTACCGTCGCGGCCGCCGCCGGGGTCGAGGTCGGGATTGAGTCCGTTCGGCGGGAGCCCTCGGCCACGGACCTCCCGGTGCCTGGCCGGGACTGACGAAGCGAGTTGGTGGCAGGATTGTCGACGAGGCCGGAAAACTGTCGGTCGGGCATCGACGCCGGCCGGCTTTTCGTAGTTCGCCGGGACCCGTGATGACAGTGTGCCGAAATTCGGCACACCGGGATTCTCGGGGAAGTCTGTCTACGGATAATCCTGTCCGGGAATGTTGGTCGCCGCGTGTTGTCCCGCTGGTGCCGGCGGCGGGGTTGGTCGCGCGTGACCGGCGAGCGCGCCGTCACGTTCGGCGACCGAAGGGGTGGCTGATCGCGCTCGGGCGCGGCGGGCGGGGCGCGGACCGTCGCACGTTCCGTGGTGCGCGGCGGGCGCGCGGTGAGTCCCCGTCGCGACCAGCCCGAAAGGCTCAGGGGAGATCACCCTATTCCCTCACCTGCTGTCACATCTCCCACATCCGGAGAGAGCACTCCGGTAGCTGAAATATTGCTAACTTATAAATAGCCGCACATCGGGTTCCGATCGTGCGAATCGCCGCCGGGGCTGTCGGCCTCGCCGCGTCCATCGCCCGCACGGGCGCGGTCTGGATGACCGATGCCGTTCGCCGGGCACTGCCGCGTCATGCACGAGGGCGGGCCCCCGTCGCCCTCGGCCAGTCGATCCGATCCTCGACCAGGGCGGATCGCGACCCCCGTTGGAGGGATGTATTGAGCATCGGTGAGGCCCGGCTCGACGTCGCCACCGCCAGCCCGCCGGCCCGGCCGGCCGAGCAGCTTCGCACCCGCTGGGTTGACCGCTTCCTTGGATCGGACCCCGGCCTGAACCGGTTCCGGATGGCGCTGCACTGCGTCGTCACGATCGGCGCGATCCTGCTGGCCGAATGGCTGTTCGTTCGGGCCACCCACGCGCTGCAGATCGACACCCACGGCGCCCACCTGCCCGCGGCGAAGGCGGCCGCGGTGGCGGCGGCCAACCACCAGTACCAGGTCATCGCCATGATGCTGGGCGCGCTGATCGGGCTGATCTCGGTCTTCGGGGTGATGGACGCGACCGCGCGGGGCCAGCTCGTGACGATGCTCCTGCTGCCGGTCCCCATGGTCCCGATGCTCGTGCTCGGCATCAGCCTCGCCGATCACCGGACGATCTCGCTGATCGTCCTCGCCGCCAGCCTGGCGGTCGGCACCTACTGCCGACGGTTCGGCATGCGTGGCTTCATCGGCGGCATGGTGCTGTTCATGGGCGTCTTCCTGGGGTTCTTCCTGGGAGCGGGCGTGTCGTTGGGTGACCTTGGCTGGTTGTGTGCCGAGCTCGGGGTGGGGCTGGCGGTGGCGATCGTCGTCCGCTTCGTGCTGTTCTATCCGCATCCCGCGAAGGCCCTGCAGCGGACCCAGCGCTCCTATGCCGCCCGCGCCCGCAAGGTGGCGAAGCTGGCGCTGGAGCTGTTCGAGGACCCGGAACACAGCGCGCGCCAGGAGCAGCGCCTGCAGCGACAGCTGGTCCGGCTCAACGAGGCCGCCCTGATGATCGACGCCCAGCTCGGCGATCCGGCCGCGGTGGCGGACGGCTCGTCGGGCCAGCTCCTGCACCAGCGCCTGTTCGACGTCGAGCTGGCCCTGACCAACGTCGCCCGGTTCGCCCAGGCCATGGCCCGCCTCGACCTGCCCGCCGACCAGCTCGCCGAGGTCCGCGGGGCCCTGCACGGGATCCTCGACCGCGACGCCGAGGCGGCCGACGCCCACGCCCGGGCGCTGATCGAGCTGCTGCGGGCGGTCGACCACGACCCCGATCCCCTCGCCGGCAACCGGGACCGTACCGCGGTCGTCGTCGTGCACCGGTTCGCCGGGTCGGTGCTCGCGCTGACCGAGGCGATGGTCCAGTGGCTCGCCCTGGGCTCGGTGCAGGCCGAGGACGGTGCGGCCGCGTTCCAACCATCGGTGATGTTGTTCGGTGGCTGGCTGCCGGGGTCCGCGGTGCCGAGCGCCGTGGCCTCGTTGGAACGGGGCGTCCACTCCGGTGGCAGCGTCCGGCTCGCCCCCCACGTGCGAGCGGCCATCCAGATGGGCGTCGCGGTCGCGGGGGCGATCGCGCTCGGCGACCTGCTGTCGGGCCGGCGGTTCTACTGGGCGGTGATCGCCGCGTTCATCACCTTCATGGGGGCGAACAACTCCGGCGAGCAGGTGCGCAAGGCGCTGTCCCGGGTGATCGGCACGCTGGTCGGCATCCTGATCGGCTCGGTGCTCGCGCATGCGGTCGGCCACGACACCGCGCTCTCGCTCACGGTCATCTTCGTCTCGCTGTTCCTCGGCTTCTACCTGATGCGGATCAACTACGCCTTCATGGTCGTCGGGATCACCGTGATGGTCTCCCAGCTCTACGTCCAGCTCGACGAGTTCTCCAACTCGCTGCTGCGCCTGCGGCTGGAGGAGACCGCCCTCGGCGCCGGGGTCGCCATCGTGGTCGTGATGGTGGTGTTCCCGCTGCGTACGCGCCGGGTGCTGCGGATCGCCCTGCGGGCGTACGTGCAGGCGGTGGCGAACCTCGTCGAACATGCCAGCTCCCGCCTGCTCGGCGACCCGGTCGGCGGCGACTCCGCCCTGCGGGCCGACGCCCGCGCCGTCGACGCCGCCTACCAGGGCCTGGTCGCCACCGCCCAGCCCCTGCGCCGCACCGTGGTCGGCGGCATCGACGAGGCCCTCGGGGAGGTCATGCGCCTGGCCACCGCGTCGCGCAGCTACAGCCGCAACCTCGTGCACGACGTTGAGAAGGCCGGCCTGCTCGACCTCGGCAGCCGACGGGAGATCAAGGGGGCGACCGCGACCCTGCACGAGTCGCTGGACGTCATCGCCGCCGCGCTGAACGGCCCGCGCGACGCGACCTACACCCGGTCGTCGGCGCTGCTCGACCGGGCCGAACGCCGCAGTGAGGAGCTGGCCGGCACCGTCCACGACGGCCAGCTCGCCATCCGCGACCTCAAGCTCATCGACGGCGCCATGGCCCGCCTCGCCGAGACGATGTCCCTGCGCATCGCCGACTACGACACCGTGGCCGTCGGCTGACCTTCGCCCCACGATCCCGCATTGTCGCGCTCCCGGCCCGGCGGCATCGACCGCCGGGCCGGCAGCGCGTCCGCGCCGGAGTGGACCTCGCCCCCGGGCGGGGGCCGCCTGCCGCGATCGCGCGGGATACCACATGGGGCCCCGCTAGGCTGGCCACATGTCCCTGGTGGCCCTCACCGTCGAGAAGTACAAGTGCTTCGAGCGCCGCCAGACCCTCGAGCTGCGCCCGATCACCGTCCTGCTGGGCCGCAACAACTCCGGCAAGAGCGCCCTCGCCCGCCTGCCACTTCTGCTGGAGACCGGGCTGCGCACCGAGTCCGAGGCACCGCTCGAACGGGAAAATCTCGGGATCGAGCTGGCCGGCGACTTCACCGACCTCATCTTCGGTCAGCGTCCGCATGGAAATGTCACCTTCGGGTTGCATTTTGACGCTGCGGATATCGAGGCAACCATCCAGAACGTCGACGAGTACCAGATCCAGGTGGTCAGTGAATTCCGATCCTCGTCTCGGGATGGTTCATTTCTCAATGCCACTTGGAACCTGGATGATCCGAGGAGGCCGACTTGGAGCTCGTCGACGTCTGTTCGTGATTCAATTGATGTAACATTTCGGGGACTTATTCCGTGGCCGCCGGACCTTCATCTCAAGCGTCGTTCACGTATGAGTGCCATCCCCGATGAATATCCTCTGATTCGGTATGTGGGCCCCTTCAGGGACAGGCCACAGCGGTTCTATCGGCTCCCCTCGCGGGCACCCGCCGCCGTGGGAGTTCTGGGCGAGGATGCACCGCATATTCTTGCGGATGATGTGAGCCGTGGTGACGGAGGTCTGCTGGCTGCGGTGAACGATTATCTCCGCCGCGAGCTCCCCGGCTGGCTGCTTGGCGTGGACCGGAGTAGCAGTTTGTACTCGCTGGTGCTGACCTCGGGCACCGATTCGACCGTTCGGGTCAACCTTGCCGATACCGGCACCGGTCTCGCCCAGGTACTGCCCATTCTTGTGCAACGGACGATGGACGAGCTGCGGCCTCCGAAAAGATCGGTACTGGAGATTATCGAGCAGCCGGAGCTGCATCTGCACCCGGCGGCGCACGCGGCGCTCGCCGATCTGTACATAGCCGGGACGGCGCAGAAGCGATGCCGTTTCCTCATCGAGACGCACAGTGAGACGTTCGTGCTCCGACTGCGTCGACGGGTGGCCGAGGGTCGGATACCATCGAACCAGATCGCTCTTTACTACGTGGAACACGACGGCTCGTCGGCGGATATCCGTCGTATCGAGCTCGACAATCTCGGAAACGTGCAGAACTGGCCGACAGGCATCTTCTCCGAGGACTATGCCGAGACCCGCGCGTTGGCGGCTGCCCAGATCGAGCGGACGTGATCTGGTGCGTGTCGCCACCGATCCCGAAATATTCTCGGACGACGACCTCTTCGAGGTTCTGGTCCGATTCATCGCTCTGATCATCGAGGCGCGCCATCACTGGGATGTCGATCCGGTGAGCGAGAAGCGCGCATCGGACTACTTCGAGCGGAACGCCCCGGCTCGTGCGGCAGTCTACCGCCAGCTCATGCAGAAAAGCGTCACGGACGCGGCGTACAGACCGCCGCCTGCCGCTGGTCGGCCGAGGATAACCCTCTCGACGGCACGGGCGAGCATCCGGGATCTGGAGCGGCCGGCACTGGTGGTCCTGGAGAACCAGGAGTCGGACGGAACCTTTCTCAATGCGGTGTTCCGCGCATTTGGTCGCGATGACCTGCTCGCAGCCCTTGACGCGGGACGGTTGTCGTTCCGACACGCGGGAGGCGGCAAGGTGATTTTCAGGAAGATCGCGATAGAGGCTGCCCGCGAGTACGGCGTTCACGTCCGCGTCTGCGGCGTGATGGACAGCGACCGGCTGGTGCCCCATGCTCGCACGGATGCCCACAGCCACGCTGCCCAGTTAGCCGACCACGGTGTCGCCGTCCTGGTCTTGGCGCTGCGGGAGGTAGAGAACTACATTCCTCCCGCCGCGTTGGCGCCGCTGGTGGAGAAGTCTGGTGTGGGAGGTGCTGTCACGGCACTTGCTCGACTCAGCCCCGAGCAGCGTGGTTACTATGACATGAAGAACGGCTTCGGTGCCACCGGATCGAAGCCGGCGGCGGTGAGGCCTGAGCAGCGGGATCTGTTCGCCGATCTGGACCCGAGACTGGTGCAGGAACTGGGGCACGGTTTCGACGGGAAAATCATCAAGTGTCTGATGCGTCGCGACCTGGACCTGACGGCTGCCGATTTTGGGGCTGTCGGGCCGGGCGTCCGGGCCGAACTTGACGAGCTGATCGCAATGATCGACGAGGTGCTGTGATGGAGACCGTCCCGGGGCAGACCGAGATGATCGTGAAGCCGGAGGTACAGCTACTGGGTGACATTCTGGGCGCGATCGCCCAGGGGACACTGCGGATTCCTCGGTTCCAGCGCCCGTACGTCTGGCGACCGGACCAGATGCTGGAGCTCTTCGACAGTCTGGAGCGCGGATACCCGGTCGGCAGCCTGCTCGTCTGGGAGACGAATCTTCCCCTCCCAAGCCTCGACCGAGTGGGCGACATAGCGGTTCCGGGGCCCCCTCAAGGGACGCCCACGGCCTTTGTGCTCGACGGCCATCAGCGACTATCCACCCTTTTCGGGACCCTCATGAGGTCGGTCGACCAGGCCGTACCCGATGGTCAGAGCGACTGGATCTGGAGGGTTTTTCGGGAGCTCGGTGACCGTCCTTCTCGAGAGTCGGGCGATCGCTCCTCGCGGAACCGCTACCGGCATTGGAAGCAGGTCGGTATGCCACCCGCGCAACTTCTTCCGATGCGCTCGGTGCTGCGAACGCTGGACTTCCTAAATTTTGCTCGGAGGCTTCAGAGTGGAACTGATTTCATTGTTGATCCGCGCGATGTCGAGAACATGATCGACGAGGCCGAACAGGTCTCGCAGCGCATCAAATCCTATCGGTTCGCTGTCGTCCGGCTGCAGGGCGGCACCTTGGATCAGGCCGTCGAAGTCTTCTCTCGGCTGAACAGTAAGGGCAGCCCGATGACTCCGCAGCAGATGGTCTCCGCGTTGACCTATAACGCGGATTCGGCGGACACTCTGGGGGATCGGATCTCCTTGATTCTCGAGGGGCTGGGAAGTCGGGGTTTCGCCGAGCTGCCGTCCAGCACGGTCTTCCGGGCAGTGCTTGCCGTCGCCGGTGAGGAAGATGTCCAGACGGGGCGGTGGGAGAGCCTCGCCAGGCGGAGAAAGGGAAAGCTCGACACTGCGGTCGTACGGACTGAGACAGCACTTGGTCTGACGGTCGAATTTCTATGCTCTGCCGTCGGAGTGCCGCTCGCCCGCTTGGTTCCATACAGCATCCAGGTTCTCCTGCTCACCGCCTTCTTCGATCTGTGCCCGGAACCCGACAGGCGTCAACGCGATGTGCTGGTCCGCTGGTTCTGGTCGACGTCCTGGTCCGGGTTCTTCGCGAGCGCCAACACGACCCAGGTCAAGAACTATCTCGCGGCCATGAAGAAATTTGCGGAGGGCGGGCCCGATCCCGACGGCTGCGACGAGCAGGCCCGCCCGTTCCCGGATCGCTTCGATATGCGCAGCGCCCGGGTGCGGACCTACCTGCTCTGGGAGCTCCAGGAACTGCCCGAGCGGCGTTATCCGACCGGAGAGGAGTTCCAGGCCCTGGAGGAGTTGGTCAAGGCGGACACCAGGGCGTATCGGCACGTCGTCACGTCCGGTACCACCGGCGGTGAGCAGAGCCCCGCGAACAGGCTGATCATGCCGACTGTGCCGGGTCTGTCCGTTCGGCGGGCGCTGCTCGCGCTCGCGCCTGACGTCGCCGACGCGGTGCTGGCGAGCCACGGCATCCCGCCCGAGGCGATGGCCTTGCTGCAGGGCGGCGACGACCAGGGCTTCATCGCCCACCGCGCGAAACATCTTGCCGAGCGGGAGCGTGAATTCATCGTGCGGAAGGGAATACGTCCGGCCGATGCGACGGCGGGCGAGACGGAGATCGATACCGAGTAGTGTGACGTAACACTGCGCAACCATCGGGCCGGGCTTGCTCGCGGTGCCACGGCGGGAGAGCGGCGTTGGTGCTGGTCGTCGGGGTTGGGGAGGGTCGGCTCGGTGACGGTGGGCGAGCGTATCGGTTGGTTGTACGTGCACTGATGTTTCCGTCCGTGTCGATCTCCGGCCATGTTCGGCTGACAGCGTTCCCTGCGGCGTCGATGGGACCGGCGCCGGAGGAGGACACACATGGTTGTGAACCGTCGACAGTTGATGGCCGGCGCGGGGACCGCCGGCCTCGGCTTCGCCCTGGCCGGGGCGGTGGACGCCGTCTTCGCGGGGACCGCGAACGCCGCGACGCCGAAGGCCTTCCGCGGGTACGGGGAGCTCGTCGCGGATCCGAAGAAGGTCATCGACCTGCCGGCCGGCTTCCGTTACACGGTGTTCTCGCGCGCCGGCAAGGACACGCTGGACGGCGGCGGCGCGGTGCCGGGGTCGCACGACGGCATGTACGCCTTCCCCGGCGGGTTCGGGCGCAGCGTGCTGGTGCGCAACCACGAGCTGTCGCCGGGAACCGACATCCCGGCGGTACCGCACCGCGACGGCCTCGTCTATGACCCGGCCTGCGCCGGTGGGACGACGACCCTCACGGTCGCGGGCGACCGGCTGCTCGGCCACGTGCCGAGCCTCGCCGGCACCTACCGCAACTGTGCCGGCGGCGGCACGCCGTGGCGGACCTGGCTGTCCTGCGAGGAGACCGAGGCCACCCCGGCCACCGAGGCGGTGCTGACCAAGAAGCACGGTTACGTGTTCGAGGTCGACCCCTTCGGCCGGCTGCGCGACGCCGCCCCGGTGCCGCTGACGGCGCTGGGCCGCTTCCCGCACGAGGCGGTCGCGATCGACCCGCACTCCGGCATCGTCTACCTCACCGAGGACGCCGCCAAGCCGTACGGCCTGCTCTACCGGTTCCTGCCGCGCCGCCCGCTCGGCGGCCCCGGCAGCCTGCGGGCCGGCGGAAAGCTGCAGGCGCTGTCGGTGCCCGACGTGCGTGACCTGTCCGCGGTGCGGGAGTTGCACACCAAGCTGGCCGTCACCTGGGTGGACGTGCCCGATCCGGACGCGACCACGGTGTCGGTCCGTTCGCAGTTCGACGCCGCGAAGATCACCCGGGTGCCGAAGGCCGAGGGCATCTTCTGGTCCGAGGGCACCGCGTACATCGTCTCCAGCTACGCGAAGAAGTCCGACGGCGCCGCCACCGACCACTCCGGGCAGGTCTGGCGGTTCGACCCGAAGCGCTCCACCCTGGAACTCGTCCTGCGCCTGGAGCCGGGCGGCCGGTTCGACGGGCCTGACAACATCACCGTCTCGCCGCTCGGCGGGATCGTCCTCTGCGAGGACGGCGACGGCGAGAACTACCTCGTCGCCCCCTCGGCGGACGGCACCCCCTATCCGCTCGCCCGCAACGCCGGCAGCGACAGCGAGTGGGCCGGCGCCACCTTCTCCCAGGACGGCCGCTGGCTGTACGCCAACGTCCAGGGCGACGGTCTTACGGTGGCCATCACCGGGCCGTGGTGGCGAGGCTGAACGCTGCTCACTGGTAGGTGATGAGGTCCGGCGGGGGCGTGAGGGTGAGCGTCTCCGCCGGACTGAACATGTTCGTGTCCTCGTCGAGGAAGAGCTTGAATCCGGTGAAGAACGGCGCCTTGGCCGCCAGCAGCGCGTACTTGTCGAGCTTGTCCTGACGGACGCCGAACCCGTCGATATGGAAGACGGTGGCGAGTTCGGGGCGGGCCGCGATGGCCGCCCGGTCGGGCAGCATCGATTCGGTGAACTGATGTATCACAAACAGTTTCTGTGGCAGATTGTGCGCCCGGGCGACGCCGGCGAGCCAGGCGGAGACCTCGTTCAGCCCGGCCGCGTCGCTGCTACCGATCTGGCGGCCGGGGACCTGGCCCGGTCCCATCTTCCATTCCGGGTCGAGGGCGAGCCCGACGTCCGGTTCCTGCAGGAAACGCTCGTACCGGCGCGCCTGGTCCAGAAAACGCCCGCGTCCGGGCTGCAGATCGAGGATGAGCAGCATCCGGTGCGCCCGGGCGGCGGCGAGGTAGGGCTCGACTGCGGCCGGGGGCAGCGCGGAGCTGTACAGCCCGTCCGCGCCGGGTGAGGCCGACGCGACGGTCGTGATGAGCTCCATCGCCGGCTGCACCGGCCGGCCGCCCGCCGCGAAGGGTGCCGCGGCCGCGAGCACGCGCTGCGCCGCCTGCTCCGGCGTCCCCTCGCCGAGCACGCCGAGCGCGCCCCCGCCCGCCGAACCGTAGTGCGCCACGATCCGAAAGCGCGGCAGCAGCGTGCGACCGCCCATCGGGAGCTGCGGCGCGTCGGCGCCCCCGGCCGCGGGCCGCCCCGGCTCGTCCCCATGCCCGGCCGCACCGGGCTCGGGTCTCGATCCCGGCCCCCCGCCGGGGCCGCTCTGCACAGTGGGGCCGGTCGGGCCGATCAAGCCGGTCGGGTTGGTCGGACCCGGACTGGTCGGACTGGTCGGACTGGTGTCGCCGGCGGGTGCGCGCTGCGCCGCCGCGGTCTGCTGCGCCCCCCTGGGCTGCGAGCCGCATCCCGCCCCGAGAACCGAGACGAGGACCAGAAGGCCCAGCACCGCGACCGGCAGTGCACCTCGCCGCCCGGGCTGCCCGCCGCCCCGCCGCGTGTCGTTCTGCCGAAGGCTGCCCCGGTGCCATGTCGCTCGGTGATCGGCCATGCCGCCGCTCCTACCCCGCGCAACACCGGATCATGGCGCCCGCGCCGGGGGATGTGCGCTGCCGCCCAGGCGGATTCGGCGGCGACGACGGGGCCGTCGACGGCTCCCGCGCGGCCTGCGCGGCCTCTGACCGATATCTCCATCGTCGAAGACCTATCTTCATAATCATTTTTGCATGTTAATGCAATGCCTGGTGGTTCGGTGGGGAGGCTTTTCGCGGGTCGGCGTCGGCCGGCCAATGTGGTCTCGCTGTCCGCGGACGTAACTTTTTGGTTCAGCCTCGTGCGTTCCGGTCGCGGCCGATTAAAGTTGGATGAGCAGTCGTAGATCGGGCAGTTTGAAGTCTGCGAGGGACTGTGATGCGGGGACGATTGTCGACGCGCGGTTCGCGTGAGCCCACGTCGGTGCACACGGGCGGCGGCGTCGGCGCCGCCGTCCACCTCGACAACGCGGGAGGCGATATGAACAGTGTCGATATAGCGCTGAAGGAGTCGTTGGAGATCGGGGGCGCGCTCGGGGTGGCCCTCGTCGATTTCACCAGCGGCATGACCCTCGGCACGGCCGGAAACGCGCACACTCTCGACCTGGAGGTGGCTGCTGCCGGCAACACCGAGGTCATCCGGGCGAAGCTGCGGACCATGGAGAGTCTCGGTCTGCAGGACACCATCGAGGACATCCTCATCACGCTCGGCCGCCAATACCACCTGATCCGCCTGTTGCAGAGCCATTCCGGCCGCGGCCTGTTCCTCTACCTGGTGCTGGACAAGGGGCGGGCGAACCTCGCGCTGGCTCGCCACCGCCTGCGCGCCATCGAGACCCAGCTCGACGTCTGACGCCGCCACCGTCGCCCCGGCTTCGGCGCATCCCCGCGTCCCGGCCTCAGCGCGGGCCGGGGCGCGCTGCTCCGTCGGGAAAAGGGCAGACTGGGCCCGACGGAGCAGCGGAGGCGAACGTGACGACATGGGTCGGAACCAGGCTGGCCGTTCCCGAGACGGAAGCTCGCGGAACGGGGTCGGCTCGGTCGGGGGCAGGCCGGTCGGAGGCAGGCCGGTGGTGACGGGTCAGCCGGCCCTGCGGATCCGGGGCGCGATGCTGGTCGGGCCGGAGGAGGTCCGCGACGAGCTTTGGGTCGTCGACGGTCGAATCAGCTTCACCGCGCCCGTCGGCACCGCCGCCCGGGACGTGCGAACGGTGTCCGGTTGGGCGCTGCCCGGCCTGGTCGACGCGCACTGCCACGTCGGCCTCGATGCCGGCGGCGCCGTGGACCGGCCGACCGCGGAGGAACAGATCACCACCGACCGTGCGGCCGGCGCGCTGCTGCTGCGCGACGCCGGCTCCCCGGCGGACACCCGCTGGGTCGACGACCGCGACGACCTGCCCCGCCTGGTGCGCGCCGGCCGGCACATCGCCCGTCCCCGCCGCTACATCCGCAACTATGCCGCCGAGGTCGAGCCGGACGACCTGGTGGCCGAGGTCGTCGCCCAGGCCGGCCGCGGCGACGGCTGGGTCAAGCTCGTCGGGGACTGGATCGACCGCGGCGTCGGGGACCTCGCGCCCTGCTGGCCCGCGGACGCCGCGAAGGCGGCGATCGACGCGGCCCACGCGGCCGGCGCCCGGGTGACCGCCCACTGCTTCGCCGAGGACTCGCTCGCCGACCTCGTCGAGGCGGGCATCGACTGCATCGAGCACGCCACCGGGCTCACCGAGGACACGATCCCGCTGTTCGCCGAGCGAGGGGTCGCGATCGTCCCGACCCTGGTGAACATCGCCACTTTCGAGGGCATCGCCCGCGGCGCCGAGGAGAAGTTCCCCGCCTACGCCCGGCACATGCGGGCCCTGCACGCCCGCCGCTATGACACGGTGCGGGCCGCGTACGACGCCGGGATCCCCATCTACGTCGGCACCGACGCCGGGGGCAGCCTGCCGCACGGCCTGGTCGCCGCCGAGGTCGCCGAGCTGCGCCGCGCCGGCCTGCCGGCGCAGGCCGCGCTGTCCGCGGCCACCTGGTCGGCACGGGCCTGGCTGGGCCATCCGGCGCTCACCGAGGGCGCCCCCGCCGACCTGGTCGTCTACCCCGTCGACCCGCGCGCCGACGTCGGCGTCCTCGCCGCCCCCGACCTCATCGTCCTACGCGGCCTCCCCATCGTCCCCTGATTCAGATAGACGCAACTCGTCGAGCGCGGTCGGTAGAGATTGGAGCCGACGTTGTTGGGGTCACAGTTGTTGAAGTAATACTCGTACATCAGCCCCTTGCCGGCGTGGGCCGTGAACCAGTCGTACATCCACTGGATGTAGTTCGCGCTGTCGCCGCCGCCGTTCGTGCCGTCGCCGGCGGCCACTCCCCATTCACCGACCCCCATCGCCTTGTTGCGTGTCTGGGCGAAGTTCCACCAGTGGTTCAGACCGCCTTGTGCATTGGTCTGAGCATCGAACTGGGCCTTCGTCGGTGACGGCGGATAGCCATCGCAGGCGTCGATACCGATGCTGTCCACCCAGGCGTCGTCCGGGTAGAGCTCGAGCGCGTTGTGGCTGGGCGGATTCTGTGAGTAGTGGGCGTTGAGGCACCAGCACAGGGTGGGATCAGGTTCCGCGGTCGAGTTGATCGCGTCCGCGATGTGGCGCCAGCAATTCACCTAAACGGTGGGATTGGTTCCGGACCATGGGTACCAGTCCCCGTTGGGCTCCCAGGCGAGGCGGATGAAGGAGTTCTGCCGGCCATAGGTGTTCAGCTCGCGGGGGCGCCCCCCGCGATCGGTCGGCGGCTCAGAGCAGGACGCCGAAGACCTGCGTCCAGTAGGTGCCGTACTCCCCGCCGGTGGCATGCCCGACGCCGATCTGGCGCAGCTGGGGGATGAGGATGTTCGCCCGGTGGCCGGGGCTCTGCATCCAGCCGGCGACGACCTCCTCGGCGGTGGTCTGGCCGGCGGCGATGTTCTCGGCGACCCGGGCGTAGCGGTAGCCCAGGTCCGTGACCCGATCGGACACGGTCCGGCCGTCCGGGCTGGTGTGGGCGAAGAAGCCACGCGCCACCATGTCCCGGCTGTGCTCGGCGGCGGCGGCGGTCAGCATGGGGTCGACGGCGAGCGGGGCGAGACCCTCCCGCTCGCGTTCGATGTTCGTCAGCGTGACGACCTGGGCCAACATCGCCGGGACGCCGCCCTCCCCGGCCCACCCGGCCCCGTCCGGCGCCGGCCGATCGTCGGGCACCTGCCCGTGGCCGGACGCGGAACGGTCGCCCCACCGTGCCGGCGGGCCGCCGACGGGGACGGGAGCGGCGCTGGCGGGGGCGGCGCTGGCGGGGGCGTCCTGGCGGGGGACGGCCGGGGTGAGATCGGGCGGGGGCGCCGCGGACTCCGGCGTGGCCGGGCTGTCGTCGTCGACGTCCACGCCGAAGTCGCGGGCGAGGCCGGCGAGGCCGTCGGCGTAACCCTGCCCGACGGCGCGGACCTTCCACTCCGCTCCCCGGCGGTAGATCTCGATGAGGGTGACCACGGTCTCGCTGGACAGCGGCGGCGGGGTGAAGTGGGCGCTGAGGTTGCCGCGCCGGTCGTGCAGCGTGACGACGGGCCCGGGCAGCTGCCCGAAGGGCGTCGTGCCGTCCTCGGAGCTGGCGACGATCACGACGCGTTCGGCGCCGGGCCGCAGTCGCTCCGGGTCGACCATGACCTCGTCGCCGCTGAGGATGACGCCGGCCGTCGCCGGCTGGTTGTAGAACACGAAGTCGTCATCCCCGTCGACCTTGCCGTGCGCCGCGGTCACCAACGCGCACAGGTCGAACGGCCCGATCAGGCGAACCGAGACGGGGCCGCGGGGCAGCGGCGCGTTCGCACCGGGCACGAGCTCTGTCATCCGTCCCACTCCCGTGGCTGTTCTGGTCGGTGCGAATGCGCTGCCGCCGGCCGATCGCCGGGTGCGGGCGGGCGCCGGGCGACAGCGACGTGTCCGCCTGTTCTAGATGTACCGGGTGATGGGCGCGGCCACCATGCCTGACGCCGCGCGGCATCAGGTCCGTGCCACGTCCGGGCGGGATTGTGGCTCGTCCGAGTGACCTCCGTGAGTGTCCGGTGTCTGCCCGTAAGACCACGATCACCCGACTTGGTTCGCCGCCGGGAGTCCCGTGGGTCGCGGTGGCCGCCTCCGCCAACCAATGATCACGGCGTGGGTTGCCGTGGCTGTTGTGGATGGTTTGCTTGTCACGCCGGTCGCGCCCGCCGTACCGTCTGCGTCGGTCGCCGTGATCAGCGGTTCCGGCGCGAGGTCCGTGGCGCGATGGGCGGGAGTCGCTCGTCGCGACCGGGGCGGGCCGGTGGCCGCCGTGGGGGACCGCTGGGGGATGAAGCAGGGCGCGCCGGTGTGTGGCGCCCGGAGCAGGGTGGACCGTGAACGACGTCATGGGCTTCGCGCTGCTCAGCCTCGGGACGGGCGCGCTGTACGCGCTGGTCGCCGCGGGCGTGGTGGTGATCGCCCGCGGGGCCGGGGTGCTTAACATGGCCCAGGGCGCGCTGGTGGCGTGGGCCGCCTACGCCTTCCACGGCCTGCGCGACCCGTGGGGGCTCCCGCTGGTCCTGGCCGCGGTGCTCGCCGTCGCGTCGACGGTCGGCATCGGCGTCGGGTTCCAGGTGCTGGTCATGCGCCCGCTGCGGGAGGCGACGGCGCTGCTGCGGCTGATGGCGACCCTCGGCCTGCTGATCATTCTCCAGTCGTCGCTGACGCTGATGTTCGCCGGTGCGGTGCGCACCTCCCCGACGGTGCTGCCCACCGGCACGGTCGAGCTGTTCGGCGAGTCCGTCGGCGTGGACGTGTTCGTCCGGCTCGCCGCGGTCGTCGTGCTCATCGCGGCGGCGTGGGCGGTCTTCCGGTTCACGACGGTGGGGCTCGCCGCGACGGCGGCCACCGAGAACCCGCGGGCCGCCGCCACCTTCGGCTGGTCCGTCGACGCGATCGCCGCCGGCGCGTGGGGTGCCGGCGGCGCGCTCGCCGGGCTCGGTGGCGTCCTGCTCGCCCCGTTGCAGAACCCGCTGTCCGCGACGAACCTGCTGCTGCTCATCGTGCCGGCGCTGGCGGTGGCGCTGGTGGCGCGGTTCCAGTCCTTCCCCGGGGTGCTGCTCGGCGGCCTCGTGCTCGGCGTCATCGAGGTGGAGGCGCAGTACGAGCTCGTCGCGCACCATCCCTGGTGGCGCGGGGTCGACCGGGCGGTGCCGCTGGCCGTCATCGTCTTCTACCTGGCCGTGCGCGGCCGGGGCCTGCCCGAGCGGGGTCACCTCGCCGAACGCCATCCGGTGCTCGGCAGCGGCCGGGTCCATCCGCGTGCCCTCGCCGTCGCCGTCGCGGCGATGCTGGCGGCGGTCTGGCTGTTGCCCCGCGACTGGGTCGACGCCCTCGACGCCAACGCGCTGTGGGCGTTGATCATCCTGTCCGTCGTGGTGCTCGTCGGGTTCACCGGGCAGCTCTCCCTGGCCCAGCTCGCCTTCTCCGGGATCGCGGCGCTGATCGCCGGGCGGCTCGTCGCGGCCCGCGGCTGGCCGTTGGAGGCGGCGATGGCCGTCGGCGTGGCCGGCACCGCCGTCGTCGGGCTGCTGTTCGCGCTGCCCGCGCTGCGCACCCGGGGGTTGCAGCTCGCGGTGGTGACCCTCGGCCTCGGCGCGGCCGTCGACGCCCTGTTGTTCCAGCGGGGCTACCACTCCCCGCCACCCCCGGGGGCGGGGGCGCTGGGCTCACTGTTCGGTGACCTCGCCTCGCCCGAGGGGACGGTGGTGGGACGCCAGCGTTTCCTCGGCGTCCCGCTCGACAAGGTGACCGATCCGCGGGGCTTCGCGACCGTGTCCGTGCTCGCCTTCGTCCTGGTCGCGCTCGCGGTCGCGAACCTGCGCCGCGGCCGGGCCGGGCGACGGCTCATCGCGGTGCGGACCAACGAGCGGGCCGCCGCGGCGCTGGGCATCAGCGTCGTGGCCGCCAAGCTGTACGCGTTCGCGCTGTCCGCGGCCATCGCCGGGTTCGGCGGGGTGCTCTACGCCTTCTACGTCTACGGCGAGCGCGGCAACATCGACTACGGCGACGGGACGTTCGCGCCGTTCTCCTCGATCCTGCTCATCGCCTACGCCGTCGTCGGCGGGGTCGGCTGGGTGAGCGGCTCGTTCGCGGGCGCGACGATGGCCGCCGGCGCGCTGGCGACCCGCATCGGCGGCTCGGTCGGGGAGTGGCTCGGCCGTCTCGGCGCGGTGCTGCGGGTCGTCGTCGCGGCGATCGCCGGCCTGCTCGGCCTCGCTGCCGGCGCCGCGGTGGCCGGCGACCGGCGCACCGGCGGCCGGCTCGGCGCGGCGGCGCGGCGCCGGCTGCCCTGGCTCGTCGCGGCGGCCGCGGCCGTGCTCGCCGCCGCCTTCGGGGGCGTGGTACGCGACTGGCTGGCCGAGCTGGACCGGTACGTGCCGCTGATCGGCGGCATCGTCCTCGTCGTCGTGCTCTCCCGCTCCGGCGGCGGAATGGCGCCCGAGAACGCCCGCACCGCCCGCCTGCTCCGCGACCGCTACCTGCCCGGCGCGGCCGACCGCCGCCGCCGTGCCGATGCCGCCCGGCTGGACCAGGCGCTGCGCGCGGCTCCCGGCCAGGGCCCGCCGTCGGGCGCGGTCGAGCCGGCGGCGTTGTCGGTGTGGGGGCTGACGGTCAGCTTCGGCGCGGTGCGCGCGGTGCGCGCCGTCGACCTGCGGGTCGTTCCCGGTCAGGTGGTCGGGATGATCGGCCCGAACGGCGCGGGCAAGACGACGGTCATCGACGCGATCACCGGCTACACCCCGGCGTCGGTCACCTCGATGACGCTCGGCGAGGTCCGCCTCGACCGACTGCCCGCGCACCGGCGGGCCCGCGCGGGCATCAGCCGGTCGTTCCAGAACCTGGAGCTGTTCGACGACCTCACCGTGCTGGAGAACATCCAGGCGGCCAGCGACCGCCGCGACGCCCGCGCGTATCTCACCGATCTGGTGTTCCCGCGGTCGCGGCCGCTGCCCGCCGCGGCGATCGCCGCCGTCGACGCCTTCGGGCTGCGCGAGGATCTGCTGCGCACCGTCTCCGACCTGCCCTACGGCCGCCGCCGGCTGCTGGCCATCGCCCGCGCCGTCGCGGCCGGGCCGGCCGTGCTGCTGCTCGACGAGCCCTGTGCCGGCCTGGACGAGTCCGAGAGCACCGAGGTCGCGGCCCTACTGCGCCGCCTCGCCGACGAGTGGGGGCTCGGCATCCTGCTCAACGAGCACGACATGGACGTGATCATGGGAATCTGCGACCGGGTGGTCGTCCTCGATGCCGGCGCCCTCATCGCCGAGGGAACGCCGGCACAGGTCGCCGCCGACCCCCTCGTGCGGGCGGCCTACCTCGGCGACGCCGAGGAGCCGGCCCGCCAACCGGCCTACCTTCCGCTGCCCTGACGGCCCCGGTGCCGCGGACGGCGGGTCAGGAGGCGGCGCGGCGCAGAATGTCCAGGCCGTTGTAGGTCTCGGGGCCGAGGGGGACGAACGACTTCGAGGCGCTGTCCCAGCGGGCGCCCCGCAGCGTCGTGTTGAAGATCCGCTCCGCGCCGGGGATCGGGGTGGTCGCGGTGAGGTCCAGCGGCGGGACGATGCCGCCCAGGTCCAGCTTCCTGGTCCGGTTGAGCTGGGCGAGCAGGTTCTTCGACGTCAGCGGTCCGGACACCTGGTTGCCGACCTTCTCGGCGATCTGGACGGACAGCCACGCCCCGGTGGTGGTCGTCGTGGTGCGCAGGGCGGGGGCGGCGTCGGCGTCCCCGGCGGTCTGCTCCGCGTTCAGCTCGGCGACCATCCGCGCGACCTCGGGGAACTGGGCGGCCTGGCTGAGTTCCGGGAAGGCGGTGGCGACGACGAGCTTGTCCGCCGCCGGGCCGAGCGTGGCCAGGTACTTCGGCGACAGGGTGCCCGCCGCGTGGCAGGTGCGGATCTGCTGGCCCGCCTTGGCGATCACCGAGTAGGCGGCCTGGTCGAACACGACCAGCACGGCGCCGTCGGCGCCGGAGCGGGACAACTGGGAGATCGCCGGGGTGAAGTCGCTCGTCGTGATCGGGATGCGGATCTTCGGGTTGATCGGATGGTGGACCGCCTTCGCGCCGCCCTCGGCCATGACGATCAGCCGGTCGCTGGCGCTGAGGTCGTAGCCGACCAGGCCGAGGTGGCTCGCGCCCGCCTTTGCCAGCAGCGCCGGGCAGACCGCCGGGTAGAGCGTCAGCGGGCTGATGACATAGCTGGCGGGGGAGCTGAGCTCGGAGCCGTCGGCGGAGATGCCGGCCGACCCGATCGACGGGATGCCCGCGTTCTGCAGGATCGGCATGATCCCGCCGGTGCCGCTGACCTCGCTGACGACGGCGAGGACGCCGGAGTCGACGGCCTGCTGGGCGCACTTCTTCGCGCTGGCGGCGTCGTTGCGCTCGTTGCAGTGGACGAGCTCGACGGGGTGCCCGGCGATCCCGCCGCGGGCGTTGACCCCGCGGACGGCGGCGCGGGCGGCCGCCACCATCTCGGGGTAGTTCGTCCCGGCGGTACCCGTCGGCGCGATGATCATCAGCTTGACGGGTGATCCCTTCGCGGCGGGATCGGACGCTGCGGCGCTGCCCGACGCGGCGTCCGAACCACCGCCGCACCCGGCGAGCGTCGCCGCGAGTGCGGCGGCCAGACCCGCCCGGGCCAGACCTGTCCGGGCGAGTCCACGCAGCCCGTACCGTCGTCGCACGTCGTCTCCTCGTCGTCCGCCCACCCGGCCGGGCCGGGCACCCGCGCTCCGCCGCCGGGGCCAGCCACGGTAGACCCGTCCCGTCTGGGCGAATACGTCAGGGTGCGCCGTGGCGGGACCGCCGTGGTGCGGAGCAGTACCGGGACGGGGAGAGTGTCACCGGGAGGGTCTGTAGGCGGGGCGGCCGGTGGGCGCGGCGGTTCAGATCACTTGAGACCAGGCATAGGTGAATCCCATGATCTGATCGGCGAGCGTTTCGAGTCTCGCCGCGGCGGCCGCGTCGACGAGCCGGCCGTGGGCGTCGAAGAGGGGCTGCGCGGTGTTGAACGTCACGCCCAGCGGGGTCGGCCAGCCGCGCAGGGCGTGCACGGACGAGCGCAGCGCGTTCAGCGTCGTTCCGGCGGCCTGGTCGCCCTGGGCACAGACGATGAGACCGACCGCCCGCCCGTCGAGGTACGGTCGCGGCGCGCCGCGCAGGTCCTCCAGGTAGTCCAGCGCGTTCTTGACCAGGCCGGACATCCCGCCGTGGTAACCGGGGGTGGCGATCACGACGGCGTCGGACTGCTCCACGGCGGCGAGCAGGCGCAGGGCCGCGGTGGAGCGCTCGGGGCGTTCCGGTGCGTACATCGGCAGGTCCAGCTCGGCGGACCCGAACTGCACCGTCTCGGCGCCGGCCTGGGCCATCGTCGCGAGCACCGTCGTCAGGGCCCGGTGGGTGGTGGAGTCGGCCCTGGTGGTGCCGCCGAGTCCGACGATCATCGGCCGGCGGCGACGGACGCGGACCGGGCCGGGCCCGGTGGGCGGCGCCTCGACGGGTCGGTGGCCGACCCGGCTGGGCAGCGGGGACAGTGGTTCGCCGCCAGTCCATTGGCCGTGGCCGTCGACCTGCTCCGTGGAGCCGGCATTCGACCGGAACGCGCCGTATGTGTCCCCCACAACCCCTCCTCAGACCCTGCTTCGGCTCGCCTTGGCGCGGTCGCGGACCGCCGCGCCACCCGCCGTCACGTCTGTCTATCCGACCGACCCCGACTCGGTGGCGGCGGGTCCGCTCGGACACGGTCCGGCGCAGTCGGGGGCGGGNTGCGGGCGGNGGCCGCCGTGGTGCATCCGCCCGGCGCCGCGCAGCGATGCGGGCAGCGCCCGGGCCCCCGGGCCGAGGGCGCCGATCCGGTCGGCGGGGTTGGAGATCCGGCAGCGGCGCAGTGACAGGCAGCCGCAGCCGATGCACGAGTCGAGCCCGTCGCGCAGGGCCTCCAGGGCCGCGATCTCCTCGTCCAGCCGGGTGCGCCAGCGCCGCGAGATGGCCGACCAGTCCGCCTTCGTCGGGGTGCGGGCATCCGGCAGCGACGCCAGCGCCTGCGCCACCTCGTCGAGGCTGAGCCCCATCGCGGTGGCCGCGCGGATGAACGCCAGCCGGCGCAGCACGTGTCGTTCGTACCGGCGCTGGCCGCCGGCGGTGCGGGTGGCGGCGATCAGCCCCTGTCGCTCGTAGAAGCGCAGCGCCGAGGGCGCGAATCCGCTGCGCTGCGACAGCTCGCCTACGGTCAGCAGGTCGGTGGGGAGCATGCCCGCGATCCTACGGCCCTGGAGCTGAAGTCAGGTTCAGCTTTACCGTCGGGTTCGGCTTTACCGGCGGAAGGGGCCGGTCACCTCGAAGGTGATGCCGCCGCGGTTGCGCCCGGTCACCCCGCGCTGGGAGGAGAAGTACAGCCGGCTCCCGTCCGGGCTGAACGCCGGGCCGGTGATCTCGGACCTGTCGTGTTCCGGCAGCCGCAGGAAGGGCGCGACCACGCCGTCCGGGGTGATGAGCACCAGGGCGGGACGGGAGTGGTCCTCGGCGACGTACAGATCGCCCGAGCGCGCGCCGACGACGTTGTCCACTCCGGTGAGCGGCGGCGGGTCGGGCAGGCTTGCCCGGTCGTAGAGCAGGTCGATCCGCTCGGCGTCCGCCCGGTACGCCCACACCCGGTCGTCGCCCTTGGTGGTCAGGTAGCAGACGCCGTGGGCGTACCAGCAGCCCTCGCCGCCATGGAAACGCCGGGCCTCGCGGACCTGCCGGCGGGTCGCCCGGGGGAAGCCGTCCGGATCGCGTACCCGCTCCCAGCGCACCGGCCCGGATTCGGCGTGCGCATCGGCGACCAGCACCTCCAGCTGGCCGGCGGACAGGTCGCCCCAGCGGTCCGGGCGGAACCGGTAGAAGCAGCCGTCCCTGCGGTCCTCGGTCAGGTAGATCACCCGGTGGTCGGGGTCACAGGCCGCCGCCTCGTGGGTGAAACGGCCCAGCGCGGGACGCGCCACGGCCTTGCGCGACCCGTCCGGCCACGCCTCGTACACCCGGCCGGAGAAGAACTCCTCGCACGACAGCCACGTCCCCCACGGGGTGGCCCCGCCGGCGCAGTTGGCGGTGGTGCCGCCGAGGATGCGCCCCGACGAGGCGATCGAGCCGTCGGCCCGGAACCGCAGCGCCGAGGCGCCGCCGTGCAGCATCACCTCGGAGTTCGACACGTAGGTCCAGCCGTCGGCGGGCCCGGGGAAGCAGGCCCCCCCGTCCGGCGCGTCATGCCACACGTACTCGGTCGCGCCGACGAGCAGGTGCGAGCGGGCGACGATCCGGCTGGTGAAACCGGCGGGAAGTGCCACCCCGGAGCGGTCCGGTGGGCGTAGCGGTCCGTAGGGCCCCACCCCGGGCCGGGCGGTGGCGGCCAGGGCCGCATGCCAGGTAGCTCCGGAGAACGCGGCGGTGCCCAGCGCCGCCACCGCCGAGCGCAGCAGCATCCGTCGATCCATGCCCTGCCCGTCCCTTCCGCGCCGGTCGGCCGTCGACCGTCCCCGCCTGTCTGATCCGCCGTGCGCTGCGCCTTCGCCGTGCTGCGCGTCCGCCGTGCTGCGCGTCCGCCGTCCGCCGTGTGATGCGCGTTGCATGCATCGGGCGGCCGTGGCGCGCCGACGGCCCCGACCGTCGCCCATCCGGATCACCGCACGTGCGGGTTGTCGCGGCCGCGCCGCGGCGGTGCCACCTCTCTCACCCTAGGGTCGTTGAGGCGTTGCGTCAGGTAACCGGGCGGTGGGGATCGCCTGCCGTCGCGACCGCCGGTGGATCTTCCGGGGTGGTCCGGACGGGGCTGGTCCGGCCGCAGCCGTGGCAGGCTGTCGAATCGATGGACGACACCACGCATCGGCGGTTCAATCCACTGACCGGCCGCTGGGTTCTGGTCTCGCCGGGGCGGGTTCGGCGCCCCTGGCACGGCGGTCGGGAGACGGCGGCGACGCCTCCCGCCGTCGCGTACGATCCCGCCTGCCATCTGTGCCCCGGCAACGAGCGCGCGGGCGGCGCTCGCAACCCCGACTACCGGGGCACGTACGTGTTCACCAACGACTTCCCGGCGCTGCGACCCGCCGGGAGCGATCCCGCGCCGCCCGGCGCCGACTCCGTCAACCCCGTCAACCCCGTCGACCCCGCCGGCCTGCTGCGCAGCGCCCCCGCGCACGGGACCTGCCGGGTCGTCTGCTTCGGCCCGGATCACGGCCGCGGGCTGGTCGACATGTCCTCCTTCGAGGTCCGCACGGTCGTCGACACGTGGGCGGCGCAGGAGGCCGAGCTGTCCGAGCGGTGGCGCTGGGTGCAGGTCTTCGAAAACCGCGGCACCGCGATGGGCGCCTCCAACCCGCATCCGCACGGGCAGATCTGGGCCTGCGACGCCCTGCCCGACGAGGCCGCCGCCGAGGACACCCACCAGCGGGAGCACTTCGCCCGGTCGGGCAGCTCCCTGCTGCTCGACTACCTCCGCATCGAGACGCGCGCCGCGGAGCGGATCGTCCTCGACGACTCCGACTGGCTCGTCGTGGTGCCGTTCTGGGCGGTGTGGCCCTTCGAGACGCTGCTACTGCCCCGCCGACCCGTGCAGCGGCTCGCCGAGCTCGACCACGCCCAGCGGGACAGCCTGGCCGACGTGCTGGGCCGCCTGCTTGCCGGCTACGACGCGCTGTTCGACCACCTGTTCCCGTTCTCCATGGGCTGGCACGGCGCACCGGGTCCGCATCCGGCGGGGGCCGTGGGCCGGGCGACCGGTTCGCGGCGCCCCCCCGAGGGGGTCTGGCAGCTACACGCCCACTTCTATCCGCCGCTGCTGCGCTCGCCGACGATCCGCAAGCATCTCGTCGGCTACGAGATGCTCGCGGAGCCCGCGCGCGACCTCACCCCCGAGGACGCCGCGGGCCGGCTGCGCGCGGTCGTGGCGGATGCCTGGGACGGGGAGGCGACCCTGCCCGGCGGCCTCGAGGCGGTCCCGGCCGCGCCGCTGCGGATCCGGCCGTCGTGACGCCGCCCCCGGGCCGCCCCGGTTCGGCGGCCGGCCCGGGCGAACGGGCGGTGCCGGCCGCGGTACGGGCGGTGCGGGCGTTCGTGGCGGCCTACGGCCGCGAGCCGACCCTGCTGGTGCGCTCACCGGCCCGGGTCAACCTCATCGGCGAGCACACCGACTACAACGACGGACTGTGCCTGCCGGTGGCGATCGATCGCGAGCTCTGCATCGCCCTGCGCCGCACGGACGACGTTCCCACCGCAGGGGACGCCACCCTGCGGCTGGTGTCCGAACAGGATCCGGCGCCCGCCGTCGTCGGGCTGCCGCCGCCGGCCGCGGACACGCCGCCGCCGGCCCGTGCGACCGGCTGGGCCCGGTACGTGCAGGGCGTGGCGGTCCAGCTTGCCGCGACCGGCGAGCTTGCCGCGATCGGCGAGCTTGCCGGGGCCGGCCTCGTGCCGTGGCAGGGCGCGCTCGCCAGCGACATCCCGCTCGGCGCCGGCCTGTCCTCCTCGGCCGCCCTGGAACTCGCCGTCGCCGTGGCCTGCACCCACCTCGCCGGCTCCGTGCCGGCACCGACGGAGCTCGCCCGGCTGGCCCAGCGGGCGGAGAACACCTGGGTCGGCGCCGCCACCGGCCTGCTCGACCAGCTCGCCTGCGTCGGGGGGATCGCCGGGCACGCCCTGCGCATCGACTGCCGGACCCTGACCATCACACCCGTGCCGCTGCCGGCCGGGCTCGCCGTCGTCGTCATCGACACCGGCTCACGGCGGGAGCTCGTCACGAGCGCCTACGCCGACCGGCGCGCCGAATGTGAGCGCGCCGCGCGGGCGCTGGCGGTGCCGGCGCTGCGTGACCTCGAGGCCCTGCCAGCGGACGCCGCCAGCCGTCTCGACCCGGTGGCGCTGCGCCGTGCCCGCTTCGTCATCGCCGAGAACGCCCGGGTCGACGCGGTCGCCGAGGCGCTGGCCCGCGGGGACGCCGAGGCGGCCGGCCGGCTGCTGCTGGCCGGCCATCGGGGCATCCGGGACGACTTCGAGGTGTCGGGGCCGGAGCTTGACGCGGCCGTGGCCGCGGCGCAGGCCGCCCCGGGCTGCTTCGGTGCCCGGATGACCGGAGGCGGGTTCGCGGGCTGTGCGGTGGCCCTCGTGGACCGGACCCGGCTGGACGCGTTCACGGCGGCGTTCGAACCCGCCTATTCCGCCCGCACCGGCCGGGAAGCCGTGCTACATGTTTGTTCGGCCGTCGCCGGCACCTCGGTCACGGCGCTGCGCTAGCGCAACGCCTCGAGCAGTCCCCTTCCCGTTCGTGGCGGCTGGCGGTGTGACGGAGGCGGGTCGCGGAACGGGCGACGGCTCGTGCGTCGGCGGCGGATGCGGGGGAGAGCGCCCACCCGGGTCCTTCTGGAGGGTTCAACGTCCGATTCATCCCCCAGAAGAACACAGATGGCGCCGCTCCCAGGCACAGGTCCGGGGCGGGCGGGTGCCCGCGCCCGGGCGGTCGCGGCACGGTCGGGCGCACCCGGGCGGGTGCGCAAGCCGTCCGAGTTCGGCCGAATCGCCCGCGGCTGTGCTGTGCTAGCCCGGTATAGGAGTTCTTGACGGGAAGCGGGTTAGCATGACCGCTCTGACCGGGCGGAGACGAGGAGTTGAGAGGACGGTGTCCGTGCTGCGTTGGGCGCGGGTCGGGCTGTCCCGGCGGGGACGGCTGCGGCGCGGGGTCGGGATCGTCGGCGTTGTCGCCGTCGGCCTGGCCACCCTCATCCTTGCGACGCTGTCGCCGTCGTCATCCGCGTCGGCCACCGCCGCGTCGGTCACCTCGGCCCCGGCGGCCGCCGCAGGGTCCCCGGCCGGCGCTGCCCACCTCGCCGGCCCGTCCTCGATAGCCGCCGCGCCCGCCGCGTCCAACCCGGCGGCCGCGCCCCGGCTCCCGGACGCCGCCTCCGTCTCCGGTACCCAGCTGCCGGGCGTCCCCCCGCTCCCGGCGGCCAGCCCACCCCCCGCCGGCACTCCGACCGCCGTCTCGCCCTCCGGCGCCGTCTCGCCCTCCGGCGTCAGCTCACCTGCTGGCGCAGGCGCGCCCGGCGGCACCAGCGCGACCGCGGCCGCCGGGTCGCCCGCGGTCGCCGGCCTGGCCGCAGCCTCGGGCGCGGCGACCTCCGCCGGGCCTTCCGCGTCCGCCGGGCCCTCTCCGGCCGCGTCCGGCCCGGCGACACCGTCCGCGGACACGGTGCACCGCGTGGCCTCCGGGCGGACCTACGAACTGCACACCGACGTCCGGCTCTCGCCCACGTTCCGCGGCACGGCCCGCCCGCTGGTGATTCTCCTGCACGGCCTGCTCAACAGCCCCGAGAACGTGCGGGAGATGTCGGGGGCGGATCCGTTCGCCGACGCCCACGGCTTCGCCGTCGCCTACGGGGTCGGCGTCCACGAGGCCTGGAACGCCGGCGGCTGTTGCGGCCAGGCCACCACCGACGACATCGGCTACCTGCGCCAGGTCGTCGACGACGCCGCCCGCCACACCCCGGTGGACCGCAGCCGGGTGTACGTGTGGGGCTTCTCCAACGGCGCGATGCTCGCCGCCCGGGTCGCCTGCGAGGCCCCCGACCTCGTCGCCGCGGTCGGCATGGTCGGCGGGCAGGCGCTGGTGTCCTGCCCGACCGTCCCCGTCCGGATGCTGCACATCCACGGCACCGCGGACAGGACCGTGCCCTGGCGCGGCGGCTGGTCGGACTACCTGAAGATGAACCTCCCCGATGGCGAGGCGGAGGCCACCCGCTTCGCGCCCGGCTCCGAGCTGCAGCACATCCTGTGGGACGGCGGCCATGCCTGGCCGTGGTGGGCCGTCGGCGCCCTGTGGGACTTCTCCGCGCCTGCCTCCCTCGACGCCCCGGTCATCCCGGACGCCCCCGCCGCCCTGGGCGCCAGCATCGCCGCGGAGGTTCCTGCCGTTCCTGCCGCCCAGGGGGACAGGCCGTAACCCGGTCGGCCCGGGCGCAGGCCGCTCCGGTCAGCCGAGGAGGGTGTCGATGGCGCGGTAGACGCGTTCCTCGGAGACGGGGTACGGGGTGCGCAGGTTCTGGGCGAACAGGCTCACCCGCAGCTCCTCGAGCATCCAGCGGATGCGGCGGATCTCCTCGCCCGGCTCCCGGCCGGCGGGCACCGTCGCGAGCAGCTCCCGGTAGGCCTCCCACGCCCGCCCCACGGTCGCGGTGTTGATCCGGTCCCGGCCGGGGTCGCGGGGCAGCCGTTCCAGCCGGCGCTCCAGGGCGGTGAGGTAGCGGGCGAGGTCGGCGAGCCGGTCCGCGCCGGTGTCGGTGACGAAACCGCGGTAGATCAACGCGTCGAGGTGCCCGCGGGCGTCGGCGACCGAGGCGGCCAGCACCGGCGCGCGCAGGTCCCGCAGCGCCAGGTCGACGGTGTGCGCGAGCGCGAGGACCTGCTGGACCTCGCGGACGACCGCGAACGACGCCTCGGGCAGGCCGGCGCGCACCGCGGCGAGCAGCGTGGTGAAACCCGCCTCGTCCCAGACCGGACCGCCGGCGGCGGTGATGAGGCGGTCGGCGGCGGCTCGGACACAGTCGTCGAGCAGGTCGGCGGCGTCCCGGTGCGGGTTGTGGCTCAGGGCGAGCTTCGCCGCGTTGGACAGCCGCCCGTTGAGGCCGCGGATCGGCGAGGCGACGCCGAGCAGCACGAGCCGGCGGGTGCCGGCCCACATCGTCTGGCGCTGCTCGGTCTCGGTGTCGGTGGCCCGGACCGCGACGGTGTTTCCCTCGTCGACCAGCGCCGGGAACGCCTTGACGACGTGGCCGCCGCGGCGCAGCTCCACGACCTTGGGCAGAGTGCCGACGCCGTCCCAGGACCGCAGCCCGGACCGTTCGACGCCGTCCGCCGCGGCGGCGACGGCCTCCCGGGTCCGTGGCCGTAGCCGCTGCTTGATCGCGTCGAGGTCCTTGCCCTCGGCGAGCACCGCCCCGTGGACGTCGGAGACCCGAAAGGTGATCCGCAGATGGTCCGGGACGGCAGCCAGCGACCAGGAGTCCCGCGGGATCTCCGGGCCGCCCATCCGGCGCAGCTCATGCTCGACCGCGACCAGCAGCGGGGCCTGACCCGGGGTGATGTGCGCGAGCACCGCGCGGGCGTAGTTCGGCGCCGGCACGAAGCTGCGCCGGACCACCTTCGGCAGTCCCCGGATCAGCGCGGTCACCAGCTCCTCGCGCAGCCCCGGGACCTGCCACTCGAAGCCCTCGGCGGCCACCTGGTTGAGCACGGGCAGCGGAATGTGCACGGTGACCCCGTCGGCCGCCGACCCAGGTTCGAACTGGTAGCTCAGCGGCAGGGCCAGTTCGCCGAGCCGCCAGACGTCGGGGTAGTCGTCCTCGCGCACGTCCGCCGCGCCCGCGGAGACGAGCAGTGAACGGGGAAAGTCGAGCAGGTCGGGGGTGGCGCGCCGGGCCTTGCGCCACCAGGCGTCGAAGTGCCGGACGGAGACGACGTCGGCCGGGATCCGTTCGGCGTAGAAGCCGAACAGCACCTCATCGTCGACGACGATGTCGCGCCGGCGCGCCCGGTGCTCCAGCTCCTCGGCGTCGGCGAGCAGTCGCTGGTTGCGCTGGAAGAACTCGTGCCGGGTCTGCCAGTCGCCCTCGACCAGGGCGTGGCGGATGAACAGCTCCCGGCACAGCGCCGGGTCGATCCGGCTGTACTGCACCGGGCGGCCGGCGACGATCGGCACCCCGTACAGCGTCACCCGCTCGTCGGCGAGCACCGCCCCCTGCCGGCGGGACCAGCGCGGCTCGCTGTAGCTGCGGTGCACGAGATGCCCGGCCAGCGGCTCGATCCAGTCCGGGTCGATCCGCGCCGCGGTGCGTCCCCACAGCCGCGACGTCTCGACGAGCTCGGCGGCCATCACCCAGGCCGGCGGCCCGGACGGACGCTGCCGCGGCGCGTCCGGGCCGGTCCCGTCGGCGGCGGTGTCCGCGGCGGCGGCGCGGTCGGCCCGGCCCCGGCCGCGGGCCATGGCCGAGCCCGGCCACAGCATGAACCGGCTGCCGCGGGCCCCGGCGTACTCGCGGCGCTCCGGGTCGTACCGGCCGATATGCGACAGCAGGCCGGTCAGCAGCGCCCGGTGCACCGCCCGCGGATCGGCCGTGCCACCTGCGCCGTTCCCGCCGCCCGTGCTGTTCCCGCCGCCCGTGCTGTTCCCGCCGCCACGGTCGTCGCGGGGGGCGCGGTCGCCGGCGCGGGCGTCGGCGTTCAGACCCAGGCCGCGGGCCACGGCGGCGAGCTGGCCATGGACGTCCTGCCACTCGCGGATGCGCAGGTAGTTGAGGAACTCGGTCCGGCACATCCGCCGAAACTGGTTGGCGGACAGCTCGCCGCGGGCGTCGCGCAGGTAGTTCCACAGGTTCAGGTAGGCGAGAAAGTCCGAGGTCGGGTCCGCGAACCGGGCGTGCCGCTCGTCGGCGGCCTGCTGGTGTTCGACCGGACGGTCCCGCGGATCCTGGATGGCCAGCGCCGCCGCGATGACCAGCACCTCCCGCAGGCAGCCCTGCTCGTCGCCGGCGAGCACCATGCGGGCCAGCCGGGGATCCACGGGGATCTGCGCGAGGCGCCGACCGATCGGCGTGATCCGCCGGCCCGCGCCGGTACCGCCCGCGCCGGTACCGCCCGGGGTGGCTGCGCCTGGGGTGGTCGCGCCCGCGGCGGGCCCGCCTGCGCCGGTGCCGCCGGCGTCGAACGCCCCCAGCTCGGTGAGCAGCAGCTCCCCGTCGCTGATCTGGCGCGGGTCGGGCGGGTCGAGGAAGCCGAAGGTGGCCATGTCGCCCAGCCCGAGATCGGCCATCCGCAGGATCACCGAGGCCAGATTCGTCCGCAGGATCTCCGGGTCGGTGAACTCGGGCCGGCCGGCGAAGTCCTCCTCGCTGTAGAGCCGGATGCAGATGCCGTCCGCGGTCCGCCCGCACCGGCCCTTGCGCTGGTTCGCGGACGCCTGCGAGACCGGCTCGATCGGCAGGCGCTGCACCTTCGTCCGATGGCTGTAACGGGAGATGCGCGCGGTGCCGGGATCGATGACGTAACGGATGCCGGGCACCGTCAGCGAGGTCTCCGCGACGTTGGTCGCCAGCACCACCCGCCGTCCGGTGTGCGGCTGGAAGACCCGGTGCTGCTCGCCGGCGGACAGCCGGGCGTAGAGCGGCACGATCTCCGTGTTCGGCCGCTGCTCGCGCGCGAGCGCCTCGGCGGTGTCCCGGATCTCCCGTTCCCCGCTGAGGAACACCAGGATGTCGCCGGGGCCCTCGGCGCACAGCTCGTCGACGGCGTCGCTGATCGCCTGGGTCTGATCGCGTTCGGGCTCGACCGGCTGCCCGCGGCGCCCGCCCGGGCCGCTGCCGCCGCGGGCCCGGCCGGTCCCGCGGCCACCGGCAGACTCCTCGGCGGGCCGCGCATCCGGTTCGGCCGCGGTCGGGCCTGTCGGGCCTGTCGGGCCTGTCGGGTCGGCGTCGCGGGCGCCCGGCACCAGCGGGCGGTAGCGCACCTCGACCGGGTAGGTGCGCCCGGAGACCTCGATGACGGGCGCGTCGCCGAAGTGCGCGGAGAACCGGGCCGTCTCGATCGTCGCGGAGGTGATGACCACCTTGAGATCCGGCCGGCGGGGGAGCAGCGAGCGCAGGTAGCCGAGGATGAAGTCGATGTTGAGGCTGCGTTCGTGGGCCTCGTCGATGATCAGCGTGTCGTAGCGGCGCAGCGACCGGTCCGAGGAGATCTCGGCCAGCAGGATGCCGTCGGTCATGAGCTTGACGAGGGTGTCGTCGTGCACCTGGTCGGTGAACCGGGTCTGGTAGCCGACGACCCCGCCGGCCTGCGGCGAGGGGGTGCCCAGCTCCTCGGCGATGCGGTCCGCGACGGTGCGCGCGGCGATCCGTCGCGGCTGGGTGTGACCGATCATCCCGCGGACCCCGCGGCCGAGCTCCAGGCAGATCTTCGGTAGCTGGGTGGTCTTGCCGGAACCGGTCTCACCGGCGATGATCACAACCTGATCGTCGCGGATCGCGGCGAGGATCTCGTCCTTACGCTGAGTAACCGGGAGGATATCGGGGTAACTGAGCGCGGGCACGTTCGCCCGCCGCCGGGCGACCCGCGCGGCCGCCCGATCGGCGTCGGCGGCGATGGCCCGCAGGGCGCGCTGGCGGGCGGCGGGCTCGCGGGTGCGCCGGGTGTCGGCGAGACGCCGGCCGAGCCGGTGGGCGTCACGGGGTCCCAGCTCCGCCAGCCGGGCGGACAGCTCGCCGACCCGCAGCGTCCCCTCCCGGTCGGCCTGCTCCCGGTCGGCCTGCTCCCGGTCCACGCGGGTGGGGTCCGCGGACGGCGGAGGATTCACTGGCGGTCCTTCCACACGCGGTCAAGCCTAGGGCACTTCGGGCGCGGGGCCGCCGGCCTCCGGGCGACCGCCGGCGACCGACTCCTCGATCTCGCGCCGCCGACCTGCCCGGACGTCCAATTCCCGGTGCCGGCGGCGGGAGGCATCCTTTGCCGGCGGGAGGGGGCACCCGACCTGTAGCCTGCGACCAGCTCGCCCGGGCGGAACGGGCTTCGGGTCGGAAGTGATGCCAAACCATGACGGAACCGCCAAGCCATGACGGAGCCACCGTGGTGAGGCGCGGCATCGGTTCCACCGTGGGGACGGCGGAGGAACTCGAACCCGAGGGTACCGGCCGCCACGGCAGGCGGGCGGCGACGCCGGGCGGGCCGGCGGCCGGCGACGGGATCACCGACACCGCCTTCGGCGCCGCCGCGCTGGAGCTGGGCCGCGCGTCGGTCGAGGCGGGCCGTGCCTACCGGGCGCTGGAACAGGTCATGGCCGCGGTGCTCGTCGCGCTGCGCGCCGTCGCGGTCCTGCTGACCCTGGCCTACCTACTCGTCTGGCACTGGTACGCCGGCCACCCGGCGGCGCTGGCGGTCGTGCTGGTCAGCGTCGGCTGGGGCGTGTTCTTCTGCGTGGTGGGCCTGCGTCGCGGGGTGGGGCACCTGCTCGCCGCCGCGAGCGTCGCGGTCGCGCTGGCGCTGGCGCTGACGGCCGGGCGTTGGCTGCCGCCGCAGTCCGTGGGGGACAGCGGCAACTTCGTGTTCCTGACCGCGATCAACGCGGCGGTCGTCGCCGTCTGGGCCTTCCCGCCGGCGCTGGCCGCGCCGAGCATCCTGCTGCTCGGCGCGGGCACCCTGGTGGGGGGCTGGGGGCACAACCCGCAGGTCATCGTCGAGTCGACGATTCTGGTGCTGGTGCCGGGGCTGCTGGGTCTCGCGATCGGCCGGCTGCGCCAGATCGCCCGTACCGCCGACCGGCGCTGGGCGAACGTCGTGGCCCGCCACCGCGGCGAGGCCGTGGTCCACGCGGTCGCCCGGGACCGCCGGGAGCGCGAGCGGATCATCCATGACACGGTCCTCAACACGCTGACCGGGATCGCCTGGGGCGGGGGGCGGGACGTGGCGCTGGCCCGTAGGCGCTGCGGGCAGAGTCTCGCCGCCGTGCAGGGCCTGCTCGACCCGGACGAGGCGAACGAGCCGCCCATCGACGAGCGTCTGGCCGAGGTCGTCCGCAACGCCAACGGTCCGCGGCTGCGGGTCACCTTCGACAACCACCTGCGCGGCGCCGCCCGCGGGGCGGTGCGAACCGAACCGCCCGCCGTCGTCGGTGCCGCGTTCGCGGGCGCGGTCGGCGAGGCGTTGGCGAACGTGGAGCGCCACGCGGGCACCCGGCGGGCGCGGGTCCGCCTCGACGGGGGCGCGGGTGTCGTCACCGTGCAGGTGTCCGACGCCGGCCGCGGTTTCGACCCGGCCCGGGTCGACCCGGCCCGGCTCGGCCTGCGCCGCTCGATCGTCGGCCGGCTCGACGACGTGGCCGGGACGGTCGACATCGTCTCGGCGCCGGGTCGCGGCACGACCGTGCGGCTCCAGTGGCGCACGCCGAGGACCACGCCGATCCTCGCCGGTGCCGGTGCCGGTGCCGGTGCCGGTGCCGGTGCCGGTGCCGGTGCCGGTGCCGGTGCCGGTGGTGGTGGTGGTGGTGCCGCGGGTCCGGCGTCGGGTCGCGGTGGCGGGGTCGTCGCCGACCGGCGGGGGGNCACCGCGATCGCCGCCGACCTCGATGACGCCTATGCCGCCGGGCAGCGGCGCGCCGTCGGCCAGATCGCCGGCCTCTGGTTGGTCGTCATGCTGGCGCCGCTGGTCGCGACGCTCGGTTGGGTGCGGGAGCGCCCGGTCGCGGCGCTGCTGTGGGCGGTCCTCGCGCTGGTGATCGCCGAGACCGCACGGCGGGTTCGGGACCGGCCGCTGGGGCGCGCAGAATCGCTGGCGCTGCTGGCGACGACCCTGGCCGTCACCGCCGCCGGGGCGGCGAACACCCGCGGGCCGGACATCGTGCGGATCGCCAACTGGCCGCTGTTCGTCCTGCCGCTGCTGCTCGCGTTCATCACCGCCTCCCGGCCTCGCCGGGAGTGGACCGCCGCCCTGGTGGTGACGATCCTGCTGCTGGTCGGCCTGGTTCTCGTGCGGGACCCGGACAATCCGTTGGTGCTCGCCCGGTTGAGCTCGAACATCTACGGGATGTGCGGCGTGCAGATCGTCGCCGCCATGCTCGGCCCGCTGCTGCGCGCCACCGCCGACACCACCGCGCGCACCCTGGCGGCCGAGGCCGAGGTCGCCGCGCGCATCGACGCATCGCTGATGATCCGCCGCGAGCGCGTCCAGTGGCTGGGTTCCGTCGAGGCGGACGCGTTGCCGCTGCTGGCGGGGATCGCCGACGGCCGGCTCGACCCGCGGGCGGCGGCCGTGCGCAGCCGCTGCGCGGTGCGGGCTGCGACGATCCGCCGGATGCTGACCGGCGGCGGGCCGTCGTCCGCGCTCGCGGATCTGGACCCGGTGCTCGCCGACGCCGAGAATGCGGGGATCAGCATCGAGATCCAGCTCTCCGGCGATCTGCGCTCGGCGCCGGCGCCGGTGCGCGCGGCGCTGGCCGACCGGGTCGGTGCGCTGCTCGCCGCGGCCTCGGGCGGGCGGGCGATCGTCACGGTGCTGTGGGCGCCCGCCGGTGGCAGCGTCTTCGTCGCGCTGCCCTGGCCGGACCGGGTGCCACCGCCCTGGCCGAACGGTGCCGGTGCCGTCGGGCCGGAGGGGGACGCCCCGATGGTGGGGATCGGCGTCGACCTGGACGATCAGTGGCTGAGCCTGGAGCTCACCTGGCCGCCGTCCGCGTGCGCCGCCGTCAGCGCCGTCGGGTCCCAGGGCCGCTGAGCGGCCGCGCCGCCGGCCGGCACCGGGCAGGTGCGTGGCCGGCCGGCGCGGACTCAGTACTCGTTGACGATGCGCCGCAGGACGTCGGGGGTGGACGCCGGGGTCGTGCTGTCGACGCTGAGCCGGTTGTAGACCTCCATGTACCGGTCGACGTCCTCGCGCTTGTCCAGGTAGGTGGAGCCGGTGAGCTGCTCCAGGTAGACGACGTCGGGCAGGTCCATCTCCGGGAAGCGCAGGATGGTGAACGCGCCGCCCTCGGCCGCGTGGCCGCCGAAGGCGAAGGGCATCACCTGCAGGGTGAGGTTCTGCAACGGCGCGATGTTGATCAGATGCTCGATCTGCGCGCGCATCACCTTGGGGCCGCCGATCGGCCGGCGCAGCGCTGCCTCGTCAATGACCACCCACAGTCGCGGAGGGTTCTTGCGGTAAAGCAACTTCTGCCGGTTGATGCGGACGCTCACCCGCCGCTCGATGACCTCGACGGGAGCCCCGACACTACCTTGAGTGATGATGGCTCGCGCATAGTCTTCGGTCTGGAGCAGTCCCGGAATGAACTGCAGCTCGTAGGTGCGGATCAGTTGGGCGGACTCCTCAAGTCCCACGTACGGCTGGAACCAGGTGGGGAGAACGTCGTTGAAGTTCTGCCACCAGCCGGCGGTGTTCGCCTCGCGCACGAGCGCCAGCAAAGGAGCGCGCTCGGCTTCGTCCGTGACCTGATAGAAGGTCAGCAGGTCGGCGACATCTCGTTCTTTGAAGCTGACTCGGCCCAGCTCCATCCGGCTGATCTTCGACTCGGAGGCGCGGATGTGGTATCCAGCGGTCTCCCGACTGATGCCCTTCTCCTCGCGAAGTCGACGGAGCTGTGAGCCGAGCAGGATCCGACGCACGGTCGGCCCACTTCCCGGCTGAGCTGTCGTCACGGTCGGCCCCCTCGCCATCGGTCAACGCAAGAGTATGACATCTGATCTTCTGGATCCGGTTATGTGGCTGGTTCTCTTGTCTGGATGACAGCTGCTTGTTTAGCGCAGTGAGGGTTATTTGTATACACGCTCACAGAGAGTGCCGGTGGTGGGTGTCCGCTGGCCTGGCGGTACAGATGCCCCCGAAGGTGCGGCCAGGGATCGGTCGTAGCTCCCAGTGACGCGGGCCTTCCGATCTGCTCCGACGAGGCCGCCTGGGGTCGCCCCCACTCCCTCCCGCTCGCACGCGTTCGCTTCCACTCTCTCGTGCCCCCGCCCGCCCGTTTGTCCCATGGTCCCCGCGTTCGTCTGGTCCCCGCGTTCGTCCGGTGCGCCGGCTCAACCTCCGCCGGAAGCCCCGGACCGTCGGCTGCCGCCCCCGGCCGTGGAACGCGAGTGGCTGCGCGGTTGCTCGTCGTCTGATTCCACCTGACCGCGGGACCGGGCAGGGCGGCCGACTCCCCACTCGGGTGAATGCGGCCGGGTCGCCGGCCCGGTCGTGCTGCCCGCGCCGCCCACCGGTGGCGGTCGCTGCGCCGGGTGCCGCCGCGGCGGCCGGAGATGTTCCGGCGCCGGGACGGTGGATCCGGGATGTGGTCGGCGAGACGCTGCGTGGTGCGAGGGCCTCCCCGGTGGTCCGGCGATGGGTTCTCATTGCGTTGTCCCTCGCGAGTGCGAGTGGCCTCCGGATCCGGTCGTCGTCCGCTGCGTCCCGATGCCCGACGTGTCGGGGCTATGAACTTTTACACCAGCGGGCGCCCCCCCGATCGGCGTCCCTTGGTTCCGGAGCCCCAGGGCCCCGCCGCGCTCGCAGGCCATTCCCGCAAGTCACCGCCCCCTTCCTGCGGCCAGGTCCCTTGGTACGCCGTTACGGCGTCGCTGGTCGGCTGCGTGATTCGCCACTTTGCGGGTTTATTCGGACGATTCGCTACCTCCTTCGGGTCATCTCTGTGAACTCCCGACCAGGAGTGCTAGCGCCACCGGGGTACGCGGTCACCCGGGGAGCGCCCCGGCCGGCCGCTCCCCGGGTCCAGGGGCCGGGGGTCGCGACCGCGGCAACCGCATGGCCGGTCGCACGTGAGGCCGTGGCGCGCACATGCGACCCGCTTGATGCACGTGCACCTGACCGTGCTGTATCGTGAGCCGAAGTTCGTGCAGGCGCACACGCGGGCACATCGGCGGGGGNTTCGGGGGNAGTCCCGTCCGGGGTGGCCGGCGAGGAGTCCATCGCGGTGCGGCGGTGCGACAGGCGGGCTGCGTGGGTGAGGGCCGTCGTGGCACGGCTACTCGGGGCTTCGGGAGATCGCGTGACCAAGATCTACAGTGGCATGTCTGCGGCGGCGCTGGAGCGCGTGACCTGGCAGAAGAGCCGGCGGAGCAACTCGCAGGGCAACTGCGTCGAGATGGCGAAGCTGCCGGGCGACGAGGTGGCCGTCCGCAACTCCCGGCATCCGAACGGCCCTGCCCTCGTCTACACCCGAGCCGAGATAGAGGCCCTGATACTCGGCGCCAAGGACGGCGATTTCGACAACCTGCTGCAGTAGGCGTCCGCCATCATGGTCCTGCTGACTCCGGTCGTCCCTTCCCGGCAGGCGTGCGCCACGGCCGTGCGGGCTCCGCTCGCCCGCAGCCCGCAGCACGCGTGGCTGGCCCAGACGTCCCAACGCGACGTCGTCTCGGCCCCCAACCTGCTGGATCGGACGGACATGCGGTGCAACGAGGCCCGTTCTGTCCCTACCCGTACCGACCCGCCCCTGCGGCCGGCGATCGCCTTCGCGGCGCTTCCGGCCAACCGGACCGGAGACAGCATGCCCCCGCCCGCCACGGAACGGATCTTCAGCTCGGGAGATCTTCCCCTGCTCTCACTGCCGGGTGCCGATGGGCTCATCACCTGCCAGTGGACCCACGAAACCCTCGGAGTGCCCAGCTCGATAGAGGACGGCGGCGACGCGATCGCCGAGCGTCGGCGGGCCCAGGTGGGATTTGTCCTGGTCGAGCCGGCGTGGCTGGTCCGGGCCGCCGCCGAGCAGGTGCGCTCGCCCGGGGTCGACGCCATCGTGCTGCACGCCCACGCCAGCCCCCCTGGGCGCAGCGCGCTGGCCCTCGCCTTCGCCTCCCATCTGCGCAACGTGCTACGCCGCCCGGCGCCCGGGCTCGATCCCCGGCTCGGCAACAACGTGGTGACCGCCGGGCTTCGGCCGGACCTGGCGGGCTTCAGCGACCTGGTCCGGGTGCCCCACCTGGTGACGATCACCGACGGTACCGGCGCGGTGGCCGACACGATCGTGTGGGAGATCATGACCGGCGGGCAGTTCGACGCCTGGCTCGACGGCGCCCCCCGACCCGACCAGCGGGCCATCGAGGCGCACCTGCCGGGTCTGCTGCGGCTGCGGGGTCTGCACCGGTCGGGCCGGCTGGACCATCGCCGGGCCGGGGCGCTGCTCGACATGCTCGACGGCGGTCAGCTCACGACCCGGCTGATCCACCGCTTCCCCCGGGTCGTGCTACCGCTGGCCGCGGCGGCCTGACCCGGCGCCGGCCACCGGACTCACCACGGCCGCCCCGCAACGGCGCGGGTCGGTCGTGGTGTCCCGCGCGGGCGGCGGCGACGTGGACCGCCGCCGCCCGCGCCACCCACCTCGGCGCGGCGCCGCCACCGGTCGGGACGGCTCTGCAACCGGACCCGGCCGGCGCGGGCCGGCGCGGCGGTGGTGGTCCGCCCGGGCCACCCGTCTGGCCCGGGCGGGCGACCCCAGCGGCGGGCCGGGGCCGTCGGGGAACCCGGGTCCCCGCGTCCCGCCGACGCCCGCGCGAACGGCGCCGCCGCGTGACCCGCCTGGCGCGACCTCACTGTTTCCCCGTGTTCCGTGCCCCGGCCGCGGCGCCACCGCGTCGGCTGCGGGCAACCTGTGTCCTTCTGTGTGCCGCCGCTCGCGCGGGGAACCGCCGTGAGCGACGGTTGTTCTGCGGCGCGCCTTCCACCACTCGACGGCCGATCTGGGCCTATGGTCAGGCGCACCGGAACGCCGCTTTATGGGGAGAGTCGCGGATGACCGTATCGCTCGAGGATGCCCGCCGGATCATCGCGGCCGGGGAAAGGTATGCGATTCACCTCGGTCAACCGGTTAACATCGCCGTCGTCGACTACGCGGGCATTTTGGTGGCCCATGTCCGGATGGACAACGCCCGCCTGCAGACCGCCGACATCTCGGTCGACCGGGCGTGCGCGGCGCGGGCCTCCGCCGCGCCGGCCCGCCTGGTGAACCACACCGGGGGCGAGGGCGGCCCCGCCGGGTCCGGGGTAGGGGACGAGGGGTACGGCGGCTGGGAACGCCCGCCGGCCGAGCCCGGCTCGGGCCTGACCGGCGCGCTGCCGTTGCGGCGGGACGGGATGATCGTCGGCGCCGTCGGGGTCAGCGGCGCTCCCGCACCGCTGGACGAGGCCATCGCCCGAGCCGCCGCCGCCGCGTTCTGATCTCCCCGCGCCCTGATCTCCCCGCGCCCTGATCTCCCCGCGGTCAGGCGTCCGGATCGCCTGCCGACGCTTCCACATGGCCGAGAGGTCGTCCGGGCGCAACCGCGTCCCGCACGAGCCGCTTGACGGCGGACGGCTCGGGAAAGCCCTGCTCCCGCCGGTCCCAGAGCACCCGGTCGCCGAGCCGCACGACGAACACCCCGCCCGTCCCGGGCACCAGGCAGACCTCGGCCAGGTCCCCCTCGAATGTGGTCAGCAGCTCCTGGGCGAGCCAGGCCGCCCGCGGCAGCCAGCGGCAGCGGGTGCAGTATTCGATCTTCAGGGTCGGTTTCGCCGCGGCCATCGCCCCATCCTTCCCNCCCCANCCNCCCCGCCCGCTGCGGTGTGAGCCAACGAGCCGGTGGCACCGCCGGCAGCCTAAACCAGCCCAATCCAGCTCTGGCGAATCTCACAAAATCAACGGAATGGCACCGGAGCATGTCATCCTGCGCCAAGGTTGGTGGAGTGAGCAGCGTCACGGTCCCGGCTACCGGCCGGCGTCGACCGCGGGGCGGGTCGCGGCGTCGAGCGCGGGCCCACCGTCGCCTCCTCGTCGGCCTGCTCGGCGTCGCGGTCGCGCTGGGGGTGGTCGGCTGCCGGGTGTCCAGCGACGAGAAGCCGACGGCGCCGGTCTGCGCCGAGCCGGGCGTCACCCCGGACGCGGTGCGTCTCGGGCTGCTCTACCCGGACACCGGCAACGCGGCGTCGCTGTTCGCGCCGTTCCGCGCCGGCGTCGACGCGCGGCTCGGGGTCGCCGACGCCGCCGGCGGCGTGGGCGGTCGCCAGGTCCGTTACACCTGGCGCGACGACGCCTCGAATCCCGCGGGCAACGAGGCCGGTGCCCGCGCGCTGGTCCAGACCGACCGGGTCTTCGGCCTCATCGAGTCGACCTCGGTGGCCAGCGGCTCCGCGGCCTACCTGCACGGCGCCCGGGTGCCGGTGACGGGCACGTCGCTGGAGGCGGCCTGGACGCAGAACGACAACATGTTCAGCTACTCCAACATGATCTCGGACGGGCCGTCCGTCACCACCTGGGGCGCGTTCGTGGCCGAGCGCGGCGGGCGCACCGCGGTCATCGCGCAGTCGGCGTTCTCGGCGACGTCGATGACGATGGCGGACAAGCTGGCGCTGAGCCTGCAGGCGGCAGGCATCCGGGTGGTCGGCCGGGTCGACGCGACCGGCCCGATCGACATCCCCGGCATCGGGGAGAAGGTGCGGGCCAGCGGCGCGGACGTCCTGGTCGGCGCGGTCACCGGCGCCGCCTTCGGCCAGGTGGTCGTCGGCGCCCGCGCCGCCCACGCGAACCTGCGCGTGATCCTGTCGCCCGTCAGCTACGACCAGCGGTTGTTGCGGGTCTTCGGCCCGGTGCTCGCCGGCCTCTACACGTTCGTCGACTACCAGCCGTTCGAGGTGGGCACGCCCGCGCACCAGCGCTTCCTCGCCGGGATGCTCAAGTACGCCCCGCAGGTGTCACCGCCGGCCCAGCAGGCCGCCCTGTCCGGCTGGATCTCGGCCGACATGTTCCTGCGAGGTCTCGCCGCGGCCGGGCCGTGCCCGAGCCGGGAGTCGTTCATCCGGGGGCTGCGCGGGCTGAAGGGCTACGACGCCGACGGTCTGCTGCCCGCGCCGATCGATTTCTCCTCGCATTTCGGGCAGATCAACCGCTGCTATACCTTTCTCCAGGTCACCGCGGACGCGCAGCATTTCGAGCTCGTGCCGCCGGCGCCCCGCTGCGGCGACGAGATCGGCCAGTAGGGGCCGGCACCGCCGGGGAGTCGCCGGCGGTGCCGACCCCGGCGTACCCACCCCTCGCGGGCCTGTCCGCGCACGTCCGCGGCCCGGCGCCGGCGCGCCCGCCGGTCGGGCCGACGCCTCCTCGGGGGGTGTGAGCCGCTCCGCCCCGCCAAGCTGCCCGTGTTGCAGGCGGTCGGACTAGCATCGCTGGGGCGAAGGAAAGACATCGCATTTCGTGGGCCGGTCCACGATCGCCGCCGGTCGTCCCGGTCCGCCGCCCGAGCTTCCGGATGACCTGTACCAGGAGATGCCAGTGAGTTCAACGCCCGTCAACGTCACCGTCACCGGCGCCGCCGGTCAGATCGGCTATGCGCTGCTGTTCCGCATCGCGTCGGGCCAGTTGCTGGGCGCGGACACGCCGGTGAAGCTGCGGCTGCTGGAGATCCCGCAGGCCGTCCGGGCGGCCGAGGGCACCGCCCTCGAACTCGAGGACAGCGCGTTCCCGCTGCTGGCCGGGGTGGATGTGTTCGACGACGCCAAGCGGGCGTTCGAGGGCACCAACGTCGCCCTGCTCGTCGGCGCCCGCCCGCGGACCAAGGGCATGGAGCGCGGCGACCTGCTGTCCGCCAACGGCGGCATCTTCAAGCCGCAGGGCGAGGCGATCAACAGCGGCGCGGCGGAGGACATCAGGGTCCTGGTCGTCGGCAACCCGGCGAACACGAACGCGCTCATCGCCCAGACGCACGCGCCGGATGTGCCTGCCGAGCGATTCACCGCCATGACCCGCCTCGACCACAACCGCGCGATCGCGCAGTTGGCGAAGAAGCTCGGCGTTCCCAGCGCCGAGATCCGCAAGATCACCATCTGGGGCAACCACTCGGCCACCCAGTACCCGGACATCTTCCACGCCCAGGTCGGGGGCCGCAGCGGCGCCGAGGCCGTCGGCGACCAGAAGTGGATCGCCGAGGAGTTCATCCCGCGGGTGGCCAAGCGCGGTGCCGAGATCATCGAGGTTCGTGGCGCCTCGTCGGCCGCCTCGGCCGCCTCGGCCGCGATCGACCACGTCTACACCTGGGTCAACGGCACCCCCGAGGGTGACTGGACCTCCGCGGCGATCCCGTCCGACGGCTCGTACGGCGTGCCCGAGGGACTCATCTCCTCGTTCCCGGTCACCGCCGCCGGCGGGAAGTTCGAGATCGTGCAGGGTCTGGAGCTCGACGCCTTCTCCCGGGAGAAGATCGACGCCTCGGTGCGTGAACTCGCCGAGGAGCGCGAGGCCGTCCGCGCGCTCGGCCTCATCTGAGCTCTGTCGGCTGAGCTCTGTCGGCTGAGCTCGGCCGGCCGAGCTTGGTCAGCCGAGCTTGGTCAGCGGAGCTCCTTCAGGCGCAGCGCACCCTTCGCGGCACGCGCGGGCGACATCCCACCGTCCGCGCGCTGCCGACGAGGATGTGCACCGGACCTGTCACGGATGAGACGCACCTGGTCGAAGCCGTCCGTCCCGGGACTAGAATGATCGCGGAAATCGCGCCGGCCGGCGGAGGCCTGTCGGCGCCCGCCGCATCTTGGAACCGGTTCGGGGGACTCGTGACGCAGCGGCTGAGCGAGGTCGAGATCTGGGCGCTCGCCGACGCGTTCGACACGAACTCCAAGGCGAAGCGGCTGCTGGTGCGCGCCGGCCTCACCCGTGGCCGGGTGCCGGAGCTCGTCGGCGCGCCCTATGACTTCTGGTCGGAGATCTCGGAGCTGCTCGAGAACGGCGTGCTCGTCGACGGTCGGGCACGCCTGCTGGCCGCCGCGGCGGAGGCGTTCCCGGCCAGCGAGGTCTTCGGGGCCCACCGAGGCCCCGCGTCTTCTCCGCTCGACGTCGACGCGCCGCGGGACATCCTCCCGGCCGTGGGCGGGCGGGGACGATCGGCCGCGGGCATGCCGGAGCAGGTCAGCCTGTTCTTCCTCGACGCCCGCCGGTACAGCCGGCGCGGCATGCTCGACCAGCTCGACTGGCGGGCGGCATTGCAGGAGATCGTGGCGGCGGCCGTCGCGGGGCTGCGACTGCCGGCGGAGTCGATCCGGCTGCGTCAGGACCAGGGCGACGGTTTCCTCATCGCCGTGGCCGGTTCGGTCGCGAAGGCGTACCTCGCCAGCGATTTCGTCCGCGAGCTGCAGATCGCCCAGCGCGTCTACAACAACGGGCGCGAACCCGACAGCCGGCTGCGGCTGCGGATGTCGCTGCACCACGGCGATGTGATCATCGATGGAACCGGTGCCCCGGGCAACGCCGTGGTGATCGCCGCCCGGCTGATCGACGCCCCCCAGGTGCGCGGCATCCTGGAGCGCTACCCCGACGCCGACCTGGTCCTCGCGCTGTCTCCGGAGTACTTCCGGGACACCGCCGCCGAGCGGCTGCGGGATCTCGACCCGGCGAAGTTCCGCGAGATCGACGTGTCCGTCGGCGACAAGTACACCGGTACCGCCTGGGTGACGCTGCCCGGTCATCCCGCGAATCCNCCCCTCGACGAGGACCCGGCCGCCGCGCTGGCCGCGGACGCTCCCGCCGGTGCGGTTCCGAGCCTGCCGGGCGCCGCCACCCTGCCCGCGGGCGACCCGCGCGGCGACACCCCGAACATGGCCGAGCCGCCTGGCGTCCCCGAGGATGCTGCCTCGGCAGTCGCGGCCGAGGGGGCTGGGACCGTTGCGGCGCCGGCATCATCGGGCTCCGGGGCCACGGGCCAGGCGGGCGGGGACGAGGGGCACAGACGGATCGGGATTCTCCGGGGGCGCGGGAAGCGCTCGGCTTCGCCGCCGCCGTTTCCTGGCGGGCGGCGCGCCTGATCCCTCGCCGACTGGCCGGCACGTCCGCCGCCCAGACCGGTCTGCGGTGGTGTGGCGCTCACGGCGTCAAACGGTGCTCACGGTCACCGCGCCGCCGGTCGCCGCCGCGAGGAGCTGACTCAGGCCACGGCCGTAGCTGGTGCTCCCGTCGAAGCGGCTCCATTCCGCCAGCGCCGTCATCATGGTCCGCAGCTCCGTCGTGGATGCCTCGCCGGTCCGGGCTCGCTCGATCAGGCTGTGCACCCGGGCGGTCCAGGTGAGGGCGTCGTCGCCCGCGGCCCGCGCCCGGCGTGCGGCCTCGTCGATGCGGGCGCGACGCAGGATCGGCCGGCCGGTGGCGGTCGGCGCCTCGGCGAGCCGGAGCAGTCCGGCGGCCCGCCCGGCGTCGGAGTCGATGCGGCCGTAGGCGGCCAGCGACCGTCGCCACAGCTCCTCGGCCCGGTCCAGGTAGGCCGGACGGCCCGAGGGGATCGGCGAGCCGTCCGGCCTGCGGCCCAGGGTCTGCGCCCCGCCGTCTGGGAAGCCGGCCCAGTCGCCTCGCACCAGGGCCGCGTGCGCGAGCGTCGCGTCGTCGGCGCCGCCCGCCGTCTCCACCACATCCAGCGCAACGCCGGCCTCGGCCGCCCGACCCAGCCGGAACAGCAGGTCCGCGCGCAGGATCCGGGCGTACGCGCTGGCCTGATGCACGGGCAGCTCGGCCAGCCGGGCGACGAACGCGTCGGCCATCGTGAGCGCGTCCACCGCCGCCAGGACCGAGCCTTCGACACCCGCATCGGGTACCGCCGCGGTCATTGCCGGGCGCGCCTGCGCGACCACACCCGGGGGCGCGGCGGGCCCTGCCACCGCGGCCTTTCCCTGCAACGCGACGCCGCCCAGCGCGGCGACTCGGAGCGGCAGGCCGGCCGGGTCCGCAGGCCTGGGGGTCCCGGCGGAGCGCGGCAGCCCACCCGGAGCGGGGGTCCGGGTGGGCACGGGGGTCAGGGCCGGAGAGGGCGCTGGGATCGGGGAGGGCGCTGGAGGCGGGGAGGGTGCCCGGGTCGGGGAGGGCGTGGGCGCCGGGGAGGGCCGGTCCGTCGGCAGGGGGGAACCGGTCGCGGTGGGGACGTCGACAGCAGGGCCGGTCGGGCCGGATGGGATGGCCATACCGGGTGGGATGGCCATGCCGGTGGGAGTGGTCGGATCGGCCGGGTCGCTTCGCGCCGGGGCGCTGTCTGTGGCTGGGAGTGCCGCGGCGTTCGACGTGAGCGGGGAGTCCGGCCCGACTGCGACGGACATGGGGACCGTCCCGCTCCCGGGGCTCTTGACGTCCGGGGCGACCGCGATGTCCCGGGCGACTTCGGCGATCTCGGTGGCCGGGGAGATCGGGCCGTCCGATGGGAGTGGGCCGTCCGGGAGGAGCGGACCGTCCGGAGTGGGCGAGTCGTCCGGAGACACTGGGCGGTCGGGCAGCGGGGAGCCGTCGGGTGGCAGCGGGCGGTCGGGTGGCAGTGGGCCGTGGGGAGGGAGCGGGGGGTCCACCTGGGCGGTGAGGTCCTGGGGGATCGGAAGGCCTCGGATGACCTCCGTGCCTTGGGGAGCCTCCGCGGGTTGGGCGATCTGCCGGCCAGGGGTGACCGCGGTCTCCCGGGGGGCCGGGGGGCGCGCTCGGGGGTCGCCGATGCGCGCAGCGGGCGCTGCGTCCCCGGGTGGGGACCCCGGGTGCCCCGCGGACGACCGGCCGACGGTGAAGCCCCAGCCCAGTATGGCGGGGAGGAAGCCGCCGGCCCGGGAGCGAGCCCGCGGTCCCGTCCGGTGCAGCCCGTGGGCGGAGGCCGTGTGCCGGACGAGCCCCGCCGCACCCGTCCAGCCGAGGACCATGGGCAGGGTGTTGAGCCAGGGGGTGGTGTCCGCGCCGGTGCCGCCGGCGGAGGGGGTACCGGCGGCACCGCGTCTGGTGGCGACCGCGTGAGCCCGCCCCTCCCCGGCGGCCGCGGGCCGGTGCCTCGTCCCGGTGGTGGGCGAGTGGCTGGCATGGGGCGAGTGGCTGGTGGCGGGCGAGCGGCTGGCGCCGAGTCTTCGAGCGGTGGGTGGGAGCGGGCGGCGGGCGGCGGCGGGCGCCTCGGTGCCGGCGCCCGCCGCGGGCGGGATCGACGCGGCGAGCAGACGGGCGCGGGCCATCCGAATCGCGGGGATGACCTCGGCCGCGAGTACGCAGATGACCGCGGTGGTCGGGGCGAGCAGGTCGTGGCGCTGCCGGACGACCGCCTGCGCCGTCCAGGCCGTCAGCGGGCCGTCGGCGGGGGAGACGGACGGCGCCGGGTCGCGGGTGCGGGACGGGGCTGCGGACCGGCCGACGGTGGCGGGCGAGGGTCGCAGGAGGCCCGCGTCGTCCGGGGACCAGTTCCGGTCGAGGGCGAGCGCCGCGAGGTAGAGCGCCTCGTGCACCGCCACGTGGTCGGGATCGGCGGGGTCGTGCTCGCTCTGGCGCAGCTCGCGCAGGGCGCCCTTGGACCGGCCGGCGGCGACGGCTGTCGCGGCGCGAAGGAGGTGGCGCTCGGTCGGCGGCGGGAAGGGATACCGCACGGGCACGCCGGCGGGCTCGACGCGATGTTGCTCGTGCAGCAGGAGCGCTATGAGGAGCCTTGCTGAGGAAAGCGGCATCGGTGCGGTGTTCCTTCACGGGCGACACGGAACCGTATCCGGTTCGGACTGTTCGGACCCGCCGGAAAATGCCGGCGGAGCCATGACAGTACCTAGCATTCCGCCGCCGGGAAATGGTTCGTGGTGGTTCCGTGACGGCCCGGTTGTGGCATCGAATGTAGCTCGCGGAAATGGTCGTCGACGCAAAGATAATGCAAGCACGATCAAGTAGAAGAATGATTTCACTTCGTCCTATCGGCGGCTGGCGTCCCGGGAGGGGNGGGGCCGCCGGCGCGATCGGCGAGAGACGCCACCCGGCTCCGCCGGCCCGGCCGATCCGCGGGTGCCGACCCCTCAGACGAGGTCGCCGGGAACGGCGTCGTACCGACGGGCGAGTTCGGCGATGCGCGGTGTCGGGCCGGCGAAGCGGTGGTCGTCGACGGCGGCTACGGCGGCGATCCCGCGGGAGTTCGTCACGAACGCCGCCTCGAAGCGGTCGAGGTCGGCCAGCCGCACCGGCGCCCGCACGCTGTCCGGCGACCGTTCCAGCAGAGCCATCGTCACGCCGTGCAGGGCCGGCGCGTCCGGCCAGACGACCGCGTCCCCGGCGAGGAAGCCGATGTTGGTCGTCGCACCCTCCGAGACGACGCCACCCGGGCCGGTGAGCAGCGCATCGTCGAAGCCGTGCCGGCGAGCGAGCCGGCCGTACTGGAGCTGACCGAATGTGCCCAGGTGCTTGAGGTGCGGGAACGGCCGTGAGTACGGCACGGACATGAGCCGCTGCGGGGCCGGAGGCGGCTCGGCGGGCGCCCCGACCGCGACGATGAGCCGCGTCGGGTCGCCGTCCGGGGTGCCGGTGACGACGACCCGCACGGTGGCGTCGCGGGTCGAGGCGGCCAGCGCCGCCCGGATCCGAGCGCGCACCAGCTCGCCGTCGAGCGGCTCGGCGTAGAGCTCACGGTTCGCCGCGTCGAGACGTCGCAGGTGCAGGTCGAGACCGCGGGTCCGGCCGTCGCGGACCTGCATGACCGTGAAATGACCGTGGGGAAGCAGGGCCAGCGGAGGTGGATCGTCGAGGGATACGGGACATCCGTCGATCTCGATGCGCAGCAACGCCGGGCTGGCCACGCCGGTCACGATAGCCACCCCGGCGCGGGGTGCCCGATCGGGCGCCCCGGGCGACGAATGCCACCGCGGGGTTCGCTAGCGTGCTCGTGCCGCGCCCGTCGCCTGGCGGGCCGCCCGTCAACGAATGGAGTGGCCATGTCCGACCTCGCCGTCGACCCCACGGCCGACCCGGCCAAGATCGTCAGCGGTCTGTCCACCCTGTCGGAGCGGGAGATCTCCGATCTGCTGGGTGGCCCGGCCGGGGAGGGCGTCCTTGACGAGATCTTCCGCCAGATGCGCGACACGTTCCGGCCCGAGCAGGCGCAGGGTGAGAACGCGCTGGTCCGCTTCGCGCTCACCGGCGGCCCGGGGGGCAGCACCCGCACCTACGAACTGCGCGTCGTCGACGGCGCCTGCACGCTCGCGACCGAGCCGCCGGCCGGCTCGGGCACGGCGCCGGCCGACCGTGCGCTGACCATCACCACCGACCGGGTCCGCTTCGTTCGGGTGCTCACCGGCCAGGCCAGCGGCGCCAAGCTGTTCCTCACCCGGAAAATCAAGATTGACGGCGACCTGAAGTTCGGCGGCAAGGTGATGGGGTGGTTCGGGATCAAGCAGGACGACTGAGCCGGCGTGCGCCCGGCGCCGCCCGGCTCGCGGTGACGCACTCCGTGTACGGAACGCATTACTGTCGGTTGACGATGGTGGCGGGTCGGGTGGTTCCGGTCGGTGGGCGCGCGGCCGGTGGACGCGGTCGGGTGGGCGCGGTCGGGTGGGCGCGGTCGGGTGGGCGCGGGAGGGTGAATGGTGCGGCTGGTGCTCGACGGCCGGGCGTATGACCTGCCGGCCGGGACCGACGCGGCCGCGCTCCGTCGACGCGCCGAGGAGGTGATGAGCGGCCGGGCCGGCAACGTCGGGCTCGACCAGATCACCCTCGCGGACGGCGACGTCCTGGCGGTGAACTGGCGCGCGGTCGGCACGGTCCGCGTCATCGAGGCGGGCTCGGAGGACGACGCCTGACCGGCGGCCGGACGCCGGACGCCGGACGCCGGGTCAGAGGGCGAACTCGGCCGGCTCCAGCCCGAGGGCGAGCGCCGCCTCCCGCACGACCGCCCGCTCGCTGGCGACGAACTCCCCGTCGACCAGGCCGATGACCTGTCCGATCCGCACGACGGCGACGGCCTGCGCCACCCGGCCGCGCACCTTGGCGATCTCGGCCAGCGCCGCGTGGCGGCCGGCTGCGAAGTCCGCGGTCAGCCGATCGAGGTGTGCCTCGAACAGCCGCACCGTGTCCTGCTCAGGGAACTGGGACAGCACCGGGTCGGTGGCGGCGAAGCCGCGCACCCCCTCCCGCTCGGTCGGGTCGATGTGTCCGTCGGCGGCGGTGACCAGCGCACACATCGCCACCGCCGCGTCGCGGAAGGCCAGCGTCCGCAGCTCCTCGCGGCGGGCGAAGAGCTGCGACCGCAGCGAGGCCAGCGACGGCAGCCGCCGGTTGGCCCCGGCGGGGTCCAGCCCGCGCCACAGCGGCCAGCCCTCGGCCAGCCAGCGGCGCACGACCTCGGCCATGGACAGCGGGCGTAGCCGCGTCGCGAGCAGGACGTCGATGTTCACCGGGACGAGGGTGTGCTCCCCCCAGCGGGATGGGGTCGGGATGTCGGTCGGCCAGACCCCGGCGAACAGCACGCTGAGCACATGGTCCGTCGCGGATTCCGGAGAACGGCCGGTGATGGAGCCGTCGTGCTCGACCGCGCCGACGAACTGCCGGGAGACGACCCGCGGCCCGGCGAGCCGCCCCACCTGCCGCTCGAGTGCGTCGTCGGTGCTCTCGCCGCTGACCACCGGGCCACCGGGGAGCACGTGCCAGACATCGTCCGGCGGTCGTGCCAGCAGCACCCGGTCGTCGATCCGCAGCAACAGCCGGACATCGAGCCGAACGGCGGCCTGGACTGGCATACCGACTCCCCTCCCGAAGACGCACGGCACAAGGTGGGTCACTCGCTGACGGCATCATCCCCCAGGCGGGCCGATGACCCGACCCGACGGTTCGGCTGCGTCACCGTGCACTGTGAGGTGTCCGGCTCCGGTGGCCCATCGGTGTGGGCGCGTCCGCGACGAGGACCGCCGACCGGGCCATGCCCGTCACCGCCGTTCCGGCTGTTCCGGCCGTTCCGGCGCTTCTGGCCGCCTCGACCGTCCTGGCGCTCGGGGCCGGGGTGCCGCCGCCGAAGGTCCGCCGGTAGGCCCGCGGGCTCGTCCCGACCAGCCGGCGGAACTGCTCCCGGAAGGCGGCCGGCGAGCCGAACCCGACCTGCGCGGCGATGGCCTCCACCGGATGGCAGGTGGTCTCCAGCAGGTACTGGGCCCGGCGCAGCCGCGAGCGCTGCAACCAGGCCACCGGCGTCAACCCCGTCTGTTCGCGGAAGCGGCGGTTGAGCGTGCGAGTGCTGACCATCGCGTGCGCCGCGATGTCGGCGAGGGTGAGCTCGCGGTGGACGTTCGCCGTCAGCCAGTGCAGCAGCGGTTCCAGCTCGGTGCCGTCGGGCGGCGGCTGCTCGCGGGCGATGAACTGCGCCTGCCCGCCGTCGCGTTGGAGCGGCATGACGGACATCCGGGCGGTCTCGGCGGCGACGGCCGTGCCGTGGTCGCGGCGCACCATGTGCAGGCACAGGTCCATCCCGGCGGCGGCGCCGGCCGAGGTCAGGATCTGCCCGTTGTCGATGAACAGGACGTTCGGGTCGACGTCGACGGCGGGATGGCGCCGCGCGAGCTCCGCCGCGGCGATCCAGTGGGTGGTGGCGCGCAGCCCGTCGAGCAGGCCCGCCGCGGCGAGGACGAAGGCGCCGGCGCAGATCGAGGCGAGCCGCGCCCCACCCGCCGCGGCGGTCCGCAGCGCGTCGAGTACCTCGACGTCCGGCTCCGTCGCGGGGTCGTCGCAACCCGGCACGATGACGGTGTCCGCCGCGGTCAGCGCGTCGAGCCGCCAGGGAGCGCGCAGGGCGAACGCGCCGGTCGTCACCTCCGCGTTCGCGGCGCAGAGCCGCACCTCGTAGGCCGGGCGGCCGTCCGCCAGGCGGGTGCGACCGAAGATGTCCAGCGGTGTCGCGAGGTCGGACGGGACGACGTCGTCCATCGCGAGGACGGCCACCACGTGCATAGCGGCCAACCTAACCCGGTCCCGCGACGCCCGTCCGCCCGCTTCCTGGGCCGCCGACGGGAGCCCGCGGCGGCTCGACGGGCCCGTCCCGGTCCGATGGGCCGAGGCCGGGCGCGAGGTCGGGGGTTCGGGCGAGCCCGATGGTGGCGCACGGATCATTTCCGTCGTCCAGCGGGCGTTTTAGCAGCATTTGAGCTGTTTGTGCTGGTAGGAGGCCTGGGGGGCGCGGACGGGCGGGTCCGCGGCCGCCGGCACCGGCGGGGGTTGGCGAGAAGGCGGCGATATCTGGCAATCCTGCCGACGTGCCGGCGTCCCGGGGGTCGTAGCGTCGACGTCGTACCGTCCGACCCTTCTCCCGGCTCCGCGATGTCCGCGGCTCGGTGATCCCCGCGGCTTAGCGATCCCCGCGGCTTGGTGATCTCCGTGGCTTCGCGGGCGGGCGGTGCCCGTTCCGGCGAGGTGTTGCGTGAACTGCTTGCTGTGCTCTCGGCCGCCGCGGCCGGCGCCCGAGGCGTCCCGCGGGGCGAAAGCGTGACCAAGTTCCTGCTCAGCGTGCACGTCCTTGCCGCGATCGTCGCGATCGGACCGGTCACGGTGGCGGCGAGCATGTTCCCACCGGCCGCCCGCGCGGCGTTGGCCCGGCCCGGCGACGAGCACTCCGCCGGGATCGCGCGGGTGCTGTACCGGATCTGCGGGATCTACTCGGCGCTCGGCCTGCTCGTGGTCGTGTTCGGGTTCTTCACCGCGCAGAGCCTCGACGTGCTCGGCCAGACCTGGCTCATGGTCGCGATCGCGCTGACCGGCCTCGCCGCGCTCGTGCTCGCGTTCGCGATCCTGCCCGCGCAGCGCAACCTCATCGACGAGATCACCGCCGCCTCGGCCGCCCGCGTCGCCGGCAGCGGAGCCGGCACCGACACCGACACCGACACCGGCAGCGGCGAGGCCTCGCCCGGGGGCGCGCCCGCCGCCGGGGCCGTCTCGGCGATGGACCTGCCGACCGCCGACATGCCGACCACCAGCCTGCCCGCCTCCCGCGTGGCGGCGGCCCTGGACAGCGGCGCGGCGACCGGCAACGGCATCGCGCTCGCCCGCACCAAGCGCCTCGCGATGACCGCAGGCATCTTCAACCTGCTCTGGGCCACCGTCACCGTGCTGATGATCCTCCGCCCCGGCTCGACCACCGGCGTCTGACCGCCGTCCGTCGCCGCCTGTCGGTCGCGGGATCCGGTGAATCCGTCGTCGCGCGGCCGTGTCCGATGGGATGATTCCGCCTCGGTGAGGTCGCGGCGACGCAGCGGGAGGGCCGGATGGGGGAGGCACTGGACACGGTCAAGCGGGCGCTGGACGCCTTCGACGCCGGTGACGAGGCTGCGGTCCACGCGCTGCTCGACGACGACCTCGTCGTCGAGGCCCCCGGTGGGGTGCGCATCTGCGGGCGCGACGCCGCCGCCGGGTACAGCGCCGCGTTCCTCGCCGCGTTCGGCGACGCGGACGTCGACACGCACATCCTCGCCGAGCAGGGCGAGCTCGTCGTCGAGGAGTACACCCTCACCGCCACGCACACCGGGATCCTGCGCGACGCCGACGGCACCGAGCACCCCCCGACCGGGCGGCGCGTCACCCTGCGGGTCGTCGAGGTCTACCGCGTCCAGCACGGCCTGATCACCGAGAACCGCCTCTACTTCGACCAGACCCTGCTGGCCCGCCAGCTCGACGCCGCCGACCAGCCACCCCGCTGACGGCACCGGCCCACCGGCCGCCGCACGCCGCACACCGCGGGTCGATGTTCGACGGCTGACCGGCACGGACATACTGCCTTGCGGAACCCGGCGAACCGGACAGGTCCGCGATCGGGACAGGGCGAAGGGCGGGACATGCAGTTCGACGACGACTCGGTGGACGCCTCCGAGCTGGAGGACCAGCGCGGGGGTGGGGGGCTCGGCCGGGGACTCGCGGTCGGTGGCGGCGGGGCCGGCATCCTCGGCGTGGTGATCTACCTGCTCGTCGCGGTCCTCGGCGGCGGCGGGTCGGGCTCGGCCGGGTCGCCGCTGTCACAGCCCGGCGGCGGCACGTCCGGCGGCGGCACGTCCGGCGACGTCGCCCGGCGCTGCAACACCGCCGGGGCGATCGACCAGTACGACGACTGCTTCGTCCTCAAGGCGTTCAACGAGATCAACGAGGTGTGGGGCGCCCAGTTCGCCCGCAGCGGCCAGACCTACACCAAGCCGCGGCTGGTCTACTTCTCCCAGTCGGTGCGCACCGGCTGCGGCACGGCGTCGTCGCAGGTCGGGCCGTTCTACTGCCCGCCGGACCGCAAGGTGTACATCGACCTGGGCTTCCTCGACCAGCTCCAGCGCAACTACGGCGCCCAGGGCCGCTACGCGCAGGCGTACATCGTCGCCCACGAGGTCGGCCACCACCTGCAGACGCTCACCGGCACCGAGGCGCGCGTCCGCCAGGCCCAGCAGGCCGACCCGTCCCGGGAGAACCCGCTCAGCGTCCAGCTCGAACTGCAGGCCGACTGCTACGCCGGGGTGTGGAGCACGTTGGCGAACAACGCGGGCAACGTCACCATCGGCGAGGCCGACCTCGACGAGGCCCTCGGCGCCGCCCAGGCCGTCGGCGACGACCGCATCCAGGCCCAGGCCGGCCAGGTCAACCCGGAGACCTGGACCCACGGCTCCGCCCAGCAGCGCAAGAACTCGTTCCTCACCGGCTACCGCGGCGCCACCCTGGCCTCCTGCGGCACCGTCCCCCACGCCTGAGCGGATGCGACGTCATCGAGTACGCCCGCCGACCGCTACCGCGGGGTACTGCCTACGGTCATCGCCTCGGTGCCGATGACGTTGAGGAGCCTGAGTCGGTCGGCGGCCTCGCTACCGGGGGCGGCGGTGTAGGCGACGATGCGCAGGTCTCCGCCGGGAGCGGTGAGCACGTCGCAGTCGAGGGCGAGCACGCCGACGGTGGGGTGGTGGACGGTCTTGGTGACCGCCTCGTGGACGCCGACGACTCCGGCGTCCCACATCTGCGCGAAGGTGATGCTGACGTCCCGTAGGTCCCTGATCAGGGCGCGCAGGCCGGCATCGTCGGGGTAGCGGGCGGCCGCCGCCCGCAGATCGCCGACCATGGCCGCCCTGAACCGGGTCTCCTGCTCGGGGGTGTGGCTGATCCGGCTCGGCGGACCGGTGAAATGCAGCCAGACGATGTTGCGCTCCCGTCCGCGCAGCGCGGACGGGTCCCCGAGCAGGGCGGCCCACAACGGGTTCCACAGGATCAGGTTCCAGGCGGCGTCCCACACGCTCAGCGGCGCGCCGTCGAGCTGGTCGAGCAGCCGTCGGACCCCAGGCGGGATGTGCGCCGACACCTGCCCGGGACCCGGCGCCCACTGGCCCGCGAGCAGGTACAGATGCTCGCGTTCGGCCGCCGACAGGCGCAGCGCGCGGGCGAGGGCGGACAGCACCTGCGCGGACGGGGAGGTCGCCCGGCCCTGCTCCAGGCGGACGAGGTAGTCCACCGACAGGCCGGCGAGCTGCGCCACTTCCTCGCGGCGCAGCCCGGCAGCCCGACGTACTCCGCCGGCGGGCAGCCCCACCGTGGCCGGAGCCATGCGGTCGCGCCAGCCACGCAGCGCCCGGCCCAGTTCCCTGGATCCGCTCACGTTTCCCAGTATCCGCCGGCGGTGCCCGAACAGCCTGGTACTGCTAGTCCACCGGCAACGATGGGCACTGGCTGCCCGTCCGGGGTACGGGCGAGGGTGGAAGCGACACCAGCCCGCCGATCACCGGAGTCGATCACCCATGACCACCACCCTGATCACCGGAGCGAACAAGGGCCTCGGCTTCGAGACCGCCCGCCGCCTGACCGAGGCCGGGCACACCGTCTACGTCGGGGCGCGCGACGCGGACCGCGGCCGGGAGGCGGCCGGGCGGCTCGGCGCCCGCTTCGTGCAGCTCGACGTCACCGACGAGGATTCCGTCGAGGCTGCGGCCAAGACCGTCCGCGCGGAGGCCGGCGGCCTCGATGTTCTGGTCAACAACGCCGGGATCGTGGGCGCGCGCAAGCTCGGCCGGCTCGGCGAGGTCACCGCGGCCGACATGCTGGCCACGTACGACACGAACGTCTTCGGCGTCGTGCGGGTCACGCGGGCCTTCCTGCCGCTGTTGGCGGACAGCGACGCCCCGGTCGTCGTCAACGTCGGCAGCGGTCTCGGCTCGCTGGCGGCCACCAGCGACCCCAGCCGGATCGAGTCCCAGGTGACGGGGCTGGACTACCACTCCTCCAAGACCGCGCTGGTCATGATCACCTCGCAGTACGCCAAGGCGTTCCCCGCCATCCGGTTCAACACCGTCGACCCCGGCTACACCGCCACCGACCTCAACGGCCACCAGGGCACCCAGACCGTCGAGGAGGGCGCGGAGGTCATCGTCCGCCTGGCGACGATCGGCGCCGACGGCCCGACCGGCGGCTACTTCGACAGGACCGGCCCGGCCGCCTGGTGACGGGCCGGTCAGTAGTGGCTGGCGGGGCCAGTGGTGGCTGGCGCGGCCAGTGGCGGATGGCGAGGCAGTGGCGCAGGGCGGGATCAGTGGCGCAGGGCGAGGTCGAGGCCGTCGTCGAGGGGGATCTCGACGCCTGTGTAGCCGTTGCCGGGGGTGTGGACGTAGTCGAGGTAGTCGCGGGTCTCCGCGGGGAACAGGGTGACGTCGTCGGCGACGATGAGGGCGCCGGGGGCGAGCCGGGGTTCGAGCAGGCGCAGCAGCGGCAGGTAGAGCTGGTTCCAGCCGTCGAGGAGCAGCAGGTCGATGGGTCCGGGCAGTTCGCGCAGGGTCTCGAACGCGTCCCCCGTCCGGATCTCGACGAATGCGTCCAGGCCGGCCTCGGCGAGGTTCCCGGCCGCCGCCTTCGCCTTCGTGGCCGACAGCTCGGTGGTGATGATCCGGCCGGCGCCGTTGTCCCGCGCGGCCGCCGCGAGATGAATCGCCGAGATGCCGTAGGACGTGCCGAACTCGACGGTCAGCGCCGGCCGGTTCGCGCGGGCGAGCAGGTAGAGCAGCGTGCCGACCTCCCGGGACACCGGCATGTAGACGTCGGCGGCGAGCTCGGCCAGCTCCACCGCGGTGAAGTCCCCGATGGTCCGGTCGGGCCCCACCGTCGATCGGAAAGCGTCGAGGGTGATGGCGTCGTTCTCGGCGGCGGCGAACGAGCGGTCGAGGACCGCGCTGACGGCTTCGTCCTGCAGGAAAATGGGCATGCGGAAGCAATCCCTTTCGAGGTGCGGTGGGATTCGAGGTGCGGGTGGGCGGTGGGCGGTGGGATGTGGAGGTGGGATGAGCTGGGTCGGTCCATGCCGCGCTTGCCCGGAGCCCAGAACGGCTGGATGGATCGGCCGTCACGGCAGCTCTTCGACGGTTTACGTAACATCGCGATAGGTCGTTAGGGCTGAGCGTAGGACGACGACGATCTGCCTTCAAATGCAACTATGGCAATGCGAGGATGCATGCCATGCATTCCGCCGCCGACCTTCCCGCCGCCACCGGACGCGACGGAAGGCCGATACATCCCGTGCTCCTCCCGGCCGCCGCGCCCGGCGAATCCGCCGAGGCCCGCCCGCTCGCCGGCGTTGATCTCAACCTGCTGGTCACCCTGGACGCGCTGCTGGCCGAGCGGAGCGTGAGCGGCGCGGCGCGGCGCCTGCACCTCACCGAGCCGGCGGTGAGCCGGGCGTTGGGACGCATCCGCAAGGCCACCGGTGACCCGATCCTCGTGCGCGCCGGCAACGCCATGGTCCCGACCCCGCGCGCCCTGGAGATCCACGCCGAGGTGCACGCCCTCGTCCAGCGCGCCCACGCCGTGTTCGCGCCGGTGGGGGCGCCGGACCTCGCCACCCTGGACCGGACCTTCACCATCCTCGGCAGCGACATGCTCGTCGCCGCGATCGGCGTGGACCTGCTCGACCGGCTGGCCCGCCAGGCCCCCCGCGTGCGCCTGCGCTTCCTGCCGGAGCCGACGCCGTCGGCGGACCCCCTGCGCGACGGCACCGCCGATCTGGAGATCGGCCAGATCGACTCCACCGCACCGGAGATCCGCGTCGAGACCCTCGGCGAGGATTCGGCCATCGCCGTGGTCCGCGCCGGACACCCGCTCACCGAGCGTCCGCTGACCCCGCAGCGTCTCGCGGCCGCCCGGCACGTCGTCGCCTCGCGCCGCGGCCGGCTCCATGGGCCGATCGACGACGCGCTGGCGACCCTCGGCCTGCGCCGCGCGGTCGTCGCCTCCGTTCCGTCACATACCGTTGCGCTGGCGCTCGTCGCGCAGAGCGATCTCGTGGGCGTGGCGCCGCGGCGGCTCGGCCGGGACAGGCTCGCCGCGCTTGGCCTCGTGCCCCTCGATCTCGGCCTGGACCTGCCGTCCCTGTCCCTGTGCCTGGCCTGGCATCCCCGCTTCGACGCCGACGCCTCCCACCGCTGGCTGCGCGCCCAGGTCCGCGACGTCATCCGCGGATCAATAACTCAGAGTGAATTCTAGGTCGGCCCCACCTCTGGGGGTCGTGTCTTCGATGACCCCTGAAAACACTGCGGGATAAGGTTTTCGGGCTCGGTTCTTCGAGTCGGACGCGCCGGTGGGGGTTGATGCGGTGAGTAATGCTGGACGGTGGGCCGCAGGGTCCGAGGGATCAGCCGTCGACGCCGGGCGCCGGAGCGACCCGGTGGATCTGCGCGTCGACCAGCCTCATGTGGCCCGGATGTACGACTACTACCTCGGCGGGAAGGACAACTTCCCGGCCGACCGCGAGGCCGCCGAGCAGGCCATCGCCGCCTTCCCGAACGCGCCGCTCGCCGCCCGCCAGAACCGCGCGTTCCTCGTCAGGGCCGCCCGCTACCTCGCCACCGAGGTGGGCATCCGGCAGTTCCTCGACGTCGGGACCGGCATCCCGACCTCGCCGAACCTGCACGAGGTCGTGCAGGGCATCGCCCCCGATGCCCGGGTCGTCTACGCGGACAACGACCCGACCGCCCTCGTACCGCTCTCAGGGTTCTGACCTGCATCTTTTTGGTGATCGGGCCGTATCCGGGTCCGTACCCGGGTTGCGCATTCCGCGCGGCTCGGCCGGGGGGCGGTAAGCACCGCTCGACAGGTCTGTCAGCTGTGTCGGACCTCCGTCTTCACCCGGTCGCGCGGGGAGGTCGATGTACGGGAGCCAGACGATGCGCTCAGCGCAGCAGGCCGAGGTAGCGCGAGAGGGTGTGCTCGACCTGGGCCATGTCGTCGCGGGAGAGGTAGTCCACGAGTTCACCCGTGACATAGGAGCTGTCGATGGTGCGGATCTGGTCGATCAGGATCCTGGTCGACCGTCCCGTAATGATCACCTCTGGTCTGAAGGTGGACGCCTGTGCGCTGGTCGACGTGGGCACGATCGTGACCGTGGACCACGCGTTCTGCTCCATGCTCAGGACGAGGCCGAGTCGACGTCCCCGCTGTTCATACCCGCGCTTGGCGTCGCCGAGGTCCACCGGGTACACGGCGCCGCGGATCACGGGTGGTCCTGGGACCTGGCTGGTACCGCGAGGTTCGTACCTGTGATCACGATGTTGCCGTTGGTGTCGTACTCCCATGCATCGGGCTCGGCGGACAGGTCCTCATTCCGCAGCCGGTGCATGTCCTCGCGGGCACGCACCTCCCACGCCTCCCGGTCCAGCAGTCGCAGGGCGCGCCGGATGACGTCGCTGGTCTTCTCGTCCTGGCGACGGTTGGCCTCAACGATCCGGAGGTCCTCTTCGGTGGGGCGGAATCCGACACTCATGACTCCACTGTACAACAAACGTACAACATCCGAAGGGGTCGGTGGACGCGTAGGGCAGGGGCATGTGTATCCCGGGGCTGGTACCCATCGTGCTCACGCACGCCCGCGCGCTGCTGACCAGCACGCCCCAGGGCCGGACCGCCTACCTCCACGCCGACCTGCACGACCCGGCGAGCATCCTCGACTCCGCGGAGCTGCGCTCGACGTTCGACCTGACCCGGCCGGTCGCGCTCTCCCTGATCGCGATCTTCCACTTCTTCCCCGACGACCACGACCCGCACGGCATCGTGCGCCGCCTCGTGGACGGCCTGCCCTCCGGCAGCCACGTCGTCATCACCCACTCGACCGCCGACTACGACCAGGGGGTGGCGCGGCTCGTCCAGACCTACCTGGACCGCGGCATCCCCGCCGCGGCCCGCAGCCGCGCCGAGGTCGAGTCCCTGTTCGTCGGCCTGGAGCCGGTCGAGCCCGGCGTCCAGCTCCTGCATCGTTGGCGCCCCGACGCCGACGTCCCACCCGAGCTCACCGACGCCCAGGTCAGCGGCTACGGCGGCATCGCCCGCAAGCCGTAGCCACCGGCTTCTCCCCGGGCTCTGCGGCCACCACCTGCCACCGCGGCCACCATCTGCCACCGCGGCCACCACCTGCCACCGCGGCCACCACCTGCTACCAGTGATTGCGGTGCAGCACCTGGTCGAGGGGGACGCGGGAAGCCGGTCGGAAGTCGGTGCCGAGGGTGTAGGCGAGGGGGATGAACGCGGCCAGCATCACCTGGTCGTACGGGACTCCCAGCACCTCGGCCATCTCACGTTCGAGGGGCGCCTGCGCGGTCGTCCACACCGTGCCCAACCCCCGCGCGCGAGCGGCGAGCATGAAGCTCCACACGGCTGGCAGGATCGAGCCCCAGGTCATCGACTGGGCGAGGACGGACGCGTCGTCGGTCCGTCCCTCCACACAGGGGACGACGAGCGCGGGTACCCGGTGGATGTTGTCGTAGAGGTGCCGGAAGCCGCTGCTGATCCTGGCCAACGACGTCGGGTGGGCGTTCATCCGCTCGACGTCGTGCCGCGTCAGCGGGCTGGCCTGCGGGTCGGCTGCGGCGACGGCCCGCCGGAAGACATCCGCGAGCGCCCGGCGTCGTTCGGAGTCGGTGACCACGACGAAGTGCCATCGTTGCCGGTTGCGGCCCGTCGGTGCCTGCACGGCGAGCTCGACGCATTCCTGGATGAGCTCCCACGGCACCGGCCGGGACAGGTCGAGCCGGTGGCGCACCGCCCGAGTGGTGGACAACAGCTCGTCCGACGACAGGTCCAGCAGCATGCTCGTGCCTCCCAGGGCCTGGTGCGGATCGGGGCTTCCACAGGTTGCCCGGCGGCGGCGCCAGGGCGGTAGCGTCCGGTTTCATCAGGTGAAAGCGGCGCGGCGACGGGCGCGTGTGCAGAGCCGTGATGCGATCACGCGACGCCGGGGGATGGTGCGGCGTCCGGAAGGCGGTGGCATGTCGGCGGTGGGAAGGGCACTGTCCGTCCTGGACGTGTTCGACGGGGCGGCCTGCCTGCGGCTGACGACGATCGCGGCGCGGACCGGTCTTCCGGTGCCGACGGCGCTGCGGCTCGTGCGGGAACTCGTGGCGTGGGGAGGACTGGAACGCCAGGCGGACGGGTCGTACCGGCTGGGGACCCGGCTGTGGGTGCTGGGCGGCCAGGTCCCGTGCCAGCGTCGGCTGGCCGAAGCCGGGCGCCCCTACCTGCGTGGACTGCGGACGGCGACGGGCCGGCCCGTCGCGCTCACCTGCCTCGACGGCGACCGGCTGCTCGTCGTCGACGAACTGGGCGAGGCGGTGGCTGCGGGCTCGCACCTGCCGCTGCACGCGACGGCGGCGGGCAAGCTCCTGCTGGCCCACGGCCCGGACGCCCTGCGCCGGCAGGTCCTCGGCAACCTGGTGCGGATCACCCCCTACACCGTCACCGCACCAGGGCTGCTCCTGCGCCAGTTCGCCGATATCCGCGGCGGCTCACCGGCGACCACCAGGGAGGAACGGCGCCTCGGGGAGTGCGAGGTGGCCGCCCCGGTGGGTCCGATGGGCGAGGCCGGTCCCGCCGCGGCGCTCTTCCTGACCGCGCCGTCCACCCCGGCCGCGCGCCGCGCCGCCCCCCTGCTCGCCGCGACAGCCGCCGCCCTCACCGCCCACCTCACCCCACCCGACTCGATCGCCGAGGCGCGCCTCACCTGATCCCACCGATCGCCCCGACCACTGGAGAGGTCATCGATGCGCGGATAATTGATCCGCCACCTGTCGGCGGTTCTGCGGAACCGCCGGGGCAGCGCGGCGGGAGGCTTCTACCGCTTGGCCGGGTTGGCCGCGATCTAGCCTACCGTCGCCTGCGAGCCGGGGGAAGGCTGGCGCGACGGTGGCGTCCTCGGTCGGCGTGGCGTTCCCGGTCGGCGTGGCGTTCCGGGTCGGCGTGGCATTCTCGGTTCCACAAGGTCGTCAGGCGGGATCGACCAGCGGGGTGTCCTGGTCCGGGCGCCCGCGGCGACGTCGAGTCCGGTTCCATTCCTCGACCGTCGAGCGCCGCCAGCGTGGCCTGCGACGATTCGCCGGGCGATCGGAGTCGGGGTCGTCGGCGGCCGGGGCGTCTCCGCTCGCGACATTGGCCCGCCAGGATGACGGAGTGATCCTGAGGTGGTTGGCCACCTCGAGGACGGTCATCAGGGGGTCGGAATCCATCGGCCCATCATCTTGGCCGAGATGCAGCGGCGCGCCATGGCGCAGATCACTCATCCTGACCCGATGCGCGTGACGCAGCGCACCGTGCTCGGAAAGCGAAACCTGCGGATGAAGTGTCCCGGGAGGTGAGGGGCGTACGACGGCCTCGATTCATCGGATCGTCGGGAGGTCGACGGCGGTCGGACCGTGATCGAGGACAAGCTGGTCGAGCACGCATGGGCCGTCCGATTGTGCCACTCGCCGGCCACGTTGTTGGCCGTGGCGAAGTCGAGGGTGTCGTTGCGGAGGCAGCATCAGGGCGTGCTCGGGCGAGACCAGAGCTCACTCAGGCGAGGACGGCTGGCTTGAGAACTTCCTCGCACCATTGGCGGAAGGTGGTGGGGGTGGTGAATTCGGGGGTTCGGGGCTCGGCGTTGTCGAGGCCGTTGTCCTTGGCTGTCAACATGTCGAGCATGGCCTGCGCTATCGCGTCGGACATTCCGTGTTCGATCAGCGTCGCCCTGAAGGCGTCGCCGGGGATCTGCTGGTAGCGGATCGGGCGTTCGAGCACCTCGGACATGATTGCCGCCAGGTCGTTCTGGGAGAGGTCCTCGGGGCCGAGCACCGGGACGTCGTCCTGCCCCGTCCAGGAGTCGTCGAGCAGCAGACGGGCGGCGACGGCGGCGATATCGCGGGTGGCGCAGGTCGGGTGCTTGCGGTCGCCGGACAGCGTCGAGAAGAATGTTCCCTGGTTCCTGATCGCCTCGACCTGGTTGAGCATGTTGTCCATGAAGCCGGGCATCGCCAGCGACCGGTAGTGCACGCCGGTGCTCGCAATCAGGTCGTCCATCGCCAGGGCCGCCGTCACCAGTCCGGCGTTGCGGCCCAGGGCCACCCCACGGCCGAGGGCCGAGACGCCGACCACCCGGCTGACCCCGTGCTTCTCGATGGCCTCACATGCCGGCCGGGTGAAGTCGAGATAGGCAGCCTCGACGCTCACGGCCTGGGGGTTCGGGGGAGCCAGCCAGAACACCGCGTCGGCGCCCGCGAACGCCTGGGTGACGACGTCGGCGTCGCTGTGCGAACCCGGCACGACCTCGACGCGCTCGCGGGTGTGTGCGGGCAGGCGGGAGGGGTCGCGTGCGATGACGCGGAGGGGCTGGCCGCTGGTCAGGAGGGTGCCGAGGAGTTGCCGGCCGATCTGACCGGTGGGAGTGGTGACGATGATCAAGAGGGGCTCCAAGGGGCTGCGCCCGGACAACGGTGAGGTGCGCGCCGTTGTGCCTGCGGGACGGGTAGATGGCCTGCTCGGCGACGGCGTGCGCGGGATGTGTGGGCCCGCGCGTCGGCGTCGGCATGACCCAGTCAAGCCGGCGCGGCGCCGGAGCTGAAGGACCGATCCGCACCGGATTGATACCGTGCGGATATGAGTGAGCTGGAGGTTCGGCAGCTTCGGTACTTCGTGGCCGTCGCGGAGGAGCTGCATTTCGGGCGTGCGGCCGAGCGGCTGGGCATGGCGCAGCCACCGCTGTCCCGGGCGATCCGCGACCTGGAGCGTCACCTGGGCGTGCGGTTGCTCGAGCGGACGACGCGTCAGGTAGCGCTCACCCCGGCGGGGGAGGTCTTCCTGCACGACGCCCGGACCGCACTCGACGCGGTCACCGCGGCCGCCCGGCGGGCCCGGCACGCCGGGCAGCCGACGCCGAGCCTGCGCGTCGCGCTCAAGGCCGATTTCGACGCCGGGCTGCTCCCGCGGATCCTCGCCGCCTTCCAGCGCGAGGACGCGGCCCTCCCGGTGGAGCTGCTGCTCGGCGGCCGTGGCGACCAGGTGCCCGCCCTGCACGACGGCCGGGCGGACATCGCGCTGCTGCCCACCCCGTTCGACAACCACGATCTCGACGTCGAGCCGCTGCTGACCGAGCCCCGCCTGCTCGCGCTGGCGGCCGACGATCCGCTGGCCGCCCGCTCCTCCCTGTGCCTGGCCGACCTGGCCGGCCGATCGCTGCCCGACGGCACACCCGCCGACCGCGACGGCCGTCCGCCCACGACCGCGCGGACCCAGAACGGCCGCGAGCAGTCACCCTCCCCGCCCCGGGGACGGGTCGTTGAGGCCCAGCCGACTCCCCTGGACCTGGCGAAGATCTTCAACCTGATCGAGCTGGGCAGCATCATCATGTTCCTGCCCGTCTCGGTCGCCTCCCGGCACCGCCGGCTCGGCATCGCCTACCGGAACGTCGGCGATCTTCCCCCGACCACACTCGTCCTGGCCTGGCCGCAGGACTCCCGCTCGCCGGCCGTCGCCGCCTTCGTTCGTGCGGCCACCGCCGTCGCGAAGGCCGCCCAGGCGGACGCCCAGACGGATCAGGACCAGACGGATCAGGAGGCGCCGCAGCGAGCGATGATGTGATCCTTTGCCGTGGGTCAGCCGGCGGGGGAGATGGACTGGATGTTGGCGATGGCGAATTCGCGGTCGTCGTTGCGGAGGTGGCACCAGGCGTCGAGCCAGCGGCCGAACATGGCGTTGATGGTGATGCGGCGGACGGTGCGCTTGCCGTTCTTGTCGCGGTAGGCGATCACCACGTCGCCGCGGGACTCGACGGCCTCGGCGAGCAGGGCGAGTTCGCCGTCGTTGAGGCGGTCGTTGAGGCCGGCGAGCTCGCGGACCAGGGGGCTCGGCGGGGGCACGCCCTCGTCGGCGTCGGTGAGCAGGCGCGTGACGAGCTCCTCCGGCGTCACCCTCCGGGGTGCGCCGCCGGCGCCTCGGGTCCGGCCGCTACCGGCGGGAGGCGGCGAGGCGGATTTCTGGTGGCGCGTCAGCGGCCCGGACGATGCGCGGCCGGACGACGGGACGATGACGGTGCCGGTGGCGTCCTCGGCGACGGGGTAGAAGCCGGCGCGGCGCAGTTCGGCCAGGACGGTGTCCAGGTCCTCGGGGCTGGACAGGACGGTCGGGGCGAGCCGGGCCAGGTGCAGCTTGGCGAGGACGCGGGTGTGCAGCAGCTCGGTGGTCGTCGGCTCGTCGCCGAGGATGGCGCTGCGCAGGCCGCGGACCCGGACGTGGCCGTGGCGGCGGGCGACGTCGGCGACGAGGTATTCCAGGGCCTGGGGCGGCGTGTGGTCGGCCATGGCGCGCAGCGCGTCGAGCAGCTCGTCGGCGGTCCATCCGGCGTCCAACGCCGCGCGGACGGACGCGGGGGTGAACCGCCAGGTCCCGGCGGCGCCGCGGGATTCGGGTTCGGCGGCGGCGCGCAGCACCTGGGCCATCGTCGCGGTCGGTGGGCCGGAGACGACGGCGGTGAGGTCGGACTGGAGGATCAGGCTGGGTCTGGACTCGGGCAGCAACTCGGCGCAGCGGTCGCCGAGGGCGGTCGCGGCCGTGGTGATCGCCGCGGTGAGGGCGCGGTACGACGGGAAGGCGGCGGCGGGGCCGGCGAGGTCGGCCAGGTCGGCGGCGCTGGTCCGCAGCGCCTCGCCCAGCTCGGACAGGACGTCGACCGCCACGACGCCGAGCAGCTCGGCCTCGCGGATCGTCGCTGCCATCACGGCCGCCCGCAGGGGGTCGGGGTAGCCGTCCAGCGGGAAGAACCAGTCGATGTTCTCGGCGGTCAGCCGCACCGACCGACCGCCGTCGGCGGCGCGCAGCAAGGTCCCGCGCAGCAGGCCGGCTTCGGATTCGATCGGCAGCGGCGGGGCGATGTCCCGCTCGTCGTCGAGCTCCCGGCCCGACGGGGCATGCTCCTGGACGTACCAGGCCAGCGCGAGCGGGGCCCACTGCCGGCTCGGCGTGGCCTCCCGCCAGGCGGTGAACCCCGGTCCCGGCACGTAGCCGGCGTCGTCGTGGATCAGCAGGCCCGCGGTCGCCGTCAGGTCGATCCACACCGGCAGGTCCGCCGGCGGCAGCGACAACCGCTTGGCCAGCCGTAGCCGTTCCCGTCCGCCGATCCCGCCGCGCTTGAGCGCCGCGATCGGCACGGTCGCCGCCTCGTCGAGCAGCGCCGCGACGGTGCGGACGGCGTCCTGCGCCGCCGCCTGCGCACTCGATCGCACCCCGGCCGGATCCACCGCCGGTCGGGGGACGTCCGGCGGGCCGGTCAGCGTGCCGCGGTGCTCGGTGATCCAGACGGCGACGGCAACCTCGCGGGGCAGCTCCGCCAGACCCCGGACCGGCAGCATCAGGCCGGCGTGGATCAGGGCCCGCACGGCGGCCGGCCCGGCGCGCTGCTCCCGCTCGGCCAGCATGAGGACGAAGGGGAGGTCGTTGTTGACCGCCGATCCCAGGTCCGTCAGCAGCTCCCGCGCCGGCGCCGGGAGCGCGGCGACGAGGACCGCCACCCGCACGGAATCGGCCAGCAGTCGGGCGAACAGCGCGACGAGTTCGGGCTTGCGCAGCCCGGTCGGGTCCTCGCCGAGCGCGCGCACCGCCGTCCGCACGTCCTCGACCAGCGCGGCGCTCGCGAGCTGCGTCGCGGTGTCAATCTCGGCGAACGGCTCCGACCAGTGGCTGTGCAGCGGCGCCGGGAGGCGGATGGCCGGCTCGCCGAGGATGCTCTCGCCGCCTTCGCCGCCTTCGCCGCCTTCGCCGCCTTCGCCGCCGGTCGCCGCCGGGACGGGCCAGGCCAGACCGCGGGCGAACAGACCGTCCACCACCGCGTGCATGGCGTCGCGGGGCACGCCCAGCAACGTCGCGAGGCGGTCGGCGGTCACCGGGCCCGGCAGCAGGGCGACCGCCACGCCCACCTGCAGACTGTCCCGGTCGAGCTCGGTGAGCGCCCGGCTCAGCGAGCGGGCGTCGGTCAGCCGCTGGGCGAGCTGCTCGAAACCGCGGGGCAGCGGCTCGACCAGCACGTCGGGGCGGGCGCGCAGCACGGCACCCAGCTTCACCGGATCGAGACCGGCGAGATGCGTGGCGAAGGAAGGCGTGGAGGACATCGAAACCATTGTCACCGCTGTGCCGGACGCGCCCTCCGCCAGTCCGTGAGCGTTCACACAGGGACAACAGTAACCGGGGAGTGGGTAGGACGAGCCCGGGCGACGTGGTCGCCACATCGCCGAGGTCGTGATGCAGGCGCACCGCCGGACGACGCCTCGCCGTCACCGCTCGGGATGCCTACTACCGAAGGTGATCATTGGATGGCGGGGCCACGGAGGGTGGCTCGGGGTCCGGCCAGGTGAGATTGGCCAGCTCGGCGATCTCGGCGGAGGGGATGCCGTGCCGGCCGGCCAGCTCGCCGATCGGCACCCCGCCCTGATACTGCCGCACGATCGTCTCGACGTCCGCCCCCGGGCCGCCGCGGGCGAAGAACGGCCGGCCGCCGGAGATCCCGCTGTCGACGATCACGTCCGCCGTCGAGTACCCGGGTAGTCGGATCCGGCGGGTGTAGCCGTCCTCGCCATAGTCCACGTGGGCGGCCACTCGGGCGACGAGGAGCGCGAACTCCGACTCGTCGGCTGGTAGAGCGGCCGGTGGCACCGGCAGGTCTCGCGCGGATGGTGATGGCGGCGCGGTTGGCGGGATTGATGGGATTGATGGGATTGGCGGGATTGATGGGGTCGACGGGGCGGGCGCGGTCACGGCCTGGACGATCTCCGGGGCGGCGTCCTCGTGCTGGGCGTAGGCGCGCAGCACGGCGAGCGCATCGGTGACGAACGCCCTGGTGGCCAGGGGGTGCGCGCCGCCCAGGCTCTTCCGAACGATGGACAGTGCCCCGTGGGCGTGGATCTGCGGCAGCGATGTCCCCTGCCGGACGGCCGCGTACACCACGGCCTCGGCGAGGCCGATGAACGGGATGCGCGGCTCCGGCGGGGAGGGGCGGCGAAGTGAGGTGACGATCGGTGGCGGATTGTTGCTCATCGTGCCGATCTGCTTGCCGATCCGTGCCCGGCCGACCGTCCACATCGCGGCGCGATGCAGGTCGTCCGGGTCGAGGCCGACGTGGCGGGCCGTCTGGGCGCGCGTGTAGACCGCATGGGTGAACCGGGCGTCGAGGACAACGTCGGAGCTCATGGGCGGACGTCTCCGAACCGGTGGGTGGTGGCAGTGGCGGCAGTGGTGGCGGCGGGCGCAGCCGCCGAGCCTAGCCGCCGGTGGGCCCGCGCCCCACCGATCCGTACCGCGATGCCGGGCCGGCCGCCGAACGCCGTTCGGTCGCCGTCGTCGTCGCGGACGGATCGGGCCCGTGCGGCGTCCACCGCACGGGCCCGGCCATCGCCCCGGCCCTGACTCAGGCGAATGTTCCGCGGAACAGGAGGGTTATTCCGCGTCGGGCAGGTCGGCGAGGGGGAGCTCCAGGTAGGAGGCGGCCCCGTCCGGGGAGGCGAACTCGACCTGGCCGCCGTCGACGGTGGCGTCGGCGAACAGGCGGTCCTTGGTGTCGATCACGAGGGCGAGCTGGTGGCCGGCGGCGATGCGGTAGTCCGCGGGCTGGAGCTGGACGTCGATCGCACGCGCCTCGCCCTCCCGCTCGTTGAGCAGCGTGTACGGCGCACTGGTGATGATCTTGCCCTTGGCGCGGCCCGGGTCCACGTCGAACAGGTGGGTCACGATCGTCGCCGTCGCCGCGGACGGGCGGATCGTCAGGTGCAGCCGGACGTTGCCGGTGAGCTGGCTCTGCGCGACCAGCGGCTCGGTCACCCAGACGGCCGCGTCCCGCCGCGAGATCGACGCCGTGTCGTAGATCGCGGGGGCACCGAGCCGCTCCAGGACGCCGGTCTGGACGAGCGCCTCGGCGACGTGCGCGGGGGTGTCCACGCCCGCCTGGATGGTCGTCGTCCACCCGGTGGCCGGACGCGACGCCAGGACGCCGTCGGTGGAGCCGCCCCGCGGCTGGTCGAGATAGAACCGTCGGGTCGGCTGGACGTACGACTGCCAGTCGTTGGACTTACGCAGGTCGAACAGGTTGTGCATGTACTCGGTGTGGACGTTGCCGTCCTGCCCGATGCCGTTGTCCTTGCCCCGAAGGTGATGGTCCAGCCAGCGGAAGGTCGTCGCGGTCGGCCGGCTCCAGCCGCCGAGGAAACCCAGGATCTCGTCGCCGCCGTGGTCGCCGATCTGCACCAGCAGCCGGCGCGGGCCGGTGAGCTGGTTGAAGAACTCGACGACGGCCGGCACCGAGAAGATCGTCTCGTGCCAGTAGGTGCCGAGGAAGACCGGCACCCGGCGGCTGTTGAGCCGCTCGACGTAGCTGATCGGCGAGCGGATGGCCCCGAAGTCCAGCAGGTTCTTGATGTTCTTGTTGGAGCGGAAGTCCGCGAAGATCTGCCGCGTCTCGTCGGACAGGCGGTCCTCGCCGAACAGCGCCGCGAGGGCCTCGAAGGCGGCGATGTGCCGGGTCTCGTTCTCGTACAGCGAGCGGGTGAGATCCGCCCAGGCGCTCTGCGCGGCGACGGCCTTCACCCGGTCGTCGTGCGCGGCGATGATCAGGCTCTGGCCGGCGCCGTAGGACGATCCGGCGAACGCGATCTGGTCCGGGTTCACCCGGTCGGCGTGGTTCTCCAGGATCCAGTCGATGACGGCGGAGCCGTCCGCCCGGTCCCGCGGCCCGGCGACGTCGATCTTCCCGGTGGAGTCGGCGAGACCCCGCTCGCTGTACGCGACGGCCAGATAGCCGCGGATCGCGAAGTTCACGAGCAGCCCAGGGTAGGAACGCCACCCGGTGGGAGCCAGCGGGGCCGGCAGGACGACCACCGGATGCGGCCCGGCACCGAGCGGGACGAACACGCCCGCGTCGAGCTGGACGTCCGGATCCGCGCCGGGAATCCGGACGGACGCGAACGTTCCCGCGCCCTGAAGTTGCTGGAACTTGCCGGCGGTCGCGGGCGGAAGCTCCCGGAAGTCACCGCGGTCCAGGTTCTCCAACGCCCGGATCTGGGCGTCGAGCAGGGTTCGGTCCTGGGGGGCGAAATCGAAGACCGTCGTTCGCTGGGGGCTGGTGGCCACTCGTGGAGTCTCCTTGCCGAAAGTCGGAGCAGAACAGGGCAGATCGCCCGGCGGCGTCAGGCCGTATGGTGAGGTGACGGGATTTCACCGTTGTCCGGCTGGCGGTGGTCCGTGAACCACCGCCCGGTTCGTCGCCAACCCGCCGACCCGCCGACCCGCCGACCCGCGGCGATGACGATTCCCGGTCACAGGCCCGAAGCGTAGGGCCGGCCGCGACCGTCGCCGCTGAGGCGGACACTTGATGCGTGGCGTTCGGCGACGCCGCGTTGGTCCGTCTTCGGTGGGGCCGCCGCCGGATTGGCCGTCGATGGTGGCCGCTGTTGCTTTGGATGCCCCGAATCCTGCTGCGGCCGGGACGGACAGCGGAGACCCACAACGGCCAGCCGTCGTCAGCGACAATGACACCACCTGGATGTTGCCGCCGTGGTTGTGGGCCTTCGCCGCCAGTAGTGCATTGCGCCTTCCCCCACTCCCTCAGCCATCACGGTCCGCGACTGTTATGGAGGGTGGCGAACCGTTGCAGGGAATGGCTCACTGGCAGGAGTACTACCGGGCGGGTCTGCGCGGGCGATGGACTTCGTGCCGACGAGCCAGTCCCAGAACTGTCTCGACCGGGCGCAGCGAGCCCTTCGGGTGGAGCCCGCGGCTGGATGATGCCGGACCCCGCTCGGGAACATCGTCCCGCGAGTGTGATTGATGTCGCCGTCGCGGCGGTGAACTAAAACGGGCTGTGGAGATAGTCGATGATTTCTCCTGATCAGGAGTGCCGGCAGTTATTGGACGGGACCGCCGACCGATCTTCACGGTCCAGTCGATCAGTGTACGGCCTCTTGACATGGGCACTTTCTGGTAGCACCCGGTGGGGCCCGGCTGCGCTAGTGTTCGGATCGCCATCGGGACCGCGCTTACGGCAGAATTCCGACCCCTTCCGGAATTCTTCGCCGTTTGTTCGCCAGAGATTTCTGGACGGTCTGCGGAGCGGGCTGCCGACGCCTTCGGTGATCAAATGTGCCGTCCCTCGACGGAAAGGTAATGATGGGTACAGTAGCCCTGCGCAAGATCCAGGTGGCCGTGGCGGCCGTCGGGGTACTCGTTTTCGCTTTCGGCATCGGCGGCGTCGCCTCCGGGGGACTGCCCGCCCTCACCGGTCAGCCGCAGATACACCACGGAGTCGTGCATCTCGCCAACGGGCCTGCCAGTATTGGAAACCAGCCTGCCGGTGGTACGAGCCGGCCTGCCGGTAGTACAAGCCGGCCTGGTCGGTAGGCGCGGGCGCGGCTCGCTGAGCTGATCACTGGAGTAGTGGGGTCTGCCGGTGGGCGCCCCACTGCTCCACCGCGATGCTGATACCGTTTCCCGGGTGCTGATCTGGCTCAACGGCCCCAATGGCATCGGTAAGACGCAGGTGGCCTACGAACTGCACCGCGGGTTGCCCGGATCCTTCGTCTGCGACCCGGAGCATCTCGGTTTCGCATTGCGCCGGATGCTGCCCGCGCAGTCGCGCGGCGACTTTCGCGAGATGCCATTGTGGCGGGACGGTGTCGCCCAGACGCTCCGCACTGTGCTCGATGGTTGCGGCGGCCCGGTCGTCGTACCGATGACCCTGCTCGATCCCGCGTTGCTCGCCGCGTTCGTCGACCCGTTGCGCGCCGCCGGGCACGAGGTGCGGCACGTGACGCTGCTCGCCGACAGGGCCGTCCTGCTGCGGCGCATCCGCTCCCGCGGGGAGACCGCCCGCAGCTTCGCCGCCACCCAGGCCGACCGTTCCCTGCACCTGCTGCGGGCCCCGGAATTCGCCCGCCACCTGCCCACCGACGGCCTGCCGATCGGCGCCGTCGCCGCGAACATCGCCGCCGGCGCCGGCCTGGCGTTCACCCCCGANCCCGCCGGCCCGGTCCGCCGCCGGGCCCGCCGGCTCGGCGTGCAGCTCCGCCACCTCCGCTTCGACGAGCTCGTCGGCCTACCCCGCTGACGGTTCGGCTCTTGCTGGTGGTGCGGCGGAACCGCTCGGCGGCCTACTCCGGTGACGGTTCCGCGGAACCGCTCACCCGTTGGCGTCGGGCCGGCGCCGGGAGTCGAGGAACGCCGCATAGTCGTCGAGCAGCTCCTCGAACTCCGCGATCGTGAAATACACCGACTCCCACTGCTCGTACAACGACTCCAACAACACCCGATCCCCCTCGATCTCCTGCACGGTGCCGTTCCCCAGCGCAGCGTTCAATTCGCCTGTGCGTACTTTCTGCCATCGTTGCACATATCTTGTGATATCAGCCGGGTGTGGGCCGACATCGCTCTCCAAGAAGTCGAGAACGGCGGCCTCGGTATTCCGGTCGATCGAGGGCGCGGACACCTCCAGATTCTGTTCTTCGTCGCGCTGGAACGTCCATCTGCTCATCGAGGATCCCCTGGTTCGGCCTTCTGGATCGGGAATGCGGTCCTGAGTTCTCCGCCTGGGCTGACATAGAGCTGTATCAGCACACCATCGTAGCTGTCGCGCAGCGCCTTCTTGGGAAGTTCCTCATTATTTCTGAGTCTAGGCTCGATGGTGTCGTCGTAGATCCTCTCGTAGGTTGTCTGCACGGCATCGCGCACTTTCTGCTCCGACCACTGGTTCGGGAACATGGTGTGCTCCGGAACATCCTTCCTCCTCCACTCGCCAGTGGTCGGATGGCGAAACTCGACGTCGGCATGGTAGGTGCCGTCCGGTTTCCTGTCCTCCATCGAGGTGATGCGGCGGTCAGGCGGGGGATGGCCGTCGGGGGCGCTGTGGAAGCCGACGGGGCGGCCGCGTCTGTTCCATTCACCGTGCAGGATGTGCTGGAACACCTTCTCGCTGATCTCGGGCCGGACGGGGGTGTCCGCGGGGCGGGTGGGCGGTCCGTCCGGCAATCGAGACGGCGGGTCTCGCGGCGATGGGGCCTGCGGAGTCTCGGAAGGCGGGCGTTCTTCGGTGTCCGGGACAGCCTCGGGCCGGGAGAGGCGGTTTGCGGCGCGGCTGTCGAGCAGGGCCGCCTTGCGCTCGGGATCGGTGGCGGCGCGGGGAGTGCCGGGGGATGGCCTGCCGGATTCGTCGGAGGTGGAACGGTCCACGCCGGCGGCGCGGGCTTCGAGTAACGCCGCCTTCCGCTCGGCCGAGGTGACGGGGGGCGTGGGTCGGTCGTGGGTGGGGACCTCGGCGGCGCGGCGGTCGAGGAGCGCGGCCTTGCGTTCCACTCCCTCGCGCGGGGTGGCGGTGGGCCGGTCGGATGGGGGCGAGGGAGCGTCGATGGCGGGTTGACGTGTGTCGGGTCGGGGCGCCCGGGCATCCCCGCCGGGCTCGTCGGCCGGGCGCGGGTTGTCGAACTCGGCCACGGGTCAGGCCTGCCGTCCGTGTTCGGCCTGGTCTGGCAGCCGGCGGCGCGAGGGACTGATCGCTTCCTCCTGGCCGTCGCTCTGGCGAATGCACCCACGGCGGACGATATCGCACGCAGCGCGACCGTGGGGTGACGATCCGGCGAAGCTAGGTCGGTCGAACGGTCAGGCTTGTGCTGCGGCCGGGGGCGCGGAGTTCCGCACCGAGAGATGGTCGGTGATCGCCTGCAGTGCGGCGACCAGCGCGGCCCGGACGTTCTCGTCGGACACCGTTCCATCAGCGGCGATGGCGTCGCGGGCCACCGGAATCGCCACGCACGCCGCCTCGATCATCTCGGCGGTGACGTAGCCCAGCACGGTGGTGAGTTCCGCCAGCGCGCCCAGTCCGCGGCCCGGGGCGGCGACGTTGATCCAGGCGGCGGGCTTGCCGTAGAGGTCGCCGGTGCCGACCGTCCAGTCGAGCAGGTTCTTCAGGCTGCCGGGCAGGGCGCCCGCGTACTCCGGCGTGCAGAACAGGACCGCGTCGGCTGCGGCGAGCTGCGCCCGCAGCGCGGCGACCGCGGGCGGCGGCGCGGAGTCGTCCGCGTCCGGGGTGAACGCCGGCAACTCGGCCAGCCCGTCGTAGAGGACGGCCGCCGTCCCGGTGGGCGCCAGCGCGACGGCGGTCCGCAGCGCGGCTGTGTTCGTCGATGCCCCGCGGGTGCTGCCCGAGATCAGGAGTAGTCGCTTTTCCGCCATGAGCTTATCCTCGCCATCGTCGCCGGCCGCCGGGGGCCATCGGGCTCGACGGTCGACTGATTCAGCGGCGGGAGCGGGCCCCAACTTTCGGCCGGCACCCGGACCAGCTTGCCACCGCTCGGCACCAGGCAGCCCAGCCATCGCCAGGCCTCGTCCGAGGCGCCGAGCAGCTCGTCTCTGCCCGCCGACCAGACCGCCAGCTCGCCACCTGGAAGCTGTTCGAGCCACCAGCCCGCGGGCTGCCCGGTGGTGGCGTCCCAGATTCGCGCGGTGCTGTCGGTGCTGGTGGTGAGGACGTGAGTGTTGTCCGGGCTCCAGGCGCCGCCGGTCAGCAGGCGGGTGTGGCCGGTGAGGGTGAACTGGTGGCGTCCGGTGGTGGCGTCCCAGATTCGCGCGGTGCTGTCGGTGCTGGTGGTGAGGATGCGGGTGGCGTCGGGACTCCACGCGCCGCC
>NZ_JYFN01000040.1 GCF_000948395.1 Frankia torreyi | reverse complement strand
GGTCCCCGGCGGTCGTCGACACGGTCCGTTCCCGGGAGCCGTTGCGCTGCGTGGTCCGGGCTGCCGACCGTTCGTAACGGGCCGCGCCGACGTGCGCGTCGGCTTCCGCGTCCACGAGCGCCTGCAGACCGAACCGCAGCAGCTCCCGCATCACCTGACCAGCATCGGTATGCCGCAGCAGCTCCAGCAGACCGGATAGGGCAGAATCATCCAAGGCCATCGCGTGTGTCCTCTCCGTGGAACTTTGGTCGGTTCACACAGAGCTACACGCGGTGGCCGTCTTTGTCCCGGAGCGACACACCCCACCCCGGACGATCAACCAGCCGATCCCGATCTACACCACGCGGTGGGACTCACCCCGTTCTACGACTACCCCGCTGAACACTGGGTGCATCTACGGACCACGAACCCGATNGAGTCGACGTTCGCGACCGTCCGTCACCGCACCCGGGTCACCAAAGGCCCCGGTTCCCGCGCTGCGGGGTTGGCCATGGCGTTCACGCTCATCGAGGCCGCCCAGGCCCGCTGGCGGGCGGTCAACGCACCCCACCTCGTCGCCCTCGTCCGTGCCGGCGCCACCTTCGAAGCCGGCCAGCTCGTCGAACGACCCACCACCACACCCGTCACTCAAGCCGCCTAACGATCACCACCCAAAAGTCTTGACTATTTCTCCCCAAGGCCAGCGGAGCGGGCGTCGGCGAGACCCGAGACGGGTGCGCCAGCCGGTGGTCCGTCAGCGGTCAGCCCTGCGATCACCCTGTTCCTGGCGGTCGCGTGCTGAAGAAGTCGAGTGTGGCGTGGGTCTTGGTCTGTTGCGGACCGGTGATGTCAATGCCGTACGCGCGCAGGGCCGCCGCGGTCCGCGCCGCGACGCCAGAACTCCTGACTGGCGGCGAGGCTCGGGTCCGTCCGTCGGGACGCCGCAGTGCGGGTCCCACGAGGTCGCCGGGACTCCAACCCGCGCGTGGCTCCATCGTCGTATCGGCAGCGTCGCACAGATCCTCCGGTCAGCGGTCAAGTAGGCCTTCGAGGAACAGCAGCACCTGGGCCGCCACAGCGCGCCGTCCCGGCCCGCCCAGGACCGCGTGCCCGCCTGGGACCACGGCCAGTTCTGTCTGGTTCACCGTCCGGGTGCTCATCCGCACCAGCGACAGCGGGCTGATCTGGTCGTCACGACCGTGGATGAGCAGGATGGGCAGATCCGGCAGCACCCGCGGCGGATCGGCCATGGGTACGCCCGCGACCGGCACGTGCAGCAACGGCAGGCCGAGCAGGACGAGCCCGTCCGGACGTAGGGCGGGCGAGCGTGCCATCGACAGCATCGACAACGCACCGGAGTCGGAACCCAGCAGGACGAACGACAGGCGGGGCTGGCGGACCTCGGCGACCGCCTGTGCGACGTTCCCGCATTCCGGGACCACAGTGGCGGTGTACCCGTCCAGCGCCAGCCTCGCGGCCAGCCACTCGTAGGGCTCCCGACTCTCGCCGCGGCCCGCGAGGATCGCGACGGCGGCCCGAGCCGGCTCACGCCGGGGCGCCTCCACGGCGCCGCCGCCGGTATCGGGCTCGGCGGGGCGGGGAGTAATCGTAGTCGCAGGCGTCATGACACCCTGTCTCCTTCTCTACCGCCTCGTTGCGCGGTGACGGCCCGCCGCGGGCCCGTTTCCGGCCCGCACTTCGCGCTTGCAGACAGCCAACGTAGCCGCCCTTCCGTCTCGACAGGAAGCCGCGGTTACGCAGTTTGGACGGGCAAGCGCCAAACATCTACGCCCGTTTGACGCACGGGTCGTGTTTCCGCGACCGCCCGCACAGCCCAACGCCACGCAGAAAGAACATGATCGGGATTTGCTCCGGATTACGCTGAGCTGACACACGGCTACACTGACACCCGGCTGTAATGAGCAAAAACATGCGGAGCGATCAGCCGCGCCGCCCTGTTCCGCCAGCCGAGGGCTGTGACTAAGGCAAGCACCGGTGGTTATGACAGGATGGTCGAATGCGCGGAGCCTCGTCTGGTGGCCGGGGACCGATCTCCACAGAGAACGCGTTGGCGCGCCCGTGGAGCCGGCTGGAGCGTGCCGGCGCTGCTTTCCTCGTCCTCGTGCTCGTAGCCGGGCTGGTCGCCACCGCCATTCTCGGCACGCTCGCCTGGCAGGATGGCCGCCGCCGGGAGCGTGCGGACGCCGGCCGCGTCCGTACGCAGGTGGTCGTCCTGTCCATGGATGTGGTTGCACCGGCCGAGCGCGCGGCGACGTCGGCCGATGTACCTGCCCGGATCCGCTGGATCGACCGCGACGGTCGAACCCGCATCGCCGTTCACCGCGTGGACGGCGACCTTCGACCCGGCTCGACCCTCGCCGTCTGGACCGACGGGCAGGGTGCGATCGTCCCCGCCCCGACCACCCGCATGGCCACCGTCTCGCGGACCCTGGTCGCGGTTCTGGTCACCCTGGCCGCCACCGCGACGGTGCTGGTGGCCGGTTCGGTCCTGGTCCGACGCCTCGAGCAGCGCCGTCGCCTTGTCGCGTGGGAGCAGGAGTGGGTCCGGTTCGCCGCCGACAGGTCCGCCGGAGAAGACCGGTAGCGAGCAGTCGGTTGGGCATTGGACGCGGTCTCGGTCCCGGTCCCGGCTAGCGGCGGTACTCGGCGAGGCGTGGCCGGACGCCGAGGAGGATCAGGGCCGCGCTGCCGATGAGGACCAGCGGCGCCATCCAGTTCCAGCCGGAGAGGTCGTTGTCGCCCTTGTTCACCATTCTGGTGAACGCTTTCGTGTTGACCCCGATGAATGCCGTCAACGCCTGGTCGTAGTCGCGGAAGAGGGCATTGGAATCGCCTGGCCCGAAGCCGGTGCAGAAGCGGATTGCCTCGTCCACGGCACCGGCCGTGTTCAGGCGACGGATGGTGCGGTCGGCGAGCTGGTAGACCTGGTAACGGTCCAGGGTCAGGTCGGCGGCGGCTTTTTCTCCAGGGAAGGTGATGTTGCGCAGCGCGGTGCCGTAGTAGCCGCCGAACACGACCGTGCCATCGGCCCGGTAGACGGCCAGCCCCCGGTTCAAGGCCGCGTCATACCCGGCGACACCACTCGGGAGACCCACATCGGCAAGCCGCTGGGACCTGCCGGCGAAGGCGCTTTCATACCGACCGGCCCGGGGCGGGTCGAGCAGGTACCGGCTTTCGTCAGCGTTGGCGTCGTAACTCACCGCCCGGGCCTGTTCCAGAGCGAGGACAGAGTCGAAGGCGTCCTTCTTCACGGCCCGCAGGTTCTCCCGGCTGTGGACGAGCGTCGACACACCCGTGGTGAACAGGACGAGCGCGGCGAGCGTCGCCACCAGCACAGCGGGGTTGACCAGCCGGCGGTAATGGCGGACCAGGAAGATCTGCAGCCCGCCGAGGAGGATCAGCAGGAGTCCACCGAAGACGATCACCAGGGCGAACGAGTGGGCGAGGGCTGAGCGGGCGCCGGCGTACTCGCGTGCCACCAGCGCCGCACTGCGGGCGGTGAGCCGCTCCGTAGCAGGGAGTAACTGCTGGTGCATCACGTCGGTGGCCTGCCGGTACAGGCCCAGCGCGAGGGCGGCCGGCCGGCCGGGCGCCGGGTGCGACTGCCCTTCGACCAGGATCGCCTGCGCGGCGTAGGCCTCATACCGGCCCAGCGCGACGAGGAAGCCGCGCAGTTCGCCGCCGACAACCGGATCCTCGCCGTCGATCGCGCCGGTCCGCTGCAGGTAGTCGGCGACCTCCTGGCGGCGCTGATCATAGGTCTGCAGCGCCCTGCCTCGGCTGCTCCCCAGATCGGTGCGGTCACCGACCAGGAGCACATTGGCCACTTGGGCGTCCATATCGGCCAGGGCGAAGTACAGGTTCGAGGTGGCGACCACGGTCGGCCCATCATGGTGTCCGATGAGCGTCAGCCCGTCCCGCGCGTCTGTGACCGCGAGGGTGAAGGCGCCGAGCATGGCGAGGGCGGCGGCGACCGCCGCGCCGGCGAGGAGCCGGAGTCGGGCTGGCGTCGTGCGCCACGCGGTGAACCGCCGGTGCCCGCTCGCCGCCTTGCCCGCGGGCGGGGATGTGGGTGGGGTGGTGGAAGAGGTGGTGCCCGCCGGCGCCGGTGACGATCTGGCGGAGAACGACGCGGGGCCGACCGGCGCGGTTCCGGTTTGCAGGGCCATTCAGACCATCACCTACGCCGACTCCCGGAAGAAGGATGTAAATCGGCAGTCAAGCATCGCCCCCAGCGGCCGTCGACGTCATTAACGGAACAGTGACGGGGACGCGGCGCTTTTTTACGTGCCGCTGACGGAGCACCATCACCGCCGCTTCGCCACCCTGATAACCTGATTGCAGATCCGGCCAGCGGGAGACTCCTCCCATCTTCACCGCCGTTGGCTTCACGGAAGGACCACGCTCATGGCCAGTTGGCCGCGCCGCCGCAGTGGTCGCCCGCACCGCCACGGCATTCTGCGTGAGGCGGAGTGTCCCATCCCCGCCGCTGGCAGTGGACCGGATGCCAACCCTAAGCCGACCGTGTTCGACGTCGTCCACGACCTTGCGGAGAACGGCTGGTCGAAGGAGCGCATCGCGGAGGTCCTGAACATCACGGTGATCCGCGTCGAGGCGCTCCTCGCTGTCCGACCAGCGGGGCGAGGGTGAAGCCCTGGGCGTTGAGGGTCACGACGATGACGGTGATCGTCAACAGGAGAACGAGTTCGCGGTCCTGCAGCGGGCAGCCGGCGTGGTGAGCCAGGAGGACGGTCGCCCAGCTCCGGGTGAGTGATCTGGCGAGTGTCAAAGAGTTGTGAGCATCCGCCGGCCGGGCGTCAATGTCTCATGAAGTCCCCACCACGGCATGCACCGACGGGTAAGGATGGAGAACAGGAATAACGGAGGTGTTGGAACGTGCTGGATCAGGAACATGCGGACTGGGGCACCACCTGCACTGACAGGGTATCTTCGTGGGCGACTCTCACGGAAAGAGAGTCGGAGCTCACCCGACTGGAGTACCTGTTTTGCGGGGACGACACGCATGAGGGCAGGATCGGAATCATAGAGGGTCCCAGCGGGTCCGGAAAGTCCGAGCTGGCGGCCACGATCACCCGGCAGGCGTTCGTGCACGGGTTTCGCGTCCTCCGGGCGGCCGGGACACGCCGGGAGCGCACGTTCCCGTTCGGGATTCTCAGCCAGCTCGTGCCGGCCGACGAAGAAGCACCGTACACCCAGCTCAACGAGGCCATCAGTACTGCCGTCCTGCTCGGGATGTCCGGCGACGGAGGCGACCAGAATATTCGGTGGGATCTTCTGCACGCGTGGTGTTCGTTGATCGTCGAGTTGAGTCGGTCGACTCCGATATTCATCGTGGTCGACGACGCCCATCACGCGGACACTCACTCCCTGGCGATCCTCGTCCACCTTCTGAAAAGGTCGCGAACGACTCGGGTCTCGGTACTGCTGGCACTGACCTCCGGTGCCGTACCTGCGGACCCTCTCTCGCTGTCCGAGCTGCGTCGGCACCGTAACTGTCGAGTGATCAGGCTCGCTCTGCTCTCCGAGCCCGGTGTGGCACAGGTGCTCGCTGAGCGGCTCGATGCGCAGACCGCCACCCTGCTGGCCGCCGACTACCACGCTGCGACCGGAGGAAACCCCCTGCTGGTCAACGCCCTGATCGACGATCGGCTGACGGCAGTCCCCGACCCGAAGAGCACCCTGCGGCTCGTCATCGGCGACGCCTTCCAACACGCAGTCCTCAGCACGGTCGAGCGGATCGACGGCGTGATGCCGTCACTTGTCAAGGCTGTGGGCGTGCTCGGCGACTCCGCCACGCCACGCCTGCTGGCGGCCCTGCTGGGGCTCGACCAGGCCCATGTCACGAAGCTGATGCACATGTTGTGCGCGTCCGGGATACTGTGCGCAGAGGGAAGATTCCGGCATCCCGGTACGCGAGAAGTCGTCATCGCGAATCCCAGCCAGATCGAAAACGAGACGCTGAGTTACCGTGCAGCGCAACTGCGGTACACCGACAACGCGCCCGCCGGGATCGTCGCCCGGCATACCGAGCTGCCGTTGAGCGACGCCGAATGGAGGGTCGCAGTGCTGGCTGCGCAGGGACACACCAACCGCCAGATCAGTAGTGACCTGTTCATCACCGTGAGCACGGTCGAACAGCACCTGACGCAGATCTACCGCAAACTCCATGTCGTCGGCCGGAAGGAACTGCCGCTGGTACTCCGGTCAACAGTGGGCCAGGGCGCATGAGCCGCCGAGCCGGCACAGCCCACGGTGATGAGGAGAAGTTGCTCGGCTACCTCAAGCGGGCGACCGCCGACCTGCGCGCGGCTCGACGCGAGTTGCACGCCGTCCAGGCGCGTGCGGCAGAGCCTATCGCCATCATCGGGATGGGCTGTCGCTATCCCGGTGGCGTTGCCTGCCCGCGGGACCTGTGGCAGCTGGCGGCGGACGGTCGGGACGCCGTCTGTCCGTTCCCGGAGGATCGGGCCTGGGATCTCGTGCGGCTGTACGACCCACTCGGCACGCGGCCGGGTACCAGCTATGCCCGGCACGGTGGATTTCTTGACGGGGCCGGTGATTTCGACCCGGCGTTCTTCGGGATCCCGCCGCGCGAGGCACTGGCAATGGATCCGCAGCAGCGTTTGCTGCTCGAGACCTCGTGGGAGGCGCTCGAGGGCGCCGGAATCGTGCCCGGCGCCCTCCGCGGCAGCCGTACCGGCGTGTTCGCCGGTGTCATGCACCACGACTACCCGGGCAACAGCGGTGTCGGAAGCGTGGTGTCCGGCCGGATCGCGTACACGCTGGGTCTTGAAGGCCCTGCGGTGAGTGTCGACACGGCGTGCTCATCCTCCTTGGTGGCTTTGCACCTCGCCATGGAGTCGCTGCGCCGGGGAGAGTGCGCCCTGGCACTCGCCGGGGGCGTGACCGTGATGGCCACACCGGAGATCTTTGTCGAGTTCAGCAGGCAGCGCGGCCTCGCTCCGGACGGCCGGTGCAAGTCGTTCGCGGCCTCGGCCGACGGCACCGGATGGAGCGAAGGCGTCGGGGTGCTGCTGTTGGAGCGGCTGTCCGACGCCCGCCGCGACGGCCATGACGTGCTGGCGCTCGTCCGCGGCAGCGCCGTGAACCAGGACGGCGCAAGCAGCAGCCTGAGCGCCCCCAACGGGCCGTCACAGCAGCGGGTGATCCGCGCGGCCCTGGCTGCCGCGGGGTTGGAGCCGCGCGACGTGGACGTGGTGGAGGCGCATGGAACGGGGACGCCGCTGGGTGACCCGATCGAGGCTCAGGCGCTGCTGGCGACCTATGGCCAGGGCAGGCAGAGTCCCTTGTGGCTGGGGTCGTTGAAGTCGAACATCGGTCACACTCAGGCCGCCGCGGGTGTGGCCGGCGTGATCAAGATGGTCGAGGCGCTACGGCACGCGGTGCTGCCTCGTACGCTGCACGTTGACGGGCCGACCCCGCAGGTGGACTGGTCTGCGGGTGCCGTCCGGCTGCTGACCGAACGACGACGATGGCCGGACAGCGGCCGTCCGCGTCGCGCCGGAGTGTCCTCGTTCGGATTCAGCGGGACCAATGCCCACGTCATCCTCGAGCAGGCGCCCGACCTGGGACCGGCGCCGGGGGACAGCGGTTCCCCACTGCCGGTGGTGCCGTGGGTGGTGTCCGGCCGGACGCACGAAGCGCTGCGCGCTCAGGCGGACCAGCTGGCGTCGTACGCGGGGGAGCGCCCGGAGCTGCGCCCGGTTGACGTCGGCTTCTCGTCGGTGACCGGTCGTACGGCCTTCGAGCACCGGGCCGTGGCCCTGGGCTCGGAACGGACGCGGCTGATGACGGGGCTGCGTGAACTGGCGGCAGGGTCCGCCGGGCAGGCGGTGACCGGGATCGCGGACGTCCGGGGCAGGACGGTGCTCGTGTTCCCCGGTCAGGGCAGTCAGTGGGCGGGCATGGCGGCCGATCTGCTGGCGCAGTCCGCAGTGTTCGCGCAGCGTGTCGCGCAATGCGAGGTGGCGCTGGAGCCGTTCGTGGACTGGTCGCTTGACGCGGTGTTGCGCGGATCGCCGCAGGCGCCGTCGTTGGAGCGGGTGGATGTGGTGCAGCCGGTGTTGTGGGCGGTGATGGTGTCCCTGGCCGCCCTCTGGCGGGAACATGGGGTGTGCCCGGACGCCGTGGTCGGACACTCTCAGGGCGAGGTGGCCGCCGCCTGCGTGGCCGGGGCGCTGTCCCTGGAGGACGGGGCACGGATCGTGGCGTTGCGCAGCCGCGCGATCGGCGAGGTGCTGGGCAGCCGCGGCGGCATGCTCGCGGTCGGCCTGTCGGCCGCACAGGTGGAGCCGCGCCTGGAACGCTGGCGGGACCGGGTGTCGGTGGCCGTCGAGAACGGCGCGCGCTCGATGGTGCTCTCCGGCGACCATGATGCCCTCGACGCCCTGGGGAGCGAACTCGCTGCCGAGGACGTCCGGGTCAGGCGGGTGCCGGTCGACTATGCCTCCCACTCGCCCCAGGTGGACCTCCTGCGTGACCGGCTGCTGGCCGACCTGGCACCCGTCAGGCCGGACCGGGGGGTGGTGCCGATGCTGTCCACGGTCACCGGCACCTGGTTGCGGGGCTCCGAGCTGGACGCCGCCTACTGGTTCGAGAATCTTCGTCGGACGGTGCGGTTCGCGCCCGCGATCCGCGGCCTGGCCGACGCGGGGTACAGCGCTTTCGTCGAGGTCAGCCCGCACCCCGTGCTGGTGATGAGCGTCCAGGAGACCCTGGAGGGTACCGACCGCCCGACGGTCGTCACCGGCACACTGCGCCGGGACGACGGCGGCCTGGAACGGTTCGCCACCTCGGCGGCCGAACTGCACGTACGCGGTGTACCAGTCGACTGGGCCGCCTTCTGCCCCGGGGGCCGCCGGGTGGATCTGCCCACGTACGCCTTCCAGCACATGAGGTACTGGATCGAGGGTTCCGCCACGGCCACCATCCCTGCCGCGGTTGCCGAGCTGACGGCCGCCGAGGGTACCGCGGGCGAACTGCTCGCCGCGCGGCTGGCCGGTCTGACGGCCGCGGACCGCGGCGGTGAGCTGCTCGGGCTGGTGCGCGCGTACACCGCGGTGGTGCTCGGCCACCACGATCAGACCGACGTCGACCCGACGCGCGCCTTCACCGATCTCGGTTTCGACTCGGCCGGCGTGGTCGAACTGCGCAATCGGCTCGCGGCGGCCACCGGACTACGACTGCCGGCCACGGTCGTCTTCGACTACGCCACCCCCGAGGCGCTCGCCGAGCACCTGGCCGCCGAACTGACGAGCGGTGCGGATGGGCAGGCTGGTTCCCGCGCCGACTCGAACCCGGCGCTGGCCGCGCTCGACCGGCTGGAGGACCTGGCGGTTCGGCTGCCGCGTGCGGAGGTCGAGCGGATCCGCATCACCTCACGGCTGCGTGCCCTGCTCGGTGCGCTCGACGCGCCCCTCGCCGCACCGGGCGGGGGCGAGGCGGTCCGGCTCGACGAGGCGACGGCCGAGGACCTGTTCTCCCTCATCGACCAGGAGCTTGGGGCGAGTTGACGCTCTCGGTCAGCTCGACGTCAGCTCGGCCGGGGCGGGAAGTAGCCGGTGTCGGCGAAGAAGGCTGTGTACCGGGCGAACAGGTCGTCGTCGATGGGTGGACAGGTGATTCCCGCGTGGGCGAGCGCGCGCTCGGTGGTGTCGACGTCGATGTCCAGATAGAGGCGGGCGCCACCCGCCATGTGTGCGGCGAAGGTGTCGAGCACGGGGAACAGCGCGTTACCGCGGTCGGCGCGTACCGTCGCCGCGAACTCCTCCCATGGCGTCTCCGTCAGGGCGTACCCGGCCGCGCCAAGGCGGTCGACCATGCTCCGGAAGCTGATCGGCGCCGGGTTGTACAGGTGGAACGTCCGGCCCGCCGCCGAATCCTGCTGGGAGAGGGTCACCACGGCGGCACTGGCGTAGTCCACGGGAATCATGGGGAACAAGGTGTCGGCCTCGTCGGGCACCATGCCGGCCTGCAGGATCCCCTTGAGGCTCAGCCAGACGAAGTCACGGGTCTGACACGCGCCGTGCCGCTGGTCACCGCAGACGACGTCGGCCCGGTACACGGACACGGGCAACCCGCGCTCCCTGGCCAGCCCGATGACCCGTTCCGCCACGTACTTGCTTTGGCGGTAGCCGGTCGACAGGTCCTCCGGCGGGCCCGTCGGGTCGTCCGGCGCCATGGGCTGGCCGTGCGTCGCAGGCGTGAAGACGCCCGTGGTCGAGATGTGGTGCACCGGCACGGTGCGGTGCCGGGCGGCGAGGCGCAGCACCTCCTGCGTGCCCGTGACGTTGGCCGCCTTCAACGACGCGTACGGCAGTAGCCAGTTCACGCTCGCCCCCGCGTGGTAAACCACGTCGGCGGTCCGGGCGAGCCTGTTGAAGTCCTCCTCGGACAGGCCGAGACGCGGCGCGGCGAGGTCGCCCACGACGACCGAGAGCCGGTCGGGGACGATCTCGTCCCAGAGCCGGTACCACGTCAGGTTGGCCCGCAGCCGCTCCCGGGCGCTCGCCGCGTCGGCGCCCCGCACCAGGCAGTGCACCGTCGCCCGGGTCGACCGCATGAGGTCGCGCAGCAGGAAGGCACCGACGAACCCGGTCACGCCGGTGAGAAGGACGTGTCCCGGATCGGCGGCCACCCGCAGGACCTCCTGCGCCGGGACGATGTCCTCGGCGAGCCGGATCTCCGCCGTGAAGTCGACGCCGGGCGCCGGGTGATCCGGACCGTCGAGCATCCCGAGGCGCAGCCGGGCGACCAGCGCGGTCACGGTGCCGCAGTCGAACACCACCGTCGCGGGCAGGGACAGGCCCGTCGCCGACGTCAGCCGGTTGCGCAGCTCGACGGCGGTCAGCGAGTCCAGGCCGAAGGCGGTGAGCGGGGTATTGGGGTCCAGGCCGCCGGTGCCCCCGCGACGCAGTACCGCCGCCGCTTCGGTCGTCACCAGATCGAGCAGCAGATTCTCCTGCTCGTCGGCATCCAGCGTGGACAGCCGCCCGGCCGTCAGGTCGGTGCGCCGCGCCCACGCACTGACCTTGCGCCGGACGATCGGCCTGGGGCGCGGGGCGCCGGCCAGCGGCTCCTCGGTCTGCCTGATCTCCCCGGTCTCCTCGGCCTCCTCGGGGGCGAGGCGCAGCACCACCGACCTGGCCTCGGCCACAGGTTGCCCGTACTCGTCGGCCGCCCGCAGACGACAGGCGTCCGGACCGTCGGGCGTGAGCCACACACGCAGCGCTGTCGCACCCGTGGCGAGCAGGCCGAACCCGCGCCAGGACAGCGCCAGCCGACCACCCCGTCCCGCGCCCGTCAGCAGCGGGCGGACGGCCGCATCCAGCAGCGTGGGATGCAGGCCGTACCGCGCCACGTCGTCCGCCGCTGGATCGTCCGCCGGCAGGCGGACGTCGGTGAACAACTCGCCGCCGCGCCGCCACACCGGACCGCGACCAGCGACGTCCACTGGCTCGGCGCCGTCAGGCGGCCATGCCTCCAGGATGAAATCCGCGGCCGGGACCCGGTCGGTGACAGTTCCGGTGGCGTGGCACCGCCACGGCCCCGTCCTGCCGTCCTGATGTGCGCGGGCGTGGATGGTGACCGGACGCGCTGAACCATCGTCGAACGGGGCGCCGACGGCTACCTGGAGCTGGACACGGCCATGCGCCGGTACCCGCACGAGCGCGTGGACGTCGAGGGACTCGACGGTGGAGCAGCCGGTCTCGTCGCCCGCGCGTATGGCCATCTCGACGAGGGCTGCGGTACCCAGGTGACCGGGGTCCGACGACCAGCCGGTGAGGACGACACCCTGGGCACCGGGGAGTTCGAGCGCGGCGGTCAGCAGGGGGTGCCCCGTCGACAGCAGGCCGAACGCGCCGGGTTCGGCGGGGGCGGACGTCGCCGGGGCGATCCAGTACCGTTCCCGCTGGAAGGCGTACGTGGGCAGCTCGACCCTGCGGGCACCGGAGCCCGCGAAGACGGCATGCCAGTTTACCCGTGCGCCGTCGACGTGCAGCCTGGCCGCGGCCTGCACGGACATCCCGGCCTCGGGCCGGTCACGGTGGTCCGGGCCCTGCCGGTTGGGGGCGAATCCCCGCCGTACGTCCGGGACGGGGACTGCCTCGGCGATCGCCCGCACTCCGGCCAGCAGGGCGGGTCTGCCGTCGGCCACCACCACGGCTCGGTGCTCGAACGCCGACCGGGCCGTCGCCAGCGAAAACCCGACGTCGACGACCCGCAGGTCCGGACGGCCCGCCAGATGGGACAGCAGGCGCCGGGCCTGGCCCCGCAGCGCCTCGGGCGTCCTGCCCGACAGCACCCACGGCACCACCGGCATCGGGGAGCCGCTGTCCTGCGGTGCCGGTTCCGGGTCGGGTGCCGGTTCCGGGTCGGGAGCCTGCTCCAGGATCAGGTGGGCGTTGGTGCCGCTGACCCCGAACGAGGACACTCCGGCGCGGCGCGGACGGCCGCTGTCCGGCCAGGGGCGTTCCTCGGTGAGGAGCCGGACGGTGCCCGCCGACCAGTCCACCTGCGGGGTCGGCTCGTCGATGTGCAGCGTACGGGGCAGCACCGCGTGCCGTAGCGCCTCGACCATCTTGATCACGCCGACCACGCCCGCGGCGGCCTGGGCGTGGCCGATGTTCGACTTCAACGACCCCAGCCACAGCGGCTGCCGCGGGTCGCGTGCTTGGCCGTACGTCTCCAGCAGCGCCTGGGCCTCGATCGGATCACCCAGCCGGGTGCCCGTGCCGTGCGCCTCCACCGCGTCCACCTCGGCGGCGGACAGCCCCGCGTCGGCCAGCGCGGCGCGGATGACCCGCTGCTGCGCCAGGCCGTTCGGCGCGGTCAGCCCGTTCGAGGCGCCGTCCTGGCCGAGCGCCGAGCCGCGGATCACCGCCAACACGTCATGGCCCAGGCGTCGCGCGTCGGTCAGCCGCTCCAGCAGGAGCATGCCCACGGCCTCGGCCCAGCCCGTACCGTCGGCGGCGGCGGCGAACGCCCGGCACCGCCCGTCCGGCGACAGTCCTCGCTGCCGGGAGAACTCCACGAAGCCGTCGAGACACGGCAGTACGGCCGCACCACCGGCCAGCGCCAGGGTGCACTCGTTGTTCCGCAGAGCCGCAACGGCCAGATGCGTGGCCACCAGGGAGGACGAGCAGGCCGTGTCGACGCTGATGGCCGGCCCCTCCAGGCCCAGCGCGTACGAGATGCGGCCCGAGGCCACGCTGGTCTGCTGTCCCGTCATGACGTATCCGTCTGTTCCGGCCACCGGCGTCGACGAGCCGTAACCGTCGAACGCCACGCCCGCGAAGACACCGGTCCTGCTGCCCCGCAGCGTGTGGGCATCGATGCCGGCGTGTTCCAGCGCCTCCCAGGAGGTTTCCAGCAGCAACCGCTGCTGCGGATCCATCGCCAGCGTCTCCCGTGGCGAGATCCCGAAGAACGCCGGGTCGAAACCCTGCACGTCGTCGAGGAAGCCGCCACCGAGGGCGTAGAACGTCCCCGGCACGTCGGGGTCGGGGTTGTACCCGCCCTCGAGGTCCCACCCGCGGTCGGTGGGGAACCCGCCGATCGCGTCGACCCCGTCGGCGACCAGGCGCCACAGCTCCTCGGGCGACGACACGCCGCCCGGCAGCCGACAGGCCATGCCGACGATCGCGATGGGCTCGTGCCGGGCCGCCTCCAGCTCGGTGACGCGGGCACGGGTCTTCTGTAACTCGGCGGTGACCCGTCGGAGGTAGTCGAGCAGCTTCTCCTGGCTCTCCATAGTGAGCCCCACCGTGGAGGCGGGCGAGGGCGCCCGCAACCCCTGCGCAACCCCTGCGCTTTAGGGGCTGCTCCGCCGCGCGGCCGGCCGCAGCATGGGCATGGTGCTCGTGTCGCGGGCACATGGCTCGGGTGAGGTGACCAGGATGGCGGCGGCTGGGAACGCCAAGGGCTGGGTGCGCTTTGGGGATTACCGGACGTGGTACCGGGTCACCGGAACCACAGACGAGGCACGGTCGGCGCTGGTGGTCGTGCACGGCGGTCCGGGCAGCACTCACGACTACCTTCTCAGCCTGTGCTGCCTGGCCGAGGACGGCCGGGCGGTCGTGCACTACGACCAGCTCGGCAACGGCGGGTCCACCCGACTGCCCGACGCAGGCCCCGAGTTCTGGACCCCGCAGCTGTTCCTCGACGAGCTCGCCAACCTCGTGCGGGAGCTCGGCGTCGCGAACGACTACGTGGTGTTCGGGCAGTCATGGGGCGGCATGCTGGCCGCCCGGCACGCCGCGGACCGGCCGGCCGGACTGCGTGGACTGATCATCGCCAACGCTCCCGCCTCGTATCCGCTGTGGCGTCAGGAGATGGAGGTGCTGCGCGCCGCGCTCCCACCCGGCGTGGACGCGGTGCTGCGCCGGCACGAGGCGGCGGGCACCACCGACACCCGCGAGTACTTCGAGGCGATGCGCGTCTTCTACGACCGCCACGTGTGCCGGATCGACCCGTGGCCGCGTGACTACCTCGCCTCGTTCATGGAGACCGCCGACAACCCGACGGTGTACGCGGCCATGAACGGCCCGAGCGAGTTCCATGTCACCGGCAGGTTACGGGACTGGTCGGTCGAAGACTGCCTGCCCGACATCGCCGTACCCACCCTGATCCTCTCGGGTCGGTACGACGAGGCGACGCCCGCGACCGTGCGGCCGTTCCACGACCTCGTCCCCGACGTGCGCTGGGAGATCTTCGAGGATTCCAGCCACGTGCCCCACCTCGAGGAGCCCGAACTCTTCCGCACGGTCGTGGCGGACTTCCTCACCAGCCTGGAGACATGACGACGCCATGGACGACCTCGACCGTACCGGCACCGCGATGGTGTTCCCGGGCATGAGCCCGTCCCGTTTCGCGGATGTCGCCCGGTTCATGCTGCTCAACCCCTACGCCAGACGGCTCGTCGCGGCCGCCGACGAACGCCTCGGGTACTCGCTGGTGGACCGCTTCGAGGAGACCGACGGCGACTACTCCGAGTATGCGCAGGTCGCGTTCTTTGTGAACTGCCTGGCGCTGGCCCAGTGGGCGGAGGCCGAGCTCGGCGTCGTGCCGGACGTGTGTACCGGGCCGAGCTTCGGAGAGAAGCCCGCGACCGTCCGCGTCGGCTCCCTGTCGTTCGACGACGGGGTTTCGATGACGGCACGGCTGGCCCGCTGCCTTCAGGAGTACTTCGCGGTCGAACACCGGGACGTGGTGACGCAGTCGTTCGTCCGCGTCCCGGAGGAACGGGTGCGCGAGATGCTGGACGACCTCACCACGCGCGGTGGGTGGAACGACATCTCCTGCCACATCGACCATGACTTCTTCATGGTGTCGCTGCGGGAGCGCGATCTGGAGTGGCTGCAACGAGCGGTGCGGGCACTCGGCGGCCTGCCCCTGTACACCATGCGCCCGCCGATGCACTCGGCCGCGTTCGGCGGACTGCGGCGCAAGGCCGGTGCGGAGATCCTGGCCGACGTGGACTTCGCCGACCCGACGCTGCCGCTCGTGGCGGATCAGGACGGCTCGGTGGTGGGCGACGCCGAAGGCGTCCGCACCATGCTGTTGGACAGCTTCGTGCGGCCGCTGCGCTGGCCGGATGTCGTGGCCGGCCTGCGGCGGTTGGGGGTGGGGACCGTCTGCGTCGCCGGGCCCGACAGCCTGTTCGGCCGGGTGGGCTGCACGACGAGCAACTTCGAGGTGATCGCCGTCAACCCGATGCTCGCCCTGCAGCCCCGGCGAGGAGCCGACCCGCCGGCAGCGTCAACCGGTCGGTGAGCGCATCGTCGACAGTGCCCTCCACAGCAACGCCGGCGTCGCGAACGTCTCCAGCGTCAACGCCTCCTCGGAGAACCGGATCCGATATTCGGCCTCAAGTGTGGAGAGCAGTTCGACCGTGCCCAGTGAATCAAGACCGTATTCGCGTAGCGAGGTGTTGTCATGAAGGGTCTCGTCGGCGGGGAGGAACGGCAGGTGCTGGCGCAGAAGTTCTTCGAAATGGATGTCCAACATGGTGTGCTCCAGGATTGATCGAAACTCGCGTTGACCTGGTGGTGACGCCTGATCCGGAGTATGCCAGTCCGCGTTGGGTTACTCAAGAGAAACGCTCGTTTCCGGACGCAGGAGAACGATGGACGGAATAACCGGGAAGGCGCTGTACTCGCGATTTCTGCGCGGGCTCGCGCTGGCTCCGCACGGCGTGGCGGTCCGGGCCGGGACCGAGTCCGTCACCTACGAGGAGGCGCACGAGCGGGCCCTGCGGTGGGCCGGAGCCCTGGGCCCGGCGCGGCCGCAGGCGGTGGGCGTTCTCGCGGGAAAGACCGTCACCGCGTACGTCGGCATCCTCGCCGCGCTCTACGCGGGCGCCGCCGTCGTGCCCCTGCGGCCGGACTTTCCCGTGACCCGCACCCGGCAGATGCTGGACGCCGTGGGCGCCACCGCGGTCCTGGTCGACGACCGCGGAGCGGCCATGCTGTCGCGGCTGCTGACGGACCGTCGGGATATCGCGGTGCTCGCACCCGACAGCACGTCGTCCACCGGGCTGGACCGGCCCCGGGCCGTCGAGCCGCACGATCCCGCGTACGTGCTGTTCACCTCGGGATCCACCGGGCGCCCCAAGGGCGTGGTCATCACCCACGGTGCCACCGACCACTACTTCGGGCTCCTGGACGCCCGCTACGACTTCGGTCCCGACGACGTCTTCTCGCAGACCTTCGACCTCAACTTCGACTGCGCCCTGTTCGACGTCTTCAACGCCTGGGGCGCCGGCGCGTCGCTGCTGGCCGTGCCGCCGCACGCCTACCGCGAGTTGCCTGCCTTCGTGCGGGAGCACCGGGTCACGGTGTGGTTCTCCACCCCCAGCGCGATCGGTCTGGTGCGCCGGATGGGCGGCCTCGGCCCGGGCACGATGCCGGGCCTGCGCTGGAGCCTGTTCGCCGGGGAGGCCCTGCAGTGCCGCGACGCCGCCGACTGGCAGCAAGCCGCGCCCGGCTCGGCGCTGGAGAACCTGTACGGCCCGACGGAGCTGACCATCACGATCGCCGCCCACCGCTGGTCCGCCCAGCGGTCGCCGCGGCTGGCCGTCAACGGCGTCGTCCCCATCGGCACCCTGCACGCCGGGCACGAGCACCTGCTGCTCGACAGCGACGGCGGACCCGCCTGGCACGAGGGCGAGCTGTGCGTCACCGGCCCGCAGATGAGCCCCGGGTACCTCGACCCCGGCGACGACCACGGCCGATTCGTGGCACGTGGCGGCCGCCGCTGGTACCGCACTGGTGACCGGGTCCGGCGGGTCGGCGGCGGCGAGCTGGCCTATCTGGGGAGGTCGGACTCCCAGGTCCAGGTGCAGGGCTGGCGGATCGAACTGGCCGAGGTGGAACATGCCCTGCGGACGTACGCGCCGGTGCGCGACGCAGTCGCGGTGGGCCTGCCGAGGGGCGGCAGAACGGAACTCGTCGTTTTCTACACCGGCCCGCCCGTGCCGCCCGTGGAATTCGCCAGAAGCCTACGCGAGGTGCTACCCGACGGCGTCATCCCACGCCATTACCACCGGGTGGAGGAGTTTCCCCTGAACGCCAACCGGAAAGTCGACCGTGCCAGGCTCGCGGCGCACGCGCACGACCTGCTCGCGCAGTCCCGGAACTAGCCAGAGAAAGTGGACGATGTGAATCCACCATCGGGTGGCCCGTTCATGCACTCCCTCCTCGACGAGGCGGTGGCCGAACTCCCGGAGTCCCCGGCCGTCCGCGACGCCGGGGGGATGTGGACCTACCGCACGCTCACCGAGTTCAGCCACGCGTTCGACGCCTGGCTCGCCGAGCAGGACGTCAGACTCGGCGACCGGGTACTCGTCCAACTGCCGACGACGCGGGAGTTGGCCGCCATGCTCTACGGCACCTCCCGGCGGGGCGCGGTGTTCGTTCCGATCAATCCGTCGATGAAGCCCTTCCACCTGCGGTCCGTCATCGACAACGCCGAACCGCGGCTCATCGTCGGCACCGACGGCGACCTGCGGCGGATCCGCGACCTGGGCGGACCGCCCTGCCACGGATTCAGCACGGTCTGGAACCGGGTGGAGAAGCTGCGAGAGCACGGCACCCGCGCCGAGCCGGTGGCGGCCCGCCCGGACGACGTCGCCGTGGTCGTCTACACCTCCGGCAGCACGGCCGCGCCGAAGGGCGTGACCGAGCCACACGCCCAGATCATCTTCGCCTCGTCCGCCATCAACGCCGTCCTCGGCTACCGGCCCGACGACGTGGTCTTCTGCCGATTCCCGATGTCGTGGGACTACGGCCTGTACAAGGTGCTGCTCGCCTGCCTCGGACGCTCGCAGATAGTGCTGGCCGGGGACGAGTCGGACCTCGTCCTGCTGCGGCGGATGCGCGAGGTGGGCGCGACGATCGTGCCGATCGTCCCCTCGCTCGCCACGATGATCGCTGCCCTCACCGAACGCGAGGACAGCACCGGCGTGCAGCGGGCGCCGGTGCGCATGTTCACCAACACCGGGGCCGCCCTGCCGCCGACCACCATCGACAAGCTGCGCCGGGCCTTCCCCACGGCCCGCGTGGTCCGCCAGTTCGGCCAGACCGAGTGCAAACGGATCTCCATCATGCCGCCGGAGGAAGACGGCGAACGCCCCGACTCGGTCGGCCGGCCGCTGCCCGGCACCCGGGTCCTGATTCTCGACGCCCGGGGAGACGAACTACCCGTCGGCCGGACCGGCGAGATCGTGGTGACCGGCCCGCACGTCATGCCCGGCTACTGGCGCGCGCCCGAGCTGACCGCCCGCACGTTCCGCCGCGACGTCCGTACCGGGAACCTGCGCCTGCACACCGGCGACTACGGGTGCCTCGACCAGGAGGGCTATCTCTACTTCGAGGGCCGCCGCGACGACATGTTCAAGCGCAAGGGCATCCGCATGAGCACTCTGGAGATCGAGGCCGCCGCCATGGACATCCCCGGAGTCCGCGCCGCCGGCGCCATCCCGCCGACCGAGGACCGCGACCTCGCCCTGTGCGTGGAGGCCGATCTGCCCGCGCACACCGTGCTGCGTGAGCTCGTGCGCCGGCTGGAACCGGCCAAGGTGCCGGCGATCTGCCACGTCGTGGCCGAGTTCCCGCTCACCGCGCACGGCAAGAACGCCACCGCAGAACTGACCCGGCTGCTGGACGGGGCCCGCGCATGACCCGGTTCGCCGAGCTCGCCGAGCGCTACGGCACGCCGCTGTACGTCTACGACCTCGACCAGGTCGTCGCCGCCCGCGACAGCCTTTTCGCCGCGCTGCCCGAGGGATTCGAGCTCTTCTACGCGCTCAAGGCCAACCCGCATCCCGACGTCGTCGGTGTCCTGCGCGAGGGGCCCGGCCGGACCTGCCGGGCCGAGATCAGCTCGACCGGCGAACTGCACGCAGCCCTGGCCACGGGCCACCGGGCGCAGGACTGCCTCTACACCGGCCCAGGCAAGACCGACGCGGAACTGGACGAGGCGATCGGCCGCGGCGTGCGGCTGTTCTCCGTCGAGTCCCCGTCCGACCTGCGGCACGTGGGCGCCGCGGCGGCGCGTGCCGGCGCGGTGGCGCAGTGCCTGCTGCGCGTCAACAGTCCCACGGCGCACGCCTCGACGGGTATCCGCATGACGGGGCGGCCGTCCCAGTTCGGCATCGACGGCGAGACCCTGGCCGACGTCCTGCCCGAGCTGATCCGAGCGCCCGGCACGCGGATCGTCGGTGCGCACTTCTACACCATGAGCAACGCCACCGACGAGGAGAACCTGCTCGCCGAGTACGGGCACGTCGCCGAGCTCGCCGCGGGGTTGGAACGCGACCTCGGGCTGCCGCTGGACCTGCTCGACCTCGGCGGCGGCTTCGCGGCTCCGTACGCGGTGCCCGGTGCCCGCACGCCGTACCCCAAGCTGCGTGCGGAACTCGCCCGAATCCTCGACCGATCTCTGCCGCGCTGGCGGTCGGGCTCGCCCCGGCTCGCGTGCGAGTCGGGCCGCTACCTGGTGGCCGAGAGCGGATATCTGGTGAGTCGCGTGGTCAACATCAAGGTCGGCCGCGGCAGCAGGTTCGTCGTGCTCGACGCCGGCATCAACGCGCTCGGCGGTCTGTCCGGGCTCGGTCGCCTGCTGCCGGTCGCCGTTACGCTCGACCGCCCGGAGCAGGCCACTGAGGCTGAGCAGGCCGCTGAGGCTGAGCAGGCCACCGAGCCGGGCACACTGGCCGGTCCGCTGTGCACGCCGGGCGACACCCTCGGACGCAACGTCGACCTGCCGCCGCTCCACGTCGGCGACCTCGTCACGATCCCCAACGTCGGCGCCTACGGCCTCACCGCGAGTCTGCTCGCCTTCCTGGGGCGCCCGGCGCCCGGCGAGGTGACCGTGCGGGGCGGCGAGGTGGTTTCCGCCTCCCGGCTGGAGCATCGGCGCACGTACCTCGCGGCGGTCGGCCGGTGAGTGCGCTGCGCGCCGCCTCGTACCCCGGCCGCACCGTCATCGTCAGCGGCCTGGCCTCCGACGCGCACACCTGGAACCTGGTCTACCTGCAGCTGCTGATCGAGGAACTGGGCCACGACGTGGTGAACCTCGGGCCGTGCGTGCCGGCCGACCTGCTGGTGGCCTCCTGCGACCGCCACCGGCCCGCCCTGGTGGTCCTCAGCAGTGTCAACGGCCACGGCTACCAGGAGGGGCTGGAGCTGATCCGCACTCTGCGCGGCACGGGACTGCGGGACCTTCCGGTCGTGATCGGCGGGCAGCTCGGTACCCGCGGCGGCCTGAGCGGGCGGCACATCGACGACCTGCTCGACGCGGGCTTCGACGCGGTCTTCGACGATCACGCCGACAGCACGGTGCTGTTCCGCCGGTTCGTCGCCGAGCTCGCCGAGGGAGCGCCCCGTGCACTTCGGTGAGTTCGTCCGCCGGCGGCACGCGGCCGGGGCACTGGTCGTGCAGCCTCGCATGGGCTTCGCCGACCCCGCCCTGATGCGCGCCGGCCTCGTCGCCACCCGGGGGGCCGCCGCCACCACGGTCGGCACGATCACGCTCGACAGCTTCACCCGGCTCGGCGACCCGGCCTCGGCCACCAGGGCACTGCGCGAGGGCACCGAGCTCAACGGGTACCCGATCCTCAGCCACGCCCTGTCCGCCACCCGCCGGGTGCTGGCAGGCGTGCATGACGGCGAGTTCCCCGTCCAGGTGCGGCACGGTTCCGCCCGGCCGCAGGACATCACCCGCGCCACCGTTGCGGCGGGTCTGCACGCCACCGAGGGCGGCCCGGTGTCGTACTGCCTCCCCTACGGCCGCACCCCGCTGACGGAGGCGGTCCGCAACTGGCGGGAGTGCTGTGAGCTGCTGCTCGGCGCCGCCGGAGAACCGCACCTGGAAACGTTCGGCGGCTGCATGATGGGCCAGCTTTGCCCGCCGAGCCAACTTGTGGCGATCAGCGTGCTGGAGGCCATGTTCTTCCAACGCCACGGGATCCGCAGCGTCTCGGTGAGCTACGCGCAGCAGACCCACCCGGCCCAGGACCGGGAGGCCGTCGCCGCGCTGCGACGGCTCTGCGCGGAACTGCTGCTCGGGACGGACTGGCACGTCGTCATCTACGCGTACATGGGGCGATTTCCCCGCACCGCTGACGGCGCACGCAACCTGCTCGCCCGGGCCGCCGAACTCGCCGTCAGCACCGGAGCGCAGCGGCTGATCGTCAAGACGGTGGCCGAGGCCGAGCGCATCCCCACCATCGCCGAGAACGTCGCGGCGCTCGAGCATGCCGCTGCGGCGGCCGACCGGGCTTTCGGGACCTTGGCTGCCGGGACCTTGGCGGGTGGGATCGGGGCGGCCGAACCGGACGGCGGCCAGGTGTACCGGGAGGCGCGAGCACTGGTGGACGCCGTGCTCGACTGCGCCCCGGACATCGGCAACGCGCTGGTCCGCGCCTTCGCGCGCGGTCTGCTCGACATCCCCTACTGCCTGCACCCGGCCAACGCCGGCCGGGCCCGCGGCCGGCTCGACGCCGACGGCAGGCTCGGCTGGGCCGACATCGGTGCCCTTCCCCTCGCCGGAGTGGTCGGCGAGATCCGCGGCCGGACGGTCAGCTCGTCGAGCTTCCTGTCGTCCCTGTCCTACGTCCGGGACACCTACGACACGGCGGCGCTCACCACCGGGACCCTGCCGGCGTTGTCCGCCGGACACCTCGTACAGACAGCGGAGCGTGGCGATGAGCACGACTGACGACACCCTCGCGGACCGGCTCGCCATGCTCCCCGCCGGCGAGCGGGACCGGTTCCTGGCCGATTTCGTCCACACCCGCGTGGCCGCGGTGCTCCGCGAGTTCCGGCCCGCGTCCACGGTTGCGGTGGACCCCGACCGGCCGTTGCGGGACCTTGGCCTGGACTCGCTGGGCGCCGTGGCGCTGCACGGCAGGCTGAGCGCCGACACCGGCCTGGCGCTGCCGGTCACCGTCGCCTTCGAGCACCCCACCCCGGCGGCCCTGGCCCGGCACCTGCGCACGCTGCTGGTCGGCGAGGAGGCGCCGGCTGACTCCACCACACCCCGGCGAGTCGCTGCCGCCGCCGACGACCCCGTCGCGATCGTGGGGATCGGGTGCCGCTATCCCGGGGGCGCGACGTCCCCGGAGTCGCTGTGGCGGCTCGTCGCCGACGGGCGCCACGTCAGCGTCGGGTTCCCTGCCGACCGCGGTTGGGACCTCGACGGGCTGTTCGACCCCGACGCCGACACCCCCGGCAGCAGCTACGTGCGCACGGGCGGCTTTCTGCCGGACGCCGCCGGGTTCGACGCCGACTTCTTCGGCATCGCCCCGCGCGAGGCCGCCGCGATGGATCCGCAACAGCGGCTGGTGCTCGAGACCTCGTGGGAGGCGCTGGAACGGGCGGGCATCGACCCGGGCGCGCTGCGCTCCACCGCGACCGGCGTGTTCATCGGCGCCGAGCCGCAGGAGTACGGCCCTCGGCTGCACGAAGCCCCGGACGGCCTCGAGGGCTACCTGCTGACCGGCAACGCGCCCAGCGTCGTCTCCGGTCGGGTCGCCTACGCGTTCGGCTTCGAGGGGCCGGCGCTCACCGTCGACACCGCGTGCTCCGGCTCGCTGGTCGCCCTCCACCTGGCCGACCAGGCGCTGCGTCGCGGCGAGTGCACGCTCGCGCTGGCCGGGGGCGTCGCCGTGATGGGCGGGCCCGGCACGTTCACCGCGTTCAGCCGGCAGCGGGGGCTCGCCGCGGACGGCCGGTGCAAGGCGTTCGCCGCCGCTGCCGACGGCACCGGATTCGCCGAGGGCGTCGGCGTGTTCGTGCTGGAGCGCCTCTCCGACGCCCTGCGCGCGGGGCACACCGTTCTGGCCGTCGTCCGGGGCAGCGCGGTCAACTCCGACGGCGCGTCCAACGGCCTGACCGCGCCGAACGGCCTGGCGCAGCAGCGCGTCATCCGCGCCGCGCTGGCCGACGCCGCCCTGGCGCCGCACGAGGTCGACGCGGTCGAGGCCCACGGCACCGGCACCCGGCTGGGAGACCCGATCGAGGCTCGGGCGCTGTTGGCGACCTACGGCCAGGACCGTGCGGATCCGCTGTGGCTGGGCTCGGTCAAGTCCAATCTCGGCCACACTCAGGCCGCGTCGGGTGCGGCGGGCGTCATCAAGATGATCATGGCTATGTGGCATGGGCTGCTCCCCGCCACCTTGCACGTGGACGAGCCCACACCCCACGTCGACTGGTCCGCCGGGGCCGTCGAGGTGCTGACCGAGGCGCGCGCCTGGCCGGCCGCCGACCGGCCGCGGCGCGCGGGCGTGTCGTCGTTCGGCATCAGCGGCACCAACGCCCACGTGATCCTCGAACAGTTCGAGCGGGCACCGCATGCCGACCAGGCCCGCACGCAGGTCCCGACCGCACAGCTCGCTGTCGACGACGCGGCACCGCTGCCCCTCGTCCTGTCGGCCAGAAGCGACGCGGCGCTGCGCGAGCAGGCCCGTCACCTCGCCTCCGTCGTCGCCGACGGGACGCCGGCGGTCGACGTCGGCTTCTCGCTGGCGACCACGCGGGCGTCCCTGTCGCACCGCGCCCTCGTCATCGCCGACGATCACACCGACGCGGTGCGCGGCCTGAACCTGTTGGCCGAGCGCGGCACCGGCCCGCGCATCGTGAGCNGCATCGTCGCCCCGGGCGGCCTCGGCCTGCTGTTCACCGGGCAGGGTTCCCAACGCCTGGCGATGGGCCGCGAACTTTACGAGACGCACCCGGTGTTCGCACGGGCCCTGGACGAGGCGATCGACCATCTGGACCTGCAACTCGACCGGCCCCTGCGCGACGTCCTGTTCGGCACCGAGCCGGGCGAGCTGGCGCAGACCCAGTACGCGCAGTGCGCGCTGTTCGCCGTCGAGGTGGCGCTGTTCCGACTGATCGAGTCCTGGGGAGTGCGCCCGGACGTCCTGCTCGGCCACTCGATCGGTGAACTGGCCGCGGCGCACGTCGCGGGCGTGTGGTCACTGGCGGACGCCTGCGCCGTCGTCGCCGCCCGCGGGCGGCTGATGCAGGCGCTGCCCGCCGACGGCGCGATGGTCGCCGTCACGGCCGGCGAGGACGAGGTCCGGCGGCTGCTGACCGATCGGGTGAGCATCGCGGCCGTCAACGGCCCGGCGTCCGTGGTCGTCTCCGGCGCCCGGGACGAGGTGGACGCTCTCGCCCGGCGCCTGGAGTCTGCCGGGCGCACGGCGACCCGGCTGCGCGTGTCGCATGCCTTCCACTCGGCCCTGATGGAGCCGATGCTCGCCGAGTTCCGACGGGTCCTGCGGGCTGTGGCCTACGAACGGCCCGCCATCCCGGTGATCTCCAACCTGACCGGCGCTCCGGCGGCGCCCGAGGATCTCTGCTCGCCCGACTACTGGGTGAGGCATGTGCGCGAGACCGTGCGCTTCGCCGACGGCGTCCGGAGCATGGCCGCTGCCGGGATACGTACAGTCATCGAACTGGGCCCGGACGCGGTCCTGTCGGCCATGGGCCGCGACTGCCTGACCGACGCCTGCCTGTCCGAGGACGGTGTGCCCGACGACAGTGTGCCCGAGGACGTGGTGTTCGTTCCCGCCCTGCGCCGGGACCGGCCCGAGGCAGCCACCCTGGTGGCGGCCGTCGCCGCCGCCCACACCCGGGGCGCCGCGGTCACCTGGAGCGCCTGCTACGCCGGGCGCGCCGCGCGGCGCGTCGACCTGCCCACCTACCCCTTCCAGCACCGACGATTCTGGCTCACCCAGTCGGCGGCCGGCCGGGTCGACCCGGCCCGGTTCGGCCAGCGATCGTCCCGACACCCGCTGCTCACCGCCGTCGTCGGCCTCGCGGGCGGCGACGGGGCCGTGCTCACCGGACGGCTGTCCGTACCGACGCTGCCGTGGCTGGCCGACCACATCATCGCCGGCTCGCTCGTGCTGGCGGGCACGGCGTTCGTGGACATGGCGCTGCACGCGGCGGAACACCTCGACTGCGACCTCGTCGAGGAACTGACCCTCCACGCGCCGCTGCTGCTGCCGGAGACCGAGGGCATCGCCCTGCAGGCCGTCGTCTCGGCCGCGCGCGCCGGCCGCCGCACCGTCGAGTTCTACTCCCGCGGCGAGCGCGGGGACGCCGATGGCGCGAGTGCGGACGGCGCGAGTGCCGGTTGGACCCGGCACGCCACCGCGATCCTGTCGCCGGCGGCGCGCTCGCCGCGGGACGCGCCCGCCGCCGCCTGGCCACCCCCCGGCGCGCGGCCCGTCGACATCGCGGACTTCTACGAGAACCTGGCCGACGAGGGCTACGCCTACGGGCCCGCCTTCCGGTGCCTGCGGGCGGTGTGGCGGCGCGGCTCGGAGGTGTATGCCGAGGTCGCCCTGCCGCAGGACGCGGACGCGGGGCCGCACCACCTGCACCCGGCGCTGCTGGACGCGGCGCTGCACGCCACGGACTTCGCCGCCGGCGAGGCCCGGGATGCCGGTGAGCTCCGACTGCCGTTCGCCTGGCAGGGCGTGACCGCGTATGCCACCGGCGCCACCGCCCTGCGGGTCCGGATCATCTCCCACCCGCGCGGCGGCGTTGCGCTGGAGCTGGCCGACCTCGCCGGCGCGCCGGTTGCCTCCGTCGCCTCCTTCCGGACCCGCCTCGTGCCGGCCGGGACGCTGACGTCAGCGCGGAACGAACCGCTCTACCACGTCAGGTGGCGGTCCGTGCCCGGTGGGACCCACGACACCGACCGCGTCACCGTGGCCAGGAGCCTCGATGACGTCGACGGCGTGACGCCGGTGCCGGACGCTGTCGTCGTCACCGTGGCACCGGCCGACGACCAGCCCGACCGTGCCGACCAGCTCGTTCAGCCCGACCAGCCCGACCAGCCGGTTCCGGCGGTTGCGCCCGTCCAGGCGGTGACGACAGCCACGCACCGGGTGCTGGGCCTGCTGCGGCGCTGGCTGGACGACGACCGTGTCGCGAGATCCCGGCTGGTCGTCGCGCTGGGCGGCGCGGTCGAGCCGGGCGGCGCGGTCGGGTGCGGTGCCGAGCTCGCCGCCGCCGCCGTGCGGGGCCTGGTCAGGTCGGCGCAGGCCGAGCATCCGGGCCGGTTCGTCCTGCTCGATCTCGACGGCGCCACGCCCGCCACGGACCATCAGGTGGCCGCCGCACTGGCCACCGACGAGCCCGAGCTACGCCTGCGCGGCGATCGGCTGTCCGCACCGCGCCTGACCCGGCTCACCCCCGCCGACGTTCCCGGCAGGCCGTGGGAGCCGACGGGCACCGTCCTGATCACCGGCGGCACCGGCGGCCTTGGTGCCCTCGTAGCCCGGCACCTCGCCGCGGCCCACGGCGTGCGGCAGCTGCTGCTCGTCAGCCGCCGCGGCCCGGCCGCACCGGGCTCCGTCGCATTGGCCGAGGACCTGACCGCCCTGGGCGCCACCGTCCGAATCGCCGCGTGCGACGTCGCCGACCGTGACGCGCTGGCGGCCGTCCTGGCCGAGATACCGGCCGAACACCCGCTGACCGGCGTCGTCCACGCCGCTGGAGTCGTGGACGACGCCCTGATCACCGCGCTGACACCGGATCAGATCGACGTTGTGCTGCGGCCCAAGGCGGCCGGAGCGTGGCACCTGCACGAGTTGACCCGCGACCTGGACCTGACGGCCTTCGTGCTCTTCTCCTCGGTCGCGTCCCTCGTCGACGGCTCGGGCCAGGGCAACTACGCCGCGGCCAACGCGTTCCTGGAGGCCCTCGCCGCCCACCGCGCGTCGGTCGGCCTCCCGGCGACCTCGCTGGCCTGGGGCCTGTGGTCAGGGGAACAGGGCATGGGCGCGCGGATGGACACCGCGGCGCGCAGGCGCGTCGAGCGGCTCGGCCTCGCGCCGCTGACCCCGCAGGCGAGCCTGGCCGCCCTGGACGCCGCACTCCGTTGCGGCGAAGCAGCCGTGGTGCCGGTGGCGGTGGATCGCGCGGTTGTGCGCTCCCGCCTGGACGGCGTGCCCGCGCTGCTACGAGAGCTGGTGCCGCAGCGCGCGGCGACGGCGGGCGCGTCCGCGCCTGGCCGGCAGCCGGCCGAACTCGCCGCTCCCGACCGCGACCGGGCCGTGCTGGACCTGGTCCGAACCCATGTCGCCGCGGTGCTCGGACACGACGGCGGCGCGGCCATCAGCCCGCGCCGCGCGTTCGCCGACCTCGGCTTCGACTCGCTCGCCGCCGTCGAGCTGCGCAACGCCCTGCAGCGGCACCTCGGGGTGACGCTGCCGGCCACTCTCGTGTTCGACCATCCGACGCCCCGTGCCCTGGCCGACCACATCCTGGACCGGCTGTCCGGTGAGCGTGCGCCGGTGGCAGCCACCCCCGAGGCGGCCGTCCGGTCCGACGAGCCGATCGCGATCGTGGGGATGAGCTGCCGGTTCCCGGGCGGCGTCGCCTCGCCGGAGGACCTGTGGCGGCTGCTGGTCGACGGCACCGACGCGATCAGCCCGTTTCCCGCCGACCGCGGCTGGGACCTCGGCGGACTCTACGACCCCGACCGTGTCCGGCCCGCCACCAGCTACGCCCGCGAGGGCGGATTCCTGCCCGGCGCGGCGGAGTTCGACGCCGGGTTCTTCGAGATCAGCCCGCGCGAGGCGCAGGCCATGGATCCCCAGCAGCGGTTGTTGCTGGAGGTCTCGTGGGAGGCGTTGGAACGGGCGGGCATCGACCCGCACACGTTGCGCGGCAGCCGCACCGGCGTGTTCGCGGGCGTGATGTACCACGACTGGGCGACCCGGCTCGGCGCCGTGCCCGAGGACCTGGCCGGACACCTCGGCAACGGCAGCCTGGCCAGCGTGGTCTCCGGCCGGGTCGCCTACGCGCTCGGCCTGCAGGGACCGGCCGTCACGGTCGACACCGCGTGCTCGTCCTCGCTGGTCGCCCTGCACTGGGCGATCCAGGCGCTGCGCGGCGGCGAGTGCACGCTGGCGCTGGTCGGCGGCGTGACCGTGATGTCGACCCCGGACACGTTCGTCGACTTCAGCCGCCAGCGCGGACTGGCGGCCGACGGACGGTGCAAGTCGTTCGCGGCGGCGGCCGACGGCACCGGGTGGGGCGAGGGCGTCGGTGTGCTGGCCGTCGAGCGGCTGTCCGACGCCCGGCGGGCCGGCCATGAGGTGCTGGCGGTCGTGTCGGGCTCCGCCGTGAACCACGACGGGGCCAGCAACGGACTGACCGCGCCGAACGGCCTCGCCCAGCAGCGGGTCGTCCGCCAGGCGCTGGCCGCGGCCGGGCTGCGGCCGGCCGACGTGGACGCCGTGGAGGGACACGGCACCGGCACCACCCTCGGCGACCCGATCGAGGTGGGCGCGCTGCAGGCCGTGTTCGGCCAGGATCGGGACCGGCCGCTGTGGCTGGGCTCGGTCAAGTCCAACCTCGGCCACACCCAGGCCGCCGCCGGAGTCGCCGGCGTCATCAGGACCGTGCTCGCGCTACGCGCCGGCTTGCTGCCCAGGACCCTGCACGTCGACGCGCCGTCGGCCCAGGTCGACTGGTCCGCCGGGGCGGTCGCCCTGCTGACCGAGCCGCGTGCGTGGCCGGCCGGAGACCGCCCGCGCCGGGCGGGCGTGTCCTCGTTCGGCATCAGCGGCACGAACGCCCACGTCATCGTCGAGCAGGCGCCGACCGACCCGGACCTCCCCGCCGGGCCCGGCCTCCCCGTCGGGCCCGGCCTCGCGGGTCCGGCGCCGCTCGTGGTGTCCGCGCGGACCCCGGCGGCGCTGCGGGCGCAGGCCACGCGGTTGCGCGCCTGGGTGGCCGAGCGCGAGGACCTCTCCCTCGCCGCGCTGGCCCGGTCGCTGGTGGGTACCCGGGCCGCGTTCGAGTACCGGGCCGCGGTCATCGCCGGGGATCGGGACGCATGCCTGCGCGGACTGGACGCCGTGGCGGCCGGTGCGTCCTCGCCCGACGTCGTGCGCGGCACGGCGCGGGACGGCGGCCGGCTCGCCTTCGTCTTCTCCGGCCAGGGCGCCCAACGCCCGGGCATGGGGCGCGGGCTGTACGAGGCGTTCGAGGTGTTCGCGCGGTCCTTCGACGAGATCACGGACGCGCTGGCCCCCGCGTTGGACCGACCCCTGCGGGACGTGGTGTTCGGCGACCGGGCCGCCGCGGGGCCGCTGCTCGACCGCACGCGCTACACCCAGCCGGCGCTGTTCGCCGTTGAGGTGGCGCTGTTCCGGCTGGCCGAATCCTGGGGGCTCGCACCGGATCTGCTCGCCGGGCATTCGATCGGTGAACTGGCCGCCGCCCACGTCGCGGGCGTGCTCTCGCTCGACGACGCGTGCCGGCTGGTCGCCGCCCGCGGCGCGCTGATGGACGCCCTGCCCGCCGGCGGCGCCATGGTCGCCCTCACCGCGACCGAGGCCGAGGTCCGCGACCTGCTCGCCGGCCGCGAGGACCTGGTCGGCGTCGCCGCCGTCAACGGCCCGAGGTCGGTGGTGGTCTCCGGGGTGGAGTCGGCCGTGCTCGACATCGCCGCCGCCGTGCGCGAGCGCGGCGGCGAGACGCACCGCCTGCCGGTGAGCCACGCGTTCCACTCGCCGCTCATGGAGCCGATGCTCGCCGAGTTCGGCCGGATCGCGGCGGGCATCGAGTTTCGGGCACCGCGCATTCCGATCGTCTCCGCGCTGACGGGCCGTCTCGCCACCGTCGAGGAACTGTGCGCTGCGCAGTACTGGGTGCGCCACGCTCGCCAGCCGGTACGGTTCGCGGACGCGGTGGACGGCCTCGTCGCCGAGGGCGTCGCCACGTTCGTCGAGATAGGCCCCGATCGGGTGCTGTCGATCCTCGGCGAGGAATGCCTGGCCGGCCGGGAGAGCGCCGTCTTCGTCCCGCTGCTGCACCGCGACCGCGACGAGACGGCGGCGGCGATGGCCGCGCTCGGTCGTCTGCACGTCCACGGCGTGCCGGTGGCGTGGCCCGAGCTGCTCGGCCGCGGCGGTGCTCGCCTCGACCTGCCCACCTACGCCTTCGAGCACACGCGGTACTGGCTCGACGCGACGCCCGCCCACGATGCCACCGGGGTCGGCCAGCTCCCGGCCGGGCATCCGATCCTCGGGGCGGTGGTCCCGTTGGCCGGTTCGCGGGAGGTGGTGCTCACCGGGCGGCTCTCCGTCGAGACCCAGCCATGGCTGGCGGACCATGCCGTAGGCGGGGCGGTGCTGCTGGCGGGTACCGGCTTCGTGGAACTCGCCCTGCGGGCGGCCGACCAGGTCGGCTGCGCGACGGTCGAGGAACTGACCCTGGCGGCGCCCCTGATGCTGCCCGAGCGGGGCGGCGTTGCGCTCCAGGTCGTGGTCGGAGCCCCGGACGGCGACCGGCGCAGCCTGTCGGTGTTCTCGCGTCCTGGCGACGCGTCGGAGGAGCAGCCCTGGACCCGGCATGCCACCGGCGTGCTCAGCCCGACGCGGCGCCCCGAGACGTTCGATCTGACCGCGTGGCCACCCGCCGGTGCCGACCCGATCGACGTGGCTGACGCCTACCAGCGGCTACGGACCCGGGGCTACGGCTACGGGCCCGCGTTCCAGGGGCTGCGGGGCGCCTGGCGGCGCGGCGACGAGGTGTTCGCCGAGGTCGCGCTCCCCGACGACGTCGCTGCCGCCTCGTTCGGCCTGCACCCGGCGCTGCTCGACGCCGCGATGCACGCCGACCTGCTCGGTGCCGTGGACGGTCCGACGCTGCTGCCGTTCGTCTGGAGCGGCGTGTCACTGCACGCGGTCGGCGCCCGCGCGCTGCGGGTTCGCATCCAGCGGCTCGACGGCGACGAGGCCAGCGCGATCCAGGTCGCCGATGCCGAGGGCCGGCCGGTCGCCTCGATCGACTCGCTGGTGTCGCGCCCGCTCACCGGCCGGCAGCTCGCGGCGGTCGCCGAGCGGGATGTCCCGTTGCTGCACGTGCAGTGGCGACCGCTGCCGGCGGCCCCGACGGTCGAGACGCCGACCGGGTGGGCGCTCCTCGGCGACGCGCGCTTGGGGGAGTTGGCGCGATACGCCGATGTCGGGGCCCTGGCGCGGGCTGTCGACGCGGGCGCGCCGGTGCCCGAGGTTGGCGTGTTCGCCTGCTTCACGTCCGGGGCCGACGCTGCGGCCGCCGCACGGGCCCTCACCACGCGGGTGCTGGCGACGGTGCAGGCATGGCTGGCCGACGACCGGTTCGCCGAGGCGCGCCTGGTCGTGCTGACCCGGGACGCCGTACCGGTCACGGGCGAGGTGGACCCGGCGCAGGCGGCGGTGTGGGGCCTGGTGCGGGCCGCCGAGGCGGAACATCCCGGCCGATTCATCCTGGTCGACCGGGCGGACGGGGCGTCGCTGGACGTCCTGCCTGCGGCGGTGGCGTCGGGAGAGTCGGAGTCGGCGATCCGCGGCACCACATGTCACGTGCCCCGGCTCGCCCCGATGCCCGGGCCGCAGCGGGATACCCGGCGGCCGTGGCGCCCCGACGGCACGGTACTGATCACCGGCGGCACCGGGGGCCTGGGCGCTTTGGTGGCGCGCCACCTGGTGCGCGAGCACGGCGTCCGGCACCTGCTGCTGGCCGGCCGACGCGGCTCCCACGCGCCGGGCGCGGCGGACCTGCGCCGGGAACTCGGTGAGGGTGGAGCCACGGTCACGCTCGCGGCATGCGACGTGTCTGACCGCGCGGCGCTGACCCGCCTGCTCGCGGACATCCCCGCACGGCATCCGCTGACCGCCGTGGTGCACGCCGCCGGTGTCGCGGACGGCGCCGTCATCGGTTCGCTCACCACCGACCAGCTCGACACCGTGCTGCAACCCAAGGCGGACGGGGCATGGCACCTGCACGAGCTAACCCGCGACCTGGACCTTGCGGCGTTCGTGCTGTTCTCCTCGGCCGGCGGCATGGTGCTCGCCGCGGGCCAGGCCAACTACGCGGCGGCCAACGCGTTCCTCGACGGCCTGGCCGCCCACCGGCGGCGCCACGGCCTGTCCGCCACGGCACTGGCCTGGGGGCTGTGGGCGCACGACACCGGGCTCGGTGGAGCGCTGCGCGAGGCCGACCTGCAGCGCATGGCCCGACTCGGCCTGCCCGCCGTGACCGTCCGGCAGGGCTTGGCGCTGCTGGACGCGGCGCTTCGCGCCGATGAGGCCGTCGTCGTGCCGCTGCCGCTGGACCTCGCCGTGCTGCGGGCTCGGACCGACGCGATTCCGCCGCTGTTGCGGAGTTTCGTCCCGGCCACCGTTCGACGTGCCGCTGCGGCTGCATCCACCGACCCGGCCCTGGCCCAGCGGCTTGAGCGGCTCTCCGAGACCGAGCGGGAGCGCGCTGTCCTCGACCTCGTCTGCACGCATGTCGCCGCCGCACTCGGCTACGGTGCCGCCGACGCGGTCGACGCGAACCGGGCGTTCAAGGAACTCGGCTTCGACTCGCTGTCCGCCGTGGAACTGCGCAACGCGCTCGGTACCGCCACCGGCCTGACCCTGCCCGCCACGCTCGTGTTCGACCACCCCACGGCCCGTGGGGTCGCAGACCATCTCCTCGGCAGGCTGGTCGGCGCCGTCGCGGCCGGCCCCGAGACCAGGCCGGCCAGGGCGGCGACGGCCCACGACGATCCGATCGTCGTCATCGGCATGGCCTGCCGCTATCCGGGCGACGTGGACACGCCCGAGGACCTGTGGCGGCTGCTGCTCGACGGCACCGACGCCGTCACCTCCTTCCCGACGAACCGAGGCTGGGACGTCGACGGTATCTACCACCCGCAGCCCGCCCGGCCGGGCCGCAGTTACACCCGCGAGGGCGGCTTCCTGCACCGGGCCGCCGAGTTCGACCCGGGTTTCTTCGGCATCGGCCCGCGCGAATCCCTCGCCATGGACCCGCAGCAGCGGCTGCTGCTCGAAGTGGCCTGGGAGGCCATCGAGCGGGCCAGGATCGACCCGCGTTCGCTGCGCTCCACCGCGACCGGGGTGTTCGCCGGGGCGATGTACGACGACTACGGCAGCAGGGCCAGGAACCCGTCCGCCGAGGTCGTCCCGTACCTGGCCAACGGCAGCTCAGGCTCCGTGGTGTCCGGGCGCATCTCCTACCTGCTCGGCCTGGAGGGACCGTCCATCACCGTCGACACGGCCTGCTCCTCGTCGCTGGTGACGCTGCACCTCGCCGCCCAGGCGCTGCGCGCCGGCGAGTGCTCGCTCGCGCTGGCCGGCGGCGTGACCGTGCTGTCGGTGCCGGACCTGTTCGTGGACTCCAGCCGACAGGGCGTGCTCGCACCCGACGGCCGGTCCAAGTCGTTCGCGTCGGCCGCGAACGGCGTGGGCTGGGCCGAGGGTGCCGGCCTGCTGCTGCTGGAACGCCTGTCGGACGCACGCCGCCACGGCCACGAGGTGCTGGCCGTCGTCCGCGGCAGCGCGGTCAACTCCGACGGCGCGTCCAACGGCCTGACCGCCCCCAACGGGCCGTCGCAGGAGCGGGTCATCCGCGCCGCGCTGGCCGCCGCGGGACTCGAGCCGTCGGAGGTGGACGCCGTCGAGGCGCACGGCTCGGGCACCCGACTCGGTGATCCGATCGAGGCCCAGGCGCTGCTGGCGACCTACGGCCAGGACCGCGATCCCGGCCGGCCGCTGTGGCTCGGCTCGGTGAAGTCGAACATCGGCCACGCGCAGGCCGCGGGCGGCGTGGCCGGGGTGATCAAAATGGTGCAGGCCATGCGGCACGGCATACTGCCGAAGTCGCTGCACGTGGACGCGGCGTCGCACCACGTGGACTGGTCGGCCGGGGCCGTCGCGCTCCTCACCGAGCAGCGGTCCTGGCCGCGGGCCGATCGACCGCGCCGGGCGGGCGTGTCCTCGTTCGGCATCAGCGGCACCAACGCCCACGTGATCCTGGAGCAGGCACCCGCGCCGAAGCCCGTCCCGGCAGTCGCGGCCGGGCCGACGGCGGTGCCGTGGGTGGTGTCCGGCCGCACCCCGGACGCCGTACGCGCGCAGGCCGATCGACTGCGCTCCCACCTGGCGGCTCGCCCGGACGTGCGCCCCGTCGACGTCGGGTTCTCGCTGGCGACCAGCCGCACGGCCTTCGAGTACCGCGGCGTCGCCCTCGGCGGCGACCGGGAGGAGCTGTTGGCCGGCCTGCGGGGCCTGACCGGCCAAGCCCCCGCCGCTCGATGGGTGACCGGTCTGGCGGACGTCTCCGGCGGCACCGTGTTCGTCTTCCCCGGCCAGGGCGGCCAGTGGGCGGGTATGGCGGCCGACCTCCTCGGCCGGTCCGCGGTGTTCGCGCGGCGTCTCGCGGAATGTGAACAGGCGCTGGCGCCCTTCGTGGACTGGTCGGTCACGGCGGTGCTGTCCGGAGCGCAGGGCACCCCGTCGTGGGAGCGGGTCGACGTGGTCCAGCCGGCGTTGTGGGCGGTGATGGTGTCGCTGGCCGAACTCTGGGCGCACCACGGGGTCCGTCCGGATGCCGTGGTCGGGCACTCCCAGGGCGAGGTGGCCGCCGCGTGCGTGGCCGGAGCGCTGTCGTTGGCCGACGGGGCGCGGATCGTGGCGTTGCGCAGCCGGGCGATCGGGCACCTGGCGGGCGGGGGCGGGATGCTGTCGGTCGGGCTTGCGGCCGACGACGTCCGCACCCGTCTGGTGAAAAGCGGGGAGGACCGCGTCTGCCTGGCCGCGGAGAACGGCACCCGGTCCGTGGTGCTCTCCGGGGACGCCGACGCACTCGACGCACTGGTGGGCGAGTTCGCCGCCGAGGGGGTCCGCACCAAGCGCCTACCGGTCGACTACGCCTCCCATTCACCCCAGGTCGAGGCGCTGCGCGAACGACTGCTGGCCGACCTCGCGCCCGTCGCCCCGACCGAGCCGCGGATTCCCATGCTGTCCACCGTCACCGGCGCCTGGCTCGACGGCCCCGAACTGGACGCCGCCTACTGGTTCGCCAACCTGCGCGAGACGGTGCGCTTCGCGCCCGCGATCCGCGCGCTGGCCGGTGCGGGATACGGCGCCTTCGTCGAGGTCAGCCCGCACGCGGTGCTGACGATGAGCATGCAGGAGACCCTGGATGACATCGACCATCCGGCCGCCGTGACCGGCACGCTGCGCCGGGACTCGGGCGGCATGGCCGCGTTCACCGAGGCCGCCGCCGCCCTTCACGTCCGCGGCGTGCCGGTGGACTGGGCCGCGTTCTGTCCCGGCGGCGAGTCCGTCGACCTGCCCACCTACGCCTTCCAGCGCACGTCGTACTGGCTGGACGCCGCCGCGACCGGCGATGCGACCGGTGACGTGATCGGCGATGTGGCTGCGGCGGGACTCGGAGCCGCCGGGCATCCGCTGCTCGGCGCCGTGGTGGAACTGCCCGACTCCGACGTGGTGGTCCTCACCGGCACCCTGTCGGTCCAGCGCCAGCCATGGCTGGCCGACCACGTGCTCATGGGCAGCATGCTGCTGCCCGGCACGGCGTTCGTGGAGTTGGCGCTGCGGGCCGGGAACGAGGTGGGGTGCGACGTGGTGGAGGAGCTGACCCAGCGAACTCCGGTCGTGCTGCCCGAGCGCGGTGCGGTGGTCGTCCGGGTCGTCGTGGGAGCCCGCGAGGACGCCACGGACCGTCGCCCGCTGTCGGTGTACGCCCGGTCCCAGGACACCCCCGCGGCCGAGTGGACACTGCATGCCGCGGGCGTTCTCGCCCCCGGTGCCCGGCCCGCCGAGATCGACCTGCCCACCGAGATCGATCTGGCCGCCTGGCCCCCCGCGGGCGCCGAACGAATCGACCTCACCGGCGTCTACGACGACCTAGCCGCCCTGGGCTTCAGCTACGGCCCGACGTTCCAGGGCATGCGGGCCGTGTGGCGCCGCGACGACGAGGTGTTCGCCCAGATCGCCCTGCCGCAAGGCGCTGCCCCGGGGGCGTACGGCGTCCATCCCGCCCTGCTCGACTCGGCGCTCGGGGCGATGGACTTCCTCGCGGGTGGCCCGGCGACGTTCACCGAGACGACGATCCCCTTCGCCTGGCACGGCGTCTCGCTGTACCGGGCGGGAGCGGCGGCGCTGCGGGTACGGGTCCGCCGTGCCCCCGGCGACAACGCCGCCGAACTGTTGATCGCCGACGACCAGGGTGCGCCAGTGGCCCGCATCGCGTCCCTGGTGACCAGGCCGGTAACGGCCGATCACCTCGGCGGGCCGCGCCCCTTGTACCGGATCGAGTGGAACCCGCCGGCGGCTGTCCCGTCGGCGTCCCTCCCGGCTGGGTGCGCGGTGCTGGGGGCCGACGGACTGGGCACCGACGGCCTGGGCCTGGGCCTGCCCGTCTTCCCGGACCTCGCCTCCCTGCTGGCGGCGGACCGCCCCGCGGACGTCGTGCTCCTGTCGTGCCCGCCGGACGACGGCGACGGCGACCTGCCCGCCGCCGTCCGCGCCGCCACGCTGCGGACGCTCGACGCCGTCCGGGCCTGGCTGGCCGAGCCGCGTTGCGCGGCGCAGCGGCTCGTCGTGGTGACCCGGCGAGCGGTGGCCACCGGGCCGGGGGAGAGCCCGGATCTGACGCAGGCACCGCTGTGGGGCCTGGTCCGTGCGGCGCAGGCGGAGAACCCGGGACGCCTGCTGCTGGTCGACGTCGACGACACGGACGCGTCTCGGCGGGCGCTGGCCGCGGCGGTGGCCTGCGGCGAGCCGGAGTCGGCCGTACGCGCTGGCGAGGTCCGCGTTCCCCGGCTGCGGCGCGCGTCCGCGACCGGCGCGGCGCCCGGCTGGAACCCGAACGGCACGGTGCTGATCACCGGGGGACTGGGCCTGCTGGGCGGGCTGCTCGCCCGGCACCTGGTGACCGAACACGGCGTCGGGCATCTGCTGCTGGTCGGCCGCCGGGGCATGCGGGCCCGCGGCGCGGCGCAGCTGTGCGCGGAACTGACCGATCTCGGCGCCGTCGTGACCGTCACCGCCTGTGATGCCGCCGACCGCGACGCGCTGGCCCGACTGCTCGGGCGGATCCCCGCGGAGCATCCGCTCACCGCCGTCGTCCACGCCGCCGGTCTGATGGACGGCGGTGTGCTGGACACGCTGACTCCTCGTCAGATCGACTCCGTGATGCGGCCTAAAGTGGATGCCGCGTGGCACCTGCACGAGCTCACCGCAGGCCTCGGCCTGGCCGCGTTCGTGACGTACTCGTCGATCGGCGGACTGGTGCTGGCGGCCGGTCAGGCGAACTACGCCGCCGCCAACGTGTTCCTCGACGCCTTGGCCGCGCATCGGCGGGCCCGGGGCCTGCCGGCCACCTCGCTGGCCTGGGGGCCGTGGCAGGGCACCGAGGACACCGTCGACCTCGACCGCCTGCGCCGCGCGGGCATCGTCGAGTTCACCGCCGCCGAGGGACTGGCCCTGTTCGACGCGGCCATGGATACCGGCGACGCGGTCCTGGTCCCGGTGAAACTGGAGGTGGGAGCCCTGCGCGGCCGATCCGAGCCGCCCGCGCTGCTGCGCGAGCTGATTGCCGGCCACGCGCGGCCCCAGGCCATCGGGCCGACCGACCACCTCACCGCGGCCACGTCGCTCGAAGATCGGCTCGCCTCGTTGTCCCGCAGGGAGCGGGAGCGGGCGGTACTCGATCTCGTCCGCGGTCACACCGCCGCCGTACTCGGCCACGCCGGCGCCGGGGACGTCCTGGCCACCACCGGGTTCACCGACCTCGGCATCGACTCGCTGGCCGCCCTGGAGCTGCGCAACCGGCTCGGTCCGGCCACCGGCCTGCGGCTGCCGGCCACTGTCGTCTTCGACCACCCCGACCCGGTGCGCCTGGCCAGGCACCTGCTGGCCGAGCTGTTCCCCGACGAGGACGTGACGGCAACCCGTCCGGAGGTTCGTCCGGCGGTTCGTTCGGCGATCGAGGACATGGACGTGGACGAGTTGGTGCGCTCGGCCTTCGCGCGGGACGACCGGACGGGAGAGCACGCGTGAACCAGACCACTGGCCGCGACGGAACCGGCCGCGACGGAACCGGCCGCGACAGAGTCGTCGCGGCGCTGCGTCGCACCCTGCTCGAGAACGAGCGGCTGCGTCAGGAGAACGACCGGCTCACCGCGTCGACCGCCGAGCCGGTCGCGATCGTGGGAATGGCGTGCCGCTACCCCGGCGGCGTGGCCTCTCCGGAGGACCTGTGGCGGCTGGTCACCGATGACGTGGTCGCCATCGGCGCGTTCCCGGACGATCGTGGCTGGGACCTCGCGCAGCTGTACGACCCCGAGCCGGGGGTGAAGGGAAAAAGCTGTTCCCGGCATGGCGGATTCCTCGATGGAGCGGGCGATTTCGACCCGGCGTTCTTCGGGATCTCGCCGCGCGAGGCGCTGGCGATGGATCCGCAGCAGCGGCTGCTACTGGAGATCGCCTGGGAGGCGCTGGAACATGCCGGGATCGTTCCCGACGCGTTGCGCGGCAGCCATACCGGTGTGTTCGCCGGCGTCATGTACCACGACTACGGCACCGGGAGCAGCGACGGCAGCCTGGTGTCGGGGCGAATCTCCTACACGTTGGGCCTCGAGGGCCCGGCCGTCACGGTGGACACGGCGTGCTCATCGTCGCTGGTGGCCCTGGACCTCGCGACGCGGTCGCTGCGCCGCGGCGAGTGCACCCTGGCCCTCGCCGGGGGAGTGACGGTGATGGCCGCACCCGACATGTTCGTGTACTTCAGCGAACAGCGCGGCCTGGCCCCGGACGGCCGGTGCAAGTCGTTCGCGGGCGCGGCGGACGGCGTCGGGTGCTCGGAGGGCGCGGGCATCCTGCTGCTGGAGCGCCTGTCGGACGCGCGCCGCAACGGTCACGAGGTCCTGGCGGTGGTACGGGGCACAGCGCTGAACCAGGACGGTGCCAGCAGCGGCTTCACCATTCCGAACGGGCCTTCGCAGCGGCGCGTGATCCGTGCCGCGCTGGCCGACGCCGGGTTGTCCGGCGCCGAGGTGGATGCGGTGGAGGCGCACGGCACGGGCACCCGGCTCGGTGACCCGATCGAGGCCCAGGCGTTGCTGGCGACCTACGGTCAGGACCGCGACCAGCCCTTGTGGCTGGGGTCGTTGAAGTCGAACATCGGCCATACCCAGGCCGCCGCGGGCGTGGCCGGGGTGATCAAGACGGTGCAGGCGATACGGCACGGCGTGCTCCCGCGCACCCTGCACGTGGACGAGCCGACCCCCCGGGTGGACTGGTCGACCGGGGCGGTCGAACTGCTCACCGAACAGCGGCCATGGCCGCGCACCGGCCGTCCGCGCCGCGCCGGAGTGTCGTCCTTCGGCCTCAGTGGCACCAACGCCCACGTCATCCTCGAACAGGCCCCTGATGCGGAAGTGACACCGGACGTCGGTCGGTCACCGCTGCCGATCGTGCCGTGGGTGCTGTCCGGCCATACCGCCGAAGCCCTGCGCGACCAGGCGGCCCGCCTGGCACCGCACCCGGCGGACCCGGCGGACACCGGGTTCTCGCTGGCCGTCGCGCGATCCGCGTTTACGCACCGCGCCGTCATCCTCGGCGCAGACCGGGACGAGCTGGCGGTCGGGCTGCGTGCACTCGCGGCGGGCGCAGACTGCCCGACGGTCGTCCACGGCATCGCTCGGCCGGACGGGATGACCGCGTTCCTGTTCACCGGCCAGGGGTCCCAGCGTGTGGGCATGGGGCGTGAACTGGCCGAGCACCACCCCGCGTTCCGCGACGCCTTCGACGAGACGTGCGCCGCCCTGGACCGGCATCTGGACCGGCCCTTGCGGGACGTCGTGGCGACGGACGCCGCCGCGCTCGACCAGACCGCGTACGCCCAGCCCGCGTTGTTCGCGCTGGAGGTGGCGCTGTTCCGCCTGGTGGAGTCCTGGGGGCTGCGGCCGGACTTCGTCGCCGGGCATTCGATCGGGGAGCTCGCCGCGGCACACGTGGCCGGGGTCTGGTCCCTGGCGGACGCGTGCGCGCTGGTGGCCGCTCGCGGCAGGTTGATGCAGGCGCTGCCCGAGGACGGCGCGATGGTGGCGGTCGAGGCCGCCGAGGATGAGGTACGGGCCCTGCTGCCCGACGACGTGGATGTGGCGGCGGTGAACGGCCCGCGGTCCGTGGTGGTCTCCGGGGCGCGCGAATCGGTGCTCGCCGTCGCCGCCCGCCTGTCGCGAGGTGGACGGCGAACCCGGCACCTGCGGGTGTCGCACGCCTTCCACTCACCGCTGATGGAGCCGGTGCTCGACGAATTTCGTGCCTTGGCCCGAGGGCTGGCCTATGCGGTTCCGCGCGTCCCGATCGTGACGAACGTGACGGGGAAACCGGCCGCGGCGGACGAGGTGTGCGACCCCGAGTACTGGGTGCGGCACGTGCGGGCGACCGTACGGTTCTGCGACGGCATCCGCCTCCTGGAAGCCGAAGGCGTCACCAGATTCCTGGAACTCGGCCCGGACGGGGCGCTGTCCGCCCTGGGACAGGACTGCCTGACCGGCGACCGCGCCGCCGTCTTCGTTCCGCTGCTGCACCGTTACCGTGGCGAGGCTCGGCAGACGGCCACCGCCGTCGCATCCGCGTACGCCCACGGCGCCCCTGTGTCGTGGGCGAAGTTCTTCGCCGCAAGCGGCGCACGCCGCGTCCCCCTGCCGACATACGCCTTCCAGCGGCAGCGCTACTGGACCGACGCCCGCACGGTGACCGATGCCCGCACGGTGACCGATGCCCGCACGGTGACCGATGCCCGCACGGTGACCGGCGGCCTGGCTCGCGCAATCGGACAGGCTCCGGCCGAACACCCGCTGCTGGGCGCGGTCGTCGAACTACCGGACGGCGGCGTCCTGATGACCGGCCACCTGTCCCCAGGTACGCAGCCGTGGCTGGCCGACCACGTCGTCCAGGGCATGGTGGTACTGCCCGGCACCGTGTTCGTGGAGCTGGCGATCCGAGCCGGTGAGGAAGTCGGTTGCGGGCACCTCGCGGAACTGACCCTCGAATCCCTGCTGGTGCTGCCCGAGGACGGCGGCGTGCGCGTTCAGGTCTCCGTCGGCGTCGAGGACGCCGCGGGCAGACGTCCCGTCACCGTCCACGCCCGCGCCGAGGACACCGCGCCGTGGGCGCGCCACGCCGGCGGATTCCTCACCGCGCAGCAGCGGGAACCGGCGCCCGTGTCCACGACCTGGCCGCCGCCGGACGCGACGCCCATCGATCTGACGGACCGTTACGACGAACTCGCCCGGCAGGGATTCGACTACGGCCCGGCCTTCCGCGGCCTGCGGGCGGCGTGGGCCCACGGTGACACGATCTTCGCCGAAGTCGGCCTGCCGCAGGCCGAACAGGACTCCGGCGCGCGCTTCGGCGTCCACCCCGCCCTGCTCGACGCCGCCCTCCACACGATCGGTCTCGCCGGCCCGACCGCCGACCGCCCCATGCTGCCGTTCGCCTGGTCCGGCGTGACCGCGTACCTGACCGGTGCGCCGATGCTGCGCGTGCGGATCGCGCCGGCCGGCGGCGGGAACGGTGAGAACGGTGGGAACGATGAGAACGCGGTCAGCCTGACCGCGTACTCCCCGAGCGGCCAGCTCGTCCTTTGCGCCGACTCGTTGACATTGCGTCCGATCTCCGCAGCGACCCTGACGGTCCGTCAGAAGCACATGTTCCAGGTCGACTGGATTCCCTGGACGGCGAGGCAGATGCCGCCCGCGATCGGTGACTGTGCGGTTCTCGGGCCGGACGTCCTCGGGCTGGCCGCGGCGATTGCGGACGCGGGCGGCGCCGTGCGCCCGTACGAGCAGGGCGTGGCGCCGGCGGTCGTGTTCACCCCCTGCGTCACACCGCACCCGTCCACGGCGGACGTGGCGGGTGCGGCGCGGGAGGCCGCGGACCGAGTGCTCGCCTCGGCCCAGTTCTGGGTGACCGACGAACGCCTCGCCCGCGCCCGGCTCGTCCTGGTTACCCGTGGTGCCATCGCGACGGCAGCGCGGGAGAACATCGCGGACCTGGTCCAGTCACCGGTGTGGGGCGTCATCCGGACGGCGCAGCTGGAGTATCCCGAGCGATTCGTCCTGCTGGACGTTGACGACCACGCCATCCCGATGTCGGCGGTGCTCGCCGCCGTAGGCGCCGGACAGTCGCAGCTGGCGGTGCGTGAAGGCCGGATCCTCGTCCCCCGACTGGCGCGGGCCGCGTCTGTCGAGCCGACCGCCCCGGCCCTGTCGGTCGGCGACGGCACGGTTCTGATCACTGGCGGCACCGGAGGCATCGGCCGACACGTTGCCCGGCACCTGGTGGCCGAGCATGGCGTGCGGCACCTGCTGCTGACCGGCCGTCGGGGCATCGCCGCCCCCGGTGCCGCCGATCTGCGTGCGGAACTGACCGCGCTCGGCGCCCGCGTGACCGTGGCCGCGTGCGATGTCGGCGACCGTGAGGCGTTGCGGCGGCTGCTCTCGCAGGTACCGGACACGACCCCGCTACGCGCGGTCGTCCACACGGCCGGCATTGTGGACGACGGCATCCTCACCGCACTGACCCCCCGGCGCATGGCCGACGTGCTGCGGCCCAAGGCCGACGCGGCATGGCACCTGCACGAGCTCACCCGCGACCTGGACCTGTCGGCCTTCGTCCTGTTCTCCTCCGGCGGCGGCACGCTCGGCGCCCCCGGACAGGCCAACTACGCGGCGGCCAACACGTTCCTGGACGCCCTGGCGCACTACCGCGCCGCACGGGGACTTCCCGCCGTCTCGCTGGCCTGGGGCATGTGGTCCGACGGCGGCATGACCGCCGGCCTCGGCGGAACCGACGTGATCCGGATGGCGCGCACCGGCGTGCTCGGGCTGGCCACGCCGGACGCGCTGGCCCTGTTGGACCGCGCGCTGCGTTCGGACCGGCCGACGTGGGTGCCGATGCGCATGGACCTCGCGACGGTGCGTTCCGGCCCGGATGGCGTCCCCACGTTGCTGCGCGAGCTGGTCCGCACGCCGGCGAGGCGTCGCTTCGACGCGGGCGACACCGACACCCAGCGGTCGCGGCTGGCGCAGCTGACCGGCAAGGACCTCGACGAGGCTCTGCTGGACCTCGTGTGCCGGACCGCGGCCTTCGTGCTGGGCCACGAGCGGCCGGACGCGATCGACCCCGACAGGGGCTTCGTCGATCTCGGTTTCGACTCGCTCACCGCGATCGAGTGCCGCAACCAGCTCGCCGCCGCCACCGGACAGCGCCTGCCCGCCACCCTGATCTTCGACTACCCCTCGGCCACGGCCCTGGCCGAGCGTCTGCGGCTCGGCCTGGCCGTGGACGAGACGGCGGGACCGGCGCGCTCGGTCGAGGAACACCTCACAGCCCTGGAGTCCGCACTGGCCGCGACGCGGCCGGACGGCGCCGACCTGTCCCGCATCGGTGAACGCCTGCGGCTGCTGGCCACCGTCTGGACCGATGCCCGCCAGGCCGCCAGCCATGACGACGACCTTCGCACTGTCACGGCGGACGAACTCTTCGACATCCTCGACGGCGAACTTGGACCGTCCTGACGCACGCCGAAAGCAAGGAGATCGAGATGACTCAGAGCGCCGTCGAGACGACACCGGTACCGGGTTGGCTGCTCGACATCTACCATGACATCGACACCCAGCAGTTCAGCGCCGGTTTCGCCTGCTACGCCGACGATGCCGAGATGTATTTCGGCACAACACACATCCGCGGGGTTGATGCGATCAGGGCGTTCCTGCGCGAGCTCGACACCCCGCTGACCACTCTGCACACCGTGTTCGAGTTCTGGGATCTGGGTGGAGTAAAGATTGTCCGAGGTGAGGCCCTCATCGCCGAGAAGGTCGCGCCGGAGAACGTGTCGACCATGCCCTTCGTTCATTTGTTCTACATGTCTGACGTCGACCCTGCCCTCGTGTGCGTGCACCGGGCCGTTGTCGGCCCGGCGGACACCGACGAATTGACGTGACCGGGCTATTCTTTATAGCTCCCGGGGGTGGTGAACGCGGCCTCACAGTGAGCCTTTCCCGGTAACCGTCCGGTACGCTTCGTGATTCACGGCGATGTGGCCGCGGTGTGGTGGTCAGGTGGTACGGCGGTGCTCGGTGTGGAGGATCACGAGGGNGGCGGCGGCGACCACTTCCCGCTCCTGGCGACCGGCACCGGGAGATCCCCGGCCTGGACTCGTGTCCTCCGATGGACGGGGCTGGCTTGTGGTCGGTGCTGCCGGCCAGCCAGCAGGCGGCGACGGATGTGATCCCTGCCAGGGGCTGGCCGCCGGTCGCCCGAAGAGCCTCGCCTCTGAGCCGAGATCGCCACGTGACGGCTGGCTGCTCGTAGCGCCTCACACACCGGACTCCTTGTCTCCCGTGCGCCAGTGGAGATCCAGGCCGATGGGTGAAACGTGCTCGACATCACCTCCAAGGCGTGCACAGAGAGACATGGCGCACCTACGGATTCCGACCGGCGCGCTATCGGTGTTAATGAGCCGTTGACATCTCCGGATAAGGCGTCATTAGAGCGTTAGTATCGCTGGCCGGCCAGCGCCGACAGCTCCATACTTGCGGCTGCCGCCGGATGGGCGGGACGTATGGGAATGGGTGAGCGGGGGTCCGACATTGTCAGCCTTGTCGGTTGACGCGGGACGACTTCCTGCAGTGTCGTGGCCACGAGTATCGCGGCGTCCTCCACGGTGCGCGGAGCTATTTCCGGAGGCTGGGAGTATGGTCTCCCGCGGATTTTCTCCAGGCGTGGCCGCCAATTCCGATATGATCGATCTTGAAAGTCAGGAGTTCTCGCGTGCGTGACATTGTCTTCGTACTGCTGACCCTCGCGGTCTTCGCAGTACTGGCGCTGGTCGTCAGGGCGGTGGAGAAGCTGTGAGCGCCGAGAACGTCGCGGGTCTCGTCATCGCCGTCGTCCTCACCGTCTTCCTGGTGGTGGCCCTGCTGTTTCCGGAGCGTTTCTAGATGGGCACGAATGCCGCGGGCGTCGTCTTCATCGTCTCGATGGTGCTGGCCCTCGCGCTGACCTATCGACCGCTGGGCGACCACATGGCCCGGGTGTACACGAGCAGGAAGCACCTGCGGGTCGAACGGGGTATCTACCGGTTGGTCGGCGTGGACCCGGACGCCGAGCAGCGCTGGGTGGTGTACGCCCGCAGCGTGCTGGCGTTCTCGCTGGTCTCCATCCTGTTCCTCTATCTCTTCCAGCGTGTGCAGAACCACCTGCTGCTGGCGCTGGGATTTCCGGCGGTCAAGCCGGCGCTGGCCTGGAACACGGCGATCAGCTTCACCACCAACACGAACTGGCAGGCGTACTCCGGCGAGTCGACGATGGGCCATCTGGTCCAGATGGCCGGGCTGGGAGTGCAGAACTTCGTCTCCGCCGCGGTGGGTATCGCGGTGGTGATCGCGCTGGTGCGCGGGTTCGCCCGGAAGAACACCGACCAGCTCGGCAACTTCTGGGTCGACCTGGTCCGCACCATCGTGCGGATACTGCTGCCGATCTGCGTGCTGATGGCGATCGTGCTGATCGCCGGCGGCGCGATCCAGAACTTCCACGGAAACCGCTCCGTGACCACCCTGACCGGCGGCAGCCAGTCGATCACCGGCGGGCCGGTCGCCAGCCAGGAGGCCATCAAGGAACTGGGCACGAACGGGGGCGGCTTCTACAACGCCAACTCCGCGCACCCGTTCGAGAACCCCACCACGTGGACGAACTGGCTTGAGATCTACCTGCTGCTCGCGATCGGGTTCTCGTTGCCGCGGACCTTCGGGAAGATGGTCGGCAGCACCCGGCAGGGACTCGCGATCGTCGCGGTGATGGCGGTCCTCGCGCTGGGCAGCCTCGGGGCGAACGAGGCGTTCCAGGCGCTCCATCACGGTACGGTGCCGACGGCGGTCGGGGCGGCTCGGGAGGGTACGGAGACCCGGTTCGGCGTTCCGGACTCGGCGCTGTTCGCCACGGGCACCACGCTGACGTCGACCGGCGCGGTGGACTCGTTCCACGACTCGTACACCAGCCTCGGCGGGGCGACGCTGCTGTTCAACATGATGCTGGGCGAGGTCGCGCCCGGTGGGACGGGATCGGGTCTCTACGGAATGCTGGTCCTCGCCGTGGTCACGGTCTTCGTCGCGGGACTGATGATCGGACGAACACCGGAATACCTCGGGAAGAAGATCGGCAGTCGAGAAATAAAGTTCGCCTCGCTCTACTTCCTGACGACGCCGACGATTGTGCTGGTCGGCACGGGTGTGGCGATGGCTCTGCCGGGTGAACGGGCGGGGATGTTGAACTCGGGCGCGCACGGCCTGTCCGAGGTGCTCTACGCGTTCACCTCCGCCGGCAACAACAACGGGTCGGCATTCGCCGGCATCACGGTGAACACCGACTGGTACAACACCGCGCTCGGGCTCGCGATGGCGTTCGGACGCTTCCTTCCGATGATCTTCGTCCTGGGTCTGGCCGGGTCGCTGGCCCGCCAGCAGCCGGTGCCCGCGACGGCCGGGACGTTGCCGACCCACCGGCCGCAGTTCGCCGGCATGCTGGTCGGCGTCACCGTGATCATCGTCGCCCTCACCTATTTCCCGGCGCTCGCGCTCGGCCCGCTCGCGGAAGGGTTGCACTAGATGTCCACCACGACCATGGCGCAGGCGCCGGCGCCCGCGCCGAACCCGCCGGCGGCTCCACGTCGGGTCTCCGGCGGCCTGCTCGATCCGAAGATGCTGTGGCGGTCGACCCCGGACGCGCTGCGCAAGCTGGACCCGCGCACGCTGTGGCACAACCCGGTCATGTTCATCGTGGAGGTCGGCGCGGTCTTCACGACCGTGCTGGCGATTCGGGACGAGTCCGCGTTCGCCTGGCTGATCGTCGTCTGGCTGTGGCTGACCGTGTTGTTCGCCAATCTCGCCGAAGCCGTCGCCGAGGGTCGCGGCAAGGCCCAGGCGGACGCGCTGCGCCGCACCAAGACCGACACGGTCGCCCGCCGGCTCGCCTCCTGGCAGCCCGGACAGACCGTGGACCCGGCCCTGGTCGAGCCGGTTCCCGCACCCCGGCTGGCGCAGGGCGACCTCGTGGTAGTCGAGGCGGGCGAGTTCATCCCCGGCGACGGCGACGTCGTCGAGGGGATAGCCAGCGTCGACGAGTCGGCCATCACCGGCGAGTCGGCACCGGTGATCCGCGAGTCCGGCGGCGACCGCAGCTCGGTGACCGGCGGCACCCGGGTGCTGTCCGATCAGATCATCGTCAGGATCACGCAGAAGCCGGGCGAGAGCTTCATCGACCGGATGATCGCGCTGGTGGAGGGGGCGAACCGGCAGAAGACCCCCAACGAGATCGCACTCAACATCCTGCTCTCAGCGCTGACGATCATCTTCCTGCTCGCGGTCGCGACCCTGCAGCCGCTCGCGATCTTTTCCAAGGCGCAGTTGCCGGGGGTGCCGGACACCGAGGCCCTCAACGGTGACGGCGTGACCGGAATCGTGATGGTCTCGCTGCTGGTCTGCCTCATCCCGACGACGATCGGCGCGCTGCTGTCCGCGATCGGCATCGCCGGCATGGACCGCCTCGTCCAGCGAAACGTGCTGGCCATGAGCGGGCGGGCGGTCGAGGCGGCCGGCGACGTGAACACCCTCCTGCTTGACAAGACCGGAACGATCACCATCGGGAACCGGGAGGCGCGAGCCTTCATCCCGGTCGGCGGCACCTCCGAGCAGCGGCTGGCCAGCGCGGCCCAGCTGTCCTCGCTCGCGGACGAGACCCCCGAGGGCCGCTCCATCGTCGTCCACGCGAAGAGCACCTACGGCCTGCGCGAACGTGGCCCGGGTGAGCTCCTCCACGCGCGTTTCGTGCCCTTCACCGCCCAGACCCGGATGTCCGGGGTCGATCTCGACGCCTACGGCGGGGACCCTGCCCGGCTGGTGCGCAAGGGCGCCGCGAGTGCCGTGATCAACTGGGCTCGTGAGCTGGGCGGCGTGATCCCCGCCGACCTCGGGGAGACCGTCGACGGCATCTCGGCGTCCGGCGGCACCCCCCTGGTCGTCGCCGAGTCGGTCGAGGGCACGGCCCGCGTCCTCGGCGTCATCCAGCTCAAGGACATCGTCAAGTCCGGCATGCGCGAGCGGTTCGACGAGATGCGCCGGATGGGCATCCGCACCGTGATGATCACAGGGGACAACCCGCTGACCGCCCGGTCGATCGCCGAGGAGGCGGGGGTCGACGACTTCCTCGCGGAGGCCACGCCCGAGGACAAGATGGCGCTGATCAAACGGGAGCAGGCGGGCGGCAAGCTCGTCGCGATGACCGGCGACGGCACCAACGACGCCCCCGCGCTCGCCCAGGCCGACGTCGGGGTGGCGATGAACACGGGCACGTCGGCCGCCAAGGAGGCCGGCAACATGGTCGACCTCGACTCGAACCCGACCAAGCTCATCGAGATCGTCGAGATCGGTAAGCAGCTACTCATCACCCGCGGGGCGCTCACGACCTTCTCGATCGCGAACGACATCGCCAAGTACTTCGCGATCATCCCCGCGATGTTCGCGGCGATCTATCCCGGGCTGGACAAGCTCAACATCATGCGGCTACACAGCCCGGAGTCGGCGATCCTGTCGGCGGTCATCTTCAACGCCCTCGTCATCGTCGCCCTGATCCCGCTGGCGCTGCGCGGCGTCCGCTACACCCCGAGCAGCGCGGCCGCGATGCTGCGCCGCAACCTCTACATCTACGGCGTCGGCGGGCTGGTCATTCCGTTCATCGGGATCAAGCTCATCGACCTCGTCATCCAGTTCATTCCCGGAGCGCGGTGACATGCCATCAACCCGTCTTCCCTCCGTCGTGCGGCAGCATCTCGCCGCGTTCAGGGCACTGCTCGTCCTGACCGTGCTGACCGGAATCGCCTATCCGCTCCTCATCACGGGGGTCGCGCAGCTGCCCGGCCTGAAGGACAGGGCGAACGGTTCGCTGGTCAAGAACGCGGCCGGGCAGGTGGTCGGTTCGTCCGAGATCGGTCAGCTGTTCACCGACGACAAGGGCAACCCGATCCCGAAGTACTTCCAGTCCCGCCCGTCGGCTGCCGGGGACGGCTATGACCCGACGTCGACCTCGGCGTCGAACCTCGGCCCGGAGAGCATCGTCGACGCCTTCGACGACCCGGCCACCAAGGACACCGACGAGAGCAAGCAGAGCCTGCTCACCCAGGTCTGTGCCCGCAGCAAGGCGATCGGCGACACCGAGGGCGTCGATGGACGCCGGCCCTTCTGCACCGCGGCCGGCGTGGGTGCCGTCCTGTCGGTGTTCCGGACCGAAGGCACCACGGGTCCGATCACCCGGGTCGTCAGCATCAACGAGGAATGCCCTGCAACGCCGTTCATGGCCACCTATCAGGGAGTCAAGGTCGAGTGCGCCGAGTATGGCAAGGACTACTCGGCCGGCATCACCGTCCCGATCAAGGGCCCGGGGCGGGGGACGGGCAACCCGGTGCCACCTGACGCGGTCACCGCCTCGGGTAGCGGCCTCGACCCCGACATCTCCCCGGCCTACGCCTACCTCCAGGTGAACAGGGTCGCCAAGGCCCGCGGTCTCGATCCGGCCACGCTCCACCGCTTGGTCCACGACCGCATCGACGGTCGGGCGCTCGGCTTCATGGGCGAACCGACGGTGAACGTGCTCAACCTGAACAGGGCCCTCGACGCGACGTCCAGGTAGCTGTCGGGCCGAGTGGCCGGTGCACGGACCAGGACCCCGTCCCGTGCACCGGTCGGCCACCTCCGCCGCGACCGCGACCGCGACCTCGACCCCGGCCTTGACCTCGAATCCGATCTTGACCTCGAATCCGACCTCACCCGTACCCTGCCTGGAGCCCTCATGACCGGTCGCCACGATGTCACCGGGAGATCGCGGTGAGCGCCTGGCTGCAGGCGGCTGTCGTGCTGGTCGTGCTCGCGGCGGTCCATGTGCCGCTCGGTGACCTGCTTGCCTGCGCCTTCACCTCGTCTCGGCATCTGCGGGCCGAGGCACTGCTCTACCGGGCGATGCGCGTCGATCCGGACGCCGACCAGCGCTGGTCCACCTACGCCGGCTGTGTGCTCGCGTTCTCCGGGATGTCGATCCTGCTGCTCTACGTGCTGCTTCGGGTGCAGGCGCACCTGCCGTTCGCGCTGGGCCATCACGGGATGCCGCCGGCGCAGGCGTGGAACACCGCGGTCTCCTTCGTCACCAACACCTCGTGGCAGTCCTACGCGGGGGAGGGGGCACTCGGGCACCTGACGCAGCTGGCCGGCATCACGGTGCACTCGTTCCTGTCCGCCGCGGTCGGTCTGACGGTGGCGCTGACGCTGATCCGCGGCCTGACCCGCAGCCGGACGGACCGGGTCGGCAACTTCTGGTGCGATCTGGTCCGCGGGGTCGTGCGGGTGCTCCTGCCGCTGTCCGCGGTGTTCGCCGTCGTGCTGCTGGCCGGCGGCGCGGTGCAGAACCTGCACGGATTCCACACGGTGCCGACGCTGGCCGGTCATACTCAGGCCGTTCCCGGTGGCCCGGTCGCCTCCCAGGAGGCGATCAAACTGATGAGCGGCGACGGCGGCGGCTTCTACAACGTCAACTCGGCACATCCGTTCGAGAACCCGAAGGCCTGGACGAACGTCGTCGAGATCATTTTGATGCTGCTCATCCCGTCGGCGATTCCCCGGATGTACGGGCGGATGGTGCGCGACACCCGTCAGGGCTGGCTGCTCCTCGGCGTCGTCGCGGTGCTGTTCACTGCCTCGTTGGCGCTGCTTTCCTGGACCGAGGCGGCGCACCACGGCACCGTCCCGCAGGCCGTCGGCGCCAGTCTGGAAGGCAAGGAGACCCGGTTCGGGCCCGCCGGCACGGCCCTGTTCGCGAATGCCTCGACCGCCAGCGCGGACGGCGCCGTGAACGGCAGCCACGACTCGCTCACCGCCTACGGCGGGGGCGTGACCCTGGTGAACATGCTGCTGGGCGAGGTGAGCCCGGGTGGGGTCGGCTCCGGCCTGTACGGACTCGTCTCGCTCGCGCTGGTGGCCGTCTTCCTCGGCGGCCTCATGATCGGGCGGACACCCGAGTACCTGGGTAAGCAGATCCGAGCGTCGGAGATCCGGCTGGTGGCGCTGATCACCCTCGCGACCCCGGTCGCCGTCCTGGTCGGCACCGGTCTGACGCTGGGTCTGCCGACTCCCCGACGCTCGTTCCTGAACACCGGCGCGCACGGGCTGAGCGAGGGCCTCTACGCGTTCACTTCGGCCGGGAACACCAACGGCAGCGCCTTCGCCGGACTGTCCGCCAACACCGACTTCTACAATGTCGGCCTGGCGCTGGCGATGCTCGTCGGCCGCTACCTGACGATGATCCTCGTCATCGCCCTGGCCGGTTCGCTGGCCCGGCAGAGCCCCGCGTCCGTGACCCGCGGGACGCTGCCGACCCACACACCGATGTTCGCCGCGCTCACCGCCGCCGTGGCGATTCTCGTCGTCGCGATCACCTACCTGCCCGCCCTCGCTCTCGGACCCCTCGCGGAAGGCGGGACATGACCCGGGGCCGGCTACGCGTGTACCTCGGGGCCGCGCCCGGGGTGGGAAAGACCTACGCGATGCTGGCCGAAGCCCATCGACGGGCCCGACGCGGCGCCGACGTTGTTGTCGGCTTCGTGGAGACCCACGGCAGGACGCACACCGCCGAACTCCTCGACGGCCTTGAGGTGATCCCGCGACGCACGCTGGCCTACCGGGACGGGACGTTCTCCGAGATGGACGTGGACGCGGTCCTCGCCCGCCGCCCGCAGGTCGCCCTCGTCGACGAGCTCGCCCACACCACCGTCCCCGGCAGCCGGAACGCCAAGCGCTGGCAGGACGTGGAGGAGCTGCTCGCCGCCGGGATCGACGTGCTGTCGACCGTCAACATCCAGCACCTGGAATCACTGAACGACGTCGTCGAGACGGTGACCGGGATCCGGCAGCAGGAAACCGTCCCCGACGACGTCGTGCGCCGTGCCGACCAGATCGAGCTGGTCGACATGAGTCCGGAGGCGCTGCGGCGCCGGTTGGCACACGGCAACGTGTACCCCTCGGACAGGATCGACGCCGCGCTCGGCAACTACTTCCGGGTCGGGAACCTCACCGCGCTGCGCGAGCTGGCGCTGCTGTGGGTGGCGGGCAAGGTGGACGAGCAGCTGGCGGACTACCGCAGCCAGCATGGCATCTCCCGGCGGTGGGAGGCCCGGGAACGGGTCGTCGTCGCGCTGACCGGCGGCCGCGAAGGGGAAACCCTCATCCGGCGCGCCGCGCGCATCGCCGCCGCGGCGGCCGGCGGGGAGCTGGTCGCCGTCCACGTCACCCGCAGCGACGGGCTGCTGCCCGCCGATGCCGGGGCGTTGCAGCATCAACGCGAACTGGCCGAAAGCCTCGGCGGCAGCTACCACCAGGTCGTCGGCCAGAGTGTTCCCGACGCACTTCTCGACTTCGCCCGCGGCGTCAATGCCAGTCAGCTCATCCTCGGCGTGAGCCGGCGAACCTGGCTGGGGACTCTGTTCGGTGGGCGGGGCGTGGCCGCGGAGGTCGCCCGCCGCGCCGAGGAGATCGACGTCCACATGGTGTCGCACGAGGCGGCCGGCAAGGGACGCCGACTGTCCGAGATCGGCAGTCATCTGACCCTGCGTCGCCGGCTTGCCGGGGTCGCGCTGGCCGGTGCCGGTCTGCCAGCCCTGAGCGCGGTCCTGACCCAGCTCCGAGGGAGCCTGGGTCTGGCCAGCGACCTGCTGCTGTACCAGCTGGTGATACTCGCCGTCGCTCTCGTCGGCGGGCTCTACCCCGCGGTGGTCTGCGCGGTCGGCGCGGGCCTGCTCGCCGACTGGTTGTTCATCCCACCTGTGCACTCGCTGTTCGTCCGCAGTGCGGAGAACGTCGTCGCGCTCACCGTCTTCCTCGTCATCGCCCTGGCCGTCAGCGGGGTCGTCGAGATCGCCGCCCGCCACATCGCCGAGGCCGCCCGGGCGCGGGCCGAGGCAGCGACCCTGGCGACCCTGTCGGGCAGCCTCGTCGCGGGGGAGGACGCCCTACCCGCCCTGCTCAACCGCGTCCGCGAGACCTTCGCCGTGACGTCGGCGACGCTGCTCGAGCGGCACGAGACCGCGTTGACCCACGCCTCGGACAGCTGGACCATCATCGGCGTGAGTGGATCACCGCCATGCCCGGAACCGGACGAGGCCGACACCGCGGTGCCGATCCGCCCGGACCTCACCCTGGCTGTGTCCGGCCGGGTGCTGCCCGCCGCGGACCGCCGCGTCCTCGCCGCGTTCGCTGCCCAGGCCGCCATCGCGCTGGAACACCGCCGGCTGTCGGCGCAGGCCGCGGACGCCGCCACCCTCGCCGCGACCAACCACGTCCGCGCCGGGCTACTCGCCGCCGTCAGCCACGACCTGCGCACCCCGCTGTCCGCGGCCAAGGCCGCTGTCTCCGGCCTGCGGTCCGCGGATGTCGAATGGACCCTGGCCGACCGGGCAGAGCTGCTCGCCACCGCCGAGGAGTCGCTGGATCGCCTCATCCGACTGGTGGAAAATCTGCTCGACGTGAGCCGGCTGCACGCCGGAGCACTCCAGATCTCCCCTGCGCCCGCCGGCCTCGACGACGTCGTCGCGCTCGCTCTCGACCAGCTCGGCGCGGCGGCCGGCACGGTACGGGTCCGGATTCCCGACGCCCTCCCCGAGGTGTCCGTCGACCCCGCTCTGCTCGAACGAGTGATCGCCAACCTGACGGCGAACGCGCTGCAGCACGCCCCGGCCGGTCAGCCTCCTCTCATCACCGCGAGCGCGATCGGAGACCGCGTCGAACTACGGGTCATCGACACGGGTCCGGGCATCCCGGAAAGTGACCGTGAGCGTGTCTTCATGCCGTTCCAGCGCCTCGGTGACCGGGACAACACGACCGGTGTGGGCCTCGGCCTCGCGCTGTCCCGTGGCGTCGTCGAAGCGATGGCCGGGACCCTCACCCCTGAGGAGACCCCCGGCGGGGGTCTCACCATGGTGCTCGCCCTGCCCACCGTCCCGGACCGTTCGAGTCGGCCGGAGTGAAAACCATGATCGTCAACCTCGGTGTCGCCCCATGACCCGGGTCCTCGTGGTCGATGACGACCCGCGGATCCTGCGGGCGCTCGGCATCACCCTGCAGGCCCGCGGTTACCAGGTCACCACCTCCACCCGCGGCCGCGCGGCCCTCGTCGCCGCGGCCGAGCTGGAGCCCGACATCATCCTGCTCGACCTCGGCCTGCCCGACCTCGACGGCACCGACGTCATCCATGCCCTGCGCGGTTGGACCGCCACCCCCATCGTCGTCCTGTCCGGCCGGGCCGGCAGCGACGACCAGATCGCCGCGCTCGACGCCGGCGCCGACGACTACGTCACCAAACCCTTCCGGGTCGACGAACTCCTCGCCCGGCTGCGCGCCGTCGCCCGTCGTACTCCGGTGCCGACCGAGCCGTGCGTTGTCGAGCTGGGCGACTATGTGATCGACCTGGATGCCCGGCGAGTCCGCCGCAATCCCGCCGCCGCGCACCAGTCGGGCGGCGGTGACCTGCGGCTCACCCCGACGGAGTGGCATCTACTCGACATCCTGCTTCGAAACCCCGAGAAGCTGCTCACCTACCGCCAGCTGCTTCCCCGCACCGGTGGACCCTCGCCCAAGGAACAGAGCCACTATCTACGCCAGTACATCGGCCGACTGCGCCGGAAGCTCGAACCGGACCCGGCCCGGCCGCGCCATCTCATCACCGAGCCCGGCGTGGGTTACCGGTTCCAACCGTGACGCTCGCCGGCGGCCGGGACCTCGGCGGCGGGCAGCGTCACCACCATGGTCAGGCCGCCGCCAGGGGTGTCCTCCGGTATCAGGGTGCCCCCCATCGCCTCGGTCAGACCGCGGGACAGCGCGAGACCCAGGCCGACGCCGATCTCGTTGTCCGTGTCGCCGAGTCGCTGGAACGGTGTGAACACCTGGTCACGATGCTCTCTTGGCAAGCCTGGTCCCCGGTCGACGACCCGCAGTTCGATCCGGTCGCCGAGCGCACTGGCCGCAATCAGCGGCGGTTGATCAGGGGGCGAGAAGCGGATCGCGTTGGCGACCAGGTTCGCCAGGACCCGCTCCAGCAGCGCCGGGTCGGCGTATGCGGAGGGGAGATCGTCAGAAACCTGCACCGCCACGCCGCGAGCCGCCGGCTCAAGGTCCTTCAACACGCCGGGAATCACGTCGTCCAGGCCGACGGGGCCGGGGAACACGCTGAGCCGCCCGGCCTGAAGCCGGCTCATGTCCAGCAGGTTCTCCACCAGCCGGGTGAGGCGCTCCAACGATTCATCCGTCAGGGCCAGCAGCTCCGTCCGCTCGTCGTCGGTCAATGTCACGTCGTCGCTGCGCAGGTTCGCGACGGCCGCCGAGGCCGAGGCGAGCGGGCTGCGCAGGTCGTGGCTGACGGCGGCAAGCAGGGCCGTGCGGGTGCGGTCCACCTCGGCGAGCGGCTTCGCCTCCGCCGCCTCCGCCGCCAGCCGGCGCTGCTCAAGCGCAACGGCTGCCTGCGCGGCGAAGGCGATGAGGACCCGGCGGTCCGCCGCCGCCAGCGGACGTCCCCGCAGCGCCAACGCGAGGCTCTCGCCCACCGGAAGGACCGTGTCGGCCTCCTCCGGTCGGCGGCACGGATCGGGGCCGACACCGTCGACCACCTGCCAACCGCCCCGGTCGGACTCCCCGCCCGGCGGGATCGGCCCGCGAACACCCTCGGTTGCGCGTTCGAGCAGCGCGACCGACGACATCCCGAACGCCTCCCGCACCCGCTCGAGCAGCGCCGGCAACGCCCGCTCGCCGCGCAGCACACTGCCGGCCAACGTCGAGAGCATCTCCGCCTCGCCGGATGCCCGAACTGCCTGGCTGGTCTGCCGGGCGGCAAGATCGACCACACCGCTCACCATCGCCGCGACCGCCAGGAACACCAGCAACGCGAGCAGGTTGTTGCGTTCCGCGATGGTGAGCTGATGCATCGGCGGGACCAAGTAGTAGTCCAACAACAACGAGCCGCCCACCGCGGCGAGCGACGCCGGCAGCAGGCCGCCCACCAGCGCGACCGCGACGACCACGACCAGGAAGGCCAGCGCGTCGCTGGTCAGGTTGAGCGTGGTCCGCGCGGCGGCGAGCAGGAGCGTCAGCAGCGGCAGGAGCACGACCGCGACCAGCACACCGGCGAGCCGCCTGCGAACGGTCAACCCGCGGGTCGGGCGAGGCAGCCGCCGTCCGCTCGCCACCTGCTCGTGGGTGACCGTGAGCACGTCGATCGGACCCGACATCGCGGTCGTGGTGACCCCGATGCCCGGATCCAGCATGTGCGCGAGCCGACCACGGCGGCTCGCGCCGAGGACCAGCAGCGTGGCGTTCTCCGCCCGGGCGAAGTCCAACAACGCCGTCGGAACGTCCTCCCCGACCACCTGGTGGTAGCTGCCGTTACCCAGACCCTCCAGCAGGGCCCGCTGCCTGGCCAAGTGCGCCGACGACGCGCCCGTCAGCCCGTCCGACCGGGTGACGTGGACGGCGAGCAGGTCCGCACCCTTCATCCGGTCCGCGATCCGCGCTGCCCGGCGGATCAGCGTCCCGCCCTCGGGACCGCCCGTCAGCGCGACGACCACCCGCTCCCGGGTCTCCCACAGCCCGGTGATCCCATGGTCGGCACGGTAACGATCGAGCTGGTCGTCTACCTTGTCCGCCAGCCACAGCAACGCCAACTCGCGCAGCGCGGTGAGGTTACCGACGCGGAAGTAGTTGCCGAGTGCGGCATCGATCTTCTCCGGGCTGTAGACGTTGCCGTGCGCCAGCCGGCGCCGCAACGCCTCCGGCGTCATGTCGACCAGTTCCACCTGCTCCGCGGCACGCACCACCGCGTCCGGCACGGTCTCCCGCTGCGCGACCCCTGTGATTGTCTCGACGACGTCGTTGAGTGACTCCAGATGCTGGATGTTCAACGTCGACAGCACGTCGATGCCCGCGTCCAACAGCTCGGCGACGTCCTGCCAACGTTTCTCGTTCCGGCCTTCCGGGACGTTCGTATGGGCCAGCTCGTCGATGAGTACCACCGCCGGCTTCCGCGCCACGATCGCGTCCACGTCCATCTCGCTGAACGTGGCGCCCCGGTACTGCACCGTCCGGCGCGGCACGACCTCCAGCCCGTCGACCAGTGCGGCGGTCCGTGGCCGGCCGTGGGTCTCGATCAGGCCGACGACCACATCCGTACCGCGGTCCCTACGTCGATGGGCCTCGCACAGCATGTCGAAAGTCTTGCCCACTCCCGGGGCCGCCCCGAGGTAGATCCGCAACCTGCCACGCGTCATACGGTCCAGTCTCCGCGCCCGAGCCGCTGGACACGAACCCACCGGCGCGAGACGAAACCAGCCGGACGGATGGCCGAACGGGCTGTCATGGAGCGGCTACCACCACCCTCGTCGCCTGGCCCACCGCAGCAGGCCGGCGGACATGGCCACCATCACCATCACCATCACCACCAGGACCGCCACCAGCGGCACGACCTTCGTGCGGTCGTTGACGATGACGTTCATCCCCGGATCGGTCGAGCAGGCCCGCGAGCGCCTCGACGGGATGCTCCTCGACACCCCCGCCGACAATCAGCCGAACATCCATCGACATCTCTCCCTTCCGGCACCCACCGGCGGGAGCGGTACTGACTGTCGTCTTCGCGTGTGTGGCGGTGGTTGGTATGGAACTGGGTGAGATGGACCGGGTGTGGACGGTTCTCGCCCGCGACACCGGCCTGCGAGCCGGGCAGGGAGAGCTCAGGGAGAGCCCCCGGGGAAGTCTTCCGCCGATCGCAAGGACGCCTGCGTCAAAGAGCTGTGATTATGCGCCGTCAGGGCGTCAACGTGCCGTGAGGTCCCGCCCACCATGCCGGCCGAGGGAGCAAGGTGGACTAGATCTGCTCTGGTGTATGCGCCCGGGAGACACAACCACCGTCGACCGGCCGTCGGGACAGGCAGCAGAAACTCGATGCCCGGAGGTCATGGTGCCGAGGTCAGCACGGCGGGGTCAGGAATGTCGGTCATTGATCCTGCCCTGGGAGTTCGCGTTCTTTGTCGGCTTCTCCGGTCTCCTGGCCCTTGCCGCCATCTTCGTCTCGTTCCCGCCCGGCTCACCGGTTGGGATCGGGGTCCTGCTCGCCTTCACCGCCGCAACGGGATGGTGGACCACCATCCCAGCCGGCTGCTCGGTCGGTGCCATGGCCTGGCCGTTCTATCTGGGATTCGTCATCCATACCGAGGGTGACCTCGGTGTTCACCGACCAGCCGACCTCCTTGTCCTCGCCGCGCTGGCCGCCGTGGGCGCCGGCGCCGCCGCGCTCCGCGCGTTGCTGAGCCGGCGATCGGGAACCAGGTGGGCGAGCCGTGCAATCTCGGAGCCGGCTCAGCCCGAAATGCTGATGATTTTGATCGTTCCGGCTTCCTCCCAGGGATTGCCGGGACGATCTACCCAGGTACCGGACACGTCTGCGACAGCGTTGCCCGTCCCCTCGTCCGCATCGTTGTCCCCGACGGACACGCGACCACATCGAGGCCCCTGCCATCCGACGATTACCCGGTGAACATCGTCATGCGGTCGACCGAACGGGTCAGCCACCTGCTCATCGGAGCCACGCCGACGGTGTGAGGCAGCACGGCCACTCTCGATCACTCCCATTCTCACCGCGACCAACGCGTCGACGGCTTCCTGGCGACTCGCGGGCAGCACGGGCACCTGGTCCCGCACCGTCGGACAGGCAACAGGCTGCCGTGACATGAGCGCCGTCAGCGGTGTGTTAGAAACGGCCCGATCTCCGTTAGCATTCCGTCAATGATCGCGAATTCCGGGGTCTGGTGCGGTTGACTCTGAGGTCAGTCAGAGACAATCGTCGACGTGAGGGCGTTTGCCATGGACACCAAGGTTCGGGTGCCGCCCCGTTCTGGCCGGGCCCACCCGACGGTCCGTCGGTGACATTCTCGCCAACCACCCGGATCGTCTCAGCCCCGTGGGGCCGGCACGCTGATCCAGGTGTCCGGCGGCTGGTGCGCGGTGCGAGGGGATGGGGCTCACGTGAGTCGTCTGCTGTTCGTTGAGGACGAGCCGCAGCTGTTGCGGGCAATGCGAATCACTCTGCGTTCCCAGGGATTCGAGGTACATACGGCGGCAGATGGCCGTCATGCCCTGTCGGAGGCGGCCGCCTGGCCCCCCGACCTGGTCGTACTAGACCTCGGCCTGCCCGATATGGACGGAGTTGAGGTTATCCGCGGACTGCGGGGGTGGAGCGGCGTCCCGATCATCGTGCTGTCCGGCCGGGTCTCGGGTCAAGACAAGGTGGCAGCGCTCGACGCGGGTGCCGACGACTACGTGACGAAGCCGTTCTCGATCGGCGAGCTGCTGGCACGAATTCGGGCCGTGACGCGTCGTGCGGCCGGCGCGGAATCGGTGCCGGTTGTCGAGCTGGGTCGGTACCGGATCGACCTCGCGGAAAGAAGGATCAGTCTGCGAGACGGTATCGGGGATGTCTCCCCGGAGGGGCCGGCGGTGGCCGGAGACGGGCCGGCCGGTCTGCGTCTCACTCCGACGGAATGGCGATTGTTGGAAGCCCTTGCCTGCCGTCCCGGCAGGCTCGTCAGTCACCGACAGCTTGTGCGGCAGGTGTGGGGACCTGGAATAGCCGAGGACAGCTCCTCCCTTCGACTTTATATCAACAAGTTGCGCCGCAAGCTCGAACCCGATCCTGCCCGGCCCCGTTACCTGACCACCGAACCCGGCATGGGTTACCGCTACCAGCCGTGACCGTCATCGGCTAGATCTCGATGTGTGAGCCCATGATGACGGTGCGGTCGCCCGGGAGGCCGAAGTGTTGGGCGGCGTCTGCGGTGATGTGGGACGTGGCGATAAACAGCCGTTTGCGCCAGCGGGCCATGGTCGGCGTGTCCCCGGTCCTGAGCTCGATCTTGGACAGATAGAAGGACGCGTGGTCCAGGTCCAGCCGGCCCTCGGTGGTGTCCGGGTCGAGCATCCGCAGAGCGCCCAGCACGTCCGGTTTCTCCATGTAGCCGAACCGGGCGGTGACGTGGCTGATGCCATCGTCGGCGTAGCCGAGGTCGTCCACGGCGATCCGCTGGTTCGCGGGGGCGCGAGGCACCGGCAGGGTCTCGACGGACAGGATCAGTACATGGTCGTGGCGCACGTGGTTGTGCTCGACGTTGGCCCGCAGCGCCAGCGGCGCGGTCTGCTTGCCCCGGTTGAGGAACACCGCCGTGCCCCGCACCCGAACCGCGCGGAACGTGTTGGTGCGCAGGTGGTCGACGAACTCGCGCAGCGATCCCTCGCGCCGTTGCCGCTGCGCGGTGACGATCTGTCGGCCGCGCTGCCAGGTCGTCATGACCGTGAACGCCGTCAGGGCGATGAGCAGCGGCAGCCACGCGCCGTGGACGAGTTTGGTCAGGTTGGCCGCGACGAACAGGAGATCGACCGACAGCAGCACGCTCGCCCCCAGTCCGAGCAGCCATCCCGGCGTGTGCCACTTCCACCGGGCGAGGTAGAAGAACATCAGGGTGGTGATGGTGATGGTCCCCGTCACCGCCATGCCGAACGCGAACGCGAGGGCCGCGGAGCTGCGGAAGGCGAAGACCAGGGTGAGTACCGAGATCATCAGTAGCCAGTTGATCCACGGGACGTAGACCTGCCCGATCGTGGACTCCGAGGTGTGAGTGACCCGCAGCCGAGGCAGGTAGCCGAGTTCCGCAGCCTGGGAGGCGACCGAGTAGGCCCCGGTGATCACCGCCTGGGAAGCGATCACGGTTGCGGCGGTGGCCAGCAGGACGAGGGGCAGCCGCGCCCATCCTGGTGCCAGGAGGAAGAACGGGCTGCTGACGGTGTTCGGGTTTCCCAGGATCAGCGCCCCCTGACCAAGGTAGCTGAGCGCACACGCGGGAAAAACCAGGAACAGCCAGGCCCGGCTGATCGCCGGGCGACCGAAGTGCCCCATGTCGGCGTACAACGCCTCGGCGCCGGTGACCGCCAGCACGACCGCCGCGAGAGCGAAGAACGCGGTACCGAAATGGTGGACCAGGAAACTGCCCGCACAGGTTGGCGACAGTGCCCGGAGGATGGCCGGGTGCCGGACGATGCCGGACACCCCGAACGCGCCGATGGCGACAAACCACACGATCATCACGGGTCCGAATATCCGGCCGACCGCGGCGGTGCCCCACCGCTGCACGAGGAACAGCACCACAATGATCACTGCGGTGATCGGCACAACCACCTCCTTCAGTGACGGACGCAGCACCTTGACGCCCTCCACGGCGGACAGNACCGAAATGGCCGGAGTGATCATGCTGTCGCCGAAGAACAGCGCCGCGCCGAAAAGGCCCAGGGCGGCCAGTACCGCGGTGGTCCGCGGGCCCCGTTGCGTTCCTAGCCGGCGCAGCAGGGTGATCAGCGCCATGATGCCGCCCTCGCCGTCGTTGTCGGCGCGCATCGCCAGCAGCACATAGGTGACCGTCACAATGATCATCACTGACCAGAACACCAGGGACACCACGCCGAACACGTTGTCCGTACCGACGGGGACGGGATGTGGGTCGCTCGGGTTGAACACGGTCTGCAGGGTGTAGATCGGGCTGGTTCCGATGTCGCCGAACACGACACCGAGCGCGCCGACGACCAGCGCGAGCCGCACCACCTCACGCGACTGCGGACCGTGGGGCGCCGACGTCACCGCCGATCCGGCGGGCGGTGCCGTCCGCCGCTGCCGATCCGTCACGACACCCCTCCCGAGCACCTGCGACCGCACGCCGGAAGCCCAGCGCCCCCACCGGACAGTACCGCCGTGACCTCGACGACCCCCGAGTGGAGTCCACGGACATCGTGTACTGAGTGTGCTGGTCCAGCAACTCGCCGGAGTGGCGGTCCGTGACGTAAAGCGACCACCGCGTGATCCTTTTCGAGAACAGCGAAGAACTCGAGGAAGAGGAGGAAACGCGATGGCCGTGCGTCCGACTGCGACTGACGCCGAGAGGTTCGGTAGGGCCCTCCTGCGCGGAGCCGGAGGTGTTCGGGCGACACTGTTGCATTACGGGGAAGCTGGACATGCCAGCGGCTGGGGCGAGCGCCGGTCAAACGGCTGCGGCGAGTTCGGTGAACGCGGCTGCCAGTCGCAGCGGCGGGTGGGCGTCGATGGCGAGTTCATAGTGGCCGCGGCGGATGTTCTGGATCAGGGCGTGTCCGGCGCTGACGGTCTGGACCGAGCGCAGCCGTTTCAGCCCGCGCCTAGGCCGCAGCCGTGCTTTCAACCGGCCGTGGTCGGCTTCGATCCGGTTGTTCTCCCGGGCGGCGTCGACGTGGCAGGCCTTCGGGAGCAGCTCGTCGAGGACCCGCGGGTAAACGGCGGCCTTGTCGGTGGTGACCTCGACCGGTCGAGGGCCATGAGACAGCGCCCGGGTGAAGAAGCGGCGGGCGGCGGTGTGGTCGCGTCGTTCGCTGGCGAAGACGTCGATGACCTGTCCGTGCTGGTCAACGGCACGGTACAGGTAGGTCCAGCGGCCGGCGACCTTCACATACGTCTCATCCACGAACCACCTGTCGTCCGGCCGATGCCGACACGGCCTGGCCGCCTCGGCAAGCAGGGGTACGAAGCGCTGCACCCACCGGTAGACAGTCACGTGATCAACTTCGAGGCCGCGTTCCGCGAGCAGCTCCTCGACATCCCGGTACGACAACGCGAACCGCAGATACCACCGCACCGCCAGGACGATCACCTCCGGCGGGAACCGGAACCCCGCGAACTCCGACACCGGAACCGGCGGACAGCCACGACGTCGACGCATCCCTCGATCATGACCGATCGACGGCCGCTGGACAGCGGACTCCGCCGATGCAACAGAGCCGTGGTGACCGGGTGGTAGCCGAGGGCCTGAGCAACGACCGGGGCCGGTGCTTGCAGGACGAGTTGGCGAAGCGCGGCGGTGCGTGCGGCCTGGTTCGGGATCCCAAGCGCGCGGATGTGGTCGAGCAGGCTGCCAGGGTGTATCGGTTGGCCGGCGCGGCGGCCGGGGAACAGCCAGCGGCTGTCTGGGTTCGTGGCGGTGTTCATGTTGCTCCGCTGGGCTGCGGCGGCCAGGAGGAGCGCGGCGAACGGTTTGGGCACCGGGACGGGCGGGTCGCCGAGCCGCAGCAGGACCTCGTCGCCGTCGTGGGTGATGTCGTCGATGGTGAGGCGCACAATCCGGCTGGCGGGCTGGGCGTAGAGCAGCATCAGGCAGGCCGCCGCGCGGGTCGCGGCCGACCCGGTCACGCTGGTCAGGACGGCTTTCACCAGGTCGAGGCGGGCGCGCTGGGTGAGCGGCTCGGCGCGCGGGATCCGAAGGTGGGGCAGGTCTCGGCGGGGCAGCTGGCCGCTGCTCATCGCCCAGGTCAGGAACGCCCGCAGGGAGCGTTTCGCGTGGTCGAGGTGGGTGGCGTGCCAGTCGTCGACGTCAGCCTGGGTCACGGCCTCCGGGGTCCGACCGCGCTCATCAACCCAGGCCAGGAAGAGCCGGGCCTGGGTGAACTGCTCGGCCGCCGCCCTGCGGATGTGCGTGGTCAGCGGGCGCGCCGCCGCCCGGCGACGGAGCCGGGGAAGCTGCGACCAGGTCGCGAACTGGCGCAGCAACCGGGCGTGGGGCTGGCCGTCGAGCTCGGCCAACTGGCGGTGGAGCCAGGTCTCGTGGTGCAACAGCTGCTTGGCGCCCCTGACAGTCACGGCCTGTGCCTGGATCCGGGGTGGACGGGGTCGCGGCCGCCGGCGGAGGGTCGCGCCGGCGCGACCGGGGCCGCGACCCGGTGTGGCCGGGATGAGCTGGATTGCCGGGTCCGGGTCGCGGGTCGCGGCGGGCTGGCGGTGTCGCCGGGCCGGGCGCCAGGGGGCGGCCCAGGGCCGGGGATGGCCGCGACCCGTGACCTCCCCGGCGGGCCGGAGCGTCCCGGCCGGCCCGGCGGAATGCGCGGCGATCCTGGTCCCGCCGGGCCCGGGCGGTGTGCACCATGGCGGCGCCGGTGAGGTCCTGGCGGTCGCGCCCGGTGGCATCTGGGCCGGCACGGCGGGCCCGACCAGGNGACGCCGGGNGGGTGTCCGTGGAGACGGGGGCCGGGCGCTACGGGCCGCCGGGACGGCTGTGCCCGAAACCCTCCCGCTCATGATCACCACGGCAGCAAGGCAGGCAACTGCTTATAAAACGGGGCGCTGCGGCGCCCTCGTGCGCCGGGGCGGGTGCACGGCCGGCGGGGGNGTCGACCCCGATCCGTGCGGGCAGCGCGCGGTGACGGGCGCGACCCGCACGGACCTACGTGAGGGCACCGCTCTCAGCGGCGCCGAACGCCGGGCCGGTAGACGCCGCCGGGCCGGTAGACCCGGGGCGGTATGTAGACCGCACCAGGCCGGTACACCCGGTGGGGCGCGGTAACGACACCGGGCCGGTAGACCCTGGCGCCTCCCAGGGGCCGTGCCTGCGCGGCCGCTGGGAAGAGCGCGAAAGCCGCGGCAGCGGCAAGAAACAGGGCGAGCATCGACAACGTCCGTTTGAGGATCATGTTCTGCTTCCCGTCGTTGGGTCGCGACTCGTGGAGACGCCGCTGGACACTGGACGGTGGCCACCTCGTCACGACGATGTCACCCATGGGAGGGATTCGATCGCCGCCGGTTACATCATGGGGGNGGGGNGGNGGGCCCGCCACTGGGGTCGGCCCTCGAGGAACAGCGGAACGAAGAGTCCCGGTAGGGGACCGCTCCTGACGGCACTGTTGCATCGGCGAAGTCCGTCGTCTCGGCCATCGCTCAGTCGTCATCAAACGATGCGTCGACGTCGTGTCCGTCCACCGGCTCCGACATCGGAGTTCGTCGGGTTCCGGTTCCTGCCCGAGGTGATCGTGCTGGCGGTCCGCTGGTACCTGCGTTTCGCGCTGTCGTACCGGGACGTCGAGGAGCTGCTCGCGGAACGCGGCCTCAAGGTTGATCACGTAACTGTGTACCGGTGGGTGCAGCGCTTCACGCCCTTGCTCGTCGATGCCGCGCGGCCCTGCTGGCACCGTCCTGGGGACAGGTGGTTCGTCGACGAGACGTACGTCAAGGTCGCCGGGCGCTGGACGTACCTGTACCGGGCGGTTGACCAGCACGGGCAGGTCATCGACGTCCTCGCCAGCACCCGCCGCGACCAGGCCGCGGCCCGAAAGTTCTTCACCGCGGCACTGACCCACGGCCGCCGGCCGGTCGAGATCACCACCGGCAAGGCCCCTGTCCACCCTCGAGTCCTCGACGAGCTACTCCCCGAGGCCTGTCACGTCGATGCCGCGCGGGAGAACAACCGGATCGAAGCCGATCACAGCCGCCTGAAAGCCCGGCTCCGCCCGATGCGCGGACTGAAACGCCTGCGCTCGGTCCAGAGGATCAGCGCAGGTCATGCGCTCGTCCAGAACATCCGCCGCGGCCACGACGAACTCGCCATCGACACCGACCCGCACCTGCGGCTGGCAGCCGCGTTCACCGAGCTCACCCTCACGATCTGATCACCCGATCGGCGGGGTCAACCACGCCCCGCCTTCCCTCAATGCAACAGACCCCTCTCGATCAATGGCCGGAACCGGTTCGATCACAAGATCTGCGCCAGATCCCGATCTCGCCTACGTAATCAGGGCCATCATCGGTGGGGGAGAGCATTATGTCGATGCCATCGATCCGGGCCAGCGGGTGGGGTTCTCCACCGACGGCCTGATTGTTTCCGGTGTGCCAGCACGGTGCGAGGCGTTTCCCTCCCTGTCCGGCGCCTCCGGTTAGGTGCCCGGGCGGTAGGGGGATGGTCCGGCCCCACGGGGGGCTGGACCTCGGCGTCGAAGTTCCCCGTCAGCCCCTTCCCGCCCGCCGACTGCCCAGCTCCTGACGGATCTGGGCGGTCCGACTGTCCGCATGGGTCAAGATAGTCAATTGTGTTGACCTAGCCCCACGGCACAATTTAAATCATGAAACGAGGGGTGGTGACCACCTCGCCGGCGGTCACCGGTCACCTGCCGGCCGAAGGGCAGGAAAGCGGGTGCGCTGGTCAAGGGCGTGGGCGTAGTGGCCGAGTCCCCCCTCGGACACTCTAAGTAATCAAACAGCTACCAAGGGTAGCTGTTTTTTCTTTGGCATGAGTTCCCCGGCACTGTTACACCCGTGGATTCCATCGTCGCGCAGCTGCCCATCAGTCATGATCGAGTAATGGGTCGGGGTGTGGTCCGTCCGCCAATGCCAGTGCCGGAGTTCGTGGGGTTCCGGTTCCCGTCGGAGGCGATCATGCTGGCGGTTCAGTGGTACCTGCGGTGAGCATTGTCGTACCGCGACGTCGAGGAGCTTCTCGCCGAGCGTGGCATCGGCGCCGGCCGGTCGAGGTCGCCACGGACAAGGCACCTGCCTATCCACGGATCCTCGATGAGCTGCTCCCCGAAGCCTGTCACGTCGACGCCGCCAGGAGAACACCCGGATCGAAGCCGATCATGGCCGGCTCAAAGCCCGGCTCCGGCCGATGCACGGGTTGAAACGGCTGCTGTCCGTCCAGACGGTCAGTACCGGGCACGCCCTTGGTCCAAAACATCCGCCGCGGCCACTACGAGCTCGCCGTCGACACCGACACGCGGCTGCGGCTGGCCGCCGCGTTCACCAAACTCGCCGCCGCCGTCTGACCGGCTCGCCATGACCGCTGCCATGCCGGCTCTTCGAAGTTAGGCGGGGTTGAGGCATCCGCGGGCTCGACGGGTGGTTGCGCAGCGTGTTCGTAGGCGCTGGTTGGTGGGGTTGCGGTATC
>NZ_JYFN01000039.1 GCF_000948395.1 Frankia torreyi | reverse complement strand
AACGATGCGCGAAGAACAACCAGCCAGGCCATGAACGGGGTAAAACAATTGGCACTGACAATCGGCACGCTGTTGAGTTCTCAAGGAGCAGGCGCGAACGAGGTTACATCCGGAGATGTCGCACTCGTGCATATTCCTAGCCACTTACGAAGTTTTTTGGAGCAGTGCTCGTCAGTACGCCCAAGAAGGGGCCGCCTCGCACCTGCTCTACCCGAGCGCCCTCCGGAGAGGGGCTCTGCCAGCGAGTGGAGCCGCCCTGTTCGGCGTCTGCCGTGCTGCGCTGACAGAGAGAACATTACGGGTGGATGACGGTGGGCGTCAAATCAATCCCCCGATCAGATGTGTGACCTATGTCACACCACTCGCAGAGAGGTTCGTTGTGATGTTCTGATATGGGAGGCTTGGTGGTCTGGGCCAAGTTGCCCAGGTGAGAGCGGCGCACCGTCCGTCCACATCTGTCCGCAGCTCTGTCACCTGCGGCGACGGCTTGGCCGCGCGCTGCTGACCGACGGCTCACCCGCCAACCAGAAGCGCCACGGACGCTCGGCGCCCGCGCTGATCCCCACCCGTGGGCCTCGTTCGATCCTTTGGCCGGGCGTCCCCGGCCTCGCACCTTCCACTGCCGGTCCCTCGTCCACTGCCAGCCCCTCGCCCACTGCCGGTCCGCCACCGAGCCCGGCGGCCGCAGGCGCCGGCGGGAGAACGACAAGGGGCCCGCCGCCCGTCACCGGAGTTCCGGTCAGCGACGCGGCGACACCGAGAACCCGCCCGAGCCGCCCGGGCCCCCGGGCCAGGTCCCGGGCGGCGAGCGTCGGCCAGCGGGCCTGCGCCGCCTCGCGGCCGGCGACGACTTCGCCGGCCCGCAGCAGCACCGCGGACCCCTCCCCCACCGGCCCGCAGACGATGTTGAGACACCAGTGGAGGCCGTAGCTGAGGTACACGTACGCCCGGCCCGGCGGCCCGAACATCACCGCAGCCCTCGGGGTCGGCCCGCGAAAGGCGTGGGAGGCGGGATCGCCCAGGCCGGCGTACGCCTCGACCTCCGTGATCCGAACGGCAACCGGCCCGTGCCGGACCGTCGCACCGAGCAGATCCGGTGCCACGGCCAGCACGGGCCGGTCGAAGAAGCCCGCCGGATACGGCGCCGGGCCGGCCACGTCGGTGGCCGGCCCGGGACCCTCAGGGGGCTCGGGAGTCCCCGTCAGTCCACCGCCCACTCGCGGTCCCGGTCGAGGACCGGCCGCAGCGCCGCGAGCTGCTCACGCACGCGATCCGGCGCGGTCCCGCCAGGCGCGGAGCGGGCCTGCAGGGCGCCGGAGACCGACAGCACGCTGCGCACGTCCGCGGTCAGCAACGGATTGATCACCGCGAGGTCGTCGTCGGAGACGTCGTCCAGGTCGACGTCGTGGGCCACGCACCAGGAGACGAGCTGGCCGACGGCCTCGTGCGCCTGCCGGAACGGCACGCCGCGGCGCACCAGGTACTCGGCGACGTCGGTCGCCAGCGCGAAGCCGTCCGGCGCGGCCGCGGCCAGCCGCTCGCGACGGACCCGCATCGTCGCGACGGTGCCCGTCAGCGCGGGCAACACCAGCAGCAGCGTGTCGACCGCGTCGAAGACCGGTTCCTTGTCCTCCTGCAGGTCCCGGTCGTAGGCGAGCGGGAGCCCCTTGAGGGTGGCGAGGAAGCCGGTCAGCCCGCCGATGAGCCGGCCGGACTTGCCCCGGGCGAGCTCGGCGACGTCCGGGTTCTTCTTCTGCGGCATGATCGAGCTGCCGGTCGCGAAGGCGTCGTCCAGCTCGACCCAGCCGAACTCGCGGGTCGTCCAGAGCACGATCTCCTCGCCGAGGCGGGACAGGTGCACCCCGATCAGCGCGGCCACGAACAGGAACTCTGCGGCGAAGTCGCGGTCCGACACGGCGTCGAGCGAGTTTTCGAACGCCCGGTCGAATCCCAACTCGGCGGCAACGCCCCGCGGGTCCAGCGGCAGCGACGAGCCAGCCAGCGCCCCGGCGCCGAGCGCGCTCACCGACGCCCGACGGTCCCAGTCCCGCAGCCGGTCGGTGTCCCGCACGAACGCCTGCACGTGGGCGAGCAACTGGTGGCCGAACGAGATCGGCTGGGCGTGCTGCAGGTGGGTCATCCCCGGCGCCGGGGTGTCCACGTGCTGCCCGGCGACGGTGACCAGCGCCTCGGACAGCTCCGTCAGTCGGGCCGCCACCTGACGGGCGTGCTCGCGCAGGTACAGGCGCAGGTCGGTGGCGACCTGGTCGTTGCGGCTGCGGCCGGCGCGCAGCTTGCCACCGAGCGCGCCGAGCCGCTCCAGCAGCCCGCGTTCGAGGGCGGTGTGGACGTCCTCGTCCTCGACCGTGGGCCGGAACCGGCCCTGGGCGACCGCGTCGGACAGGTCGTCGATGGCGGCGAGCATCGCGGTGAGCTCGGCGTCGTCGAGCAGGCCGGCCCGGTGCAGCACCCGGGCGTGCGACTTCGAGGCGAGCAGGTCGTACGGCGCGAGCCGCCAGTCGAACTGGACGCTCACCGACAGCCGGGCGAGCGCCTCCGCCGGGCCGCCGGCGAACCGCCCGCCCCACAGCCGCATCGGCGCGCCGGGCGCCGCCCCGCCGGCGAGCACCCCGCCGGCGGGCGCGTCCGCGTCGGTGGCCCCGCCGGCGGCTGGTGCAGCGGACGGCTTCGGCGCCGCCGCATCCTCGGAGTGATCCGTCGAGGTCACGGGTTCAGCCGCTGCTCACGGGCCGCCCAGACCTTCGTCGGCAGGCCCCAGAGCTCGATGAACCCGCGCGCGTCACCCTGATCGAACTGGTCGCCGGCGTCGTAGGTGGCCAGGGCGTGGTCGTAGAGGCTGCCCGGGCTGCGCCGGCCGACGACCTGGGCGACCCCGCCCGCGAGCCGCAGCCGCACGTCCCCGGTGACCCCGGCGCTCGCCGAGTCGACGAAGGCGTCGAGGGCGGCCTTGAGCGGCGAGTACCACAGACCGTCGTAGACGATCTCGCCCCAGCGCTGGTCGACGCCCCGCTTGAACCGAGCGACGTCGCGCTCGAGGGTGAGGTCCTCCAGGTCACGGTGCGCGGTCAGCAGGGTGATCGCCGCCGGGCACTCGTAGATCTCCCGGCTCTTGATCCCGACCAGGCGGTCCTCGATCAGGTCGATCCGGCCGACGCCGTGCGCGCCCGCGCGGGTGTTGAGCTCGGCGACGAGCTCGGCCAGCGGCAGGGAACGCCCGTCCAGACCGGTCGGGATGCCGTCGGTGAAGGAGATCGTCACCTCGTCGGGAGTCCGGGCGACCGTCGGGTCCGCCGAGTAGACGAAGACGTCCTCCGGCGGCTGCGCCCACGGGTCCTCGAGGATGCCGCACTCGGCGGTGCGCCCCCACAGGTTCTGGTCGATCGAGTACGGCGAGCGCTTGGACACGTCGATGGGCAGCCCGCGCTCCTCGGCGAAGGCGATCGCCTTGTCCCGGGTCATGCCCGAGTCGCGCACCGGGGCCAGCACCTTCAGCCCGGGCGCCAGCGCCGACACGCCGACCTCGAACCGCACCTGGTCGTTGCCCTTGCCGGTGCAGCCGTGGGCGATCGCGTCCGCGCCGTGCTCGCGGGCGGCCGCGACGAGGTGCTTGACGATGATCGGCCGCGACAGCGACGAGATCAACGGGTACCGGTCCATGTACAGCGCGTTGCTCCGGATCGCCGGGGCAACGAAGGACTCGGCGAACTCCGTGCGGGCGTCAACCACGATCGACTCGACGGCGCCGCAGGTGAGGGCGCGCTGGCGGATGGCCTCGAGGTCCTCGCCGCCCTGGCCGACATCGACCGCCAGCGCGACGACCTCGGCGCCGGTCTCGGCGCCGATCCAGCCGATGGCCACGGACGTGTCGAGGCCGCCCGAGTAGGCAAGCACGACGCGTTCGGTCACGGGACTTACTCCTTATGTCGGATTGCGCGGAAGATCATCATCAGGTGTGCCGGTGTCGGTACCCGCCAGGACCGCCCCGCCCGCCGGCGGGGTGCGTGGGCGGGCCTGGGCGGCGGCGGCCACGCTCGGCACGGCGCGGGCGCGCCCGTCGGCGAGCCGTAGCAGGTGGGCGGCCAGGCCCGGGCCGCCCGCGACCGGGGCCTGGCCCGCGGACGGTCCGACCGGCGGCGCCTCCCCCGGGCTCTCCCCGTCGGCCGGGGCAACCCCGGAGATGCTCCCATCCCCGGGGGCGGGCAGCTGCGCCCGGCAGACGACGAGGACCGTGTCGTCCCCGGCGATCGTGCCCATGACCGCCGGCAGCGCCTCCCGGTCCAGCGCGGAGGCGAAGAGCTGGGCGGCCCCGGGCGGGGTGCGCAGGACGACGAGGTCGCCGTTGGCCTCCGCCGAGACCAGCAGCTCCTCGCACAGCCGGGTCAACGGAAGCCGGACGATCTCCGCCGGCGCGAGGTTCACGTCGACGGCGTAGACCAGCCCGCCGTCGGCGCCGCGCACCTTCGTCGCCCCGATCTCCTCCAGGTCACGGGACAGGGTGGCCTGGGTGACCTGGACGCCCTCGGTCGCGAGCAGGCGGGCGAGCTCCGACTGCGAACGCACCGGCCGCTGCGCGATCAGCGCCGCCAGCCGCGCCTGCCGGGCGTGCTTGGTCAGCGGAGCGGCCCGCCGCACCTCCGCCCCCGCGCCCGCCGTGGTCATCGGACCGTGCCCTCCCCAGCGGCAATGCCCTCCCCGGCGGCAGTGCCCTCCCCGGCAGACGAGCCCGCCCCCGTCGACGGCGGCGCGAGCAGGAGCGAGAGCAGGGCCTTCTGCGCGTGCAGCCGGTTCTCGGCCTGGTCGAACACGACCGAGTGCGGCCCGTCGAGCACCGACGCGGCGATCTCCAGCTCCCGGTGCGCCGGCAGGCAGTGCATGACCAGCACGTCCGGCCGGGCGGCCTCGACGGCCTTCTCGTCGAGCTGGTAGGGCTGGAACACCAACGAGCGGCTGTCCGACTCGCCCTCCTGGCCCATCGACGCCCACACGTCGGTGTAGAGCACGTCGGCGCCGGCGGCCGCCTCCAGCGCGTCGTGCATGACGAGCGCCTCGCCGCCGGTGGCCGCGCCGATCTCGTTGGCGTGCCGGACGACCTGCTCGAACGGCTCGTAGCCGGGCGGAGAGGCCACGTGCACCCGCATCCCCGCGAGCGCCCCGGCGAGCAGCAACGAATGCGCCACGTTGTTGCCGTCGCCGAGGTAGGTCAGGGTGAGCCCGGCGAGCCTGCCCCGGCGCTCCCGGATCGTCTGCAGGTCGGCCAGCGCCTGGCAGGGGTGGGCATGGTCGGACAGCGCGTTGACGACCGGCACGCTCGCCGCGGCCGCGAGCCGCTCGAGGCGCTCCTGGGCGAAGGTGCGCACGACGATCGCGTCGACGTACCGGCTGAGCACGGCGGCGGTGTCCTCGATCGTCTCGCCGCGGCCGAGCTGGGTGCTCGCCGCGTCGATGACGACCGGATGGCCGCCGAGCTCGGCGACGCCGACGTCGAACGACAGCCGGGTGCGGGTCGAGGGCTTCTCGAACAGCAGGGCCACCGACCGCCCGGCGAGCGGGCGGTCCGCCGGCCCGGGGGCGCGGCGGCGGGCCTTGAGCTGGTCGGCGACGTCGAGAACGGCGGCCTGCTCCGCGGAGGTCAGGTCGGTGTCGAGAAGGAAGTGTCGGGCCGTCATGCGCCGACCTTAGAGGCTTGCTCCGACAGGCTCGCGCCATCGCGCGCGGCGCCGACGATCGCGGGCAGCGCCGCGACGAAGGCGTCCGCCTCGGCGTCGGTGAGGATCAGTGGCGGGGCGAGCCGGACGGCGTCCGGGGCGACCGCGTTGACCAGATAGCCCGCCGCGCGGGCCGCCGTCTCCACCGCCGGGGCGAACGGGCCGGCGAGCTCGATCGCCCGCCACAGGCCCACGCCGCGCACCCCGACGATCCCCGGGATCCCCGCCGCGACGATCTGCGCGGCGAGCCGGTCGCCCAGCCGCGTCGCGTGGTCGAGCAGCCCCTCGGTGGTGATCGTGTCGAGCACGGCCAGGGCCGCCGCGCAGACGATCGGGCCGCCGCCGAACGTGCTGCCGTGATCGCCGGGGCGCAGCAGGTCCGCCGCGGCACCGATGCCGATGCAGGCGCCGATCGGCAGGCCGCCGCCGAGGCCCTTGGCGAGGGTGACGACGTCGGGTTGGACGCCGACGGCCTGGTGGGCGAACCAGGAGCCGGTCCGGCCGATGCCGCTCTGCACCTCGTCGAACACCAGCAGGGCTCCGGCGTCGTCGCAGGCCGCCCGCGCCTGCGCCAGGTAGCCCGGCGGCGGCGGCACCACGCCGGCCTCCCCGAGGGTCGGCTCCAGGAACACCGCCGAGGTCCGCTCGCCGACCGCGGCCCGCAGCGCGGCGGCGTCGCCGTAGGGCACGAACCGCACGCCGGGCAGCAGCGGCTCGAACGGCGCGCGCTTGGCCGGCTGCCCGGTGATGGACAGCGCGCCGAGGGTACGGCCGTGGAACGAGCCCTCGGCGGCGACGATCTCCGGCCGGCCAGTACGCCGCGCGATCTTGATGGCGGCCTCGTTGGCCTCGGCTCCGGAGTTGGCGAAGAAGATCTTCGCACCGCTGGCGGGCAGGCCCGGGGCCGGGGCGCCCGCGGCGAGCAGCTCGACGAGCCGTTCGGCCAGGCGCACCTGCGGCTCGTTGGCGTACAGGTTCGACACGTGGCCGAGCGTGTCGAACTGGTCGACGACGGCGGCCCGGATCGCCGGATGGCTGTGGCCGAGCACGCTGACGGCGATCCCGCCGAGCAGGTCGAGGTACTCGCGCCCGGCGTCGTCCCACACCCGGGTGCCCTTCCCGCGGATCAGGGAGATCGTCGGACGGCCGTAGGTCGCCATCACGACGGCGTCGCGCCGGGCAAGCAGATCGGCGGTCATGGCCGTCCTCCGGTCTCGTGGGCGGTTGGTCCGACGGCCGGTGCGGGCACGGCGGCCGGTGCGGGGGGCGGGGGCGCGGTCGGGACGGCGGCGGGTCCGGCCAGGTCGCGATCGGGAGTGATCAGGGTGCCGATGCCGTCGTCGGTGAAGATCTCCAGCAGCACGGCGTGCGGCACCCGGCCGTCGAGCACGTGCGCCTGCGGCACGCCGCCGCGCACCGCCCGCCGGCACGCCTCCATCTTCGGAATCATGCCGGCCGCGAGCGTGGGCAGGAGCTGTTCGAGCTCTGTGATGCTCAGCTCGCTGAGCACCTCGTCGCTGGTCGGCCAGTCCGCGTACAGCCCCTCGACGTCGGTGAGGACGACGAGCTTGGTGGCGCCGAGGGCGACGGCGAGCTCCGCGGCGGCCGTGTCGGCGTTGACGTTGTAGACGCCGCCGTCGATCCCGCGGGCGACCGACGCGACGACGGGCACCTTGCCGGAGTCGAGCAGGGCGTTGACCGTCTCGGCCCGGACCTCGACGATGTCGCCGACGAGGCCGACGTCGACCTCCTCCCCGTCGACGATCGCGGGGCGTCGGCGCGCGGTGAACAGGTTCGCGTCCTCGCCCGACAGGCCCACGGCGAACGGGCCGTGGTCGTTGACCAGGCCGACGACGTCCCGGTTGACCTGGCCGAGCAGCACCATCCGCACGACGTCCATGGTCTCCGGCGTGGTGACCCGCAGGCCGCCGACGAACGTCGACTCGACGCCGAGGCGCGCCAGGTGCGCGGTGATCTGCGGGCCGCCGCCGTGGACGACCACCACCCGCAGCCCCGAGTAGCGCAGGAAGACGATGTCGGCGGCGAACGCGGCGCGCAGCGCGGGCTCGGTCATCGCGTTGCCGCCGTACTTGATGACGATCGTGGCGCCCTGGAAGCGGGACAGCCACGGCAGCGCCTCGATGAGGACCTGGGTCTTGGCCAGCGCCGCGTGCCCGCGGGCGGTCGCCGCCGGGCCCCGGCCGGCGCCGGCGGTGGTGGGGGCGGTGTCGGTCATGTGGAGTAGGCCGAGTTCTCGTAGACGTAGCCGTCGGTCAGGTCGTTCGTCCAGACGGTGAGTTCCTCGGCGCCGGCGTGCAGATCGACGAGGATGTCGATCCGCCGGTCGGAGAGGTCGACGAGGTCGCGGTCCTCCCCTGGCGCACCCGCCCGGCAGACCTGCACCCCGTTCATCGACACGTCGAGCTGGTCGGGCTCGAAGGCGGCCTGGGTGGTGCCGACCGCGGCGAGGACGCGCCCCCAGTTCGGGTCCTTGCCGTAGAGGGCGCACTTGAGCAGGTTGTTGCGGGCGACGGACCGGCCGACCTCCAGGGCGTCGGACTCGCTCGCGGCCCCGGTGACAGTGATCGCGATGGTCTTCGTGGAGCCCTCGGCGTCGCCGAGCATCTGCTGGGCCAGGTCGTCGCACACCTCGGCGACGAGCCCGGTGAGCTCGGCCTCGGGCAGCGTCACCCCGGAGGCGCCCGAGGCGAGCAGCAGCACGGTGTCGTTGGTGGACAGGCAGCCGTCGGAGTCGACCCGCTCGAACGTGACCCGGGACGCCTGGCGCACCGCCCGGTCGAGGGTCGCGGCGTCGGCGACGGCGTCGGTGGTGACGACGACGAGCATGGTCGCCAGCGACGGGGCCAGCATCGCCGCGCCCTTGCCCATCGCGCCGACGGTCACTCCCGGCGTCGTGGTGGAGCTCCGCACGGCGGTCTTCGCGACGGTGTCGGTGGTGCGGATCGCCTCGGCCGCGTCGTCGCCGCCGGTGCCGGCGAGGTCCGCGACGGCCCTGGTGACCCCGGCGAGCAGGGTGTCCATCGGCAGCCGGACGCCGATCAGCCCGGTGGAGCAGACCGCGACGTCCCCGGCGCCGAGGCCGAGGCCGGCCGCGACGTGCTCGGCCGTGGCATGGGTGTCGGCGAAGCCGGCCGGCCCGGTGCAGGCGTTGGCGCCGCCGGAGTTGAGGACCACGGCGCGCAGCCGGCCGTCGGCGAGGGCCTGGCGGGTCCACAGCACGGGCGCGGCCTGGATCCGGTTGCGGGTGAACACGCCGGCGGCGGCGTCGGACGGCCCGTCGTTCACGACGAGCGCCACGTCCGGACGCCCGGACGGCTTCAACCCGGCCGCGACTCCGGCGGCCCGGAAGCCCTTGGGGGCGGTCACGCTCACCTCGGCCACTCCTGTCTGCTGTCCACGTCTGTGCCGTTCACGTCGCTGTCTGTGCCGTTCACGTCGCTCGCTCGACGACCGGCGGTCGCCTTTACTGCGTATCCCGAGGCGGCGATGTCCGTTTCGTCCCTCTGGATAGGCAAGGAACGTCCGGTCATGGCGCGATGCCCTGCGCGGTCAGGCCCGCGGTCTCGGACAGGCCGAGCATGAGGTTGGCGCACTGCAGCGCCTGGCCGGCCGCGCCCTTGCCGAGGTTGTCGATGGCGGACACGACGATCGCCCGCCCGGACTCGGCGTCGAAGGTGCCCTGCACGTGCACGGCGTTGCCGCCGAGGGTCGCCGCGGCGTGCGGCCAACGCCCGGGCGGCAGCACCCGGACGAACGGCTCGCCCGCGTACGCCGAGCGCAGCGCCTCGTACACGGCGTCGGCGTCGGTGCCGGGGGTGGCCCGCCCGGAGCAGGTCGCGAGGATGCCTCGGGGCAGCGGGGCGAGCACAGGGGTGAACGACAGGCTCACCGCGGTCCCGGCCACGCCGGACAGGGCCTGCACGATCTCCGGACGGTGCTGGTGGGTGCCGACCTTGTACGCGGTGAGGTCGCCCATCACCTCGCTGCCGAGCAGGTTGACCTTGGCCGAACGGCCCGCGCCGGAGGTGCCGCTGGCGGCGACGACGTTGAGGTCCTGCGGTTCGACGAGGCCCGCGGCCAGCAGTGGCGCGAGGGCGAGCGTGGAGGCCGTCGGGTAGCAGCCCGGCGCCGCGACCCGGCGGCTCGCGGCGATCCGCGCGCGCGCCCCGGGCAGCTCGGGCAGGCCGTAGGTCCAGGTGCCGGCGTGCTCGCCGCCGTAGGCGCGTCGCCACGCCTCCGGGTCGGCGAGGCGGTGGTCGGCGCCGAGGTCGACGACGCGCACGGTGCTCGGCAGGGTGGCCGCCACCGCCGCCGACTGCCCGTGCGGCAGAGCGAGGAAGACGACGTCCGCCTCGGCCGCGGCGAGCGTCTCGGCGTCGGTGAAGACGCGGCCGGACAGGTCGGGCAGGTTCGGGTGCACGTCCGTCACGGGCAGGCCGACCGACGTGTTCGCCGCCAGCGCGCCGATCTCGATCTCCGGGTGGGCGAGCAGCAGGCGGAGAAGCTCCCCGCCGCCGTACCCGCTCGCCCCTGCCACTGCTGCGGTCACTCCCATGTGCAAGGTTATACACACGAGCTTATGGGCATGCAACGACATTCGGCGAACGCGGGCGGCGCGGCGGGCAGCGCGGCCGCGTCGGTCGCGGGCGCAGACGTCGGTCCGCGCCCCCTCCGCGCCGGGCGTCGACCGCCTGACCTGGCGGTTGACCTCACGTTGACGCTGAAGGTACCGCGCCCTCCCATCCTGGGCCGCACATATCACGCACTGTCCTCGGACGATGCACGGCAGTGAGGAGCGGCGGATGGTGATCGCGATCGGCTATGTCGCGTTGGTGATCGTCCTGTGGATCGGCACGTGGGCCGCGTGGCGGGCGGCCCAGCGCGGCGCACCCGCGCCCGCCCCCGACCGGGTCGGCATGGGAGCGGGCGACGCCGGGCGAGACGGCACCGACGGGGACGGCACGAGAAGGGGGCGCGCCGCGACTCGCCTGACCGCACCCAGATCGGTCGTCGACCGCTTCGGACTCGACGCCGACGGCCTGGGACCGCGGCCGGAGCAGGCCGAGGAGCTGGCCCTGCTCGACGGCGGCCCGGATCTGGCGGCGCTGGTCGCGGTGGTCGCGCTCAACGAATCGGAAGCCGTGGGGCCGGGCGCCACCCCGGGGACCGTGATCTCCCGTCGCCCCGCGGTCTGCGCGGATCAGGATCTGCGCTGCGCCATCCACCAGGAGATCGACGCGCACGGCGGGCGCCGCATCGCCGAGCTCGGTCGGTGGCTCGCCGGCACCCCCGCGCTGGCCGCGACGCGCCAGCGGCTGTGCGAGGAGGGGCTCCTGCCCACCGTCCGGCAGAAGCGGGTGCTGCGCTGGTGCCGGGCCGCCGCGCTGGCCCTGTTCGTCGGCGGGATCATCCTGCTGGTGGCGGACGTCGGCTCGCCCGACGGCAGCGCCGTCTTCGTGCTGTCGCTCGGCGAGGTCGGCGCCCTCGTTCTCGGCGTCCGCCTCCAGACGCCGCAGACCACCGCGGCCGGGTGGGCGGTGGCGGTCGAGGCCCGGCGGCGCCTGCCCGGACTGGCCGGCGGCGGTCTGCCGGGGCAGCATGCGCTCGCGGTCGCGCTGTTCGGACCGGAGGCGCTCGGCGGCGCCGACCGGAAACTGGCCACCGAGCTCGGGCTGCTCGCGCCCGCCGTTCGGCCGCGACCCCGAGGCACCGCCCGATCGAGAAGAAGCCTCGACACCACCTCGAGTGGCGGCTGCGGCGGCGGGGGTAGTTGCGGCGGAGGGGGTAGCTGCGGCGGGGGATGCGGCGGCGGAGGGTGCGGCGGCGGGGGTTGTGGAGGCGGGGGGTGATGGCCCGGCTCCGACCGTCCCGACCGACTTCGCCGCTGCCACCCGGGTTGGGGGTGGGCTGGCGCCCGCCCCTCGCCGCCGCGATCGCCGAGCGTGGCGACCTGGCGTTCGTCGAACTGATCGCGGAGAGCGTCGACCCCGACCGGCCGTTGCCGGTCGCCCTGACCGAGCTGGACGTGCCGATGGTGCCGCACGGCGTCCGGCTGTCGCTGGGGGGCAGCGAGCCGCTGGACCGCGCCCGCGTCGACCGGTTCGTCCGTGTCGCGCAGCGTCTGGACGCCCCACTGGTCAGCGAGCACGCCGCGTTCGTCCGGGCCGGCGGGGTCGAGGCCGGGCACCTGCTGCCGGTGCCGCGTACCCGCGCGGCGCTGCGGGTGCTGGCGCGCAACATCCGGTCGCTGAGCGCGGAGCTGTCCGTTCCGCTCGCGGTGGAGAACCCGGCGGCGCTGCTGCGCTGGCCCGACGACGAGCTGGACTCCGCGGCGTTCCTCACCGAGCTGGCCGAGCAGACCGGGGTGATGCTGCTGCTCGACGTCGCCAACCTGTACGGCGACGTGGTCAACCACGGCACCGATCCCGACCGGTTCCTGGCCGCCATCCCCTGGGAACGGGTCGCCTACCTGCACGTCGCCGGCGGCGTCACCGCCGGCGGCCTGTACCACGACTCGCACGCCCACCCGGTTCGCCCACAGGTCCTCGAGCTGCTGCGCACCGCCGTCGACCACTGGCCGGGCCCGCTGCCCTGCCTGCTGGAACGGGACACCCACCTGCCGCCGGTGGCCGAGTTCCATGCCGAGCTCGACGCGGTCACCCGCGCCGCGGGCCTGACCCGCGCGACGATCAGCACAGCGATCAGCACAGCGATCAGCACGACGACCGGCGCGGCGGCGAGCGGGGCGGGATCGGTGCCGGGATCCGGGACGGGGGCCGGGAGGGGATCCGAGACGGGGGCCGCCCGCGCGGGTCTGGAGCCGGCCGACGCGCGGGCCGACGGGGAGCTACTTGCCGGGCAGATCGCACTGGTCCGGGCGCTCACGGCGGGAGACGGCCCACCGCCCGGTTTCGCCACGGACCGGATCGAGGCGACCCGCGCGGCATTGATCGACAAGCGCCGGTCGGTAGTGGTCGAGCACTGGCCCGCGTTGGCGCGGACCCCCGGCTTCCGCGCCGGGTTCGCGGCCGTCGCCGCGTGGCTCCCACCGACGACGACCTGGGCAGACGCCCACGCGTACGCCCGGGAGCACTACGACATGCTCGATGTCGACGCCCGCGCGGAGCTGCTCGTGGCGTGCACGGCCGGCCGGCGCTTCGCCCTGGCGTGCAGCCGACCGGGCCGCCTTCCGGCGTGCCTGCGCGGCCCCGGCACGGACCGATTCCTCGGTGGAGGTGGTTCCGGGGCCGATACCCCTCCCGCGGCGGACCGCGACGAACCGGTCCCGGCCGGGGCGGGAAAACGCGGCGGGCTGCTCGTCTTGATCCGGCTGCCCCTGGTGGGGCTGCTCGTCCTCGGCCGGCGCGGGCACGGCTAGACCCGGCGGCCGCCAGGACCAGGACCAGTGATCATGATGTTCCCTGCGGAACCGTCGCGTCCTTCTGCTACCAGTTGCGTGCGGAACCGTGATCGTGCCGAGGCTTGGTCGCGATTGCGGGCGCAGAACCGTGAGTATGCCTCGGCACGATCTGGCCGCCATCCGGCCGAAAACCTGCCTGCCTATGCGCGTAGGGCGGCGCCGGTGCGCTGCGCGGCGAGTTCGACGGCCGCGTCGCGCACCGCGTTCGCCTCGGCGGCGGTCAGCGTCCGGTCCCCCGCCCGCAGGCGCAGACCGAAGGCGAGTGAGCGCTGCCCGGCGCCGACCTGGGCGCCCTCGAACACGTCGAAGAGGGTCAGCGACTCCAGCAGGTCGCCGGCGCCCTCGCGCAGGGCCTCGGTCACCTCGGCGACCGGCACCCGGCTCGGGACGACGAGCGCCACGTCCCGGTCCGCCGGCGGGTAGGTGGAGATCACCGGCGCGACGACCGGCGGCGCCGCCGTCGCGGCCTCGACGAGGACGTCGAGGCTGAGCTCCATCGCGACGGTGCGCGGCGGCAGGCCGGCGTCGCCGAGCACCCGCGGGTGCAGTTCCCCGGCGAAGCCGACGAGGCGGCCGCCGACGGTCAGCTCCGCGCAGCGGCCGGGATGCCACGGCATGGTGTCACCGGCCGTGACGGTCAGCGTGAGCCCGACCGCCTCGGCGACGACATGCGCGGCGTCGACGGCGTCCGCCCAGTCCGCCTCGCGGCCCGGCGTCGACCAGCCGGTCGGCTCGCGGCGACCGGTGAGCAGCGCCGCGACGTGACGGTCCTGCCCGGGCAGGACCGAGTCCAGCGCGGCGATCTCCTCCGCGGACGGACGGCGGTCCACCGGCGGCGTCGGCACCCGCACCGGCGCGCCGGGCTGCTCCCGGAAGACCCGACCGACCTCGAACAGGGCCAGGTCCTGCTGGCCCCGGCCGATGTTGCGCACCGCGGCGGCGATCAGCCCGGACAGCAGGGTCGTGCGCAGGTAGGCGGCGTCCTCGGCGATCGGGTTGGCGACCCGGACCGCCAGGCGCCGCTTGTCGTCCGCGACCAGGCTGAGCGCGTCGGCGGCGTCCGCGGCCACGAACGGCAGGGTCAGCACCTCGGCCAGGCCGGCGTACGCCAGCGCCCGGCCCACCGCCCGGTGCATCCGCTGCGCCGGGGTCAGGCCGCGGCCGGCGGGCAGCAGCGGCAGGGTCACCGGGATCGTGTCGTACCCCTCCAACCGCATGATCTCCTCGACGAGATCCGCGGGCCGGGTCAGGTCGGGCCGCCACGACGGCGGCGTGACGACGAGGACATCACCACCGACGACGGTGGTGGTGACCCCACCGACGGTGGTGGCGCCGGTGACATCCGTGGTGAAGTCGGTGATGTCCGAGGTGGCACTGGCGGCGACCACGCAGCCGACGTCGGCGAGGCGGCGGCGGACGACCTCGGCGGAGTACGGCCGGCCGGCGAGCCGCTCGGGCTCGTGCAGGGACAGCAGCACGGGCGCCGCAGTCGGTCGGTGGTCGAGGTCGGTCACCCCCGGAGCGGGGCGGGCGCCGGCGAGCTCGACGAGCAGGTCGACGGCCGTCGCCGCCGCGACCGGGGCGAGCGCCGGGTCCACGCCGCGCTCGAAGCGCCGCGCGGCCTCCGAGGACAGCCGGTGGCGCCGCGCGGTGCGGGCGACGCTGATCGGGTCGAAGTGCGCGGCCTCCAGCACGATGTCGGTCGTCTGCGCGGAGATCTCCGTGTTCGCGCCGCCCATCACCCCGGCCAGCGCGATCGGGCCGGTGTCGTCCGCGATGACCAGGTCCTCGGGGTCGAGGATGCGCTCGACCCCGTCGAGGGTGCGCAGCGTCTCCCCCGCCTCGGCCCGGCGCACGATGATGGCGCCGGTGAGCTTCGCCCGGTCGAAGGCGTGCAGCGGCTGGCCGAGCCCGAGCAGCACGGCGTTGGTGACGTCGACGGGCACGGAGATCGGCCGCATCCCGGCCAACGACAGCCGCCGGGACCAGCCCAGCGGCGTGCGGGCCGCAGGGTCGACGCCGGTGACCACCCGGGCGACGTACCGGTCGCAGCCCGCGGTGTCCTCGACGACGACCGGATACGCCTCCCCGGCCGCACTCTCCCCGGCCGCGACCTGCCCGGCCTCGACCTGCCCGGCCTCGACCTGCCCGGACCGTGGGACGCCCGGGTCGGTGAAGGGCAGCGCGAAGGCGGTCGCCGCCTCCCGGGCGATGCCCCGCACCGACAGCGCGTAGCCGCGGTCGGGGGTGACGGCGATGTCGAGGATCTCGTCGACGAGATCGAGCAGCTCGGTGACGTCGGCGCCGATCGGGGCCGACGGCGGGAGCACGAGGATGCCGTCGTGATCCTCGCCGAGGCCCAGCTCCCGGGCGGAGCAGATCATCCCGTCGCTGACATGGCCGTAGGTCTTGCGGGCGGTGATGGCGAACCCGCCGGGCAGCACCGCGCCGGGCAGCGCGACGGCCACCCGGTCGCCGACGGCGAAGTTGTGCGCGCCGCAGATGACCCCCCGCACACCGAGACCCGACGACTCGCCGGCCGGCTGCGGGGCCACGCGGACCTGACACCAGCGGACGTCCTTCTTCTTCGTCTCCACGATCTCGAAGTCGACGATCTCCCCGACGACGACGCCGGAGACATCGCCCCCGACGCCGCGCAGCCCCTCGACCTCGAAACCGGCGCGGATCAGCGCGTCGGCGACCGCCCGGGTGGGCGGCAGCCCCTCGACGTACTCCCGCAGCCAGGACATCACGATCAGCATCTGCTCAGACCTCGATTCCGAACGGGAGGCTGAACCGGACGTCACCGTCGACGAAGTCGCGGATCTCCCGGACGTCATGCCTGATCATCGCGGCCCGTTCCAGGCCCATGCCGAAGGCGAAGCCGCTGTAGCGGGTCGGGTCGACCCCGGTGGCCCGCAGCACGTTCGGATCGACCATGCCGCAGCCGCCGATCTCGATCCAGCCCTCGTCCGAGCAGACCCGGCAGGGTTGGCGGGCCGCCTCGCCGCGGCAGGCGAAGCACTGCACGTCCAGCTCGGCGGACGGCTCGGTGAACGGGAAGAACGACGGGCGCAGCCGCGTCGACAACCCGGAGCCGAACAGCGCCTGCGCGAAGACCTCCAGCGTGCCGCGCAGGTCGGCCATGGTGATGCCCTCGTCGACGGCGAGCCCTTCGAGCTGGCCGAACACCGGCGAGTGGGTGGCGTCGATGGTGTCGTTGCGGTACGTCCGCCCCGGGCACACGACGTACACCGGCAGCGGCCGGTCGAGCAGGGCCCGGACCTGCACCGGCGAGGTGTGGGTACGCAGCACCCGGCCGGAGGCGGTGGGCTCGACGTAGAGGGTGTCGTGCTCGCTGCGGGCCGGATGGTCGGGGGCCATGTTCAGGGCCTCGAAGTTGAACCAGTCGTGTTCGATCTCGGGTCCCTCGGCGACCTCGTAGCCCATGGCGACGAACACGTCGACGAGCCGGTCGGACAGCGAGGACAGCGGGTGGCGGGCGCCGCGGCGACGGCGCGCCACGGGCAGGGTGACGTCGACGCGCTCCTCGCGCAGCACCCGGGCGTCGCGTTCGGCGGTCAGCTCGGCCAGGCGCGTGTCGTAGGCGGCCTGGACCTCGGCGCGGGCGGCGTTGTGCCGACGGCCGGCGTCGGCACGCTCCTCGCGCGGCAGCGCACCGAGCTCCCGGCGGGCCAGCACCAACGGGGCGGCGGCGCCGTGGACGTGGGCGGTGCGGGCGGCGGCCAGCGCGTCGAGGTCGGTGGCGGCGCGGATCGACTCCCGGGCCGCGGCGACGGCCGCGGCGAGCTGGTCGGGGTCGAGGGCGTGGACCCGGGACGGGTCGACAGTCTCTCCAGGGGCGGGCACGGTGCTCATCCTCGTATCGTTTCGCTGGGCATGAGGTCGCCCGGCCGGAGTGATCGCCCGGCCCGGAAGGGGCCCGGCGGGCGATGGAGGCCGGGAGGCAGCCGCGGCGGCGGCGCGGTCCGCGCTCGATGCCGCCCGTCGGCTGCCCGGGGCGCCCGCCGGTCGATCGTGACGCTCGGCCTCAGCCGAACACCGGACCGCCGGCGGGCACGAAAAATCGGAATTCGGCGCCGCCGCCCGCGGCCCGGCCGACCGAGATGGTGCCCCCATGCGCCTCGATCAGTGCCTTGGCGATGTAGAGCCCGAGACCGGTGCCGTTGCCGCGGCTGGCACCGCGCCAGAACTTCGTGAACACGCGCGCGGCGTTCGATTCGGACACGCCTTCGCCCTCGTCGGCCACGCTCACCTCCGTGCCGGTGTCGCTGCCGCGCAGCAGCACCGTCACAGTACCCGCGCCGTGGCGCAGCGCGTTGTCGACCAGGTTGTGGAGCACCTGCTCCATCTTGTCCGGATCGACCCACATCTCGGGCAGCTCGCCCTCCTCGCGGACGTTGAACCGCTCGGCGCCCGCCGCCCCGGCGGCGATCTTGCCGTCGACCACCGAGCGCACCCGGCTGGGCAGGTCGACGATCTGCTTGCGGACCTGGATGCGGCCCGAGTCGATGCGGGAGACGTCGAGCACCTCGGCGAGCAGGCGGGTGACCCGGTCGGCGTCGGTGTTGACCGTGTTCAGCATGAGCTTCTTCTGCTCGTCGGTGAACCGGTCCCACTTGGCCAGCAGCGTCGCCGTGAAGCCCTTCACGCTGGTCAGCGGCGAGCGCAGCTCGTGGGCGACGGTGGCGACCAGGTCCGCCCGGTTGCGCTCCAGCCGCTCCCGACTCAGCGTGTCGCGCAGCGACAGCGAGACCCGGGCCAGCCGACCCGCGACCCGAGTGAAGCGGACGGTGACGTGAAAGTCGCGATCGTGCACCGGACCGGCATAGGTCAGCCGTCGCTCGGGCTGCCCGATGACCCTCGGCAGCTCCCGGCTGAGCGCGGAGCACTCCCACCAGTCGTTGCCGCGCTCGTCCAGCAGCGGGAGCACCTCGGTGAGGTGCCGGCCGACCGCGGCCGGCACGGGCACGCCGATCAGGCGGACCGCGGCCCGGTTGAAGACCTCGACCGTGCCGGCGGCGTCGGTGACGACGACCGCATCGGGCAGCAGATCGAACGCGGCCGCGGGCAGTGGCCCGTCCAGCGCGGCCGAGCCGGCGCCGTCGCCGCCGTCGGCCTCGGCGGGGTCCGCCGGTACGCCGTGATCCTGCACGGGCTCGTCGTCAGCAGTCATGGCCTCGCCTGATGCCGGGGCGGCGGTGGTGGGCAAGCCGGCCGAGCCGCCCGCCGGGGGAACGGTTGCACCGGCGGGAGCCGGCGGCTGCTGCGTGGTCGGCGCCTGTTCGGATGTCGATGCGACGGTGTTCACCACCGCCGACCACCTCCTCCGGTGCCGTCAGTACCGGACCTACCCGTTCTCTGCGCCCGCGCCGATGCGTATAGGCACAGGGCGGACGCAACCGCAAGATTCAGGGACTCGGCCTGACCGTACACCGGTACCCGCAACGCCGCGTCCGCGGCGGCCAGACCGGCGGGATCGAGACCGTGCGCCTCGTTGCCGAACAACCAGGCAGTGGGCCCGTCGAGCTCGCCGGCGTCCACCGCGGTGTCGAGATCACGCCGCGCGGAACCCGAGGTCGCGACGATCCGGCACCCCCGTGCGCGCAACCCCGCCACCACGTCGGCGAGCGTCGGTTCGACGATCACCGGGAGGTGGAAGTGGCTACCGGCCGACGACCGCACGCACTTCCCGCCGAACGGGTCGACGCCGCCGCCGGTGAACACCACCGCGTCCGCCCCGGCCGCGTCCGCGCTGCGAATCACGGTGCCGGCGTTGCCCGGATCGTTCGCGCCCACGCACACCGCCACCAGTCGGGGTGCGGCCAGGTCGACGAGCCGGTGACCCGGCAGGGCGGCGACGGCGACGAGCCCCTGGGGGGTGACCGTCTCGGACAGCGCCGCCGCGGCCTCGTCCGTCACGAGCCGGACGGGCACCGCGGCGGCGCGCAGCAGATCGTCGTGACGGCCCGCCGCCGACACGCCCACGAACACCTCGAGCAGGCCGCCCGCGGCGACGGCCGCGCCGACGGCCTGCGCCCCCTCGACGAGGAAGCGGCCCTGCTCCCGGCGCTCCGCCGGGCGCCGCAGGCGCCGGGCGGCACCGACCCGAGCCGACCGCAGCCCGGCGACCGGCCCACGATCGGGCGGCGGGAGCACGCGGGCGGCGGGCACGGGTCGGCGTCGCGACGGGCTCAGGCGGCGGTCGGCTCCGGCGCCGCCGCCAGGGCCGCCCGGGCCACCTCGACCAGAGCGGTGAAGGCCGCGGCGTCGTTGACCGCCAGATCGGCGAGGATCTTGCGGTCCACCTCCACGCCGGACAGCTTCAGACCCTGCACGAAGCGGTTGTACGTCATGCCGTTGGCGCGCGCCGCAGCGTTGATCCGAGTGATCCACAACTGCCGGAAGTCGCCCTTGCGCGCGCGACGGTCCCGGTAGGAGTAGGTCATCGAGTGGAGCATCTGCTCCTTGGCCTTGCGGTAGAGCCGCGAGCGCTGGCCCCGGTAGCCGCTGGCCTGTTCGAGGACCGTACGGCGCTTCTTCTGGGCGTTGACCGCCCGCTTCACGCGTGCCATGAGGGCACCTGTCTCCTTCGTTCGGGTGCATCCGGCCGGCCGGACCGGGATCGATCACCGCGCAGGGCGCGCCGGTGTCACCGGGGCCGGATTCGTCAGCGGGGCGCGCTCAGCGGGCGAGAAGGCGCTTGATTCGGCCTGCGTCCGCCTTCGTCAGCGGCTCCACGCCGGCCAGCCGGCGGGTGCGGCGGCTGGACTTGTGCTCCAGCAGGTGGCGGCGGTTGGCCTTCTGGCGCACCACCTTGCCGGAGCCGGTGATCCGGAACCGCTTGCTCGCGCCGCTGTGGGACTTCTGTTTGGGCATGTCGACATCCTGACGGTTTACGGGGGGTGGTCGAGCGGTCGGCGCGGTGAGGTCCGGACGGTGGGGACACCACCGCGCGGACCCACCGACGTCGGGTCAGACGTGGCCAGCCGGTTCCGGCAGCCGCTGCGGCTTGGAACCCTTGTGCGGGGCCATCACCATCGTCATGTTCCGGCCGTCCTGCTTGGGCTGGGCCTCCACGTAGCCGAGGTCGGCCACGTCGGCGGACAGCCGCTGGAGCAGGCGGATGCCAAGCTCCGGCCGGGACTGCTCCCGACCGCGGAACATGATGGTGATCTTTACCTTGTCACCGGCTCGCAGGAACCGCACGACGTGACCCTTCTTGGTCTCGTAGTCGTGCGGATCGATCTTCGGCCGCAGCTTCATTTCCTTGATGACGGTCTGGACCTGGTTCTTCCGAGCTTCCCGACGCTTCTGGTCGGACTCGTACTTGAACTTTCCAAAGTCCATCAGCTTGCAGACCGGAGGGCGAGCGGTCGGCGCGACCTCCACGAGGTCGAGATCGGCCTCCTGCGCCATGCGCATAGCCTCGCCGATCGCAACGATGCCGATCTGCTCGCCTTCCGCGCCGACGAGGCGTACCTCGGGGACGCGGATCCGGTCATTGATACGGGACTCTGTGCTGATGTGTTCCTCCGTTGCTCGACGCGCGGGCGTGACCTCACCGCAGCGGAGCACCGAGCCTGGCCGCACCAGGCTCCCGGCCGACAACCGCGGGAACGGCTCGGCCGACCGGCGACCCGGCTGCCGTGGCCACGGCCCGGAACTCGGGCCGGTCGACACTCTGACACCCCGTGGAGGCGGCGCCAGTCGGCAACATCGGGTGGAGGGCGAACCCCCGCTTGGTCCTGCCGGACAGGCTCCGTGCCCTCGCCAGGGCCGTCACGAACGACGGCACCATCGGATGGGTGGAACCAACCGGCAATCGGTCTGAGGCCAAGAGTAGCACCACACCGCCGGGCAGGACGATCACGGCGGCGACCGGCCGCCCCGAACGGGCGCGGCGACCGCGATCCGCGAGCCGACAGACAGGGACGATCCGGGCGACGGCCGGCCCGCGGGGAGCGATCCGCCCCGCGACCCGGACCCGCGCGGCCGCGGGGTGGCTCAGCGGGGCGGCCGCCACCCCCAGCGCCGCTCGGAGCGCAGGCCACGGCCCAGGAGCCGACGCACCGCCCGAGCCTGTCCCGACCCGACCAGCAGCACCGCCACCGCGCGCGCGGCCGCGGGTTCGGGGGCGCCGAGCTGGCCAGCCCCACCCGCCGGGCTCGTCGAGGCCGTCGAGGCCGTCGGAGCCGTCGAGGCCGAGCCGCTGGTTGCGGAAGCCGTCGCCAGGAGCTGGGACAGTCGACGGGCGATCGACTCCCCCGTCGCGGGCGTGTCCCCCACCGAGCCGTGGACCGCGACGGCGAGCACGGGTCGCGGCGCCGTCGCGCCGGGCTCCACCAGTTCGGCCGGCCAGGCCTCGACCCGTTCCGTGATCGCCCGCAGGGCCACCCGCACTCGGGGACGGGCCAGCGGTCCGTCGGGGGCTGCCGGCCGCCGCAGCGCCGTCAGGGCGATGTCGACGGACGGATCCGTCCGCCCCACGCCCACCGGCGCATCCCCACCACCGGCGACATCCGCACGATCGGCCCCACCCGCACGATCGACCGCACCCGCACGATCGACGGCGACCGCGCGGTCGGCTCGATCGGCATCGGCGGCGGCATCCGGACCGACCGGGATGTCCGCGCCGCCGGGACCGACCTCCAGGCTGGTCGGGTACGGACCGGCGACGTCGATCACCACCGAGTCGAGGCCGAGGCGGACCGCCTCCGCCCAGGCGTCCGGGGCGGCCACCGGCACGGGGCGGGCGGCCCCACGCCAGGCGGCGAGCGTCGCCACGCTCGAGAAGATCGGCAGCGCGGTGGCACCGGACGGGGTGCGCAGAGTGGCCAGCGCCATCTCACTGGTCTTGTCGGCGCCGGTGGTGGCGTCGGCCGAGGTGAGCATGGCCTCGATCGCGACGAAGACCCGGGCGCGGCGCAGGGCGGCGGTCAGGGCGGCAGGATCGACGCGACCGGTCGAGCCGCCGGCGGCGAGCACCCGGACGAGGGCCTCGTCGGCCGCCCCGTCGTCTCCCTGCCCGGCCGGAGTCAGCAGATGGCGTGCCATTCCCCGCAGCCTAAACGCCGCAGCGCCGGGCGGCCCCGCGGCCGCCGGTGCCGGACCGGCCTGCAGCCGCCCCCCATCACCGCCCCGCCGCCGGGACCACCCGGGGCCGGCGGTGGGTGCGTCAGGCCCCCGAGGGCCAGGCAGCGATGCGAGCCTGTGGATCGGCGGCGGCGAGAGCGGGGCGGGCGAGGGCCGCCGCCGGCTGGGAACCGGGCAGCGGGGCGGTGGCGACCGCACCGGCGAGACGCTGGAAGGCGAACCGGGTCCGCCTGCGCAGGCGGAACCAGTTGATCGGCCGGCTGTCGGCCAGCGCCGCGTCGAACGGCACCGGCACCGTCATGTACGCCCGATCCTCGAGATGGTCCAGGCGCATCCGGGCGCCGCGGCTGAGCCGGGACGGGTAGGTCTCCACGATGGCGACGATGACGGTGGCGACGAGGTCACCGCGGCCGGCCGCGGTGAGCGCGGTCAGCGCGTCGTCCGCACCCGCGATCTCCGCCTCCCCGGCGCGGACGGTCAGCACGAGCAGGTCCGCGCGGGCGAGCAGGGTGGCGGGGACCGGCTGGTTCCAGCCCGGCGGCGCGTCCGCGACGACGGCCGGGTACCAGTGGCCGAGCAGGTCCAACGCCCAGGCCAGCTCCTCGGGCAGCAGGCCGGGGCCGGCAAGGTCGCGCATCCCGGCCAGCACCTCCAGCCCCCCCGACCCGTCGGAGGCCAGGAAACGGCGGACGTCCTCGAGGGAGGAGACCGGCGGGCGGGCGCCGGCCAGTTCCCGCAGGCCGACCCCCGGGGGCATGAGGCCGACCCGGTGCGCGAGCAGCCCGCACTGGTCCGGGGAGGCGTCGACGGCGACGACCCGGTGGCCATGGTGCGCAGCCATCGCCAGGCCCAGCCCGGCGGCCACGGTCGTCCGTCCGCCGCCGCCGCCGAACCCGCCGATCAGTACACGCCGGCCCCCGGCCCGCGGACGCTGGTAGACCAGGCCGTCGGCGCCCACCGGCGCCGCGCTCGCCGCCGTGGCGGGCGCGGGCTGCGGGACGGCTCCAGCTGCCCGAGGCGCGATGACCGCACCCGCCGGTCGGACCGGCGCCGCGGGAACCCGCCGGACCGGCATGTTCGGCGGGGGTGGGGGAAGCGCGGGCGCTGTGGAGATCGGCTCCGCCCACGGGCCGGCGGCGGCGGACGCCTCGGCGGCCCGCCAGGAGGCGCCGGCGGCCGGATCGGCCGCGGCGCCGTCACCGAACCCGGCGATGTCATCACTTCGAGTCGCATCGCGAGTCGGGGTGGCACCGCCGGTCGGGGGGAACAGACCGGTCCGGGTCGGGTCCGGGGTGTGGCCCTGGGACGTCTGGCCCTGGGACGTCTGGGCCTGAGGCGGCTGGACCTGAGGCGGCTGGACCTGAGGCGGCTGGGCTGGCATGAGGGCCGCGCCCGGGCGGGTGACGTCGAAACGGCTCATCTCGCCCCGGTGCAGGGGCGCGGACTCCGCGGTCGCGGTCGCGGGCGGGGGCGGGTCGGGCACGCCCGGCGCCGATGGGCTTTCCTCCGGCACCTGCCAGGGCGCGGCGGGGTTGGTGGACGAGGGCAGCGGCGGAAGCTCCGGCCCGACGGGGGCCGCAGCCGGGTAGAGGGGGGCCGCAGGGGGGACGGCGGCCGGGCCGTACTCGGCTCCGGAGGGGCCGAACAGCGGGTCGGCCGGCCGATACAAATAGGCAGGGGCCGGCAGGTCGGCCGGCGATGCCGGTGTGACGTCCGGATACGGCAGGGGCAGCGCGGCCCGGGACGGCTCGATGGGCACGGGCCCGGCCGAGGCCGGGTCGATCTGCGTGGGGCGGGGCGCTCCCGCCCACGGATGACCGGGTTGTTCGGCGGCGGAGCCGCCGTCGGCATCTTCGGGGCGATCCGGTCTTGAGGCGGCGGGTGCGGCACCCGGCGGGAGGAGCGAGCCCGCCGCGGGCACGAGAACCGTCATGCTGCCCCAGCTCTCACCGGGCGGCGGAACCGCGGGAGGCGGCGGAATCGTGAGAGACGGGGGAACCGTGGGAGGCGGCGGAGCTGTGGGAGGCGGCGGGGAGACGTTCGGCGGCAGCACCGTGGCACTGGGCGGCGGAGGTACCGGAAGGAACGGGACGACCCCGCCAGCAGCGCCGACGGGCGGCGCAGCGTCCGTCCCCGGCGGGAGGACCAGGCCACCGGGGGCCGGCGCGGCGGCGGGGCGGCCGGTGGCCCCGGCCGGTGTCGCGGCCTCGCCGGACGGCGACGGGTGGGCCGGGACGGCGAGGTCGGGCGTCCACCCGGACGGGCCTGGGGCCGGCGCGCCGAGACCCCAGCCCGGCCGGTCCGGGGACGTCGCCGGGGGTCCGTCGGTCGCGGTCGGCCAGCCGCCGCCGATCGTGGGTGCCCAGCCACCGGCCGGCGGGATCGGATCGCCGGTGCCGGTGCCGGTGCCGGTGCCGGTGGCCGGAAGCGGCGGAAGCGGCGGAAGCGGCGGACCATCCGTGGTGGACGCGGCCGCCTCCCCGCCGTCGGACGGCGCAGGGTATGGCGACCACGGGGGCAGCGGAGGCGGTGAGGTCCGATCCGCGAAGGGGCGGACCTCCGGCGAACGGGCGGGCGGGGAGGTCCGATCGACGGGCGGCCGGGTCTGCGGGGGCCGGGTCTGCCCGAGTCGGGCGGCCGTCGAGGCGGGAGGGGACGGCAGGGGACCAGGCGCGCGATCTCCGGGCAGCCCCCCGGGCGTCCCACCGGGAAGCCCACTGCCGGGCTCGCCCCGCGGCACGCCGGGACGCGTCCGGGTGGGGCGCCGGGTGACCAGGGCGTTGCGCGGCGACTGCGGCTCGGTCAGGCGCAGGCCGAGCAGGGAGATCGGGCGGGCATCCCCGCCGCCCGCGCCGGGGGCCTCCTGATCGGCGGACCGGGCCGAGACGTCGAGGCCGTCCCGGTCGGCCCCGGACGGATCGACCGGCGCCGCGGTGTCGTCATCGTCCCGGCTCCCACCATGACCCGCCATCCGTGCCACCCCGCCCCCATCTCCGGACCGACTCCGCTGGACGACACCGGAGCGCGAGGCAACCGCTACGGCGTGGCATCACGGTCTCGCGTCACCCACTGCCCCGACAAGAGCTCCGAGATGATCCAGATAGCCGGAAACAGACCCACGAGCAGCGAACACACCACCGGCACACTCGATCCACTCCGAATCGCCATGCGATGGCAACACCATACCGAGGCCATGTCACCGGGACGGATCGGGCTCGTACCGTCCGTGCGACATGAGGATGCGGACGGCCACCGCCCCCAGCGGGGACGGTGGCCGGATGGCACTCGGCGACGCCGGCGGGAGGTCAGCCGGCGGGGTCAGCCGCTGCGGTCAGCTCGCAAGGGCCAGCTCGCGCAGCACCGCTGCGGTGTCGAGGGCGGCCAGCGTCGCCTCCCGACCCTTGTCCTCGCTGGAGTCGGGCAGCCCGGCCCGGTCACGGGCCTGCTCGACCGTGTCGCAGGTGAGCACGCCGAAGCCGACGGGGACCCGGGCGTCAAGGGTGACCCGGGCCAGCCCCGCGGTGACGAACTGGCAGACGTAGTCGAAGTGCGGCGTGCCGCCGCGGATGACCACGCCGAGGGCGACGACCGCGTCGTGCCGCTGGGCCAGCGCCGCGGCGACGACGGGCAGCTCGACCGCACCGGAGACCCGCACGACGGTCGGCGCCGTCGCGAGCCCGGTGTCCTTGGCCGCGTGCAGCGCCCCGGCCAGCAGCGCATCGGTGATCTCGGCATGCCAGCGGGTGGCGACGATCGCCAGCCGCAGCCCGGCCACCGGCGGGAGCACCTCCTGCGGCGCGCCGAAGCCGCTCACAGACCCTCTCCGTCGGTGAGATCCACGCCGGCCGAAGAGCTGCCGCCGCCACCCGGGACGGCGGCGCAACCGGAGGTCGCGGGTACCCGCGCGGGGCTCGACGCCCAACGGCCACCGGCCGGCTCGTCCTCTCCGACGGCGCGGGGCAGCCCGGGCAGGACGTGGCCCATCCGGTCCCGCTTGGTCGTCAGGTAACGCAGGTTCTCCGGGGTCTGGGTGACCGGCATGCCGAGGAGCTCGACGATGCGCAGCCCGTAGCCCTCCAGGCCGGCCCGCTTCGTCGGGTTGTTCGACAGCAGCCGCAGGCCACGCACCCCGAGGTCGACGAGGATCTGCGCGCCGGTGCCGTAGTCGCGGGCGTCGGCGGGCAGGCCGAGCGCGAGGTTGGCGTCCACGGTGTCGTGACCGGCGTCCTGGAGCTGGTAGGCCCGCAGCTTGTGCATCAGGCCGATGCCGCGGCCCTCGTGGCCCCGCACGTAGAGGACCACCCCGCGACCCTCGGCCGCGATCATCCGCAGGGCGGCGTCGAGCTGGGTGCCGCAGTCGCAGCGCCGCGAGCCGAACACGTCGCCGGTGAGGCATTCGCTGTGCACCCGGACGAGGACGTCCTCGCCGTCGCCCAGCTCGCCGCGGATCAACGCGATGTGCTCCACCCCGTCGAGGGTGTTGCGGAAGCCGACGGCGCGGAAGGTGCCGTAACTGGTCGGGATCGTCGCCTCGGCGACCCGCACCACCTGCTTCTCCGTCCGCCGGCGGTAGGCGATGAGGTCGGCGATGGAGATCAGCAGCAGGCCGTGTTCGCGGGCGAACGCGGCGAGTTCGGGAAGGCGCGCCATCGTCCCGTCGTCGTTGACGATCTCGCAGATGGTGCCGGCCGGGCGCAGTCCGGCGAGCCGGGCCAGGTCGACGGCCGCTTCGGTGTGGCCCGGCCGCCGCAGCACGCCGCCGTCCTTGGCCCGCAGCGGGAAGATGTGCCCCGGCCGGCTCAGGTCGCCCGGAACCGTGTCGGGGTCGGCGAGCAGCCGGATCGTGCGGGCCCGGTCGGCGGCGGAGATGCCGGTGGAGACGCCCTCGCGGGCGTCGACGGTGATGGTGAACGCCGTGCCCATCCGCTCGGTGTTGTGCGGGACCATCTGGTCGAGCTCGAGCCGGTCGGTGTCGACGGCGTCCATCGGCACGCAGATCACCCCGGAGGTGTAGCGCGTCATGAACGCGACGAGCTCGGGGGTGGCCGCCTCGGCGGCGAAGATCAGATCGCCCTCGTTCTCCCGGTCGGCGTCGTCGACGACGACGAGCGGCCGGCCGGCGGCGATCTCTGCGATGGCGTCCTCGATGGAGGCGAACGTCACGTCAACGTCGCCGTCGCCGGTCGCCGGGCCGGCGTCGGACGTCCCGGTGACGGCCGTGGGCAGGACGGGGACGGGCGGGGCGGGGATGGCCGTCGAGGGGGCGCCGGCCGCGGATGTGGTCATCGGGACAGTCCGTTCGGGTCGATGGTGCCGGCATGCAGCTTCTCGACGTACTTGGCCAGCACGTCGACCTCGATGTTGACCCGGGCACCCGGTGCGCGGCGGCCGAGCGTGGTCAGGTCGAGGGTGGTGGGGATCAGGCTGACCGTGAACGTCGCCGGGGAGTCACCCCCGGCCGGGGTGACCTCGACGACGGTCAGGCTGACGCCGTCGACCGTCACCGAGCCCTTCTCCACGAGATAGCGGTCGAGGCCGGCGGGAAGGGCGATGCGGACGACCTCCCAGTGCTCGTCGGCCTGCCGGTCGACGACGACGCCGACGCCGTCGACGTGCCCCTGGACCAGATGGCCGCCGAGGCGGTCGGCCAGCCGGACGGGCCGTTCGAGGTTCACCGGATCACCGACGGCGAGCTCGCCGAGGGAGGACCGCACGAGGGTTTCGCGCATCACGTCAGCCGTAAACGTCGCGGACGCCGCGATTGTGCCGGCAGGCCCCGCACGACCGGCGCCCCCGGCCGGCACGCCGCCGCCCGGATCGGCGGTAGCCAGATCAGCGGTAGCCAGATCAGTGCCAGCCGGATCGGAGCCGGCCCGCTGGAAGGAGGTCACCGTGAGACACACGCCGTTGACGGCGATGGAAGCGCCGTGGGTCGCGTCCGCCAATACGGTCTGACAGGCAATGGTGAGCGCCGCCGACTCCGGCCGCGCATCCACCGCAGCCACCACGCCGAGCTCTTCAACGATGCCGGTGAACATCCGACTCGCGCCCTTCGGTCCCGGGCACCGCTCCCCGGTTTCGGGGAGTTGCCACGCGGGACCTGTCGGCATGCGCACGCCGACGCGCGCCCGCGGACGGCGACGGCCACCCACGGACACTGGGCCCGCGCGCGTCCTCCCATCCGGACTTTGACCGTCGGTCCCGGAATTCCACCGGATCAGCCGTCCCAGTACCTGCGGACGGGTCGCGGACTATCACCGCCGGCTCGGAGTTTCACCGACCCCGGAGCGCGCGTGCTGCTGGTTGTACTGCCCCCAAGTCTGACATACGAAGCGGCCACACGCCGCACCCGGCGATGTGACCGAGGTCATGCCTGCCGGTCAAACACCAGGTCGGATGCGCCCCCGCGGCCCTCAGCCGAGCGGGAGGTGGCTGTTGACCGCGCGGACGTCCGCGGCGAGCGCCGGGATCTCGACCACCTCGACGCCGGCCGCGGCCAGCCGTTCGGCGCCGTCGCAGTCGACGAACAGCGACGGCTCGCGCCAGGCGAACACCACCCGGCCGATGCCGGCGGCGAGGATGAGCTCCGTGCAGGTCCGCGGCCGCGACGCCCGGGCGCTGCACGGCTCCAACGAGCTGTACACCGTCGCCCCCGCCGGATCGACGCCGGCACCGGCGTCGGCACCGGCGGCACCGGGGTCGGCACCGGCGGCCCGACCGGCACCGGCGGCCCGACCGCTGCGGGCGGCCGGCGAGTCGGTGCGCGCGGCGAGGCGGCGCAGCGCGACCTCCTCGGCGTGGTCGTGCGGTTCCTCCGCCCGGGAGTAGCCGTCGGCCAGCAGGGTTCCGTCGGCCGCCACGATCAGCGCGCCGACCGAGAACGCCGTGGACGACGGCGGGCAGCGACGCCCGAGCTCGACCGCGCGGGCCAGCCAGTACCGGTCCCCGACGTGCCCTGGGGGCGGACCACCGGGAGGCGGCGAGCCGGGCGTCGTCACGCCGGGTCGCCGACCGATCGGGAGGCCGGCGGGGTCAGCCGGGGGGCGACCCGCAGTGCCTGGGCGCGCAGCTTCTCGACGGCCTCGCCGGGATCGTCGGCGCCGAAGACCGCCGTGCCGGCGACGAAGACGTCGACCCCGGCGGCCGCGGCCTGCTCGACGGTGTCCTCGTTGACCCCGCCGTCGATCTGCAGCCACAGGTCCAGGCCGCGGTCGTCGATCAGGCGGCGAGCCGCCTCGATCTTCGGCAGCACCTCGGTCATGAACTTCTGACCCCCGAAACCGGGCTCGATCGTCATCAGCAGCAGCAGGTCGAAGCGGTGCAGGTCGTCGAGGTAGCGCTCAACCGGGGTGTTCGGCTTCACGGCGAGGCCGGTGCGGGCGCCGGCGGCCCGGATCGCCGCGGTCGTCCGCGGCAGGTCGGACACGGCCTCGGCGTGAATGGTCACGTTCGCCGCGCCGCGCTCGGCGTAGTCGGCGGCCCAGCGGTCCGGGTTGTCGATCATGAGATGGCAGTCGAGCGGAGTCTGCGTCGTCGACCGCAACGCCGTCACCACGTCCGGGGAGAACGCCAGGTTCGGGACGAAGTGGTAGTCCATGACGTCGACGTGCAGCCAGTCGGCTCGACCCTCGACCGCGAGGGCGGCGTCGGCCAGTCGGCCGAAGTCCGCGGCGAGCAGGCTGGGATAGATCTGTGCGGTTGCCACCCCGCGAGACTATCGACCGAACGACCCACGCCCCGACCCGTTTCGACACCTTCGCGGTCGACACCTCCTCCGCTGGGAGCCTTCCCGCTCGGGACCGCCGCGCCCGGTACCTCCGCCGCGCGCCGGCCCCCGGGCAGGCGGCCGGCGGTCGCGGGGCCGGCGCCTGCCCCCGCCCGGGCTCAGTCCGGGTTGCGGCGCAGCAGCGCCACGAACATCGCGTCCGTGCCGTGCCGGTGCGGCCAGAGCTGGACGAACGGACCGGATCCGAGTCCGTCGACCTCCGGCAGGCCGAGCCGCGCGTCGAGCACGGAGACATCGACCCGCTGGCCGCTCACCTGGCGAACCACCTCGACGGTCTCCGCCGGATGCGGGGAGCAGGTCGCGTAGGCAACCACCCCGCCGGGTCGGACCAGGTCCAGCGCGGCGACGAGCAGGGCGCTCTGCAACGGCACGAGAGCGGCCAGATCGCCAGGGATACGCCGCCAGCGGGCCTCCGGGCGGCGCCGCAGCGCCCCGAGCCCGGTGCAGGGGACGTCGACGAGCACCCGGTCGACGCTGCCCGCCGGCAGCGGAGCCGCCCGCCCGTCCGCGCGCACCACCCAGGCCCGCGGCTCTCCCGCCAGCGACCGGGCCACCAGCCCGGCTCGGGTCGCCCGCGGTTCCAGCGCGAGCAGGCTCGCGCCGGAACCCGACGCCGCCTCGAGACCCGACGCCGCCTCGAGACCCGATGCCGCCTCGAGACCCGATGCCGCCTCGAGACCCGACGAGAACCCGGGCCCGCCGCCCGAGCGATCGGTGAGCAGGCCGGCGAGCAGCGCCGCCTTGCCGCCGGGGCCCGCGCACAGGTCGACGGTCAGCCCACGGTCCCGGCCGACCGTAGCCGTCCGGGCCAGCGCGAGCGCGACGAGCTGACTGCCCTCGTCCTGCACTGCCGCGGCCCCGGACGCCACCGCCGGCAGCCGCGCGGGATCGCCGCCGTCGAGGCGCACCGCATACGGCGAGTAGGGGCCGGGTGCCGCCACGAGCCCCTCCCCGGCGGCCTCGGCGAGCAGGCGGTCCCGATCGGTGCGGCCCGGACGGGCGACCAGGTGCACCGCGGGCCGGGCGTCGTCGGCGACGAGCGCGGCGCGGGTCTCGTCGAGGTCGTCCCCGAGCGCCTCCGCCACCACCTCGACGATCCAGCGCGGATGGGTCGTCACCACCGCGAGGTGGCCGATCGGGTCCGTCTCGAAGCGGGGAGCGCCGAGCAGGGCGGCGAGATCCCCGCCCGTCTCCGCGATCCGGGCGGCCACCCGACGCAGCACCGCGTTCGCGAACCGGACCGGACGCTCGCCGCTGGTCGCCCGGACGAGATCCACGGTGCTGGCCACCGCGGCGCGGGCGGGCACCCGGGTGCGCAGCAGTTGGTAGGCGCCGAGCCGTAGCGCGTCGCGCAGCGGCGGGTCGATGTCGTGCACGGGTCGGCTCGTGGCCGTATCGAGCAGCCCGTCGAGGGTGCCCTGGGCGCGCAGCGCACCGTAGGCGAGCTCGGTGACGAAGCCGCGATCGCGGGCCGGCAGCCCGCTGCCGGCGAGCAGCGAGGGCAGGAGCAGGTTGGCGTACGAACCACGCTCGTCGACCGCGCGCAGCACCTCCCAGGCCAGCAGTCGGGGCCGGTCGACGGCGGCGGGCGGGCGGGCGCCGCGGGTGCCCGGTGATCCGGCCGGGCTCATGCGGCTCCCCCGCCGCCGGACAGCCTCCCCGCCGACGACACCTGCTCCGCCGGCGACACCTGCTCTGCCGACGACGCCTGCTCTGCCGGCGACACCTGCTCTGCCGGCGACACCTGCTCTGCCGGCGCACGCAGGACGTCCTCGGCGGTCAGCCGCGCCCCTCGGGCCCAGTCGGCGGCCTCCATCGGCCCGCGGCCCTCGGGCCGCACCTCGCCGAGCAGCACCGGCGCCGTCCCGGTGCCCACGGCGACGGCGCCGTCGGCGAGCGCCGCCAGCCGGCCCGGCGCCAGCTCGGCCGGCACGTTCTGCGCCCCGACACGCACCGGACCGATCTTGATCCGTCGGTCCCGGAACACCGTCCAGGCTCCGGGCGCGGGTGCCGCCGCCCGGGTCAGCCGGTCCACCGCGACCGCCGGCAGGGTCCAGTCGATCAACGCGTCCTGGGCGGTCAGCTTCGGTGCGAACGACACCCCCTCGGCGGGCTGGGGCACTGCCTGCAGGGTCCCGTCGTGGATGCCGTCCATGACCGCGGCGAGCAGGTGCGCCCCGGACTCCGCGAGCCGGTCGAGCAGGTCACCGGAGGTGTCGGTGGGGCGGACCCGCTCGGTGACGACGCCGAACACCGGGCCGGAGTCCATCGCCGGTTCGATCTGGAACACGCTGGCGCCGGTGAGGTCGTCGCCGGCGAGCACCGTGCGCTGCACCGGCGCCGCGCCGCGGTAGGCCGGTAGCAGCGAGAAGTGCAGGTTCACCCAGCCGTGGCGGGGGATCGCCAACGCCTCCCGGGGCAGCAGGGCGCCGTAGGCGACGACCGGGCAGCAGTCCGGCGCCAGTCCGGCGAGCGCCGCGAGAAAATCCGGGTCGCGCGGCCGCTCCGGGCTGAGCACCGGGATGCCGGCCTCATCGGCAAGCAGGTGCACGGGAGGTGGTTTGATCTTCCGGCCTCGGCCGGCGGGCCGGTCGGGGCGAGTGACGACCGCGACCACGTCGTGGCGCGGGCTGTCGATCAACGCCCGCAGGCTGGGCAGGGCGACCGCCGGTGTGCCGGCGAAAACAAGACGCATACGCGAGCACCGATCCGCCGCGACGCCATGCGGACGCCGCGGCCGTCTACGGGGGCAAGATCCGAGCTGTCTGGCCAGGCCGGGGACCGTCCGCCAGCACCCGGAACGGGGACACGGGCGGCGTCCTCGAGCCTGCCGCTGCCCGACCGTACCGCGGGCGGGCACCGCTGTGGCGGACGGCCGGCCCCGGCGACAGACGCCGGCCCCGGCGGGGGCCGGCCGCCGGCGGTGGGCGCGCGGTCAGCCGATGACGAGCGGGTCGAGTTGGACGCGCAGGCCGGCGGTGCTCCGGCGGGCGCCGAGGACGCCGCGAGCCTCGTGCAGGGCGGCGGCGAGGGCCGCGCCGCGCTCGCGGGGCACCCGGATGAGCAACCGTTCGATCTCGCCCCCCTCGCCAGCGCCCGGGCCGCCGACCGACGCCGGCCCGCCGCCCGGGGTCGCTGCCGCCCGTGCGCGGGGTGCGGGTGGCAGCGGCACGGGGCCCAGCAGGTCGGCCCCCTCGGGTAGGCGGGTCACCGCGAGCAGCTCGGCGACAGCCGCGGCGCTGCCCTCCACGGTGGCCATCCGGGTCGCCGGCGGGAAACCGAGTTCGGCGCGCTCGTCGGCCTCTCGGGCGGCGAAGGTCGCGGGATCCCAGCGGACCAGGGCCTGCACGACCGGGAGCCCGGCGTCGGCGGACACGATGACCCGCCCGCCGCGTGGCGCCGGGCGGGCCAGCGCCGCCGCCGCCGCCCAGCGCCGCAGGGTCGTCTCGGCGGCCCGCAGGTCGGGGCGGCCGAGCAGGGCCCAGCCGTCGAGCAGGAGCACGGCGCCGTACCCACCGACCGCGACCGGCTCGGCGCCAGGGGTGGAGATGACGAGCGCCGGCTCGGCGGGAACGGCGGCGAGCACGCCGTCGCGCCCCGAGGTCCGCACCGGGACGTCGGGGAAGGCCCGGCCCAGCTCCTCGGCGGTGCGCCGGTCCCCCGTCACCGAGGCCCGCAGCCGCGGGCTCGAACACGACGGGCATCGCCAGACCGCCACGCCGGCCGCGCCACCCGCGGCGGCAACGGCCCGGGGCTCGGGGGCTCGGGGCTCGGGCGCGGGGGCGGCTCCCAGCGCGCCCGGGGCGGCGGGCACCGGGCGACCGCACCACTGGCAGGACAGCACGCCGGCGCCGGAGGAGCGGCCCAGCGGACCCTGGCAGTGCCGGCAGCGGGCGGGACGCCGGCAGTCCGCGCACGCCAGCGAGGGTTGGTAGCCGCGCCGGGGCACCTGGACCAGCACCGGGGCACCGGCGGCCAGGGCCTGGCGGGCCGTGCGGACCGCGAGCGACGGCAGCCGAGCGGCGCGGGCGGCCGGATCTCGGGCGTACTCGTGGTCCGAGCCGGTCGCCTCGACCCGGGGGGCGAGCGCCCGGACCTCGGGCAGGGGCAGCACCAGCGGATGGGCCCAGCCGCTGCGGACGAGCGCCTCGGCCTCCGTCGTTGGGCAGAAACCGCCGATCAGCAGGGCGCAGCCGTCCTGGCGCGCGCGCAGCATGGCGACGTCTCGGGTGTGCGGGTAGGGAGCCAGCGGCTCGGCGTGCAGCTCGTCCCCGTCGTCCCACACGACCAGCAGGCCGAGGTCGGCGACGGGGGCGAAGACCGCGGAACGGGTGCCCACGACGACCCGCGCCTGCCCGCGGCTGGCCGCGAGGAAGGCGCGGTACCGGCGCGACGGGCCGAGGTCGGCCCGCAGGGCGACGGTGGTCTCGCGTCCGATGACCTCGACCAGCGCGGCCTCGACCCGGTCGACGTCGCGATGGTCGGGAACGACGACGACCGCGCCACGGCCCGACCGCACCGTGGCGCCGACCGCGGTGGCGATCATCGCCGGCCACGCGGGGCCGGGCGGCGCCCACCACACCGCGCGCGGCGATCGGCCCGCGGCCAGCGCCGCGAGCATCGACGGCCCGGCGGGATAGCGCGCCCACTCCGCCGGCCGCCCGTCGTGGGCAGCACCATCCGCCGGCGCCGACGGCGCAGCCCCGGGGGTCATCCGAACCGGGGTCGGGACCGACGGCTGGGTGCTCTCCGGCGCAGCGGCGACCTCTGGCCGGGGGGCGACGGGTTCGGAGGTCGTGGCAGCGGCCTCGGGCGGAGGGGAGGCCTCCTCGGAGACACCGGCGGCGGTCGCCGGTCGGGAGGGACTTTCCTCCGGCGGGGAAGGGGCGCTCTCGGTACGGCCGTGGCGTGGTGGCACGGCGAGGCGAAGAACGTCGGCCAGCGTGCCGGCGTAGCGGTCCGCCACGGCGCGGGCGAGCCGGGCGATCGAATCGGACAGCACGGGCTCCGGCGAGACCGACCGCTCCAGCGGGGCCAGTCGGCCCGGGTGCTCCGAGACGGCCCGCCGTTCCAGGACGAAACCGTCCACCTGCCGGCCGGCGAAGCGGACCCGGACCCGGGAGCCGGGCACGGCCGCCGCGGCGAGATCGGCCGGGACGAGGTAGTCGAAGGGACGGTCGAGGTGGGTCAGCGGGGTGTCGACCGCGACCCTGGCCACGGGCAGCTCCGCGGCCAGCGGGGACGGCGCGCCGGGACCGCGGGCCCGCCCCGAGCCCCCGCGCGTACCCGAACCTGCGCGCGCCGCCGAACCCCGACCCGGCCGCGGCGCCGACGCGGCGGATTCGCCCGGCGGGGAGGCCGGTCTCGGACCGCCCGCCGCCGCGGGCCGATCCGCGCCCTCCCCGCTCGCGGGCGTGGCGCGGCCGCGAGCCTCGCCCGGCCGCCCGGCCGGCCCCGGGCCGACACCGGCGATCGTGGCGGGCTGTTCGGTCATGAGGGCATTAGTACCAGGCACCTCCGACAGGACCGGCCGGCCGCGGTCAGCCCGGGTCAGCCCCCCGCAGCGATCAACCCACCGCGATCGGCCCACGGCCACGGCGAACGGCAGGACGGCGGGGAAAGGCGAAGCCGGGTCGGTTCGGCGATGCGGACCGACCCGGCTTCCCAGGAGCGTGCGGTCGGGGCGTCAGCCCTTGACGGCGCGCTGGAGCGCCTCGGCGCGCGAGGTGGACTCCCAGGTGAAGTCGAGCTCGGGGCGGCCGAAGTGCCCGTAGGCGGCGGTCTGGGCGTAGACCGGGCGCAGCAGGTCCAGGTCGCGGATGATCGCGGCCGGGCGCAGATCGAAGACCTGGGTCACGGCGTCCTGGATCTGCTCCTCGGGGACCGTGCCGGTGCCGAAGGTCTCGACGAACAGGCCGACCGGGTGCGCCTTGCCGATGGCGTAGGCGACCTGCACCTCGCAGGCGCTGGCGAGGCCGGCGGCGACGACGTTCTTGGCGACCCAGCGCATGGCGTAGGCGGCCGAGCGGTCGACCTTGGACGGGTCCTTGCCGGAGAAGGCGCCGCCACCGTGACGGGCGTAGCCGCCGTAGGTGTCGACGATGATCTTGCGACCGGTCAGGCCGGCGTCGCCCATCGGGCCGCCGATCTCGAAGCGGCCGGTCGGGTTGACCAGCAGGCGGCGGCCCTCGGTGGAGATCTCGAGCAGCGCCAGCTCCGGCTCGACGACGTACTCGGCGATGTCGGGTGCGAGCAGCGTGTCGAGGTCGATGTCGGCGGCGTGCTGGGTGGACACGACGACCGTGTCGAGGCGGACGGGCTTGCCGTCGGCGTACTCGATGGTGACCTGGGTCTTGCCGTCCGGGCGCAGGTAGCCGACCTGGCCGTCCTTGCGGACCGCGGACAGCCGCCGGGCGAGGCGGTGCGCCAGTGCGATCGGCAGCGGCATGAGCTCGGGGGTCTGGTCGCAGGCGAACCCGAACATCAGACCCTGGTCGCCGGCGCCCTGACGGTCGAGCTCGTCCTCGCTGGAACCCTCGACGCGGGTCTCGTGAGCGGTGTCGACGCCCTGGGCGATGTCCGCGGACTGCGCGCCGATGGAAACGCTGACCCCGCAGGAGGCGCCGTCGAATCCCTTCTTGGACGAGTCGTAGCCGATCTCCAGGATGCGCTCCCGGACGACCGCGGCGATGTCGACGTAGGTCTTGGTGGTGACCTCACCCGCGACGTGGACCTGGCCCGTCGTGATGAGCGTCTCCACCGCGACCCGGCTCTTCGGGTCGTCCTTGATCATGGCATCGAGGATCGAGTCGCTGATCTGGTCAGCGATCTTGTCCGGATGTCCCTCGGTGACGGACTCGGACGTGAACAGGCGCGTCGCCACTGGTCTAACCCCCTGGGAGATCCGGTTGATTCCGACGAAGCTTACCGAGGCGTCCGCACGGGTACCCGCACTGCCTCGCTGGACGTTCCGTCCCCGTGACCGATCGGGAACTCCACCACGAGATCGAGGATCCGGTGCGCGACCAGATCCTTGCTTGCGCGTTCGATGGTCGTCTCGCGGCCGTCGGCGGCCAGGACCACGGCGGCGTTGTCCGCCACCTCGAACCCGAGCCCGGCGCCGACCTGGTTGACGACGAGGAGGTCGACGGGCTTGCGGGCGAGTTTCGCCCGGGCGTGGTCGAGAACTCCCCCGTCGGGACCGCCCGTCTCGGCGGCGAAACCGACCAGGACCTGCCCGGGGCGGCGGTTCGCCACCAACTCGGACAACACGTCAGGGTTTCGCACCAGGGCAATGGAGTCGGGCGCCGCGGATTCTTTCTTAATCTTGTACGCCTGTGTCGCCTGTGGCCGGAAATCGGCGACCGCGGCCGCCATCACGACGACATCCACGGACGGCGCCACCTCGTGCACCCGCTCCCGCAACTCGGCCGCGGAGGTGACCGCGATCGTGCGCGCCCCGGCCACCGCGGGCAGGGCGACGTTGGCCGCGACCACCGTCACCGCGGCCCCGCGGGCGAGTGCCGCCCGCGCCACCGCGTAGCCCTGGCGCCCGCTGGAGGCGTTGCCGAGGAAGCGGACCGGATCGAGGTACTCCCGGGTACCTCCGGCGGTGACCAGCACGTGCCGGCCGGCGAGGTCCGGACGGACGCCGTCGGCCCCGCGGGCGAGCACCGCCATGCCGAGCGCGGCGATCTCCGCCGGCTCCGGTAGCCGGCCCGGCCCCGAATCCGCCCCGGTCAGCCGGCCGACGGCCGGATCCAGCACCACCGCGCCCCGGGCCCGCAGAGTGGCCACGTTCGCCCGGGTGGCCGGATGCTGCCACATCTCGGTGTGCATCGCCGGCGCGAAGACCACGGGGCAGGTGGCCGTGAGCAGGGTGCCGGTGAGCAGGTCGTCCGCCCGCCCGGCGGCCGCGCGGGCCATCAGGTCCGCGGTCGCGGGGACGACGAGGACGAGGTCGGCCTCCCGCCCGATGCGGACATGGGCGACCTCGTCGGCGTCGCTCCAGACATCGGTCGTGACCGGGTTGCCGGACAGCGCCGCCCAGGTCGTCTCCCCGACGAACCGCAGCGCGGACGGCGTGGGCACGACCCGCACCTCGTGCCCGGACTCGGTGAACCGGCGCAGCACCTCGACCGCCTTGTAGGCGGCGATGCCCCCGGCCACGCCGAGCACGACCCGGGGCCGCCGGGCCGAGGCGCCCGCGGCGCCGATGGGCTCGTCGGTCACGGCCGGGTCAGGCGACCGGCGGGAGGCTGTCGGAGACGGTCTCGTGGGTGAGCAGGCCGGCGTTGATCTCGCGCAGCGCGATCGACAGCGGCTTCTCCTGGGCGTTGGTCGTCTCGACCAGCGGCCCGACGTACTCCAGCAGGCCCTCGCCGAGCTGCGAGTAGTAGGCGTTGATCTGGCGAGCCCGCTTGGCCGCGTAGATGACCAGGCTGTACTTCGAGTCGGTGGCCTCGAGCAGCTCGTCGATCGGCGGGTTGGTGATGCCTTCGGGGTGGGCTACGGTTCCGGCCACGATGTCCTTCCGGGGTGAACGTCCGGGGCGGCGGCCGCCGTCCGGACCGTGCTCCCGCGCACAGGGCCGCGTGCACAGGCCGCCAAGCCGCCTGCGCCCGGACTCAGGCGCGTGAAGTGCGGCTTCGCGGCGCGGTACGAGCGGACCCGCACCTAGGAGCCGATCATCAATGCTACCAATCGGGCGGCCGCAGCCCGCACATCGTCGTTGACGACCACGTGGTCGAACTCCGTCTCGGCCGCGAGCTCGATGCGAGCCCGGTCCAACCGGCGGGCGATGACCTCGGGTGACTCGGTCCCCCGGCCGGTCAGCCGCCGGACCAGCTCCTCGAACGTGGGTGGCGCGAGGAAGACGAACCGGGCGTCGGGCATCGCCGAACGCACCTGGCGGGCCCCGAGCAGTTCGATCTCCAACAGGCACGGGACGCCGGCGGCGAGCCGTTCCTGCAGGGGACCCCGCGGAGTGCCGTAGGCGTGCCCGGCGAACATCGCATGCTCGACGAACTCGCCGGCCTTGACCATCTGGGCGAACTCCTCGGCGTCGACGAAGTGGTACTCGACACCGTCGGTCTCCCCGGGCCGGGGAGCCCGGGTGGTGGCACTGACCGAGACCCAGACCTCGGGATGACGCTCGCGGACGGCCGCAACGACCGTTCCCTTCCCGACGCCGGACGGCCCGGACAGCACTGTGAGACCCACGGCCCCAACCCTAGGGCCTCCGGGACGGCTGCCGCACAGCGGTCATCCGGCCGTGGATGCCCAGGATGGGACTTGTTTCCCATGGACTTTCGGATCGAGGGCCGGTAAAGAATTCCGACCCCCGATCCGCTCGGAAGGTACCGCGGCTTCGCCGGAAGAACGTGAGTGAGACCACTCACCCGGCGACGCCGCGTCCCGCCAAGGCCCTACTCCGGTTGCCGGAGTGGATTTCCCACTCCGCCGGATCAGGCCGTTCCGAACTCCTCGAGGAGCGCGGCGCGCTGCTTCGCGCCGAGCCCTCTCAGCCGGCGGGTCGGACTGATCCCGAGCCGTTCTCGGATCTTCTGGGCGCGCACGCGCCCAACTCCGGGAAGCGACTCCAGAACAGCCGAAACCTTCATCTTGCCGACGACCTCATCGGCCTCGGCCTGTTCCAAGACGGCGGCCAGAGTGGTCTCCGCCTTCTTCAACCGCTCCTTGAGTTCCGCGCGCTGCTTACGAGCCAGCGCGGCTTTCTCGAGGGCGGCGGCCCTCTGCTCGGGCGTTAGGGGCGGCAGGGGCACGGGTACGCCTCCTCAATTCGGTGATCGCGCCGCGCAAACTAGCGAGGAAGTGGCTCCTCGGTCCAGCCTTGGCCACAACACTCTGATGCGGACATATTGTCCGCACAAGAGAAGGCTTTGACGGGACGAAAGGGGTGGCCCGCTCGTGCCGCACCCTTTCGGTCTACGACGGCCCCACCGTACCGCTTCGTACCGCACCAGGACGAACACACCCCGCCCTGACCACGGCCGTCAGCGAGACGCAGGCGTCTGACCTGCGAAAATACTATCTGCGACCACCTTCGCCGCTATGCCCAGATCGGTGGCTCGGGTGATGGGACGGCCCACTACGACCAGGTCCGCACCCGCCTCCAGTGCCTCCCGCGGAGTCGCGATTCGCGCCTGGTCGGCCACCTCGGACCCCTCCGGACGCACGCCGGGCGTGATGAGAGTCACGTTGTCACCGAGCTCCGAACGGACCATTCGGACCTCCCGTGGGCTGCACACAAGGGTGCGCGCCCCCGCCTCGACGGCGAGCACGGCGAGGCGGCGGACGGCATCATCCGGCGGTCCGGCGAGCCCGACGGAGGTCAGCGCGGCCGCATCGAGCGAGGTGAGGACGGTCACAACGGCCACCTCGACCGTGGGGGCCGCGGCGATGGCCGCACGTATCATCGCCGCTCCCCCGGCCGCATGCACGGTGACGAATCGAGGCTGCAACGTGGCGACCGACCGCATTCCACCGGCGACCGTTGCCGGAATATCGTGCAGCTTGAGATCAAGGAACAGCTCGGGCGGACCACCGGTCGCCCTTTCGGGCGCCGTGCCGGCCTCAACGAGCCCAGCGGGCTCGGCTCCCCCAGCGGGCTCGGCGAGCAGGCCGGCCGTGCGCAGGGCCGTCACGATCGCCGGCCCCTCCCGGTAGAACAGCTCCATCCCGATCTTGAGCACGGCGGCGTGCGGCGCGACCGCCGCGGCCCACCGCAGCGCGGTCGCGCCGTCCGGGGCGTCGAGCGCGACGGCCAGCGGCGCCCGACCGGAGCGCGGGGTGAAGCGGGACACGGCACTCACCGACCGGTCCGTGCGGGGTCGAGGCCGGCGTCGGCGTCGGACACCGCGCCCGGCCCGGCCGAGGTGTCCGGTCCGGGGTCGCCCGTCACCGGCCCGGTCGCACCGTTCTGCTCGGCGTCGCCCGCCGCGAAACCGGTCACACCGTTGCGCACGTCGCCGCCGGTGACCGGGTCTGTGGCCGTGGCCGCGTCGCCGGGCGACTGCCAGTCGACGCGCTGGGTCGGTTGCTCCTCGAAGCGCTCGCCCGGCGGGCTGTCGATGCGCTCGGTCGGTTGCTCCTCGAAGGCTTCGATCGGCTGCTCGTCGAACGGCACGCCCGGATCTGCGGCGCCCCTGGACTCCGTGGACGCGGCGACCACAGACACGGCGCCCGTAGGCGCAGAGGCTGTGGGGGCAGAGGCTGTGGGGGCAGAGGCTGTGGACGCGGCGGGACCGGCGGCCGGGCCGTCCGCGCCGCCCCACGCCTCGCGCAGGGCGGCGTGGTACTCCTGCAACGGCCGGACGCCCAGCTCCCCGCGGACCAGGGCCTCGACGCCCTGCACGCAGGCGGCGGCGCCCTGGATGGTGGTGATGCAGGGAACCCCGGCGCTGACGCAGGCGGTGCGGATCTCGTAGCCGTCGAGCCGCGGGCCGACCCCCCACGGGGTGTTGATGACCAGATCGATCTGACCCGAGGTGATCATCTCGACGCAGTCGAGCAGGCCCTCGGTCGGCGCCCGGTGCTTGCCGAGCACGACCGCCTTGACCCCGTTGCGCCGCAGTACCTGGGCGGTCCCCTCGGTGGCGTAGACGACGAAGCCGAGGTCCGCGAGCCGCTTGATCGGGAAGATCATCGCCCGCTTGTCCCGGTTGGCGACCGAGACGAACACCCGCCCGTAGGTGGGCAGCCCGTTGTAGGCGGCGGCCTGCGACTTGGCGTACGCGGTGCCGAAGCCGTCGTCGATGCCCATCACCTCGCCGGTGGACTTCATCTCCGGGCCGAGGATGGTGTCGACGCCGCGGCCGACGGCGTCGCGGAAGCGGCCGAAGGGCAGCACCGCCTCCTTGACCGCGATGTGCGAGTCCAGCGGCAGGGTGGCGCCGTCGCCGGTGCGCGGCAGCAGGCCCTCGGTGCGCAGCTCGCCGATGGAGGCGCCGAGCATCACCCGGGCGGCCGCCTTGGCCAGCGGCACCGCCGTCGCCTTGGAGACGAACGGAACGGTGCGCGAGGCCCGCGGGTTGGCCTCCAGCACGTAGAGGACGTCGGACTGCAGGGCGTACTGGACGTTGAGCAGCCCTCGCACGCCGACGCCGCGGGCGATCGCCTCGGTGGAGGTGCGGATGCGCTCCAGGTCGGCGCGGCCGAGCGTGATCGGCGGCAGGGCGCAGGCCGAGTCGCCGGAGTGCACGCCGGCCTCCTCGATGTGCTCCATCACGCCGGCGAGGTAGAGCGTCTCGCCGTCGAACAGGGCGTCGACGTCGATCTCGACGGCGTCGTCGAGGAACCGGTCGACGAGCACGGGGTGCTCGGGGGAGATCGCCGTGGCCCGCTCGATGTAGTCGCGCAGCATGGAGTCGTCGTAGACGATCTCCATCCCGCGGCCGCCGAGCACGTAGGAGGGACGGACGAGCACCGGGTAGCCGATCCGCTCGGCGACGGTGCGGGCCTCGGCGAACGAGGTCGCCACGCCGTGCGGCGGCGAGGGCAGGGCGGCGGCGGCCAGCACCCGGCCGAACAGGCCGCGGTCCTCGGCCAGGTGGATCGCCTCCGGCGGGGTCCCGACGATCGGCACGCCCGCCTCCGCCAGCGCCGCGGCGATGCCCAGCGGGGTCTGGCCGCCGAGCTGCACGATCACCCCGGCCAGCGGGCCGGCCTGCTGCTCGGCGTGGACGACCTCGAGGACGTCCTCGACCGTCAGCGGTTCGACGTAGAGCCGGTCGGCGGTGTCGTAGTCGGTCGACACCGTCTCCGGATTGCAGTTGACCATGACGGTCTCGAACCCGGCGTCGGACAGCGCCATCACGGCGTGACAACAGGCGTAGTCGAACTCGATTCCCTGGCCGATGCGGTTCGGCCCGCTGCCGAGCACGATCACCCGCGGCCGGCCGCTCGGCGCCACCTCGGTCTCGCTGTCGTAGGCCGAGTAGTGGTACGGGGTCTCGGAGGCGAACTCGGCCGCGCAGGTGTCCACGGTCTTGAACACCGGCCGGATGCCGGACCGGTGCCGGAACGCCCGGACCACGTCCTCGGACGTGCCGAGCAGCTCGGCGAGCTGGGCGTCGGCGAAGCCGGCCCGCTTGGCCCGGCGGATGCCCGCCGGCGTGCGGGTGACGGCGGCGGCGATCTCGTTCAGGAAGACGATCTGGTCGACGAACCAGGGGTCGATGCCGGTCACCCGGGTGACGTCCGCCGGGTCGGCGCCGGCGAGCAGCGCCTGCTGGACGGCCCGCAGGCGCCCGTCGTGCGGCACCCGGGTCGATTCCAGCAGGCTGGCCGCGTCGCCGGTCGGCGGGACGAAGGAGAACATCGAGCCCGCCGACTCCATCGACCGCAGCGCCTTCTGCAGCGCCTCGGCGAAGCTGCGGCCCACGCCCATCGCCTCGCCGACCGACTTCATCGTCGTCGTCAGCGTCGGATCGGCGCCGGGGAACTTCTCGAACGCGAACCGCGGCACCTTCACCACGACGTAGTCCAGCGTCGGCTCGAACGCGGCCGGCGTGGTGCGGGTGATGTCGTTGGGGATCTCGTCGAGGGTGTAGCCGAGGGCGAGCTTCGCCGAGATCTTGGCGATCGGGAAGCCGGTGGCCTTGGAGGCCAGCGCCGACGAGCGCGACACCCGCGGGTTCATCTCGATGACGACCTGCCGGCCCGTCGCCGGGTCGACGGCGAACTGGATGTTGCACCCGCCGGCGTCGACCCCGACGGCGCGCATGACCGCGATCGACATGTCGCGCATCGTCTGGTACTCGCGGTCGGTCAGGGTCATCGCCGGGGCGACGGTGATCGAATCGCCGGTGTGCACGCCCATCGGGTCGACGTTCTCGATGGAGCAGACGACGACCACGTTGTCGGCGCGGTCGCGCATGAGCTCCAGCTCGAACTCCTTCCAGCCGAGGATCGACTCCTCGACCAGGACCTCCGTCGACGGGCTCGCCGCGAGGCCGTCGGCGGCCATCCGGGCGAGCTCGCCCGCGTCGTGGGCGAAGCCGCTGCCGGCGCCGCCGAGGGTGAAGCTCGGCCGGACGACCACGGGGTAGGCGAACTCCTCGCCCGCGGCCAGGCACTCCTCGACGGTGTGGCAGATGGCGCTGCGCGCCGTCTCGCCGCCGACGGTGGCGACGATGTCCTTGAACGCCTGCCGGTCCTCGCCGGCGCGGATCGCGTCGATGTTCGCGCCGATCAGCTGGACGCCGAAGCGGTCCAGGACGCCTGCGTCGTGCAGGGCGACGGCGGTGTTCAGTGCCGTCTGGCCGCCCATGGTCGCGAGGACGGCGTCGGGCCGCTCCCGTTCGATGATCTTGGTGACGATGTCCGGGGTGATCGGCTCCACGTAGGTCGCATCGGCGATCTCCGGGTCTGTCATGATCGTTGCCGGGTTGCTGTTGACCAGGATGACCCGCAGGCCCTCCGCCCGCAACACCCGGCACGCCTGGGTGCCGGAGTAGTCGAACTCGCAGGCCTGGCCGATGACGATCGGCCCGGAGCCGATCACCAGGACGCTGCTGAGATCCTCGCGCCGGGGCATCAGGACTCCCCTCCGGCGACCGCGGCGCGGGCCTGGCGGGCGGCGGCCATCAGGTCGCGGAACCGCTCGAACAGGTTGGCCGCGTCATGGGGTCCCGGCGCGGCCTCCGGATGGAACTGCACGCTGAAGGCCGGCACGTCCAGGCACTCCAATCCCTCGACGACCTCATCGTTGAGGCCGATGTGGCTGGCCACGACCCGCCCGAACGGCGTGTCCGTCACGCCGGTCAGCGGGGCACGAACGGCGAAGCCGTGGTTCTGGCTGGTGACCGCGATGCGGCCGGTGGCCACGTCGCCGACGGGCTGGTTCACCCCGCGGTGGCCGTAGGTCAGCTTGTACGTCTCGAAGCCCAGGGCGCGGGCGAGCAACTGGTGGCCGAAGCAGATCCCGAACACCGGCACGTCGGCGCGCAGCACGGTGCGCAGGGCCTCGACGGCGTAGTCGGCGGTCGCCGGGTCGCCGGGGCCGTTGGACAGGAACACCCCGTCGGGTTCGAGGGCGAGCAGTTCCTCGCCGGTGGTCCGGGCGGGCAGCACGTGCACCTCGCACCCCAGCGCCGCCATGGCGGCGGGGGTGGCCCGCTTGATGCCGAGGTCCAACGCGGCGACCTTGAACTGCGCCGTGCCGCTCGCGGCCGGGACCACGTAGGGCTCGGGGGTGGAGACGACCGGGGCCAGATCGGCGCCGACCATCTCCGGCGAGCTGCGGACCCGGTCGAGCAGCGCGGCCAGCGCGGCGCTCTGCCCGCCCTCGTCGACGCCGGCGGCCGAGTCGCCGGCGGCCGGGTCATTGACGGCCGAGTCATCGGCGAGCGTGCTGCTGATCGCGCAGCGCATCGCCCCGCGTTCGCGCAGGTGACGGGTCAGCGCACGGGTGTCGATGCCGCTGATGCCGACGACCCCGGCGGCGGCCAGCTCGTCGTCGAGGCTGCCGCGCGACCGCCAGCTCGACGGGCGCCGCGCCGGATCGCGCACGACGAAGCCGGCGACCTGGATGCGGTCGGACTCGTAGTCGGCGTCGTTGACGCCGGTGTTGCCGATGTGCGGCGCCGTCATGATGACGATCTGGCCGTGGAACGACGGGTCGCTCAGCGTCTCCTGGTATCCGGTCATCCCGGTGCAGAACACCGCCTCGCCGAAGGTCTCGCCGATCGCGCCGTATGCCTCGCCGACGAAGCTGCGCCCGTCCTCCAGCATCAGCACGGCGCGGGTCGGGTTCGCCCGGTCGGCCGGCCGGTTCGCCGGCGCCGCCGCGGGGGCCGCGAGCTGGTCGCCGGCCGCGGAGCCGGGGGTCGTGGTGAGGGTGCTCACCGATCCTCCTTCAGCCTGCGCACCTCACCCAGTGGTGAGGTCAACGGGTCGACCGGTGACCGGCCGGGGTCGGACTGCTCGGGGCGGCCCCGGTCGCCGTAGCGCGGGTCCGCCGGGTGGGGGTCAGAAGGGCGAGGGTCGGGCTGGCGGGAGGCTGGCCAGCCGGGGTCTGGGTGGCGGGCCTCCGGGTGGCGGGCGTCGGCGGGACCGGGCGCCCGGCGCGGGTCACCGCGGCCGGGATCGGCCGGGCGTGGCCCGCCGCGGCGGGGATCCGGCTGGTCGGCGTCCTGGTAGCGGGGGTCAGGGTGGCGAGGGTCAGAATGGCGAGGGTCCCGGCGCCGCTGCGGGTAGTCGGACCGGTCGGCGGCGCCCGGCCGCTCCCCGCGGGCCGCACCGCGCTCGCCGCGGCGCAGCCGCGGACCGGTGCGGATCGCCGGCATCTCCTCGGTGGGCTGGCCCGAGCCCGGCCGGGGCGGCGGGCCGCCCGGTCCCGGTCCCGGGGCCGCGGCCCGCGGGCGCAACCGGGGTCGCATCCGCGGCACGGCATGCGGCGAGGTGACGTCACCGGAGGCCAGGTGGGCCGGCGGTGGGCCGATGAGGTCGTGCACGGCGCGGACCACCTTGGGCTGGCGCGCCCGGTCCTCCCCGCGGAAGCCGGTCTCCAGCTCGTGCCCGCCGTACGACCAGGCGATCACGATCAGGCGTCCCGGCGCGGAGACCTTGCCGGCGTGGGCCCGCTCCAGCCGGGCGCCGCGCACGGCGTCCCGGGGGATCCAGAACGCGTCGCTGCCGCGGTCCACCCGCACGCCGGTCTCATAGACGCTGACGTACCCGCCGGTGCGCCCGCCCAGGCCGTGCGCGGCGATCCGCTCCAGCCAGTGGCCGGCGTCGACGGTGCCGAGGTACATCCCGCGCAGCGGGGCGGCAAAGACCGTGCCGGGCTCGGCCGGCGGGTCGGGCAGCTCGGGCAGGTCCTCCTCCTGCTGGTCGGCCTTGGTGCGCCAGGCCCGCAGCATCGCCCCCACCACCGCGACGAACAGCAGCAGCAGGCCCACCACGAGCAGCAGGTGCAGGCCCAGGCGGTCCGGTCCCCGGCCGGCGGCGAGGACCACCGGTCCGGTGGCGGAGGAGGAGTCGGCGAACGGCGAGGCGGCGAACGGCGAGGCGGCGAACGGCGAGGCGGCTGCCAGCGAGACAGTCATACGACCTTCCCGTCGAGCACGGTGGGTCGGCCTCGCAGGAACGTGGCGCGGATCGCTCCCGGCAGAGACCGCCCCGCATAGGGGGTGTTGCGGCTGCGGCTGGCGAGCGTGTCCGCCTCGACGACCCGCCACGGTGACGGGTCGAGCAGCGTCACGGTCGCGGGCGCACCCACCGCTATGGAACTCCNCCCCTCAACCGCCGGTCGCGGCAGGCCACCGATGCGGGCCGGGGCCAGGGCCATCCGGTCGGCGACGCCGGCCCAGTCGAGGTGCCCGGGGATGACCATCGTCTCCATCACCACCGACAGCGCGGTCTCGAGGCCCAGCATGCCGGGCCGGGCCGCGGCCCACTCGGTCTCCTTGTCCTCCAGCGCGTGCGGGGCGTGGTCGGTCGCCACGCAGTCGATCGTCCCGTCGGCGAGGCCGGCGCGCAGCGCGGCGACGTCCGCGGCGGTCCGCAGCGGCGGGTTGACCTTGTAGACCGGGTCGTACGAGCTGACCAGGTCGTCGGTGAGCAGCAGGTGGTGCGGGGTGACCTCGGCGGTGACCTGCCAGCCCTTCGCCTTCGCCCAGCGGATGAGCTCCACGGAGCCCGCGGTGGAGACGTGGCAGACGTGCAGCCGGGAACCGACGTGCCCGGCCAGCAGCGCGTCCCGGGCGATGATCGCCTCCTCGGCGACCGCGGGCCAGCCGGGCAGGCCCAGCCGGGCGGCCACGACCCCCTCGTTCATCTGGGCGCCGGCGGTCAGCTTCGGCTCCTCGGCGTGCTGGGCTATCACCCCGTCGAACGCCTTGACATACTCCAGCGCCCGGCGCATGAGCAGGGCGTCGGACACGCAGTGCCCGTCGTCGGAGAACACCCGCACCTCGGCCGCGGATGTCGCCATCGCACCGAGTTCGGCCAGTCGCTCCCCCGCCAGCCCGACCGTGACCGCGCCGACCGGCCGCACGTCGCAGTGGCCGGCGTCGAGCCCGAGCCGCCAGACCTGCTCGACGACGCCCGCGGTGTCGGCGACCGGGTTGGTGTTCGCCATGGCGAACACGGTGGTGTAGCCGCCGAGCGCCGCGGCCCGGGTGCCCGACTCGACCGTCTCGGCGTCCTCCCGGCCCGGTTCGCGCAGGTGGGTGTGCAGGTCGACCAGGCCCGGCAGCATGATCAGGCCGTCGGTGTCCAGGATGGTCGTCCCGGCGGGCAGGCCCTCGGAGTCCGGGCCGGTCGAGCCCGCGGGCCGCCAGGCCGCCACGACCCCGTCGGCAAGCAGCACGTCGACGGGATCCCCGCCGAGCGGGCGGACCCGGCGCAGCACCCAGGACTGTCCCGAGCCCCCCGCCGCCCCACCGACCGGACCCCCCGCGCCGCCCGCACCCGCCGTCATGAGACCTCCCCGGAACCGCCCAGCAGCAGATACAACACGGCCATCCGCACGCTCACCCCGTTCGCAACCTGCTCCACCACCGTCGACCGGTCGGAGTCGGCGACCCGGGAGGCGATCTCCATCCCGCGCACCATCGGCCCCGGATGCATGACCAGGGCGTGCTCGGGCAGGGTCGCGGCCCGGTCGACGTCCAGCCCGTAGCGGCGGCTGTACTCCCGCTCGGTGGGGAAGAACGCCGCCGACATCCGCTCCCGCTGGACCCGCAGCATCATCACCACATCGGTCTTGGGTAGCACCGCGTCGAGGTCGTACGACACCTCGACCGGCCACGAAGAGACACCGATAGGCAACAGTGTCGGCGGGGCGACCACCGTCACACTGGCGCCGAGGGTGGCGAGCAGCCAGACGTTGGACCGCGCCACCCGGGAATGCAGCACGTCGCCGACGATGGTGACGGCGAGCCCGTCGACCCGACCGAGCCGCCGGCGCATGGTGAACGCGTCGAGCAGCGCCTGGGTCGGATGCTCGTGGGTGCCGTCGCCGGCGTTCACGACGCTGCCGCGCACCCAGGTCGCCAGCCGGTGCGGCGCGCCGCTGGCGGAATGCCGGCAGACCACCGCGTCGGCGCCCATCGCCTCGAGGGTCTGCGCGGTGTCCTTCAGGCTCTCGCCCTTCGACACGCTTGACCCGCGCGCCGAAAAATTGATCACATCGGCCGACAGTCTCTTGGCGGCTACCTCGAAGGACGTGCGGGTACGGGTGGAATCCTCGAAGAAAAGGTTGACCACGGTGCGGCCCCGCAGGGTCGGCAGCTTGCGGACCGACGCCTCGGCGACCCGCGCCATCCGTTCCGCGGTGTCCAGCACCAGCAGCGCGTCGTCCCGGCTGAGGTCCTCCGTCGACAGCAGGTGCCCCTTCATACCCGACCTCCGTTCGCCGCCCACGCCGCCCCCGCGCGCTCGCGCTCGGCGAGCGAGCGCCGGGTCACGGTCGGTCTCCCGGGTCCGCCGCGCCCGCCGCGGCACCGGTCGGGCTGGGCTCGGGCGAGACGATGAGCACGCCGTCGGCGCCGTCGATCTCTCGCAGCCGAACGGCCACCGACTCGCGACGCGAGGTCGGCATGTTCTTCCCGACATAGTCCGCGCGGATCGGCAGTTCGCGATGGCCCCGGTCGACCAGGACGGCAAGCTGGACCGTGCGGGGGCGGCCATAGGCGGCCAGCGCGTCGAGCGCGGCGCGCACCGTGCGCCCCGAGTAGAGGACGTCGTCGACGAGGATGACCACCCGGCCGTCGACCCCGCCGTCGGGAATTTCGGTCACCTCCAGTGGCCGAACCCCGCGCAGTCGCAGATCGTCGCGGTACATCGTGGGGTCGAGCGAGCCGACAGGAAGATCCACTCCCTCGACGGCCTGTACTCGCTGTGCCAGACGATGCGCGAGGGGTACCCCTCGGGTGGGTACCCCGAGCAGCACGACACCGGCACCACCGGAGGTCTTTTCGAGGATCTGGTGCGCCATCCGGCTGACGATCCGGGTCATGTCATCGGCGGACAGTACTGTCCGGGCAATGCCGGGACGGCGCGATGCGGGGTCGCTCGCGGCAGCAGAGGCCACGCGGCATCCCTCCTTCCCCGCCTCACGGGACGGTCCTTAAAGGAGCGGTCTCAGCGACGTTACCAGGGCACTCCGGACGAGTGAGGGTCTCGCGGCGCGGGCCCGCCGACCCCCGTCCGGCCGTCTGACTCCGTCCGCGCCCCCCGGTTCGGCGGCCCGTGCGGATTGTTGCCGCGCCAACTATCATCGCCAAGCCGTGACTGCACGTCACCGGGTTCACTTCCGCATGCGCCGGTACGGCGAACGGCGGAAGTTCCCGCCGGGCAGGCGTAGGGCGCAACCGGAGGGCTACAGAAAGTGGTACAAAGAAAGAAGCGACACGACCCCCCGGGTGTCGAGCCTCAACCCGGCGGGCACTACTATCGGTAACCGCCGGCGGCACGAGCCCCGGTTCCAACTGATCGACCACGACAGGAGTGGGCACTCCGATGTCCGACTATGCGAAGGCGCTCGGTGCTCGGCTGCGCGCGATACGCACCCAGCAGGGGCTCTCGCTTCATGGCGTCGAAGAGAAGTCGCACGGTCGGTGGAAAGCCGTCGTCGTCGGTTCCTACGAACGTGGGGACCGCGCCGTCACCGTACAGCGTCTCTCGGAGCTCGCGGAGTTCTACGGCGTTCCGGTCGGGGAGCTTCTTCCCGAGGGTTCCACCGTCGCCCCGCTGGAGCAGTCCCCGCGGATCGTCCTCGACCTCGAGCGCCTTTCCCAGGTGCCCAAGGAGCAGGGCGGACCGCTCGCGCGGTACGCGGCGACCATTCAGAGCCAGCGCGGCGACTACAACGGCCGGGTTCTCTCCATCCGCTACGAGGACCTGCGTTCCCTCGCAGTGATCTACGACACCTCCCCCAGCAAGCTCACCGAACAGCTCGTCTCGTGGGGCGTGCTGTCCCCGGAGCAGGGCGCGGACGCCACCGCTTCCGACGTCTGACAACCACGCCGGTGCTCCACCGGCAGCGCACCAACCAACGTTCCAGCATCACCAACGTTCCAGCACTACCAGCGGTTCCAGCACAGCACCACCGTTCCAGCACTACCAGCGTTCCAGCACCACCAGCGTTCCAGCGCCGCCTGGCGTCGCAGCACCACCAGCAGTCTCGTTCGTGGCACAGCAGCTTCAGCTCGATGTGATCGCGGGTCGGCTTTCGGGGTCTCCGGCCGGCCAAACGCGAGTGGCACACAGGTAGCCGGGGGTACCCCGGTACGTCGCTTGGGGCGACGTACCGGGCACGCCGATCGGCGGCACCGGCCAACCCGGTAGGTCAGGCCTCCCGGCCCGGCCCGGCATCCGGTCCCGGCGGGGCCGGCCGGCCCGCCACCGAGACCTCGCCCGCGGCCGGGACCTGCCCCGCCGCCGTCTGTTCGGCCGTCACCGGCACCGTCCCGGCGTCGACCAGACTGCCGAGCAGGCCGTTGACGAACATCGGCGATCGGTCGGTGGACAGGTTCTTCGCCAGCTCCACCGCCTCGTCGATGACGACCCGGGGCGGAACGTCGGGCCGCCACAACAGCTCCAGCACGGCAATCCGCAGGATGTTGCGGTCGACCGGGGGCATGCGCTCCAGCGACCAGCCCTCGGCGTGCCGGCCGATCCGCTCGTTGATCTCCCGCCAGTGCTCGACGACGCCCCTGACCAGCCCCTCGGCGTACTCCGAGACGGGCGGGTCGGCCTGGGCGCGCCGGGCGGTGAGGATCTCCGGGACGGCGGCCCCGCGCACGTCCGCCTCGAACAGGATGTCCAGCGCGCGCTTGCGGGCCTTGGACCTGGCGCTCAGCTCGTCACCCGGCCCAGATAACGGCCGTCGCGGGTGTCGACCTTGACCTTCTCGCCGGTCGTGATGAACAACGGCACGTTGATCGTCGCGCCCGTCTCCAGGGTCGCGGGCTTGGTGCCACCGGTCGAGCGGTCGCCCTGCACGCCCGGGTCGGTCTGGGCGATGGTGAGCTCGACGCTGGCGGGCAGCTCCACGTAGAGCGGGGCGCCGTCGTGCAGCGCGACGGTGCCGACAGTGTTCTCCAGCATGTAGTCGGCGGCCGTGCCGACGACGCCCGGCGGGATCGGGATCTGGTCGTAGGACTCGCTGTCCATGAAGACGAAGTCGGCGCCGTCCCGGTAGAGGTAGGTCATCTCGCGCCGGTCCACGGTCGCGACCTCGACCTTGACGCCGGCGTTGAAGGTGCGGTCGACGACCTTCCCGGTGAGCACGTTCTTCAGGGTCGTGCGGACGAACGCCCCGCCCTTACCCGGCTTGACGTGCTGGAAGCCGACGACGTTCCACAACACCCCGTCGATGTCGAGCGTCATGCCGTTCTTCAGGTCGTTGCTGGTCGCCACTGCGCGCGTTCTCCCGTTCGGTTGCCGTGCATCGGCACGGCGGATCGTCGTCGTGCTGAAGCCTAGAGTCATCGGGTCGCACGCACCGCGGCGACCCTGCCGGCCGCGACCGCCCGCCCGGGACCGCTGCCGGTCCCTGCGCGGCGGCGATCAGCCAGGCCGCGGACAAGTCTACCGAGCCCGGCGCCCACGCCCCGGGGCAGCGGTGCGATCAGGGTGCGTCGGGCGGCGCCAGGCCGTCGGGAGCGACCGCCGTGAACGCGGCGACCAGCAGGCCGATGTCCGGATTGTCGAGGATGACGGTCTCGCCCTGGGCGGCCAGGCCGATAAAGCGCAGCCGGCGGCCGCGGGACTTCTTGTCCACGCGCATGGCGTCAAGCAGCGCCGGCCACCGGTCGCCGCGGTAGGTCACCGGCAGGCCGATGCGGGTCAGCAGCTCGCGATGCCGGTCGGCGGTGGCGTCGTCGAGGCCGGCGACGAGCCGCGACAGCTCCGCCGCGAACACCATGCCCACCGAGATCGCCGCGCCGTGCCGCCAGGTGAAGTGCTCGACCTTCTCGATCGCGTGGCCGAGGGTGTGGCCGTAGTTGAGGATCTCCCGGCGGCCGGCCTCCCGGGGGTCGCCGGAGACGACGTCTGCCTTGACCCGGATGGACCGTTCGACCAGTTCGGGCAGGTGCGCGGCGCCCGTGGGGTCGTCGTCGAGCAGGTCGAGGATGGCGGCGTCGGCGATGAACCCGGTCTTGACCACCTCGGCGAGCCCGGCGCGCACCTCGACGGCCGGCAGCGTGGCCAGCGCGGCGAGGTCGCACAGCACGGTCAGCGGCTGGTGGAACGCCCCGACCAGGTTCTTGCCCGCGTCGATGTCGATGCCGGTCTTGCCGCCGACGGCCGCGTCGACCATGCCGAGCACGGTGGTCGGCACCTGGACGACGTCCACCCCGCGCAGCCAGCTCGCGGCGACGAACCCGGCCAGGTCGGTCACGGTGCCACCACCGAGACCGATGATCATGTCGTCGCGGGTGAAGCCGATCCGGCCGAGGACGTCCCAGCAGAAACCGGCGATGCGTAGCTGCTTGGCCTCCTCGCCGTCGGGCACCTCGACCGCGTGTGCCTCGACCCCCGCGTTCGCCCGCAGGTCCGCGACGACGGCGTCCGCCGTGGCCCGCAGCGCGGCCGGATGGATCACCGCGGCGCGGGTCCGCCCGGCGACCGTCTCCGCGAGATCGCCGAGCAACCCCTCACCGAGCACGACGTCGTAGGCTCGCTCGCCGCCGGGACGGACCGGGATCCGCACGACGTCGGACACCCTCGCCCGCGCGCTCACCGCGGAATCCGCACTGACGCCGCCGGAGCTGGCGGCGTGGGCAGTTCCGCCAGGGCGGCGGCGACCAGATCGGCGACCTCGTTCGGCTCGCGGCCGGCGGTGTCGATGACAACCGCCGCCACCTCGGCGTACAGCGGCTGGCGGGCCTTGAGCAGGGCGGCGAGCCGGGCGCGCGGGCCCTCGACGAGCAGCGGCCGGTCGCGCGCGAGGCCAACTCGGCGCACCGCGTCGGACACGCCGACCTCCAGGTAGACGACCCGGTGACCCGCGAGCAGCGCCCTGGTGTCGGCGTCGAGGACCGCCCCGCCGCCCAGGGCGACGATCCCGCGGTGCTCGGCGAGGGCGGCGGCCACCGCCCGCGCCTCCGCGGCCCGGAAGTACTCCTCGCCGAACTCGATGAAGATGTCGGCGACGCTGCGACCGAGCTCCGCCTCGACGTCCGCGTCGGTGTCACGGAACCCGACGCCCCACCGCTGCGCGAGCCGGGTTCCCACCGTCGTCTTGCCTGCGCCGGGCGCTCCGACCAGGACCGCGCGCGGCCCGGCCGGCGCCGCCGGCGCCGCCTCCCCAACCATGATTCTTTTACCCCGTCTGCAGTTCTGCCCGACGACCGGTGGATGATCCGATCAGCGGATGTCCCGAACCGGTGGATGACCCCGACCGGCGGATAACCGCCGCGTCAATGGATAACCAGGGACTTCAGGTACCCCTCGCAGTTGCGCCGGGTCTCCTCCACCGAGTCGCCGCCGAACTTCTCCAGGGCCGCGTCGGCGAGCACGAGCGCGACCATCGCCTCGGTGACGACGCCCGCGGCGGGCACCGCGCACACGTCCGACCGCTGGTTGATCGCGACCGCGGCCTCGCCGGTGGTCACGTCCACGGTGGACAGCGGGCGGGTGAGCGAGGAAATCGGCTTCATCGCCACCCGGACCCGCAGGGGCTCGCCGGTGGTCATGCCGCCCTCGACGCCGCCGGCCCGGTCGGTGGCGCGCCGCACGCGCCGGCCCACGCCGCCGACCGGCTCGATCTCGTCGTGCGCCACCGAGCCGCGGCGCCGCGCCGTGGTGAACCCGTCGCCGAACTCGACGCCCTTGATCGCCTGGATGCCCATGAGCTCGCCGGCGAGGCGCGCGTCGAGGCGGCGGTCGCCGTGCACGTAGCTGCCGAGCCCCGGCGGGCAGCCGTAGGCCAGCACCTCGACGATGCCGCCGAGGGTGTCGGAGTCGGCATGGGCGGCGTCGATCTCGGCGACCATCCGCTCGCTGGTCGCCTGGTCGGCGCAGCGGACGGGGTCGGCGTCGATCGCCGCGAGCGAGGTGGGCACGGGCAGGCCCGGCGGGACCTCGGCCGCGCCGATCGCGACGACGTGGGAGAGGATCTCGATGCCGTACGCCTGGCGGAGCAGCGCCTTGGCCGCGGTGCCGAGCGCGACGCGGGCGGCCGTCTCGCGGGCGCTGGCGCGCTCCAGCACCGGGCGGGCGTCGTCGAAACCGTACTTCTGCATGCCGGCAAGGTCGGCGTGGCCGGGCCGAGGCCGGGTGAGCGGGGCGTTGCGGCCCAGCCCCGCGAGCGCGGCCGGGTCGACCGGGTCGGGCGACATGACCCGCTCCCACTTCGGCCACTCGCTGTTGCGGATGACGACGCTGATCGGACCGCCGAGCGAGACGCCGTGGCGCAGGCCGCCCAGCAGCTCGACCACGTCCCGCTCGAAGCTCATCCGCGCCCCACGGCCGTGCCCGAGACGCCGGCGGGCAAGCTCCGCGGCGATGTCGTCACTGGTCACCCGGATACCCGCGGGCAGCCCCTCGACCGTGGCCACCAGGGCGGGACCGTGCGACTCCCCGGCAGTCAACCAACGCACCATGCCTCCAGTGTTTCACGACCACCCGATGGCGCACGTCGCGCCGGGAACGAGGTCACGTCCGTCGCCGCCGAGACCCACCTGTCGGGACAGCTCCGGCTTCCCCGGTCAGCCGCCGCCGGCCAGGACCGCCAGCAGGGTTCCGGCCAGCAGGAACGGCCCGTAGGCGAGGCGGTCGTGCCAGCGGGCCCGGCGGGCGGCGAGCAGCACGAGCGCCGCCACCCCGCCGAGGACCACCCCGGCGAACATCCCGAACACCACGCTCGGCCAGCCCAGCCAGCCCAGCGCCCCGCCGAGCAGACCCACGAGCTTGACGTCGCCCCGGCCGAGGCCGGCGCCCGGCAGCCGGTACAGCGCCAGGAAGGCCAGCCAGCAGGCGGCGCCGGCGATCGCGACCCGCAGCAGGCGACCCGGCGCGCCGTCGACCAGCGCGGCGAGCCCCAGCAGCGCGGCGAGCACCGGGTAGGACGGCAGCACCAGCAGGTCGGGCAGCCGGTGCACCCGCAGGTCGGCCACAGCCAGCCATACCCCGACCACACTGAGATACAGATAGGCGGGTAACCAGCCCGGGTGACGATGCAGCGCGGCGGTCACCGCGGCCACGACCACCGCCGCGGCGATCCCCAGGGCCGCCGTCCCGGGCGCGGCGTGGCGCGGCTCGTCGCCGTCCGGCGGGAGCACGCCGGCCACGACCCGGTGCCCGACCGGCACCGCGACCGCGAGCGCCACCAGCGCGATCAGCACGCTGAGCCCGATCTCGCCCACCGCTAGGGGCCCGGCACCGACATCACCCGACGGTCGGGCCGGCGCGGTGCAGGTCGGAGCCGATGGCGGTATCCGCACCCCTGCGTTCGTCGAGGGCGGCCTGGCCGGCGGCCAACAGCACCCCGGCGGGAACGCGGCGGCCCGTGAAGTGCTCGACCTGCCCGACGGCCTGGGCGGCGAGGATCTCCAGGCCGCTGGCGACCCGGGCGCCGGCCCGGTACGCGGCGGCGGCCAGCGCGGTCGGCCACGGATGGTAGAGCAGCTCGACGAGCTGGCTAGACGCCGGCCAGCGGCGGGTCGCGAGGGGGNCGGTCGCGCCGGCGGGGGTGGTGGNGATGACGAGGTCCGGGCCGGCGGGCAGGCCGGTGGCGAGCAGCTCCCAGGGCAGCGCCGTCACCTCGACGCCGAGGCGGGCGCCGATCCGGACCACCTCCGCGACCGCCTCGGGGCGCCGCGCCACCACGGCGACGTGCGGGCAGCCGGCAGCGGCGACGGCGGCGACGGCGGCGCGGGCGGTGCCGCCGGCGCCGAGGATCAGCGGCTGGCCGGGCACCGCGCCGCGCATGACCCGACTCAGGGCGACGCCGATGCCCACGACGTCGGTGTTGTAGCCGTGCAACCGCCCGGCCTCGCCGACGACGACGGTGTTGACCGCGCCGATCGCCGCGGCCGTCGGGTCGACCTCGTCGAGCAGGTCCACGGCGACGGTCTTGAGCGGCATCGTCAGGGACAGGCCGACCCAGTCCGGGTCGGACCGGACCCGCTGCACCATCGCCGGCAGGTCGGGCGCATCGCAGTGGATGGCCGTGTAGGTGACGGCGAGTCCGAGCTCCGCGTAGGCGGCCGCGTGCAGCACCGGGGAGAGAGAGTGGTCCACCGGGGCGCCGAGCACCGCGGCGCGGGCCGGATGCGCGGGCGTCGCCGCGGCGGCGAGGCTCTGCGGCCGTTGCGCCGCCGGCTGCGCGCCCACGCCACCGTTTCCTCCGCCACCGTTTTCCCCGCCACCGCCGCCCAGGCCGCCCGCCGCGCCTACGCCGCCCAGTTGGATCTCCCGCACCACGTGGCCTCCCGCCTGGTTCAGGGGCGTCCGGGCGCGACCGGACGCGCCGAATCGCCCGCCGCCGCCTGTGTTCACACCCGTCGGTCGCCCGTCCGGGACCCCGTTACTCCCTGCCGCCCTCGGCGCGGTACTGCGCCCGCGCCTCGGCCCACTCCGCATCGGTCGTGGCGAAACGCGTCACCTTGCTCTGCGGCATGGACACGAAATACAACCATGACCCGGCGGCCGGTTCCAGGGCGGACTTCAGCGCCCAGATCCCCGGGTTGGAGATCGCGCCCGGGGGCAGGCCGGCCACCGAGCGGGTGTTGTACGGATTGGCCTTGTTGAGCTGGTCCTTCGTCAGCGGACCCTCGTACTCGTCCTCGGCGTAGCGGGTGGTGGAGTCCATGTCGAGGCGACGGAAACGCCCGGAGGTGTCACCGAGCCGGTTGTAGATCACCCGGGCGACCTTCGGCCCTTCGCTGGCGTTCGCGACCTCCTTCTCGACGATCGAGGCGATGGTCACGATGTCGGCCGGCCTCGTCCCCAGCGCGGCGGCCTNGGCCTCCAGGTCGATCGACGCCGCCTCCTTCTTGAAGCGGGTGACGAAGGAGGTCAGCAACTGGATGGGGGTGGACCCGGGCACCAGGTCGTAGGTGGAGGGGAAGAGGTAGCCCTCCAGGGTCGGCGCGTAGGACGGCAGGCCGAGCTGGGCGGGGTTGCGGGCGATCGCCTCCAGGTCGCTCAACGGCAGGCCGAGCCGCTGGTGCAGGCCGTCGAGCACCTGGTGGACGGTCATGCCCTCCTTGATGACGAACTTGAACGGCGCGGAGGACGCCGGATCGAGCAACGCGGCGAGCGCCGCCTCGGCGCTCATCCGGCTGCGCAGCCGATAGGTTCCCGGCTGGATGCCCAGCGCCTTGGGGTTGGCGGAGGCGGCCTTGACGAACGCCGAGACGGACGCGGTCACCTCCGCGTCGTGCAGCTCCACGGCGATCTGGCGGGCGGTGGCGCCGTCGGGGACCTGGACCACCGCGATGCCGTCGCCCGAGCCGGCGTAATCGGCGCTGGTGGAGCCGCCGGAGACCCGGCCGATGACCTTGCCGATGCCGAAGATGGCGACGCCCAGCAGCGCGGCGACGACGAGGAGGACGGCGATCAGCTTCGGCAGCGCCCGGCTGCGGCGCTCGTCGGCACCCTCGTCGTCCCAGCCGCCGCCCCAGTCCTCGGCGTCGTCCGGCGGCGGGTAACCCCCGGCGGAGCGGCGATCACGGCGGCGACCGCCGTCGCGGCGGTCACGGTGCGAGCCGGCGTCGCGCGGGTGCGGATCGTCCTCGTAGTCGTCGGCGTAGCCCTCGCCGGCATAGCCCTCGTCGACGTAGCCCCCTTCGGCATAGCCCTCGCCGACGTACCCGTCCTCGGCGTACCCCTCGTCGGCATACCCGTCCTCGGGATGCCGGCCGGCGAGGCCTCGCTCGCCCGGGCCACGGTCGCCCGGGACTCGATCGACCGCGGCCCGGTCAGCCGCTCGGCGGTCGGCGTGTCCGGAGGAGCGGCGGCCACGGCGATAGGGATCCTCGTCGAGCATCTCGTCGAGGTTGCCGCCCGTCACCTCGCATCCTGGGAAGGGGCCTCCGCGGAAGGGGCCTCCGCGGAAGGGACCTCCGCAGACCCGGCCACGCCGGGCGCGCCGCCCCGGGGGCGGCTGTCCAGGTCGTGCTGCAGGATCTGCACGGCTGCCTCCTGATCCACGAGACTGCGGCGGGCGCGGGAACGAACGCCACGCTCGGCCATTCTGCGATGAGCCGCAACCGTGGTGAGCCGCTCGTCCACGAACCGCACGGGGACGGGGGCGATCCGCTCGGCGAGTACCTCGACGTACCGCCGGACCAGCTGGACTGCCCGCCCCTCCTGCCCCGACATCTGCCGGGGCAGGCCCACCACGACCTCTACAGCCTGCCTGTCCCGCACGATCTGGACAAGCTGCTCGATGTCCGCATTATGGCGCTTATCCCGTGCCAGGGTCGTGACGGGCACCGCGAGGACACCGCCGGGGTCGCTGGCGGCGACCCCGACCCGCACGGAGCCGACATCGACGCCGACGCGAACCCCGACGCCGACACGCACCTCGGACCGCGGAGCTGAGCCGGCGTTCCCCGGGCCAGTCCCCGACCCGCTCACCGGGGCCGCCGGACGGTCACCGGGACGCGAGCTCGGCCACCAGCCCACGCAGCTTCGCGAAGACGGCCGGGACCATCTCGGGGTTCCCGCCGCCGCCCTGGGCGATGTCGGGCTTGCCGCCGCCCTTGCCGCCCAGGCTCGCCCAGGAGTTGCGGACCAGGTCGCCGGCGCGCAGCCCCGCCGACCGAGCGCCGGAGTCGGTGACCACGACGATCGAGGAGCCGTCGGCCTTGACGACGGCGACGATCGCGGGCCGCCCCGCCAGCCGGCCGCGCACGTCCATCGCCAGCAGGCGCACGTCGTCGGGCGCGGTGCCGGCGGGCACCTCGGCGGTGACCACGGCGATGCCGCCGACGTCCTCGGCGCCCTCGGCCAGCGCCCCGGCCCCGGCGAGTACCGCGGCGGCCCGCAGCCGGTCCAGCTCCCGCTCGGCGTCGCGCAGCCGGCCCACGATGTCGGTGACGCGGTCGGCCAGCTCGTCGGGGCGGGCCTTGAGCGCCGTGGACAACTGGGAGACGAGCAGGTGCTCGCGGGCCAGGTAGCGGAACGCGTCGATGCCGACCAGCCCCTCCACCCGGCGGGTTCCGGCAGAGATCGACGACTCCGAGAGCAGCTTGACCGCGCCGAGCTGGGCCGAGCTGGCGACGTGGGTGCCGCCGCACAGCTCGCGGGCGTAGTCGCCCACGTCGACGACGCGCACGGCGTCACCGTACTTCTCGCCGAACAGCGCCATCGCGCCGAGCCGGCGGGCCTCCTCCTGGGTCGTGACGAACGCACGGACCGGCAGGTCGCGCAGCGCCACCTCGTTGATCTCGTCCTCGACGTCGGTGAGGACCGACGGCGGGACCGCGCCGAGGGCGTGGAAGTCGAAGCGCAGTCGGCCCGGGGAATTCAGCGAGCCGGCCTGGGTCGCCCCCTCCCCCAGCGCCCGGCGGAACGCGGCGTGCACGAGGTGGGTGGCGGTGTGCGAGCGGGACACCGCGCGGCGGCGGTTCTCGTCGACCTCGGCCTGCACCCGGTCGCCGAGGCGCAGCTCCCCGGAACGCACCTTCACCCGGTGCAGGACCAGCTCCGGCACCGGGCGCTGGACGTCGAGGACCTCGACCTCACCGCCGTCGAAGCGCAGCAGCCCGAAGTCGGGCTCCTGGCCGCCGCTCTCGGCGTAGAAGGGGGTCACGTCGAGGACGACCCCGACCTCCTCACCCTCGCCGACCACCTCGAGGCCCGCGCCGTCGGCGATGCCGACAAGACCGACGACGCCGGACTCGCGCGACAGCTCCTCGTAGCCGGTGAAGGTCGTCGCGCCGGAGCGGGCCAGGATCGGCCGAAACGCCGACAGGTCGACGTTGCCGATACGCCGCGCGGCCCGGTCGGCCTTGGCGGTCTGGCGCTGGCGCTCCATCAGCCGGCGGAACCCGGCCTCGTCGACGGACAGCCCCGCCTCGGCGGCCATCTCCAGCGTCAGGTCGATCGGGAAGCCGTAGGTGTCGTGGAGCTTGAACGCCTCGTCGCCGCCAAGGGTCGCCGCACCCGTGGAGCGGACCTGCCGCACCGCCGCGTCGAAGATCGTCGTACCGGTGCGCAGCGTCTCGGCGAACGACGCCTCCTCCGCGACGGCGACGCCGGTGATCGTCTCGGCGTTGTCGACGAGCTCCGGGTAGATCGGACCCATCGCGGTGCCGACGACGCCGAACAGCTCGCCCATGACCGGCTCGCGCGCGCCGAGCAGCCGGGCGTCGCGCACCGCCCGGCGCAGCAGGCGGCGCAGCACGTAGCCGCGGCCCTCGTTGGAGGGGACGACGCCGTCGGCGATGAGCATCGCCGCGGTGCGGGTGTGGTCGGCGACGACGCGCAGCCGCACGTCGTCGGCCGGGTCGGCGCCGTAGCGGCGGCCGGTGAGCCGGCCGGCGGCGTCGAGCACCGGGCGGGAGATGTCGATCTCGTAGAGGTTGTCGACGCCCTGCAGGATCGTCGCCATCCGCTCCAGGCCCATGCCCGTGTCGATGTTGCGGGCCGGCAGCTCGCGCAGGATCGGATAGTCGTACCCGGCACCCTCGCCCCGCTCGTACTGCATGAACACGAGGTTCCAGACCTCGAGGTAGCGCTCCTCGTCGGCGATCGGCCCGCCCTCGCGGCCGTACGCCGCGCCCCGGTCGAAGTAGATCTCGCTGCACGGCCCGCACGGACCGGGCACGCCCATCGACCAGAAGTTATCCTCCTTGTCGCGGCGCTGGATGCGCTCGGCGGGCAGCAGCTCCCGCCAGATCCCCTCGGCCTCGTCGTCATCGAGGTAGACCGTGGCCCACAGGTCGTCCGGCTTGAAGCCGAACCCGTCGACGAGCAGCTCGAAGGCGAACGGAATCGCCTCGGCCTTGAAGTAGTCGCCGAAGGAGAAGTTGCCGCACATCTGGAAGAACGACGCGTGCCGGGCGGTGCGGCCGACGTTTTCGATGTCGACGGTGCGCACGCACTTCTGCACGCTGGTGGCCCGCGGCCACGGCGTCGCCAGGTCCCCGAGGAAGTAGGGCTTGAACGGCACCATTCCGGCGTTGACCAGCAGCAACGTCGGGTCCTGAGCGACCAGCGAGGCACTCGGGACGATCGTGTGCCCGCGCCGGGCGAAGTGGTTGAGAAAGCGGCTGCGGATCTCGGCCGTGTCCATCGGGTTCACATCGTCCAGACTGGTGGGAGGAGGGGCGTCATCCTGGGATGGGCGGCGCTGCTGCCGCCGCCCGTGCGGCCGCCGCGCCGTCAAAGCCGTCAGGGCCGGCGGGCACCCGGGACCAGCCGCATGGTGCGCTCGGCGTCGTCGAGGCCGTCCGGATAGCCGGCCGGTGCGGCGCCACCGGCACCAGCACCGACGTCGGCGGGCCGCCCGGAGGGAGCGGAGGCATCGTCGTCCGGGTCGCGGTCGAGGCCGAGAGCAACACGGATCTCCTCCTCCCGCTCCGCCGCCGCCTCACGCACGTCCGCGAGGAACTCCTGCACCGACTGTACGAGAGATCCGGCCAGGCTCGTCGGGGTGAGGGCCGCAGCGGCCTTCGCCGCCTGGCGCACCACCACGACGCCGGCCGCGGCACCGAACGCCAGATAGAAGATCCTGGACATCTAACGGCCCCCCCGGCGTCCGTCGGTCGCCCCGGCGACCGGGGTCAGGCCAGCGTCCTCGGCGACCGTGCGCCGGGCCGCCTTGTCCGCCTTCATCTGCGACTTCACCCTCGACTCGACCTCGGACCGGGTGCGCTTGGCCGCAGCCTGGCGCACGCCGTAGCTGAACGCGGCCACCCGAACCATCGGGCCGCCGAGCGTCGCCGCGAACAGCGACGTCAGCGAGGAGACGTTCGTCGTGATCGACTGCACGTTGGCCGTGATCGCGTCGACCCGGTCCAGCTCCTTGTTCACATGCGCGAGTGCCACGTTGACCTCGTCGACCGTCGCACCGGCCTGCCGAACCCGGGCGGTTCCCTCGTCGATGGCGACACCGGTCTGACGCACCCGCGCCGCCGCCTCGTCGAAGATCTTGCCGAGTTTGAGCAGGACGAAACAGCCGAAGAGGGCGAGCACCGCGAACGCGCCCGACGCGATCAGGCCCGCGACCGCTCCACCGGACATATGTGCTCCTGCCTCCATCGTCGATTGGGCCGGTCCCACCCCACCCGATCCGGCACGCCGTGCCACGCCGCGGTCCGCCACCAGGGCCCTCGGTCGCGAGGGCTCGCGGCCTGCGTGGGACGCGGCCGTCGGTGGCCGCGAATCCCGCGGACCGCAACCGCGGTGACCGTGGACGCCGTGGGCGCCACCCCGGTGGCGCCCACGTGTGACCTTACCGAGGCAGCCGCGGGGNCCACGGGTAACCCCCGCCGCCCGCCCTGGGGCACGGGCCCGTGGCCAGGGCGTCTCTCAGGTGGCACAACGGTGGTTGCGAGAGACGGCGCTCAGCCGGACGGTCCCGGTGGCGTCGTGTCCGGCGTTGTGTCCGGCGTCGCGTCCGGCCCGCGCTGCCGCCCGCCGTCCGAGCCGCCCGCGGGCGTGCCCCGCACGGTGGATCGCAGTTCGCGCAGGCGTTCGGTGGCCCGGCGCTCGAAGCCGTTGCCGCCGGGCTGGTAGTAGTCCGTGCCGGTCAGCCCGTCGGGCGGGTACTGCTGGCGCACGACGCCGCCGGGGGCATCGTGCGGGTAGCGGTACCCGGCCCCGCTGCCGGCCCGGGCGGCCCCCCGATAGTGGGCGTCGCGCAGATGCGCCGGCACCGGGCCGGCCCGGCCGGCACGCACGTCGGCGCTGGCGGCGTCGATCGCCCGGATCACCGCGTTCGACTTCGGCGCCAGGGCGAGGTGGATGACCGCCTGAGCGAGCGCGAGCCGCGCCTCGGGCAGGCCGACCAGATCGAGTGCCTGCCCGGCGGCGACCGCGACGCCGAGCGCTCCCGGATCGGCCATCCCGATGTCCTCACTGGCCAGGATGATCATTCGGCGGGCGATGAACCGGGGGTCCTCGCCCGCCTCCAGCATCCGGGCGAGGTAGTGCAGCGCGGCGTCGGCATCGCCGCCGCGCATCGACTTGATGAACGCGCTGATCACGTCGTAGTGCTGGTCACCGGACCGGTCGTAGCGCACGGCCGCCCGGTTGACGGCCTGTTCGAGCACGTCCACCTCGAGCCGCGCCACCAGCCGACCAGGCCCGGCACCGCCGGCGGCTCCGCCGGGATCGCCGGGATCAGCGGGATCGGCGGCCGCACCGGGAGCTGTGGGAGCGCCGGGGCCGAGGGGAACGGCCGCGGCGAGGTCGGCCAGGAGTGCCTCGGCACCCGCCTCGAGGACGGTCAGCGCGCGGCGGGCGTCCCCACCGGCAAGGCGGACCACGTGCTCACGGGCCTCGTCGGTCAGCGTCACCCGGTCGGCGTACCCGCGGGGGTCGCGCAGTGCCCGGTCGAGCACGCCGCGGATGTCGTCGTCGGTGAGCGGCTCGAGGGTGAGCAGGAGCGACCGGGACAGCAGCGGGCTGACCACCGAGAAGAAGGGGTTCTCGGTGGTGGCCGCGACCAGGGTGACCCAGCCGAGCTCCACCGAGGGGAGCAGGGCGTCCTGCTGGGTGCGGGTGAAGCGGTGGACCTCGTCGATGAACAGCACGGTGCGCGCGCCGGAGGCCGAGCGAGCGGCGCGCGCCTCGTCGATCACGGCGCGGACGTCCTTCACCCCCGCCGTCACGGCGGACAGCTCCCGGAACCGCCGGCCGGTGGCTCGGGAGACGATGTGGGCCAGGGTGGTCTTCCCCGTACCGGGCGGCCCCCAGAGGATCACCGACGTCGTCCCGCCGCCCTCGACCAGCCGGCGCAGCGGGCTGCCCGCGCCGAGAAGGTGGCGCTGGCCGACGACCTCGTCCAGGTTCCGCGGCCGCAGCCGCGCCGCGAGCGGGGTCGGGCCGGCCCCGCCGGTCGCAGCCCCGCCGGTCGCAGCCCCGCCGGTCGCAGCCCCGCCATCGATGCTCCCGGCGTCCGATCCGCCCGCGCCGCCCGCGCCGCCCGCAGGGCCGACCGCGCCGCCGGCGCTGCGCGCAGCACCCGGCGGCGGTGTGGCGTCCCCGCCGAACAGGTCCGCGGTCTCGAACAGGCTCACCGGTTCACCGTACGACCGGGACCGACCCCGTCACGCGGCCGGATCGGACGCGGCAGCCGCGGATCGACACGCCTCAGCCGGAGCGGGTCGTCGACTCCCCCGTGGGCGGCCCGCTCCAGACGGGGACCGACGGGGCGGGCCGGTACTGGTCGCCGCGGGGGTTCACGAAGGCTGCCGGCAGGGATGGCTGACCGGCGGCCCCGCCCCTGCCCCCGCCCCTGCCCCCGCCCGAGGTTCGGCCCGCGGTTCGGCCCGCAGGCTCACCCCCGACCCCGTCCACCGCCGCCCTCCCCACGCCCGGGCGGCGATGGCGGCTGCTCTCGCGGGCCATCGAGAAGGAGCCGGACTCGGTCACGCCACCCAGGGCAGCGAAGATGACCACCGCGAGCACCGAGAAGGCGATCACACAGACGATCGGGGCGAGGGAGATCGGATCGGTGCCCGTCGTCCCCTCGTTCCCCGGCCCGGCCTGGACCTGGGTGGCGGCCATCGCGGTGTAGTGCATGCCGCAGACCGCCGCCGCCATGATCAGGGAGGCTGCGACCACGTGCCGGCCGGTGCGCACCCGGAAGGCGATCCACAGGGCCGCGAGGGCCGCGGCCACCGCGATGAGGATGGACAGCACGACGATGCCGCGCCGGTAGGTCACGGTCCCGCCGACGTGCATCGCGGCCATGCCGGTGTAGTGCATCGCGGCGATCCCCAGGCCGGAGACCACCCCGCTGAGCGCCAGCCATCCGGTATTCCGTGGACGGCGCGCCACGAGGGTGAGCCCCAGCGCCGAGACCGCCACGGCGAGGAGCAGCGATACCGCGGTGAGCGGTAGGGAGTACCGCAGGTCGAGCCCGTCGACGCGATAACCGATCATCCCGATGAAATGCATGGACCAGATCGCGCCGCCGCCGAGGGAGAGCGCCGCGGCGAGAGTCCAGCGAACCCTGGCCGCACCCTGGGACAGGGGGATCCGGATCGCGCTCACCAGCGCGGCGAATGATCCCACCGCGGCAAGCCCGACGGACACCACCACGAACAGAAGGTCCTGGCTCGCATGCTGATGAACGGCCTGCGCGACGATCACATGTTCCCCCTTGAAGCGGCCGGAGACCATCACATTTAGCACGTGTCGCATCGAAAGCCAAAATTGTCTCGAAAGCAACCGACACCTCACACGGTCCGTTTGACGCCGAAAACGGACTATGTGGATTTATCGGGCGCCTAATGTAACGCATCGGAGCGTTCGAGGCCGTCGCCCGACGACGTCCACGGCGGTGTCGGGCCGACTCGACCGAGCCGTCCGAGGCCACGGAGCTGCACGGACAGACCCGCCGCCCACGTGCCCACTCGGGCCCAAGGTCCCTTTCCGCAGTGACCTCCGGCCCAGATCACCCTGCCAACCCAGATCACCCTGCCAGCCCAGGCCGCCCCGCCAGCCCAGGCCGCCCCGCATCGAGCCGGACAAGGCCCGGACACGCAGCCGGTACCGAGGTTCGCCGTCGGCACAGACCCGCACGCCGACTCGAGGCCCGCGTTCCACTCGCCACGAGAGGAACGGGACCCACATTTCCACGGACCGGCGGGCTTCCAGCGACCGGAAACGACGCCTTACGCTGAGCCGATCCCTTTCCCTCGACCACACTCGGATCACAAAGAACCGTGCCCGCCACTTGACAGGAACCCGATAGCGCCGGATCGCCGCGCACCATCCGGAACTCTCCACCGAGAGACCACATTTCATTCTTGCGAGACAACATCTTCCCAATGGTGCGCGTGTATGGTTCAGGTAGTCGGTTTATCTTCTCCTGCGGCTCCCACCACCTCCGTGGGGTGTGTGGCGGCGAGCGACGCCGATGCCTATCCCGCCGTTCACGGCGTCGGTAATGCACCTGGCGGTGGTGCTCACCACCGCGCGACGACGATCGGCGGGAATGGGCCCGGCGGCGCCCCGGCGCACCGGCCCGCGACCATCTCCGCCCCGGCGGTCGTGGTCACGGGTACCGGACGGCGACGCACCGCGCATCCGGCCGACGACCCCGACAGACGACGACACCCATAGACGACGCCCGATCGGTACCGCAGCTCATCCCGCAATCCGCCCCGCCAGATCCATCGCCCGCCCGATCCACCCCCGGTGACCGAAACCCCGCCCCGGAAAGGTGCACCATGACCGTGATCCCACCGCCCCGCGCCCGGACCGACCGACCCGTCCCCGTGGGGGCATCGGCCGCGGCCCCGCCCCGGGCAGAACCGTCGGACCGGTCCGCCCCGCCAAGTGGCTCCGCCGCGTCGGACGGTTCCCCGGCGCCGACGGGACCCGCGCGGCCGGGATGGCCCGCGACCTCCGCCCGGTCCGCGACACCGGGCCGCGGCGGCCCGCCGCGTAAGGGCACCGCCGCGGGCCGCCGCGGGCGGCGGGGATCCGCCCCGCCCGCGGACACCACCACGCCCCCGCACACCGACACACCCCCGCGCACCGACACACCCGCGCACACCGCCGCCATACGCATCGGGCGGCATGTCCGCGTTCCGAAGACCGCCGAACTCGTCGCCGCCCACCTACGCCGCCAGATCGTCCGCGGCGAACTCCACGAAGACGACGCCCTCCCCC
>NZ_JYFN01000038.1 GCF_000948395.1 Frankia torreyi | reverse complement strand
CGCGCAGGGTGTCGTGGACCCGCGCCCACGTCCCGTCCGCGGTCCAGTCCCGAAACCACCGGTAGGCCACGTCCCACGGCGCCAGGTCATGCGGCATCCGCCGCCACGAACACCCCGCTCCCAGCACGTACAGAATCGAGTCGATCACCAGGCGTCGGTCGTACTTCAACGGGGCACCACCGCGGCACGGGTCCCGCACGGGCAACAGCGGTCCGATCACCGCCCACTGCCCGTCCGTCAACGACGTGTCGTAGGCGGCCTTACACGAACAGACACACACCGGTCCGATCGTGNCCGGAANCTCCCCGCGGGCACCCCACGACACGCCATCCCACCAGCACCATCACATTCCGAACATCCCCAGTTACCCAACACCCTCTTAGGCCAGAGGTCATAGCTCGACGGTCTCCGACCGGCCGGGGAGAGTATCGGGAATCCCCCGCAGCCCCACAGCCGGGCGAAGCCGATGAGAAGGAGGCCGAGGGCCGTGTCCGGCCCTCGGCCTCCGGGTCTCATGGTTCCGGCGATCCGCCCAGGTCAGGGCTTTGGGTCAGGGGACAAGAATGATCTTCCCGCGGACGTGGCCGGTGAGGCTGAGCTCGAACGCCTTCGCGGCCTCGGCGAGGGGGAAGCGGTCCTGGATCTCGAAACGAACCACGCCCTGTTCGGCCAGCTTCACGACCGCGGCCAGCCTGTCCTCGGACGCGGCGACCGCCGCAATCCCGGCGGCGGCGGCATGCTCGTCGGCTACGGCCGTGACCGCACGGGACAGGTCGGGAAGAAGCGCCACCGTCGCCGCGACCGACGCCGCACCGCCGACATTGTCGATCGAGGCGCTGATCGTTCCGAGGGCCTTCACGGCATCCACCAGACCATCTCCGTACGTGACGGGCTCCGCGCCGATCGAGCGGAGGTAGTCGTGGTTGGCCGGGGAGGCCGTACCGATCACGCGGGCGCCGAGCGCCTTGGCGATCTGGACCGTCGCCGTCCCCACTCCCCCAGCCGCGGCGTGGACGAGCACGGTGTCGCCCTCCCGGACACCGACCTGGTGCACCGCGGAGTACGCGGTCCCGGCCGCAACGGGCAGTGACGCCGCCTGCTCGAAGTCGACGGCGGCCGGCTTCGCGATCAGCGAGCTCGCGGGCACGTTGGCCTGCGCGCGGTAACCACCGGTGAAACCTGACCAGATGACCTCGTCGCCGACGGCGAACCCGTCCACGCCCGAGCCAACCGCGTCGACCACGCCAGCCGTCTCGTTACCCGGCACGGCGGGCAACTGCAGCGGCACAAAGTCCTTCAGGTAGCCGGCGACGACCTTCCAGTCGACCGGGTTGACCGAGATCGCCCGGTTCACGATCCGGACCTCCCCCGCGCCCGGCTCCCCCACCGTCTCCTCGGCCTGCACCAGCACCGTCGGGCTGCCGTACTCCTCGAAATAGATCTTCACGCTCATCCTGGACTCCCTGGTCATCGGTTCGATGTCGACACCGCGGGCCGGTGTCGACGCGTGCCGGGTGAGGCTCTGGGTGCCGGATCGCCGCCCTGCCGTTGCGGGTGACCCCGGGTCGGCTGTGCTCGACGAGGGGCCTCGCCGCCCATCGGATCGGACGACGCGGATTCGGCGGCGCTGTCAGGTACGGAAGACGGACGCGCTCAGCGCGAACACAACGCGGCGCTGACCCGCTGCAGATCGACGTGCAGCGCCCGGTAGGCCTGGAACGAGGCCAGGACCTCGGTGACGGGGCACCGCGCCGATCGCGCGGACCGCACCATCGCACCCGCTCCCGTCGTCGTCCGCGCGGAGGCCTCACCGCGCTCACAGCCTCAATCCTGTACTGAGACGCCCACCGCGGGCCCGCTATTCCCGACCTTTTCGATCGACCAGCGGACAACGCTGCGGTGACGACCTGCACGGATGCGTAGGCCGTTGGCGACGTGAGCTTGGGACGCCATGTATCAGCCAGCCCCGGGTCGGGTCGGACCCATGCGGCGCCCCGCGAACGCATCGCCCATCGCCGGCCCTCTAACGATCTCCGGGAGTTACTGATCTTTAATGTGCCGGGTCGGACGGACGCGGCGCCGGAGCCGGAGCCGGCGGACAGGGTAGGCGCCTGGTGATGTCAGCCTCCCTACCGTGTCCGGGAGACAACCAACAGGGCAGACCTAGCCACCACAACCTTGATCCAACGAACTACCGCCAAGCACCAGGTCGCATCGATCCCGGCCGGGCGCACCCAGCCGGGTGACGGCGCCCCTGACCCGGGCGTCGCAGTCTCCTGCGCGGAGGGTTCGTCTCCTGGCTCCGGGTTGCGCCTCAGTCATCCCGCTGGTAATAGACAGAGATCGAGTGCCAGGCGCCGTCGGCCGTGACTTCGGTGTGCATCACCAGTTCCTGGACCTCGATGTCGCCCAAGGCGTCGATCGAGTCAGCGACCCGTCGAAGGAGAGCGCCGACGTCGTCCTGGCCGGGCCCCACGGGGTTTGCCTGGGAAAAGTGGAACACGGTCCAGCGATCCCGAGCCCCGTCTCGCCACGCTGCCGCATTCTCTGCCATCCGTCAGCCTCGATTCACCGCACCATCCGGCACGCATGGCGCGAATCCACCCCTCGGCACCGCCGACGACTTCGTCGCCACGGTCAGCGAAAAGCTCCGGGCGGTACACCTCGCGAGACGCGGCACTAGAGGATCCAGCGGAGCTGCTGGGTCCGTTCCGGATCCAGGTGGTCGGCCGGGGGAAGCCAGCGCAGCGGCTGGGTCCGCTCGGACTCCGACCCTGCGGCCGTCGCGGTCGGACTACCGACAGCGCGCGCCGCGGCGGGTCGGCGATCGCCGTGGCGGCCTTCGCTGCGGGCTCCGGCCGGGAACTTCCCGTTGAAGATCTTGCGGAGAAAGGGCGACCGCAGGATGACGAAGTGGTGGAGGGCGAACGTCACGCCGAAGGTGAGGGTCGTGACCAGGAGCATCTGCGGCCAGCGCAGGCTCGGGTCGAACGAGAGAAGCGTGGCGATGACGTAGATCCAGAAGTAGTGGAAAAGGTAGACCGTGTAGGACGCGTCGGAAAGGTAGCGAACGGCCGGCCGGGGGCCGGGAACGAGCCGGCTCGCCACGGCGAACAGGTTGACGGTGATCGCGACGGTGAACAGGGTCCGGCTGAGTACCACACCGGTGGACGAGGCCAGCCCGCCCACCCAGCCCCGGGTGGCCGCCAGCAGCAGGACGCCGGCCACGGCAAGCAGTATCGGCGCAGGCCGCTGGAAGGCCGGCAGGAGTCGCCGCCGATCCAGGTAGAGAAGCACGCCCAGGAGGAAGAACGGCAGGAAGTCCAGCGTCTCCTCGACCGGGAGATCGAGGGGATCGGAACCGATGGCGGGAACGACGGCGGCTCGGTACCCCCCGCGAATGAGGATGGTGCCCACCATGACCGATATGATGATCGTGGCCATGACGCGTGGTCGACCGGTGGTTGCCCGCCGGTAGACGGGGCTGGACACGACGCGGGATAGCACGGTCACGGCCGCCGGGGTGCACAACGCGTAGACGAGCAGCGCCACCAGAAACCATAGCTGCAGAAGCCAGCGCAGCTCCCCCGCCGGCTCGGGGACGGTGTGTCCCTGCAGGAATTCCAGGAACGAGACGTCCGGGTTGTGAAAGTTGTAGCTCAGCCACAGTGCGGTGGGGTTGAGCAGGACCAGGGTGGAGACGAAGGGAATTCCCACACTGGCAAGCCTGCGGCGCACGGTGCGCGCGGGTCCGTACTTCCCGACGAGCATCGCGGAGAGAAATCCGGAGATCAGAAAGAAGTCCGCCATCCGGAAGAGGCCGGAGGCATAGGCGATCCCGTTGAAGATCGGATCGTCACCAAGCGTCGAGGCGTGTACGAAGACTCCGCCCAGCATGAAGATGCCACGTAACGCGTCCAGGTAATGGTAATGTTCGTCTGGCGCGGACGGTGCCGCCTTTCCCCCCACGATCCCTCCACCAAGACCACCGGAGCGCTCCGGCATACCCCTACGGCCGACGCTCTCCAACGAAGACGCCGACGGACACACTTGTTTCCATATCGTATGGAAAGCGAAGACTGTCCCTGGCGTCGGGGGTGGGAGCGTCGAGAGGGTACGGCCGGGCAGCCGCTCGACTCCGACTCGGAGCTCGACCTTTTTCCGATGTTGATCTTCTGTTGTGCCGAAGAAGATCTGGAGATGGGTCAGGTTGTGGCAGATCGACCGGGTGGATGCTGGCGCGCGGGCTGGGAGTACTACCACCGACTCCTGCGTGGGCCCGGGCGTCGATCCTGCCGCAACGCGTTCACTAGCATTGTCAGGTCGCCCTCCCCTCGCCATTGCTCGCCGGGCGGGCCGAGCCCCCAAGCGGCCAGCACGGCGCGCTCGGCGCCATGCCACGGCGTCAACAGGCGCCGTCGCAATCCCGACAAGATCTATTCGTGGCCGCCCGAAGCACTACATTTCTTGGATGCCCCTCTCGGACCTACCCGCCAACCACGACGTTCTTACCTATCTGCGCGACCAGGCCGTGCGTCCACGCCGTGAATCCGGACGGTATGTCCTGGATGGCTGGGAGCTTCACACGCACCCCGACCTCGTCGAACGATTTGATCTGATCTCTCCGTCGCGCGCGGCCATCACACCGGTCTTTGGAGTTCCGGTGGTGGTCGCGAACGGCATTGCCGCGGCCTTCGCGACGGGCACAGGCTGGCTGCTCCTCCGTCTGCCGCAGCCGCCCACCGACGTCGAGATGGTCGAGCCGATTGCAGCACTGGACGGAAAGGGTTGGCACAGCGTCGACGCCTGGCAGGATGTGAGCAAGCGCTCACTTGGCCGATTGCAATCGCTGACTCACGCCGCCATGGAGTATGCAGCCGAGCTGGCGGGAGATTCGCCCGTGCAGCCTTCTGCTCCGCGAGAATAGCAGTCGGGGCCGGGAACCAGCGCGGCTCGGTGGCTCGGTGGCTTCGTGGCTCGGTGGCTTCGTGGCTTCCGAATCAGCCGACATCTCGGCGAGCAGCGTGGTCACGGCATTCGGGTCGGGTGGTCGGAACAACCCGCGTAGGACGTCGAGGGCGGTTCGGCTGCCAGGAGATCGCCGAGTGCGGGGCGCAGACGCCGTGATGGTCTCCGCCTGGCCATCACCCGCTCGGCCCCGGTTCGCAGCGTCCTGGGAAGGGTCAGGTATCCGCGTTTCAAGCGGACGAGCCCGCGTCCGGGCGCGGCGTGGCGCTCCGGGCGCCGAGCACAGGGACGGCACGCCCGGGGAGATCGACATTTCACGGCTGATAGCCGAGGATTTCGGTGAGGCGGGCGTCCGAGCTGCTGGGTGACGAGCACCGGCACCGGCGCGGCATCGGGGTTAGCCGAAAGCGCAGTCCGTCGGTGGCCTCGACGGCGACGCGCGCCTCGCCCACGCGGCCGCGGCGGAGATCGCGCAGATCACAGGGGTTGTCGGGTTTCGGTGGCCCAGCCGGATTGCGCAGGCGCGCGAGGCCCACGCATCACCCGAAAGTGCCATTCGCTTGCCTCCAGCGTCCCCAGGCGATTCCCTCGAAGAGGCCAGGGAACCACCGCAAGATAGGTAGTACCCGGACAATTAGGGAGGCGCTGCGCCTTGTCATCGCGATGGACCGCGAGGAGGAGCGCACGATGGTTCCGCCCGGGGGCGTCCGCCCTGGCGGAAACCGGCGCGACCACCACGATCGGGCCCGCCACGGCGGCGCGCCGCTGGCAGCCGGTCGGACACATCGAGGTCGGCCGGGACTGGCGACGCTGCGGGGCGCAGGAGGGCGGCTGCGGCGTGCTGCTCCCCCTGAACCAGCAGACCTGCCCCCGGTGCGGCCGGACGAACCGCGAGGACCTGCTGCCTCTGAACATCCGCCGGCTACTGCCCACCCACGACGCCTACGACCACGCCGTAGCCGTGCTGCGGGGCACCTGGGCCGAAGCCGACCTGCCGGACGGGCCGAACCCGCTGGAACTAGCGGGCACGCCGCTGCCCAGGACCGGCAACGAGGTTTCGGCCCTCGCACCGGATGCGCTCTCCGGCGCCGTCGACCGGCCAGACCCCCTCGGATCGCACTCCTGACGCCGGCCGATCACCCTGACGTCCCTCGCCGAGGAGATCGGCCACCTCCGATCATTTGCGTCGGCGGGTGGCGGGCTTCGGTTCCGGGGACTCCGGGAGCTCCTCCGCCACGGACTGTTCAAACACGGACTATTCAAACACTGTCAGCATCTACTGCCGTTGATCGACGATGTGGAGATGACCGCCCACCAGGACCTGGCGCTCCCCGACCCGCAGGGTCATTCCCGGTGGCATGCACGTCTTCGAGCGGCTGATCGAGACGCCCGATCTCGTGGTCGTGCTACACGGGGTGCAGGCCCAGCCGGCCGGGTTCATGGCCGGGTTGATGGCCGGGTTCTTCGCGGTCGGTCCGAACATTGTCCGGTTCCTGAGCGTCGAGGAGGAGGCCGCGGCGCGGGCGGGGCGTGAACCCGTCCCGCCCGAGGCTCCGATCTGGTCCGCCTGCGGGCCGGGGGCCGTCCCGGTGTGCTGCGAGCTCCGGCCGCCGGATCCAGCGTGCGCGCTCAGCCTGTCGCACTTCGGCGGCGGCTACACCACGGACCGACGACGATCACATGCGTGGGTCTGGGTGCGGCCGATGCCGCGTTCCGGCGATGTCGCCTGCACCGGACGCACCGCCGGACGGACAGGGCAGACCGTTATCGACGGCGCGGCGCTGCGCGCGGCGGCTCGGACCGCCCGCCGAATCCGGGCGGCCGGCCCACCGGAAGGAGAGGGCCGGCCGTGAGCGGACCGGCGAAAGCGGCCGAGCCGCCAGCATCCATCCCGGTCGGCGTCGACTGCTATCTGGTGGTGCTGGAGACACCGCGGTTCGCCGTCGTGGCCGACGGTGTGCTCGCCGAACCCGACGGCGTCGAGATCCACTTGACNGCCCTCGGTGCGGACCTTCCGGCCATGCCTGGGCCGCCATCGGCGATCATCATGCGATCCGGGTCCTGGCTCGGGCGCGCCTACGCGGTGCTGCGGGTGGAACCGCTGCCCGGCCGCGGGGATCTTCAGATCGCCGCCACCATCGCCGGACCAGCCGCCGAGACGGTGATCAGCGGCGACGACCTGCGCCGAGCCGCATCGTCGAGCACCGCCCGGCGATGGGAAAGGGGCTCCGGCGGACGCTGCGGTTGATTCCTCCCGCCGGCAGGGGTCAGCAGACGGCCGACGACGGGGGGTAGGGCTGGCAGGGCGGAGGCGGCGGGCAGCCGGCTGCGGTGGTGAGGAAGCCGAAGGCGGCGGCCACCGCGACGGCTGCCAGTACCCTGCGTTTACCCGCGTCACGTGAATGCCTGCGATTTCCGCTGGATGGGCGCATGTCTCAACCTTTCCGCGTTCCGCAATCCCGACCACAGGCTTTCTACCGGACCGGTCGCAATAACCGGACGCGACGCGCCGAGAACCGCCGACCCAATGTTCGATCTTCTCCGGATCGCCGACCCACCGGAGACGCACCACCGGATTTCTCGCCGACGCCGAAATGTCAATTAAATCAGGGCACGACCTAACGCCGGGCTGGGGCCGCACCAGGTGCTCCGAGCGGGTCTGCCAGCCAGTCGCACCAGGCGTTGACGCCCTCCCCGGTGCGAGCGCTGACGGCAAGCACGTCCACCCCCGGATTGACGGCGTCGAGGTTGCGCCGGAACGCCTCGGTGTCGAAGTCGAGATGGGGCAGCAGATCCGTCTTGTTGACGAGCACGAGATCTGCGGAGCGGAACATCACCGGATATTTGAGCGGTTTCTCCTCGCCCTCGGTCACGGCGAACACCATGGCGCGCCGGTCCTCACCGACGGCGAACTCGGCGGGGCACACCAGATTGCCGACGTTCTCGATGATGATGAGGTCGAGTTCGGCGAGCGGTAGCCGGGGCAGCGCGGAGGCGATCATCGGCGCATCCAGGTGGCATTCCCCGCCGAAGCCGTTGCCGGTGTTGACCAGGGCGATCGACGCGCCGAACCCGTCGAGGCGATCGGCGTCCAGACTGGTCTCGATGTCCCCCTCGATGACGCCGATCCGCCGGTGCGGCGCGAGGCGGCGCAGCGTCTCGGCGAGCAGGGTCGTCTTCCCGGCGCCGGGCGCGGACATCAGGTTCACCACGGTGACGCCGGCCGCGTCGAATGCCGCCCGGTTGGCCCGCGCGACCCGCTCGTTCTCCCCGAGAATCCGCTCCAGCACCTCGACCCGTTCCGCGCCGGTGCGGTAGCCGGAATGGTCCCCCACCGAACCGGGCGGCCGCGCGTGACCGTCCTTGTGCGGATGGTCATGCGGCTGACCGTTCTGGTGCGGCTGGCTGTTTGCGTGTGGCTGGCTGTTTGCGTGTGGCTGGCTGTTTGCGTGTGGATGGAATCGACCCATGGTTCGTCACGCCTCCACGGCGTCGGTCGCCACCTCGAAGGAGGTGACGAGAAACTCCTCGCCGCTGACCAGGACGACGTCGGTGGTGCCACAGGCGGCGCAGCGCAGGATCGGCACGGCGAGCTCGCTGTGCACGCCGCACCGCCGGCAGCGCACGCCGGCCGGGACGGACTCGACAACCAGCACCGACCCGGCCAGTACCTCGGCCCCGGCCGCGTCGGCGTGCGCCAGCTCCCAGCAGTAGACGAGGGTGTCCGGCACCACCTGCCGCAGTGCCCCCACCCGCAGATGCACCCGGGTCACCGGCCGGCCGGCCGCGTGCCGGGCGACGATGTCCGCGACGGAACGGCAGATCGACAGCTCGTGCACCGCCCTGCCCCCTCTGACGTCCAGCCGGGCTCCCTGACGTCCCGCCGGGCTTCCTGACGTCCCGCCGGACTCCTTGAACATCCGCCGGGCTCACTGTGGTCCTGCCAGGCACGCAGCGGCAAACGCCACCACGCATTGGTGGCAGCCTCCGCACACGACGCATCGGCGTCCCCTTCCCGGGCACGTAGCGTCGCTGTGCCGGCAGTCCTCGTGCGGCCTGAGCCATGCGACGCGAGGCGCGCGGCGACCGGTCGCGATCCGCCGCCCCACCGGTTGCCGGCCATCCGACGAAGGGACCACCGATGTCATCCGTGCTCTGGTTTCAGGGCGGGGCGTGCAGCGGCAACACGATGTCGTTCCTGAACGCCGAGGAACCCACCGTCATCGACCTGATCACCGACTTCGGCCTGGACCTGCTCTGGCATCCGTCGCTGGGCCTGGCCACCGGCGGGCAGGCGCGGGAGCTGTTCTGGAACTGCGCCCGGGGTGAGCAGCCGGTCGACATCTTCGTCTTCGAGGGCTCGGTGATACGCGGCCCGGACGGCAGCGGCCGCTTCGACGTGTTCGCCGACCGGCCGATGCAGGACTGGGTGCGCGACCTCGCCGGCCAGGCCCAGGTGGTCGTGGCGATCGGGGACTGCGCCTGCTGGGGCGGGGTTCCGGCGACGGCGCCGAACCCGACCGACTCCACCGGGCTGCAGTTCCACAAGCGCGCTGCGGGCGGGTTCCTCGGCCCGGACTTCCGCTCGCGAGCCGGGCTGCCCGTCATCAACGTGCCGGGCTGCCCCGCCCATCCGGACTGGATCACGCAGATCCTGGTGGCGCTGGCCACCGGCCGCGCCGCCGACATCGCGCTCGACGAGCTGCACCGGCCGCAGACGTTCTTCACCACGTTCACCCACACGGGCTGCACTCGTAACCAGTACTTCGAGTACAAGCAGTCGACGCTGACCTTCGGCGACGGGACGCGGCAGGGCTGCCTGTTCTACGAGTTCGGCTGCCGCGGGCCGATGACGCACTCCCCGTGCAACCGGATCCTGTGGAACCGGCAGTCGTCGAAGACCCGGGCCGGCATGCCCTGCATCGGCTGCACCGAGCCGGAGTTCCCGTTCTTCGACCTCGCCCCCGGCACGGTCTTCGGGACCCAGAAGGTCGCCGGCGTCATCCCGCGGGAGGTCCCCGAGGGCAGCGGCCACCTCACCTACCTGGCCCAGGCGGCGGCCGCCCGGCTGGCCGCGCCGGAATGGTCGAAGAAGGACATGTTCGTCGTCTGACCCGCCGGCAGGGCGCGCGTCCCGCCCGGGAGCGGCGCGAGGAACCGCACAGGAAAGAAGAGATTCCCATGACGACCGTCGATCTCAACGTCAGCCCGATGGGGCGCGTCGAGGGTGACCTCGACGTCCGGGTCACGATCGACGACGGGGTGGTGGCCTCGGCCTGGACCGAGGCGGCGATGTTCCGTGGCTTCGAGATCATCCTGCGGGGCAAGGACCCGCAGGCCGGCCTCATTGTGACCCCGCGGATCTGCGGAATCTGCGGCGGCAGCCACCTGTACAAGGCGGCGTACGCGTTGGACGTGGCATGGCAGACCGAGCTGCCGCCGAACGCGACGCTGATCCGCAACATCGCGCAGGCGTGCGAGACGCTGCAGAGCATCCCGCGGTGCTTCTACGCGCTGTTCGCCATCGACCTGACCAACCCCCGATACGCCTCCTCGCAGCTCTACCCGGAGGCCGTGCGCCGGTTCACCCCGTTCACCGGGTCCAGCTACGGCCCGGGGGTGGTGCTGTCCGCCAAGCCGATCGAGGTGTACGCCATCTTCGGCGGGCAGTGGCCGCATTCCAGTTTCATGGTGCCGGGCGGGGTGATGTGCGCGCCGACGCTCGCGGACGTGACCCGCTCCATCGCGATCCTGGAGCACTGGAAGACCGAGTGGCTCGAGAAGCAGTGGCTGGGCTGCTCGGTGGACCGCTGGCTGGCCAACCGCACCTGGGCGGACGTGCTCGCCTGGGTGTACGAGAACGAGGCCCAGCACGACAGCGACTGCGGCTTCTTCCTGCGCTACTGCCTCGACATCGGCCTCGACGGCTACGGCCAGGGCATCGGCAACTACCTGGCAACCGGGACGTACTTCTCCCCCGACCTGTACGGCCGGCCGACGATCGAGGGCCGCAACGCGGCGCTCATCGGCCGCTCCGGGGTGTACGCCGGCGGCGCTTACACCGCGTTCGACCAGGCCCGGGTGCGCGAGGACGTCACCCACTCGTTCTACGCGGGCACTTCGGCGCGTCACCCGTTCGACGGGGAGACCAACCCGATCGACCCGGTCCGCGGCCGCGAGCAGGGCAAGTACAGCTGGGCGAAGTCCCCCCGCTATGACGTGCCGAACCTCGGGTACGTGCCGCTGGAGGCCGGCCCGCTGGCCCGCCGGATCGCCGCCGCCGCCCCGGGCGCGGCCGCCCACCAGGACGACGACCCGCTGTTCGGCGACATCCTCGACGCGATCGGCCCGTCGGTGATGGTGCGCCTGCTCGCCCGGATGCACGAGGCGGCCAAGTACTACCAGTGGGTGCGCGCCTGGCTGGACCAGATCGACCTGCACGAGCCGTTCCACGCCACGCCGGTGCAGCGCGCCGACGGGCGCGGCTTCGGCTCGACGGAGGCGGCCCGCGGCTCGCTGTCCGACTGGATCGTCCTGGAGAACGGCAAGATCGCGAACTACCAGGTGGTCACGCCGACGGCCTGGAACATCGGGCCCCGCGACGGTGACGGCACACCCGGCCCGATCGAGGCTGCGCTGGTCGGCACCCCGGTCGCCGACCCGGCCGATCCGATCGAGCTCGGCCACGTGGCCCGCAGCTTCGACTCCTGCCTGGTCTGCACGGTCCACGCCTACGACGGGCGGACCGGCAAGGAGCTGAGCAGGTTCGTCATCAACGGGGACCTGTGAACACCGGACGGCCGGTACCCGCCGGACGGCCGGTACCCGCCAGCCCGCGGGTGCAGGTCGACCCGCCCGGCCTCGAGCCGCCGCGCTGCGACGCGGCGGTGATCGGCTGCGGGAACCTGCTGCGCGGCGACGACGGGGTGGGACCGATCCTCATCCGCCGCCTCGCCGAGGCGGGCGTGCCGGCCGGAGTGCGCCTGGTCGACGGCGGCACGGCCGGGATGGACACGGCCTTCGCGATGCGCGGCGCGCGCCGGGTCGTCATCGTCGACGCCGCCCGCACCGGCGCCGCGCCGGGCACCGTCTACCGGGTGCCGGCCGCGGAACTCACCGATCTCCCCCTGTACCTGCCACACCCGCACGCCGTGCGCTGGGACCAGGCACTCGCCTTCGGCCGCTGGCTGCTCGGCGACGACTACCCGGCCGACGTCACCGTCTACCTCGTCGAGGCCGGCGGCCTGGAACCCGGGGCCGACCTCACCCCGCCCGTGCGCCGCGCGATGGAACGGATGCAGAAGCTGATCCTCGCCGACCTGTCCGACCAGCACAGCGAGGAAGACACCCATGACTGACCGCGACACCGCGACCGACACTGCTGTGACCGACAGCGCCGTGACCGATGCCGCCGTGACCGATGCCGCTGTGACCGATGCCGCTGTGACCGACACCGCCGCGTGCTGTGCCCGGCCGCAGCCGGTCGGGGTGTTCCCGCTGCCCGCCGGCTTCCTGCTGGTGCCGGGCGGCGACGACACGGCCGAGCTGCGCCGCACGCTCGCCGCCGGGCGCCACCCGGACACCTGGCCGGCGCGCCTGCTCGCGCTGGAGCTGGCCTACCGCGGGGACATCGTCGGCGCCGCCGCCCAGCTCGACGGCGACGACCCGATCGACCGGTACAACCGGTTCGTCCTGCGCCCGGGAGGTCCCCCGGTGGAGGACCCGGCGCGGCTTCGCCAGGCCCTCGGCGCCGAGCTCGGGATCCTCGTCGACGTGGTCCGCTTCGCCCTCGGCGATCTGGCCGAGCCCCCGCCGTTGGCCGGGGAGACCGGCGAGATCGCGGCGCTGGTGCACTCGGCGCACGCCGCCCACGCCATGGCCGCCGGGCGGACCGGCGAGGCGGCGGGGGCGCTGGGCCGGGCCGTCGCCGCGGCGTGGGAGGCGTCCCCGGGCCTCGCCGCGCAGCTGTTGTCCACCGCGGCGGACCTGCGCCGCAGCGTCGAGGGGCCGACGGACGACGTCCTCGCCGACCTGACCGCGGCGCTCGCCGCCCTCGACGCCACCGAGCTCGTGATCGCCCGTGCCGAGCTGCGCCTGGCCCTCGGCGCGGCCCACCAGGAGCGGGCCCGCGACGATGCGGCGGCCCTGCGCACCGCCGTGGAGCACTACCTGGCCGCGCTCCGGCTCATCAGCGTGGACAGCGCCCCGGAGCTGTTCGCCGCGGTGCAGGTCAACCTGGCCACCGCCTACCTGGCGATGCCGATGAGCCAGGCCTCCGACCAGTTGCGGATCGGCGTCGCGATCCAGGGCCTGCGCACGGCGCTCGCCGTGTACACCCCCGAGACCCACCCCGAGCAGTGGGCCAGCACCCAGCTCAACCTGGCCAACGCCCTGGTCTACGCGCCGTCGGCGCATCAGAAGGACAACCTGATCGAGGCGGCGGCCCGCTACCAGCAGGTCATCGTCGCCCGCGACCGGGACACCGATCCGCTCGGCCACGCCCGCGCGCTGGCCAACCAGGGCAACGCACTGGCCCATCTCGGCGCCTACGACCAGGCGACTGCGGTGTTGCACGAGGCACGGACGATCTTCGAGGAGTCCGGGGCGGACGACGCGGCGCTGACGGTACGCGGCGTGCTCGACGAGATCGCCCGCCGACGCGGCGCGCCCGGACCTGCATGAGGTCCCCCCGGTCGACGGCCACCGTCCCCGGCACCGGGACGGGTACCGCCGCCGCGAACGGCACGGAGCCGGGGGGTGCGCCGACGCGGGACGCGGTGGACGACGGCACGGCACCACAGATCGCGACGGCCGGCGAAACGGCTGCGGGCGACGCCGCGACGGCCGGCGGCGCGACGGCCGGCGGCGCGACGGGGTGGGAACCGAGGGTGTGGCTCGGCGCGCCGGCGCCGGGAGGGCTGGCGCTGCCCGCGGCGCGGCCGTCGCCGTCCTGGCTGTACGCGCCGCGCGGGGTGTGGCTCGGCGACGACCTGCTCGTGGTGGCCGACTCGGGCAACCACCGGGTGCTGATCTGGCACGGTCGCCCGGCCCGCGACGGTGCCCCCGCCGACGTCGTGCTCGGCCAGGCCGACGCGAGCAGCGAGGGCCCGGCGGCCGGCGGACGCGGGCCCGAACGGGGGATGCACCTGCCGACCGGGATCGTCGTCACCGACGGCCGGCTCGTCGTCGCCGACGCCTGGCACCACCGGATCCTCGTCTGGAACACGGTCCCGACGGCCACCGACACCCCTCCCGACCTGGTCCTCGGTCAACCGGATGCGGCGAGCGTGCGGGAGAACCGGGGCGGGCCGTGCGGACCGACCACCTTCTACTGGCCGTTCGGCGTGGCCGTGATCGGCGGGCGCTTCTACGTCGCCGACACCGGCAACCGGCGGGTGCTGGGCTGGTGGGGCGGCCTGCCAGCCTCCCCCGATCAGGCCCCCGACCTGATCCTGGGCCAGCCCGATCCGACCAGCCGGGAGGACAACCGCGGGGGCCCGGCCGGGCCCGCCACCTTCCGGTGGCCGCATGACGTCGCCGGGAACGCCGGGCGGCTGCTCGTCGCCGACGCCGGCAACCACCGGCTGCTCGGCTGGACGCCCCATCCCGACGCCGACACCGCCGCCGGCCTGGCCCTCGGCCAGGCCGACCTGACCGGCTGCGGTGAATCCCCCTACGCCCCCGGCCGGGCCGACACGCTGCGCTTCCCCTACGCGGCCGACTGCGACGGCGATCTGCTGGCCGTCGCGGACACCGCCAACAACCGGATCCTGCTCTGGGACGGCCTGCCACAGGTCACCGGCGCGGCGGCCACCGCCGTACTCGGCCAACCGACGTTCGCCGACACGGGCGAGAACCGCTGGTCGGGCGTCACCGCCGACACGTTCTGCTGGCCGTACGGCCTGTCCCTGTCCGACGGCCGGCTCGCCGTCGCGGACTCCGGCAACAACCGGGTCGTCATCTGGGAACGGCGGCCATGATCGCGCCGCGCGCCGGCGAGAGGTCCGCGCCGCACCCGCCGGACGGGCGGGTGCGCCGACGGGTCGTGGTCGAGGGCATCGTGCAGGGCGTCGGGTTCCGGCCCCACGTCCACCGGTTGGCCAGCAGCCTTGGGCTCACCGGCTTCGTCGGCAACGACTCGGCCTCGGTCTTCGCGGAGGTCGACGGCGACGCCGCCCACGTCGCCGAGTTCCTTCGCCGGTTGGCCCCGGCCGCGCCGCCCCTCGCCCGCGTCGACCGCATCACGGTCACCACCGTTCCCCATCCCCTCCATCCGGGCGGGGGCGCGTTCCGGATCGTGGCCAGCACGGCCGCGGCCGGCGCGCGGACCCTGGTGCCGCCGGATGCCGCGGTGTGCGCGGACTGCCTGCGCGAGCTGTTCGACCCGGCGGACCGGCGTCACCGCCACCCGTTCATCACGTGCACGAACTGCGGCCCCAGGTTCACGATCATCGAGGCGCTGCCGTACGACCGGGCGGCGACGACGATGGCCCGCTTCCCGATGTGCCCGCGGTGCGCGGCCGAGTACGCCGACCCCGCCGACCGCCGCTTCCACGCCGAGCCCATCGCCTGCCCGGACTGCGGGCCGCGGCTGTGGTTCAGCCCGGCGGACGGGCCGGCGGTGACCGGCACCGACGCGGCGCTCGCGGCCGCCCAGCGGGCGCTGGCGGCCGGCGCGGTCGTGGCGGTCAAGGGTGTCGGCGGCTACCACCTGGCCTGCCGCGCCGAGAACGACGAGGCCCTGGCCCGGCTGCGCGGGCGCAAGAACCGACCGGACCAGCCGTTCGCGGTGATGGCCCGCGACCTGGCCACGGCCGCCCGAGTCGGGGTTGTCTCGCCGACGGTGGCGGCGCTGCTGGGCGCGCCGGCCGCGCCGATCGTGCTCACCGGCCGCGCCCCGGGGGCGCCCGTGTCGGCCCTGGTCGCACCGGGCAGCCCGCTCATCGGGCTGATGCTGCCGTACACGCCGGTTCACCACCTGCTGTTCGCGCCGATCCCGGGCGGCGGCCCGCCGCCGCGACTGCTCGTGATGACCAGCGCCAACCGCTCCGGCGAGCCGATCTGCTTCGACGACGGCGAGGCACGCACCCGCCTCGCCGGACTCGCCGACGCCTTCCTCACCCACGACCGGCCGATCCTGGCGCCGTGCGACGACTCGGTGCTGCGCTGCGACGCCGAGCAGGTCGTGCCGCTGCGCCGAGCCCGCGGCCACGTCCCGCTGCCGGTGGATCTCCCCCGCCCGGTCGGGCCGGTGCTCGCCGCCGGCGGCGAGCTGAAGAACACGCTCTGCCTGACGACCGGGCGGCGGGCGATCCTGTCCCAGCATCACGGCGACCTGGGCAGCCTCGCGGCCATGGCGGCGTTCGAGCGGTCCGGCGCGCGGATGGCACGCCTGTACGGCGTCGAACCCGCGGCCTTCGCCGCCGACCCCCACCCCGGCTACGCCACCCGGGCCTGGGCGCAACGAGCCGCCGGCACCGACCGCCCCCTGCGGCTGGTGCAGCACCACCACGCGCACGTGGCGGCGCTGCTCGCCGAGCACGGCCGACTCGGCGAGCCCACCGTCGGCGTCGCCTTCGATGGCACCGGCTACGGCGGCGACGGCACGATCTGGGGCGGCGAGGTGCTCCTCGTCGGCTCCGACGTCACCCGCGCCGAGCGCATCGCCCACCTGCGCCCGGTCGGCCTGCCCGGCGGCGACGCCGCGGTGCGCAACCCGTGCCGGGTGGCGCTGGCCCACCTGGCCGCGGCGGGCCTGGCCTGGTCGGCGGATCTCGCCCCGGTGCGGGCCTGCTCCGCCGCGGAGTTGAGCACAGTGCGCACCGCCCTGGACCGGGGCGTGGCCTGCACGCCCAGCAGCAGCATGGGCCGGCTGTTCGACGCGGTGGCGGCGCTGCTCGGGGTGCGCCAGCGGACCACCTATGAGGCGCAGGCCGCCGTCGAGCTGGAGGCCCTCGCGGCCAACGGTCTCGCGGCCCACGGTCTCGGCGCTGGCCGGCGGGGCGGTGACAGCAGACCCGAGGCCGCCGGGCCGATCGCGGTCGTCGCGGGGCGGCGGCCGCTTGCCTTCGGGCTGGCCGACGGCGTCCTGGAGCCGGCGCCGGTGCTGGCGGGCCTCGTCGACGGCCTGCGGGCGGGCGTGGGGGTGCCCGCGCTGGCCGCCGCGTTCCACCTCGCCGTCGCGGACGCGGTGGCCCGCGTCGCCGAGGTCGCGCGGCGGCGATACGGCGTCGGCCTGGTCGGGTTGACCGGCGGGGTCTTCGCCAACGTCGTGCTGCTGCGGGCCTGCCGGGCGCGGCTGGCCGCCGCCGGTTTCGACGTGCTCGTTCATCAGGAGGTACCGGCGGGCGACGGCGGGCTGGCGCTCGGCCAGGCCGCCGTCGCGGCGCTGGCCGGCGATCAGGATCCGGCGCCGGTCGCCGACGGGAAGGAAATGTGACGCGATGTGCCTGGGGATACCCGGCCGGATCATCGAGATCTGGGATGACCGCGGCACCCGGATGGCGCTCGTCGACTTCGGCGGCGTCACCAGGACCGTGTGCCTGGCCTACCTGTCCGATGTCACCGTCGGGCAGTACACGATCATTCATGCCGGTTTCGCGTTGACGACCGTGGACGAGGACGCGGCGCGGCAGACGCTGGCGATGTTCCGCGAACTCGGGCTGCTCGACGAGGAGCTCGGCGCGGCCGAAGCCGAGGTGGGCCGGTGAAGTACCTGACGGAGTTCCGCGACCCGGAGCTGGCCCGGTGGCTGCTGGACGCGATCGCCGCCACCGCGAGCCGGCGCTGGACGCTGATGGAGGTCTGCGGCGGCCAGACGCATGCGATCATCCGGCACGGGCTCGACCAGCTCCTCGCCGACCAGGTCGAGTTCATCCACGGGCCCGGCTGCCCCGTCTGCGTGACGCCGCTGGAGACGATCGACCGGGCGCTGGCGATCGCCGCCCGCCCGGAGGTGATCTTCTGCTCGTTCGGGGACATGCTGCGGGTGCCGGGCAGCGACACGGACCTGTTCACGGTGAAGGCCCGTGGCGGGGACGTCCGGGTGGTGTACTCGCCGCTGGACGCCGTCCACCTCGCCGAGGCGCATCCCGACCGGCAGGTCGTGTTCTTCGCGGTCGGCTTCGAGACGACCGCACCGGCCAACGCGCTGGCGGCGGTGACGGCACGGCGCCGCCGGCTGGCGAACTTCTCGATGCTCGTCAGCCACGTGCTGGTCCCGCCGGCGATGAGTGCGGTCGCCACCGCCCCGGGCAACCGGGTGGAGGCGTTCCTCGCCGCCGGCCACGTGTGCACGGTGATGGGCACCGAGCAGTACGAGCCGCTGGTCGCCGCGCACCGGATGCCGATCGTCGTCACCGGGTTCGAGCCGCTGGACCTGCTCGACGGGGTGCGCCACGCCGTCGCGCAGCTCGAGGCCGGCCGGGCCGAGCTCGCCAACGCCTACCGGCGGGCGGTGCAGCCCGAGGGCAACCCGGCCGCCCGGGCGATCCTGGCCGAGGTGTTCACGGTGTGCGATCGGGCCTGGCGGGGCATCGGGACGATCCCGGACTCGGGCTGGCGGCTCGCGGACGCGTGGCGCGACTTCGATGCGGAGATCCGTTTCGACGTCGGCGGCCTGACCGTCGCCGAACCGGCGGCGTGCCGCAGCGGCGCGGTGCTGCAGGGGCTGCTCCGGCCGCCGGACTGCGCGGCGTTCGGCACGTCCTGCACGCCGCGCCGCCCGCTGGGGGCGACGATGGTCTCGGCGGAGGGAGCGTGCGCCGCCTACTTCCAGTACCGGCGCCTCGCCCCGGCCGGCAGGGCCCACACCTCGGACTCCGCCGGGCCGGCAGCGGCGGTGGAGGCATGACCGACCTGGCGGACATGACCGGCTGGGCCTGCCCGACCCCGCTGCGTGACCATCAGCGGATCGTGCTGGGCCACGGCGGCGGCGGCGTGCTGACCAGCGAGCTGATCGAACACCTGTTCCTCCCGGCGTTCGCCGCAGGCGGGTCGACAGCGCGACGTGACCCGGCTGCGGCACTGCTGGACGCGGCGTCGGCAGCCTCGGCGGACGCGGCACTGGCGGACGCGGCGGTCCTGGCCGTCGGCGGGATCAGGCTGGCGTTCACGACGGACTCCTACGTCGTGCGGCCGCTGTTCTTCCCCGGCGGCTCGATCGGCGAGCTCGCCGTCCACGGCACCGTCAACGACCTGGCCTGCCGCGGCGCGGTCCCGCTGGCACTGTCGGCCGGGTTCATCCTGGAGGAGGGGCTGGAGCTCGCCGTCCTCGGCCGGGTTGCGCAGGCGATGGGCCACGCCGCCGCGGCGGCGGGGGTGCGGCTGGCCACCGGCGACACCAAGGTCGTCGAGCGCGGCCTCGCCGACGGCCTGTACGTCAACACCAGCGGCGTCGGGCTCGTCCCGCCCGGAGTGGACGTCCGGCCCGACCGGGCGGCGCCCGGGGACCGGATCATCGTCTCCGGGCCGATCGGCGAGCACGGGATCGCGGTGCTCAGCGTGCGTGAGGGGCTGGAGTTCGGCGGGGACGTCCGCTCCGACACCGCGGCGCTGCACGGGCTGGTCGCCGCCATGCTGGCCGCGACCATCCCCGGGGTGCACGCGCTGCGCGACCCGACCCGCGGGGGCCTGGCGACCGCGCTGTGCGAGATCGCCGCCGCGGCCGGTGCCGGCGTCGAGTTCACCGAGTCCGCGGTACCGGTGCCGCCCGTGGTCGAGGCGGCCTGCGGCTTCCTCGGCCTCGACCCGCTGCACGTGGCCTGCGAGGGCCGGCTCGTCGCGTTCGTCGCCGAGGCCGACACGGACGCGGTGCTCGCCGCGATGCGGGCGCACCCGGCGGGACGCGACGCGGTGGTGATCGGCTCCGTCACCGCGGAGCACCCGGGCGTCGTCGTCGCCCGCACCGCCTTCGGCGGGACCCGCATCGTCGACCGACCGCTCGGCGAGCAGCTCCCCCGCATCTGCTGATGCGTCGGCTGAGCCCGGCCGATACCGCCTGGGCTCAGCCGGCGGCGCCGATCCGCACCGAGCAGTCACTGGCGGCCAGGTAGACCTGGCTGCGGCCGCCGGGGTCGAGCCTGACGACCGGCGCGTCCTTGGTGGCGGTGGCGAAGTCGACGTTCTCCCCGCTGGCGAGATCGCGCAGCACGAATTCGCAGGACTCGCTGCCGTTGAAGTCCTTGACCTGGACCTCGACGGCGCTGGGGGCGTGGAAGGCGCTGCTGTCGCCGGTCTGCTGGACAGTGAACGGCAGGGTCGCGTCGCCGCCGCCGGCCAGTGCGCTCAGTTGGCAGCCCGTGGTGGACGGCGTCACGGCCAACTCGATCCGCCCGGTCTGGTGGACCTGGAACATCCTTTCCCCGTAGACGGTGTCCGACCCGGTCAGCCCCGACGGGTTGGCGCCGTGCGGCGACAGGGTGCAGCCCACGTCGTTGCCCGACTGGCGGTCGGTGACGACCAGCCGCCAGGGGCCGGTGGCGGCGTAGCTGAAGGTCGTCGGCCCGTCCGCGCCGGAGTCCCCGCGGGTGAGCAGCACGGCGGTGACCGCTGCCGCCGCGAGCACGACGACCGCGACGCCGAGCCCGAGCAGCCGGGCACGGCGCCGACGCTTCGGCCCGCCGGCGGAGGCGCCGGCGGAGGTCCGCTCCCCCGCCGCGGCGTCGGCGAGGCCGGACAGGTTCCACGGTGGTGTGCCAGCGGGCGTCGGGCTGCCGGCGGGCGTCGGCGGCGACGGGATCGTCGGCGGCGGGCCGCTCGGCGGGGTGGGTGCATGGACGGTCAGCGTGACATCCCGGTTCGGGACGGACCCGGCTGGACGAGCCGAGTCGTGCGGTCGGCTGGCGTCCATCAGCACGCCCCCGCCGGCCGCAGCACCCGGTCCCGAAACAGCGCCCGGTCCCGAAACAGCGCCTGAACCCGAAGCGGCTCCCGGACTGGAGACGGCTCCCGGACCCGCGGCGGCGTCGCCGCCGGCCGCATCGAGGCCGGCCGCGTCCGCGAGGGCCGCGCGCAGGTCCGCAGCCGTCGGCCGGTCGGTGGGTTGGCGGGCCATCGACCGGGCGACAAGCTCCCGCAGCGACGGGGCGATCCGCGCATAGTCCACCCGGGGTTCCTCGTGGACGATGCGGTAGGTCACCGCGTCGGACGGCCCCTCCCCGTAGGGCGGCTGCCCGGTGGCGCCGTAGCCCACCAGGCCACCCCAGGCGAACACGTCGGAGGCCACGGCGGCCTCACCGGCGGTGACCTGTTCGGGGGCCAGCCAGGCCGGCGTGCCGATCAGCACTCCGGTCGCGGTGAGCTGATCGGCGTCGCGCACGGCGGCGACCCCGAAGTCGATCACGATCGGCCCCGCGGCCGTCCACATCACGTTGGACGGCTTGAGGTCGCGGTGGATGAGGCCGGCCGCGTGGATCGAGACGAGCGCGTCGGCGAGCCCGGCCGCCAGCCGCACCTGGTCGGCCTCGTCGAGGGGGCCGTGGCGGGTGATGTGCTGGCCCAGGGTGGGCGCGGCGAGGAACTCGGTGGCCAGCCACGGCGGCTCGGCGGTGATGTCGAAGTCGAGCAGCTTGGCGGTGTGCCGGCCGCGGACCCGGAAGCAGGCCTGCAGCTCCCGCTGGAAGCGGACCCGGAAGCTGGGGTTGTCGGCCAGCTCGGATCTGATGATTTTCACGGCGACCTGGCCGAGCGGGCCGTCGCCGAGGTAGACCACGCCCATTCCGCCGCCGCCGAGCCGGCCGAGCAGGCGGTGAGGCCCGACCTGGACGGGGTCGGTGAGGCGCAGGGCCGCGACCGCGCCCCGCTCCGGGTCGGTTGGCATGACGCGATCTTCTCCTCGGCCCGGACCGCGGCCGCGCCGAGCCCACGGGTGGACAACTCCCGCCGGTGCTGGGCGTCGCGGTGACAAATCATCTGGATGGTAGCGAGCCCGCGCCTGTCCGCCCATGGTCGTCGGCTTCCCGACCTCGACGAACGTCCCGGGCTGTGGACCACGGCGGTTGTCCACAAGCCGCGGACCGCGGTCCACCGACCCGGACGGATGGCCGTAGGGTGGCGAAATGACCTTGCCGCCCGGCCCCGAGGGGCACCCCGCCGACCCGTCGGGCACCTCCGCCGGTGCCGCCGGGAGCGCCGAGGGTGCCACCGGTACCGCCGGTACCGCCGGCGCCGCCGCGCAGGTCCTGCGGCGGGTCTTCGGCTACGAGTCGTTCCGGTCGGGCCAGCGGGAGATCATCGAGCATGTCGTCGACGGCGGCGACGCGCTGGTTCTCATGCCCACCGGCGGCGGCAAGTCGCTGTGCTACCAGATCCCCGCCCTCGTCCGCCCGGGCACCGGAATCGTGGTGTCCCCGCTCATCGCCCTGATGCAGGACCAGGTCGACGCGCTGCGGGCGCTCGGCGTGCGGGCCGGCTTCCTCAACTCCAGCCAGGACCTCGACCAGCGGCGGACAGTCGAGGCCGCCTTCCTCGCCGGCGAGCTCGACCTGCTCTACCTCGCGCCGGAACGGCTGCGCGTCGAGGCGACGCTGCGCCTGCTCGACCGGGGCAGGATCTCGCTGTTCGCGATCGACGAGGCGCACTGCGTCGCGCAGTGGGGGCATGATTTCCGGCCCGACTATCTGATGCTGTCGATGCTGCACGAACGCTGGCCGAGCGTGCCGCGCGTCGCGCTCACCGCCACCGCGACGCCGGAGACGCACAAGGAGATCACCACCCGGCTGGGCCTGGCGGACGCCTACCACCACGTCGCGGACTTCGACCGGCCGAACATCCAGTACCGCATCGTGCCGAAGAAGGAGCCGAAGGCGCAGTTGCTCCACCTGCTGCGCACCGAGCACCCCGGTGACGCGGGCATCGTCTACTGCCTGTCCCGGGCGTCGGTCGAGAAGATCGCCGAGTTCCTGGCCGGTCAGGGGATCCCCGCGCTGCCGTACCACGCAGGGCTCGACAACCGCGTCCGGGCCGAGAACCAGGCCCGCTTCCTGCGCGAGGACGGCATCGTCATGGTCGCGACGATCGCCTTCGGCATGGGCATCGACAAACCGGACGTCCGCTTCGTCGCCCACCTCGACCTGCCGAAGTCCGTCGAGGGTTACTACCAGGAGACCGGGCGCGCCGGTCGGGACGGCCTGCGCTCGACCGCCTGGCTGGCCTACGGACTGCAGGACGTCGTCCAGCAGCGCCGGCTCATCGACGCCTCCCCCGGCGACGCGGCGCACCGCCGCCGGCTGGGCACCCACCTCGACGCCATGCTCGCCCTGTGCGAGACGGTCGAGTGCCGCCGCGTCGGCCTGCTCGCCTACTTCGGCCAGCGCGGCACCGCGGCCTGCGGCAACTGCGACACCTGCCTCGAGCCGCCGCAGTCCTGGGACGGCACGGTCGCCGCCCAGAAACTGCTCTCCGCCGTGCTGCGCCTCGATCGGGAGCGCCATCAGCGCTTCGGCGCGGGCCACGTCATCGACATCCTGCTGGGCCGGTCGACGCCCAAGGTCACCCAGCACCGCCACGAGACCCTGACCGTCTTCGGCGTCGGCGAGGATCTGCGCGAGCTCGACTGGCGCGGGGTCGTGCGCCAGCTCCTGGCCCAGGGGTTGCTCGCCGTCCAGGGCGAACACGGCACGCTGGCGCTCACCGAGGCCAGCGCGGACGTGCTGCGCGGGACGCGCACGGTGGCGCTGCGCCGCGAGCCCGAGCGGGTCGCGCGGTCGAGTGCCAGAGCCGGCGGCGACGCCGCCTCGGCCGGCGCGGGCCGGGCCCGGCGCACCGCGTCGGTAGATCTGCCGGCGCAGGCCGCGCCGGTGTTCGAGAAGCTGCGGGCGTGGCGCGGCGCCACCGCAAAGGAGCAGGGCGTCCCCGCCTACGTGATCTTCCACGACGCGACGCTGCGCGAGATCGCCACGCAGCTGCCGACGAGTCTCGCCGACCTCGCCACGATCAGCGGCGTCGGCGAGAACAAGCTGGCCAAGTACGGCGAGCAGCTCCTCGACGTCCTCGCCGGGTCCGCCGAGCCTCCCGAACCGGACTGAACCACCGACCCGGGTCGAACCGGCGACCCGGGTTGAACCGGCGACCCGAGTTGAACCGGCGAGGTGCACTCGGCGACGGCACCCGGCCGGCGTGCCGAGGCCCCCACGCCGCCCGGGGCGCGGGTCAACTCCCGTCGGGGGCCGCCGTGCGGCCGGTGAACAGGGCCACCTCGCCGACCTGTTCCAGGGTGTGCTCGGCGAGGACGGTGCCGAGCGCGCGGTCGAGGTCGGCGGCGGTGTCCTCGGTGTTGTTCAGGATGCCGCGGCGGTTCAGCAGCCGGATCATCCGGCGGGCGCGCGGCGGTGTCCCCGGCCCCGGCGCGAGGATCGTGCTGCCGAACACCACCCCGCCCGGTTCGAGCACCGCGGCGATGTTGCCGAGGACCGCGGGGGCCTTCTCGTCGAGCCGGCCGGGGATGCAGTGCAGCAAGTAGCCCACCCCGGCCGAGGCGAACGGCGCCCCGGGCAGGTCGGGAAAGGGCTCCAGCGCGTTGACGACGGCGGTGCTCACTTCGTGGTGGCGGATCCGGCGGGCCGTCCAGCGCAGAGTGTTCTCGTTGAGGTCGGCGAGGGTGATCGCCGCCCGCCCCGGCCAGCGGGCCCGCGCCAGGTGATAGCCGGTACCGACGCCGACCTCGAGATGCCGGACGGTCGCGTACGCATTGTACTGTCGGTTGATCACGGCGGCCGGACAACGCCACACATACCGGTTGTTCAACCAGGTCACCGAGATGTCGTAGAACGCGAGGGCCGCCCATCCGTAGGTTTCGGCGGCGGCGCGAACCTCGGGTGCCGCCGCCTCCACTGCGCTGGGCACGGGCCGGGCGGCCCGCCCGCGGCGGGAAAACCGTTGCATGGCCTGCTCCTCTGGCGCGATGAACGGAAGACCGGGTAGGGCGCGAAGATATCCCGAATAGGCGGCTCGCATTCGTGAAACCGCGCGGAAGTCAGCGGTCGCGAGCGGCGTGGTGCGGCGCGGCAGGAAATGCCGCCGGCGCCGCACGGGGCCGCTCGTGGCGGCGTCCGCGTGACGCCCGGCGCGCTGCGGCGACGAGCCGGGCGGAACGTCCGGAAGCAAGCCGGAGCAGGACGATTCAGCTAGAATCGGTCGGCCGATGTCTCCCTCCGCCGCCCCGGGAAGAGCGATCTCGCATGCCGGATCCGCGCCTTGGCCCGTTCCCCGTCGACTTTCGCGTGCACGGCCTGCGCACGCACAGCGAGGCCGGCGCACGGGACGATTTCGAACAGATGATCGCCCAGCTCGTCGATGCGCTGCATCCGGGCTTCCGGCTGATCCGGCTGATAGGCGCCAACCCCGGGTCCGCGGGGATCGATGTCTTCCTCGGCCACCTCGATGACCGGATCATCGCTTGGCAGGCCAAATACCTCCTGCCGTTGGTGCGGGAGAGCCATCGCGCGCAGATCAGGGACTCGTTCCGGGCCGCGGTGCGGAATGCACGCGAGTACGGCTATGGGATCGACCGGTGGATTCTCTGCGTTCCCGGTTCGCTGGATCAGCCGACGGCGATGTGGTGGGACCGCTGGCGGCGCGAGCAGCAGGCGGCAACCTCGATCCGCATCGACATGTGGGACGAGAACGGCCTGCGGGCCCGACTCGGCCGGCCGGTGGCCGCGCACGTGCGCGCCGCCTACTACGCCTGGCCCCGCGCGGCCGGCTACGCCTGGTCCGGCATGGCGGACGGGCCGACGCCGGTCACGGATCCCCGGCCCGCACGCCGCACCACGCCCGCCGACGTGTCCTGGTTGGGCGGTGAGACGGTGCGGGTGGCAGCCCGCACCTGCCTGTTGGAGGGGAATCCGTGGGAACGGCGCGGCGGCGACGGATCCTGGGTGCTGCGGGAGGGAACCGCCTCACTGCCGGGTCCGCCGCCGCGCCCGGTGTGGTTTCGCCACGTCCTCGTGCGCCGGCCGGGGTTCGCGGCGGACGCGAAGCTCGCGACCGTGGACAGTCAGATCCGCCTGCTCGCCGAGATCGGTGGTCGGCGCGGCCTGCCCGACCTGATCGAGGGCCAGGTGACGCCGGTGGAGGCCGGCCTGCTCTCCGGCCGGCTGGCGGGTCCGACCTGGCGGGAGGTCTTCGGCCCCCCGCGCCGCGCCGACCGGGGGCCGACCCGGCCCCGCCTCCATCCGGTACGGCCGACCGGACCCGGCTACCCGTCCCCGCGCCCGACGGCAGGCCCGAGGCTCTGGGGTGCGCCGCCGGGTGAGGGCCGGGCGGCGCTGGGCCGCACCTGGGCACCGAACCCCTCGACCGCCGTCGCCCTGCTGCGCACCGCCGCGGGCGCGGGTGACGTCCTCGCGGCCCTGCACGAGGCGGGGCACAGCCATCGGGCCCTGACCCCTGATGGCCTGATCCTGCCGGGGGCCGACCCGCAGGCGGGACCGCCGACGCTGCGCGACCTGGGGCTCGCCACAGTCGCCCGCCACGCCGAGGAGGGGCCGGCCGAGTACCGGGCCCCCGAGCAGGAGCGCCTCGGGCTGCACAAACCGCGGATCGGGGTGCGCACGGACGTGTTCCGGCTGGCGGCCATGGCCTACCACTGCCTGACCGGCGTCATGCCGGCGCGCGGCGGGCCGGCGCCGCTGCGTGGGCTTCCGCTGCCGTTTCCGGTGCCGGACACCCTCGACGAGGTGCTGGTCCGGGCGCTCGACTCGGATCCGGCACGCCGGCCCGCCCGCATCCGCGTCCTCGCCGACGCCTTCCGGGTCGGCGCCGACCATCTCGCCCGCTGGGGCTACTGACGACCTGGCGGTGCGCGGCAGCCGCAGCGGTGCGAGACGGCCCCGGCGCTACGGCGTCGAGGCGGCGGCGCAGACCGTCGACCGGGCCAGGGCCAGGATGGCGCCGGAGGTCGGCTGGTCGGGGGTGATGCCGCCGTCGGCGAACCGGGCCGGGATGCGGGTCAGCGCGAGGCGGTCGCCACCCTCGGGGAGGTCGTCGAGGCAGAGGTGGGTGCCGTCGTCGCGCAGGGCGGTGTCGCTGCGGCCGGCGGCGAGGGCGGGGAACTGCGCACGGAAGGCCGTCACGAACGCCGCCGCCGCCTCCGAGTCGTGCATCAGGTCGAAGGCGCTCCCCCCGCCCGCGGCCGACGCGCCGGCGCTGGGCGTGGCCCCGGCGGGCGGCCCGCCGGATCCCCCGGCGCCGCCAGCGCCCCCAGAACCGCCGCAGGCTGCGAGAACGGCGACGAGGGCGGTCAGAGCGAGCGCCCGCCAGTTCTTCATCGGCTCCCCTTGCTCGTGGAACTCCCCTTGCTCGTGGAAGGAGCAGAGGCTAGCCGGCGCGGGCGGGCACCGTGCCGGCGGGGGCAGGCGGTCGACGCCCTCGCGCGCAGTCCGCGGCCGGCGGCGCCGGTCGGACCAACCACGGACCCGCCCGCACCGATCCACGCCGTAGCGACCCTGTTGGTCCCACATAGTTCTCCGGGTAACGGGAAATCTGCCGTGCCGTCGATGCGCCGGGCGGTATTGCGGGCCCCACGGGCATCCCGGCGGGCGCATTGCCGCCGCCATGGGGAACGGGTCCGCGCAATGCGCTGTCCACGGGTTGTGCCGGGCGCGGTTGACCCCGACCACATCCGGGGATCCCGCCGTAGCCGCAGGCCAGTCGCCCGCCCACCGCGTTCATCCGGTGTTACCGGCGGCACCGCGGCAGATAGCCGCGCCCATTCCCGCCGTCGATCGGAACAACTAGGGACATCTCACCCCGGGATCGGGCAAGTCGGTTGGACGAGGCCGGCGGGCGTCTGATTGCATACCAGCCTGACGGGGGTGCCGGAGGCGGGAGGGACCCGCACGAGAGAGAGCAGTAAGGACGGGATGACGACACGAGCCCGAGAACTGTTCCAACGATCGCGCGCACTGCTCGGAAACTCCCGCGAGGTCGCCGCGCAGCTCCTCGCTTCGCCCGGGGCGCACTCCCGCCCGGCGGTCCCGCCCGCCGCGGCGCCGACGAGACCCGCGCCGGGCTCCACAGCCATGCCGGCGCCGACCACCGCCCAGCCGGCGGCCACCGCCCTTCCCGCGAACACCGCCCTTCCCGCGAACACCGCCCTACCCGCGGGAACCGCCCTCCCTGCGGACGGCGACCCGGCCGCGGCCATGACCGCGGCCGCGGCGCAGGCGCTGTCGGCGATCTGCGCCGACGTCGCGCTGCGCGACCTGAACCTGGTGGACTCCCTGCTCTCCCAGCTCGAGGAGATGGAGGCCCGTGAGGAGGACGCCGAGCGGCTCGACGAGCTCTACCAGCTCGACCACCTCGCCGCCAGGCTGCGCCGTAACGCCGAGAACCTACGCATCCTCGCCGGGCGGGACGCCAGCGAGACGGCGTCGGACACCGCGGCGATGGTCGACGTGATCCGCGCGGCCATGTCCTCCATCGACCACTACTCCCGCATCGCCATCGGCCGGGTCGTCCCGCTCGGTGTGGTCGGATTCGCCGCCGAGGACGTCGGCCGGCTGCTGGCAGAACTGCTCGACAATGCCACCAAGTCGTCTCCGCCAAGCGCGCCGGTGCGCGTCGGCGTGCACCTGACCGAGCAGGGCAGCGCGCTGCTACGGGTCGAGGACGAGGGCATCGGCCTGCCCCCGGAGCGGATGCGCCGGCTCAACGAGCGGCTGCGCGCCGGCCCGACCCTCGACGACGACGCCGTGCGGCACATGGGGTTGGCCGTGGTCGGTCGGATCGCGGCCCGGCACGAGATGCGCACCTGGCTCGACCGCCGCCACCCGCACGGGACGACCGCCTCGGTGCTGCTGCCCGCAGCGCTGATCTGCGAGCTGCCCGAGGCGAGCTGGTCGGGCGCCCAGACCGTCACCGTCGCGCCCGCCGTCTCCGCCGTGCGTACCGTCGGGTCCGCGGCGCACGTGGCGACGGCCGCCGGGCTGCCCGGACGCCGGTCCGCGCACCTGGCCCGACCGCGCCCGACCGCGCCGGCGGCCCACTCCGCGCGGCCGACCGCCTCTCCGGCGCTGCGGCCCGTGCCGAACCCGCCAGCGAGCCGGCCAGCGAACCCGGCCGCCGGCCCGGCCGCCGTCGAGACCACTGCCAGCGGCCTGCCCCGCCGGGTGTCACGCAGTCTGAAGAACGGCACCGGCCCGCTCGCGGCCCCGCCGCCGGCGGCCCCGCCCGCGGCAGGGGCGGCCCAGGTGGCGGACCACGAGCGGCTGCTCGCCGACCTCGGTGCGTTCACCGAGGGGGAACGCACCGCCCGTGACGAGCAGCGAGGGGCCTGAGAGAAGCCGTGACGGATACGACCAACCGCCAGGGACACGACGACTTCACCTGGCTCATCAACGACTTCGTCGCCAGAGTGCACGGGGTTTCCCACGCCCTGATCCTGTCGTCCGACGGGCTGTCGCTCACCTCCTCGGACACGGTCGGCACCGTCGAGGGTGAGCAGCTCGCCGCGATCGCCAGCGGGATGCTGAGCCTCGCCCGCAACAGCGCCGCGCTGTTCGACAAGGGGACCTGCGAGCAGATCATTGTCCGGATGTCGTCGGGATACCTGCTGTTCATGGGCATCGACGCGGGCGCGGGCCTCGCGGTGCTCACCGACGCTGACTGCGACATGAAGGTCGTGGCCTACGAGATGACCCAGTTCGTGCTGCACGCCGGCCACGCGCTGACCCCGCAGACCCGCGCGGACCTGCGCCGCGTCCTCGCCGGCCGGCAACTGTGACGCCGGAACCGCGGGCGCGGACGCGGACGCGCAGCCGGCGCATCCGCCCGTACGCCCTCACCGGGGGACGCACCAGAACCCGCCACCACCTGCTGGTGGAGACGCTGGTCTCGGTCCCCCGCTACGACCCGGCACTGAGCGAGTCACTGATGCCCGAGTCGAAGGCGCTCTACGAGCGGGCCCGCGCGCAGTTGTCGATCGCCGAGCTGTCGGCGATCCTGTCGATCCCTCTCGGGGTCGTCCGCGTGCTCATCAGCGATCTTGCCGCCCAGGGCGCGGTGTTCATCCATCCGACGGCGCACGCCTACTCCCACGACCGCGGTGTGCTGGAGCGGATCCTCAGCGGGCTGCGGGAGCTGCCGGTCTGAGCGGGCACGCACCGGGACAGGTCGCCGGCGCCGACCCGGACCAGTTGATGATCTCGGCGAAGATCGTGATCGCCGGCGGGTTCGGCGTCGGCAAGACGACGCTGGTCGGCTCGGTGTCGGAGGTGCCGCCGATCAACACCGAGGCGTGGATGACCGAGGCCAGCGAGGGCGTCGACGACCTGCCCCCGCACGGCGAGAAGACCACCACGACGGTCGCCATGGACTTCGGCCGGATCTCGCTGGACTCCGACCTGGTGCTCTACCTGTTCGGCACGCCAGGCCAGGCGCGGTTCTGGTTCCTGTGGGACGACCTGTCCCGCGGCGCCCTGGGCGCGATCGTCCTCGCCGACACCCGCCGGCTCGACCAGTCCTTCGCCGCGGTCAACTACTTCGAGCATGACTCGACGGTGCCCTTCCTCGTCGCGGTGAACCTGTTCGACGGCCGGCTGTGGCACGACCTCGACGAGGTGCGGGACGCCCTCGCGTTGCGACCGAGCATTCCGCTGATCACCTGTGACGCGCGGGACCCGGCGTCGACCGCCGAGGCCCTGCGGGCGCTGGTCCGCTACGCCATGTCCCTGGCCTGACCCACCGTCCCTGGCCTGACCCACCGTCCCTGGCCTGACCCCGAGGAGGACGCACCCATGCGCAAGATCCTGATCGTCGGCGCCGGCCAGTCGGGCCTGCAGCTCGCCCTCACTCTGCGGGAGCACGACTACGACGTCACGATGATGTCGGCGCGCACCCCCGAGGAGATCCGCACCGGCCGGGTGATGTCCACCCAGGCCATGTTCCACACGGCGCTGCAGCACGAGCGCGACCACGGGCTGAACCTGTGGGAGGCCGACGCGGTCGGGATCGAGGGGCTGGGCGTGTCGCTGGCCGCGCCGGACGGCACCCGGGCGCTGGACTGGTTCGGCCGGCTCGATCATCCCGCCCAGTCCATCGACCAGCGGGTGAAGATGGCCGGCTGGTCGGAGCTGCTCGAGGAACGCGGCGGCAAACTCATCATCTCCGGGGTCACCACCTCCGACCTGAACCACCTCGCCGAGCTGTACGACCTCGTCATCGTGGCGGCGGGCAAGGGCGAGCTGGTCGGTCTGTTCGACCGGGACGCCGCCCGCTCGCCGTACACCGCGCCGCAGCGGGTGCTGTCGCTGGCATACGTGCACGGGCTCGCGCCGCGCCCCGAGCACCCCGACGCCCCCGGCGTCCGCTTCAACATCGCCCCCGGGGTCGGGGAACTGTTCGTCATCCCGGCGTACACACTCAGCGGGAACTGCGACATCCTGTTCTTCGAGGGAATCCCCGGCGGCCCGCTGGACTGCTGGGACGACCACCCCGAGCCCGCCGAACACCTGCGCCGCATCCTCGAGCTGACCCGGACGTACGTGCCGTGGGAGCACGAGCGCTGCACCGACGTGGAGCTCACCGACACCCATGCCACGCTCGCCGGCGGCTACACCCCCGTTGTGCGCCGGCCGGTCGGCGAGCTGCCGTCGGGCCGGGCGGTGCTGGGGATGGCCGACGTCGTCGTCGCCAACGACCCGATCACCGGGCAGGGCGCGAACAACGCCGCGAAGTGTGCCGCCTCCTACCTCGACAGCATCCTCGCCCACGGCGACAGGCCGTTCGACCGCGCCTGGATGCAGGGCGCCTTCGACCGGTACTGGGACTACGCCCAGCACGTCACCACCTGGACCAACGCGCTGCTCGCCCCGCCGCCGGAGCACGTCCAGCAGATCCTCGGCGCGGCGGGGACGCACGACGCCGTCGCCCGCCGCTTCGTCAACGGCTTCGACGATCCCAGCGACTTCCAGCACTGGTTCCTCGACCCGGCGAAGACCGCCACCTACCTCGCCGGCTTCTGAGACAGCCGGCTCGCCTCGCTGGTCGGCGTTGGCGCGGTGGCGTCGAGGGGTGACCGGGAGGCCGGGATGGGAGTCACCGGCGGCACGGGAATGCCCAGGCGGTCGAGCAGCGGGCTGGTGGCCGCGGTGGTGAGCAGCGCCATCACGACCAGCGCCGTGAAGGTCGTCCGGTCGAGCACGCCCATGTCCAGGCCGATCTGAGCCACGACGATCTCGGTGAGCCCACGGGTGTTCATCAGCACGGCGAAGGTCGTCGCCCCTCGGCGGCCCAGCCCGGCCAGTGCGGCGGCACCGCCCGCCCCGATGATCTTGGCCGCGAATGCCACCGCCACGATCAGCAGGATCTCCAGCAGGCCGCGCCCGTCCACGGCGCCGAGATCCACCGACAGGCCGGCTGCGACGAAGAAGACCGGCAGCAGGATCGCCCCGAACCGCTCGATGTTCACACCCAGGTCCGGCGCGAGCCGGCCGAGGCTCGACCGGGGCAGCGCGGCGCCGAACGCGAACGCCCCGAACACCGGGTGCAGCCCGATCTCGGCGGTCGCCCACGAGCAGATCAGCAGGCCGACGACGGCGAAGGTGAGCAGGGCCGGGCCGACGCTGCGCGGATCCGCCCGCGCCGCCGCCCGCTGCGCCAGCACCCGGGCCAGCGGCGCCACGACGACCGCCAGCACGGCGACGAGGCCGGCGAGCTCGCCGACCATGCGCAGGAATCCCCACGGGCCGCTCGCATTCACCACGGCGACGACCACCGCGAGTGTGCACCAGCCGACGGCATCCCCGATGACCGCACAGGTCAGCGCCATTCTCCCGACGACGTCGCCGGCCATACGCCGCTCGGTGAGAATGCGGGCGAGTACCGGCAACGCGGTGATGGACATGGCGGTGCCAAGAAACAGCGCGAACGGCAGGAGGCCGACCGCCTTTCCCTCGACGCTCCGATGCCACGGATGCAGGATGGCGGCAGCGCCGATACCGCTGCCGAACGGCACCAGGATCGACGCGGCCGTCAGGGCGGCCGTCAGCCCTCCCCTACGGCGGACGTCACCGAGGTCGTGGTCGTAGCCGACGACGAACATGAACAGCACCAGGCCGAGCTGGGACAGGATGTTCAGGTACGGCCGGATGTCCGGGGGGAACAGCGTCCTCGGCAGATCTCCCGGCAGCAGGCCGAGCAGGCTCGGGCCGAGCGCGAGGCCCGCGAGGATCTCGCCGATCACCACGGGCTGTCGGCATCGGCGGGCCACCTGCGCGAACAGCGCGCTGAGGGCGATGATGAGCGCCGCGTCGGCGAAGACAACGGCGACGACATGGTCCGCGTGCGGGGCTGAGGCCACTGCGGGCGTCCTCTCGATTCTCCCCCGGCCGCGATTCCCCACGGCCGTCACCGGAAGCGGAATCGGAATCGGGCTGGCACAGATGGTATTCAGATTCGCTCGCCGATTCGCCTGTTCGGAGAATCTCGATCGCCGCCCGCGGCACTCTCCGGGCACCGTGCGGGGAGCCGCGCCGCTGCGGGCCGGGCCGGCCGGACGTGACCCGGACGACGGGCCAGGAGACGACGGACCAGGCCGCGCGGAACGCCGGGGATCGGATTGTCAGCCCGCGCTCGCCCCCACGGACCCGCGGCTCCTGCGCTCGCGCAGGCTACGCGGGCGCAGGGTCGGTCCGGAGGTCGACGTAACGCCAGGCGATCGGCCGGGCGCGCGGCCGGGCGCGCGGCCGGGCGCGCGGCCGGGTGCGCGGCCGGGTGCGCGGCGATCCGCCGCACCTGGTGGCACGTTCGGGTAGGTGAACCCGGTCCACACGGGCGGGCGCGGTATGGCCCACCGTCCGCCGCCGACCGTAAAGGTGCAGGTCACCTGCCTTTGCGGTCCTGGCGGCTACGGTCGATCGAGCCTGGCCCTAGCAGCCGGACAACGGCACACGCCAACAGTTCCGGCCGGCCAAACCACCGATCGTGTCGCATCTCACACTAACCTTCACCATCGTGACTTCCGGGTCAACATGGGGTAATTCCCGTTCCGGTCACGGAAGGTTCACGTTGCCGGGAACAGCCGTGAACGGGTGGTGGAGAGGAGTGTCATGAGTGCGGCGGACGCTCGATCAATCAGCGAGTTGGTCGACACGACGAGTTATCCCCTCGCCGACCCGGCCAACCCGCTGTGGTGGACCGCCGTCTCCCGCGCGCGGCACGATCTGCGCACAGACGGTTGTTGCGTGCTACCTGGATTCATTCATCCCACCGTGTTTCCCGCCCTGGCCCGAGAATGCGCCACCGTGGCCCCGCTGGCCTACGACGAGATCGAGACCGTCAACGCCTACAACATTGCGATCGACTCCGCGCTGCCGGCCGACCACCCCGGCCGGATCGCCATGCGCCGGGGTAACGCCTTCGTCGCCCGGGACCAGATTCCCACCGACTTCGCCATCCACTGGCTCTACCGCAGCGAGCCGTTCCAGCGCTTCGTCGCGGCCTGCTTCGGGCTGGTGCAGGTGCATGAACTCGCCGATCCGCTGGCCGGGCTCTGCCTGAACGTGATCACCCCGGGGCTGGAACACCCCTGGCACTTCGACACCAACGAGTTCGCGGTCAGCATGCTGACCCAGGAGCCGGAGTTCGGCGGCGAGTTCGAGTACTGCCCGAACATCCGCACGGCGCAGGCGGAGAACTTTCCCGCCGTCCGAGCCGTGCTGGCCGGCGAGGGCGCTCACCTCGTCCGGCGCCTGGTCCTTCGCCCCGGCGACCTGCAGCTCTTCCTCGGACGTTATTCCATGCACCGGGTCAGCCCCGTCCAGGGCGAAATCGCCCGACATTCGGCGATCTTCGCGTACACCGAGCGGCCGGGAGTGGTCGGCAGCGTCGCCCGCACCCGCCAGCTTTTCGGTCGCGTCCTGCCCGGCCACCTGGCCGCGGAGGCGAGCGCCGTGCGCGTCGACGCACTGCTGGACTGAACCCGCCCTCGTCGAGCCCCCGCGAGCCCCCGCCGGTCCCGACAGCCGCACCGCCGTTCGAGGAGGAGCGTCCCGCGTGCATTCCGACGCCGACCCCACCGACGCCGACCCCACCGACGCCAACACCACCGACGCCCATCCCGTCGACGCCCAACCCATCGACGTCGGTGCCGATCCGGCCGGCCAGTTCGACGACGGCCTGCGGTTCGACGACGGCCTGCAATTCGACGACACCGGCAAGGTCGCCCTCGACCACATCTACACGCAACCCGACCCGCAGGCCTACTTCAGCACCCTGCGGACGCTCGGCTACCACATCCCCCAGCTCGCCAAGCCGTTCTTCAGCCGGCTCATCGACGAGTGCCGGGCACAGCGTCGGCTCCCCCCGACCGTGCTGGACATCGGCTGCTCCTACGGGATCAACGCCGCACTGCTGCGCTGCGACCTGACGATGGACGACCTGTTCGAGCGTTACGGCGGCCAGCCCAGTCCGGGTCGGGATGCCCTGCTGGACCGCGACCGCGACCTCGTCCGCGCCCACCGCCGGCCGAGCGGGACTCGCTTCGTCGGTCTGGACACCTCCGCGCCGGCGATCTCCTACGCGCTGGCCGCGGGTTTCCTCGACGAGGCCGTCTGCGCCGACCTGGAGCAGCGGGACCCCACCGAGGCCGAACGCGCCCGCCTCGACGGCGCCGACCTCGTCATCTCCACGGGCTGTATCGGTTATGTCAGCGAACGGACGCTCGCCCGGGTGGCCCGCGCGGCCGGCGACCGGCGACCCTGGATGGCCCACTTCGTGCTGCGGATGTTCCCCTTCGCGCCGTTCACCGAGACGCTCGACGAGCTCGGCTACGAGACCGTCCATGTCGACGGGGTGTTCCCGCAGCGGCGCTTCGCCTCCGCCCAGGAGCAGGAGCAGGTCCTCGACACGCTGGCCTCGGTGGGCGTGGACCCCCGCGGGCTGGAGACCGAGGGCTGGCTCTACGCCCAGTTGCATGTCTCCAGACCGCGCAGCGCCGCTGGCCGCGGGGCGAATCGGCCCGTCTTCGGCCAGCAGCCCGCCGGCACCCTGACCGGGCGGCGAACCTGACAACCGTGACGGCGAACCTGACAACCGTGACGGCAGACCTGACAACCGTGGCGGCGGACGCGAGGACTGTGGCGGCGGACCCGAGCGCCGTGGTGAGCCAGTCGGTACCACCCAGGGGTGGCGACGACCCGCACGATCCGGTCGTCTCATGGGACCCTCGAGCTCCGGCGGACCCGGCGACGCCGGACCCGACACAACCCGATCAGCGCCCCCGGCGGCGCGCTCGGACCAGGCCGGGACTCCGCGCCCAGTCGAGACACCGAGACCAGCCCCACCGCCGCGACCAGCCCCACCGCCACAGCCAGCCCCACCGCCACGACCAGCCGAGTCCCTGAGACCAGCCGAGCCCCCCTGAGACAAGCCGAGGCCCAGGATGAACGCGACCCCATCCGACCAGCGCACCACCGGAACCTTCGCCTACGACGACCTGCTGCCCCGGGTGCCGCTGCCCACGCTCGCGGCGAGCTGCGAGCGTTTCCTCGAGTGGTCCGCCCCCCTGCTCACCCCGGCCGAGCGCGCGACGACCGCGGCGGCCGTGACCGCCTTCCAGGGCTCCGATGGCCCCGGTCCGGTCCTGCACGCCGCGCTGGAGCGCTACGAGGCGACCGAGGGCGTGCAGAGCTGGCTGGACGACTTCTGGGACTCCCGTTACCTCGGCCGGCGGGACCGCATCGCGCTCAACGCCAACTACATCTTCCTGTTCACCGACGACGACGCCGCCGGCGCGGCGGAGCAGCCGCAGGTCGAGCGGGCCGCGGGCCTGATCGCGGCGGCCGTCGACTACAAGCTGCGCCTCGACGACGAGCGGATCGAACCGGTCCGGCAACGCGGTCAGGTGCTGTCGATGGCCCAGAACACCTACCTGTTCTCCACCACCCGGATCCCCGGCGCCGTGCAGGACACCGTGCGCACCCCGTACAGCGACGCCTGGCCCGGCCCCTCCCCCGCGCGCCACATCGTGGTCCTCCACCGGGGGAACATCGTCCGCCTCGACGTGGTCGGCCCGGACGGGCACCCGTACACGCTCGACGACCTCGCCGCGGGCCTCACCGCCGTGCTCAAGGCGGCGCCGACGCGGGTACCGGCCGACGCCGCGGTCGGCCAGCTCACCACGAAGGCGCGCGCCGCCTGGGCGCAGAGCCGGGAGCGGCTGTCCGCCCTCGACCCAGCCAACGCCGCCGCGCTTGACACCATCGAGACCGCGTTGTTCTGCCTCTGCCTGGAGGAGGCCACGCCGGCCGACAACCTCGCCGCCTGCGACCAGCTCCTGCACGGCGACGCCGGCAACCGCTGGTTCGACAAGGCCGTCTCGCTGATCGTGTTCCCGGACGGCCGGGCGGGCATCAACGTGGAGCACTGCGGCCTGGACGGCACGACGATCCTCAGCTTCGTCGACGACCTGCTGTCCACCTCACCGCAGGAGCACTCGGCGAGCTCCGGTGCCCAGCCGCAGGGCCTGCCCGCCGTCGAGCCCGTCGGGTTCGTCCTCGACGCCGACCTGCGTGCGGACATCGCCGACGCCGGCGCGTCGTTCACGGACTTCGCCGCGGCGACCGCCTCGACCGTGCTGTCCTTCGACGACTTCGGCCAGAACCGGGCCAAGGCGCTGCGGACCTCGCCGGATGCCTTCGTCCAGCTCGCCTACCAGCTCGCGCACGTCCGGGCCAAGGGGCATGTGGGCGCCACCTACGAGTCGATCGCGACGCGGCAGTGGCGGCGCGGACGCACCGAGGCGATGCGGGTCGTCACCCCGCAGATCCATCAGTTCGTCGCGGCGATGCAGGACCCGGCCGCCGACCCGGCGGCGAAGCGGGCCGCGTTCCGTGCCGCCGCCGACGCGCACGTGCGCCGCGCGAAGGACTGCCAGGCCGGGCGCGCGCCCGAGCAGCATCTGTGGGAGCTGCAGTTCATCGCCCGCCGCCGCGGCGCCGAACTCGGGGTGAGCGAGCCGATCGCGCTCTACGACACCCCAGGTTGGTTGAAGACGCGTGACGACTTCCTGAGCACCAGCTCGGCGCCGTCGGTCAACGTCGAGTTCTTCGGCTTCGGCTCGACGAGCAGCCAGTGCATCGGCGTCGCCTACGTGCTGCTGCCGGACCGGTTCAACCTCTACCTGAGCACCCCACGCGCGGTCGCCGACGGCCTGCACGCCTTCGCCGAGCAGCTCACGATCGCCCTGCGCGAGCTGCAGGACCTCCTCGCCGACGAGCCGCCCGCGCAGTGACGCCGCCCGCGCAATAGATCCTCCCGCCCGGCCCGGCCCCGCCTCGGTTGCCGGGCCGGGCGGGACCCCCGCGGAACGCGCGGGCTCGACCCTTCCGTCAGCGGCGGCGGTCCTGGGGGAGGCGGGTGGGGCCGACGTGGCGGTCGAGCCAGTCGCGCAGGACGCGCATGTCACGCCAGGCGGCGGCGACGCGGTCGACGCATTCGGGCTCGGCGAGCCAGGGCGGCTCGCCGAACTCGCGGTGGACGGTGAGCGTGCGGTGCCGCAGCAGCTCGATGCGCGGATGGTCGGCGTCGTAGCCGCGCGGACGGGTCTTCAGTCGGGTGCCGGAGATCTCGTAACCGTCCTTACGCAGGCCCGCGACGACGGCTTCGAGCTTCGGGCCGGTGACGTCGTCGGCGACCGCGGCCCGTAGCCGCTCCACCTGGTCCGGCGCGGTCTGCCAGTAGCCGGTGGCGACCATCAGCCCGGCCGCGGACACCTGGACGTAGCCGCCGTGCTCGTTGTGGGCGCCGATCACCGTCTTGTACGGCGACTTGTCCTTCGAGAAACGGACGTCGCGGTTCGGCCGGAACAGGTGCGGCTCGCCGAACTCCGGTTCCAGGGCGTCGAGCAGGGCGACCATCGGGCCGCGCACGGCCTTGGCGTACATCTCGCGATGGTCCGTCCAGTACGCCTTGCTGTTGTCGGCCTCCAGCCCGTCGTAGAAGACCAGGGCTTCCGGCGGAAAACCGGTGAACTCCGACATCGGTACTCCTCACGTCGACGGACAGGACGGACCGCTCCAGCCGCGCGACGGCCGTTCGCGCTCGGGCCGCAGCCTATGACCGGGCACCGACAGAACCGGCCGGAACCCCACGGCCGCGTCATCCACGCCGCTTTCGGTCGGGCGGGAGCGCCGCCGGTTTTGGACGTCGGGCGCGGGTAGGGGACCCGACATACCGGCGTTGGCAGCGGCGGGCGTTGGCACCGGCGGGCGTTGGCACCGGCGGGCGCGGACAGCGGCCGGCGTGGGCAATGGCGACGCGCGACGAGAGGAACGGCTTCATGAGCCAGACCGTGGGCGACTTCATCCTGGCCCGGCTGCGCGACTGGGGCGTCGAGCACGTGTTCGGCTATCCCGGCGACGGCATCAACGGGCTGCTCGCCGCCTGGGGGCGGGCCGAGAACCGACCGCGGTTCATCCAGGCCCGGCACGAGGAGATGGCCGCGTTCTCGGCGGTGGGGTACGCGAAGTTCTCCGGGAAGGTCGGGGTCTGCGCGGCGACCTCCGGGCCGGGCGCGATCCACCTGCTCAACGGGCTGTACGACGCCAAGCTCGACCACGTCCCGGTGGTCGCGATCGTCGGCCAGACCAACCGCAGCGCGATGGGCGGCTCCTACCAGCAGGAGGTCGACCTGCTCAGCCTGTTCAAGGACGTGGCCAGCGAGTACGTGCAGGTCGTCAACGTCCCCGAGCAGCTCCCCAACGTCCTGGACCGGGCCCTGCGGGTCGCCCTCGCCGAGCGGGCCCCGACCTGCGTCATCCTGCCCGCGGACGTGCAGGAGCTCGACTACTCCCCGCCGACGCACGCGTTCAAGATGGTGCCGTCCAGCCTCGGGGTGCGCTGGCCGGCGGTGTCCCCCGACGACGCCGGCGTGCGGGCCGCCGCGGAGCTGCTCAACGCCGGGAAGAAGGTGGCGATCCTCGCCGGCCAGGGAGCCCGCGGCGCCCGGGCGGAGCTGATCGAGGTCGCCGACCGGCTCGGCGCCGGCGTCGCGAAGGCGCTGCTCGGCAAGGACGTGCTGCCCGACGATCTGCCCTTCGTCACCGGCGCCATCGGCCTGCTGGGCACCCGGCCGAGCTACGAGCTCATGCGGGACTGCGACACGCTACTCACGATCGGTTCAAGCTTCCCCTACACCCAGTTCCTGCCCGATCTGCACCAGGCCCGCGGCGTGCAGATCGACCTCGACGCCCGCTACATCGGGATGCGCTACCCGTACGAGATCAACCTGGTCGGGGATGCGGCGGCGACCCTGCGGGCGCTGCTGCCCCTGCTCGACCGCAAGGAGGACCGCTCCTGGCGGGAGACGATCGAGGGCAACGTCGCCCGCTGGTGGGAGACCGTCGAGCGGGAGGCGCACGTCGAGGGCAAGCCGATCAACCCGATGCGGCTGTTCTGGGAGGCCTCCGCCCGGCTGCCCGACAACACCATCCTGGCCGCCGACTCCGGCTCGGCGGCGAACTGGTACGCCCGCGACCTGCGCCTGCGCGGGGACATGCGCGGCTCGCTGTCGGGGACGCTCGCGACGATGGGCCCCGCCGTGCCGTACGGGATCGGCGCGAAGTACGCCCACCCGGACCGGCCGGTCGTCGTGTTCGAGGGCGACGGCGCCATGCAGATGAACGGCCTGGCCGAGCTGCTCACCATCGCCCGCTACTGGCACGAGTGGTCCGACCCGCGGTTCGTCATCGCCGTGCTGCACAACAACGACCTCAACCAGGTCACCTGGGAGATGCGGGCGATGCAGGGCGCGCCGAAGTTCACCGAGTCGCAGACGCTGCCCGAGGTCTCCTACGCCGACTTCGCCCGCGCGGTCGGCCTCGGCGGAATAGCCGTCGACGAGCCCGGCCAGCTCGGCCCCGCCTGGGACCGGGCACTCGCCGCCGACCGCCCGACCGTCCTCGACGTCCGCACCGACCCGGACTTCCCCCCGATCCCGCCGCACACCACCTTCGAGCAGGCCAAGGACGCCGCCGAGGCCCTGCTCAAGGGCGACGAGAACCGCTGGGGCATCATCTCCGCCGGCCTGCGCACCAAGGTTCAGGAACTCCTCCCCCACCGCGCCTGACGCACCAGAACTTCCGTCCGGCACCCGGCCTGGCCTCCATTGCGGGTCCAGGTGAATCGAGAAGGACCGGGCGGCCGATGGAGGTCACCGGCCGCGATGCGAGCGCGGGCGTGACGCTCCCAGACAGCGACGTTCATCAGGACGGGGTCCACAGGAAAGTGCCTGCTTCGTGGAGGTGTCGTCGGATGACGGTGGCGGTGAAGGTGTCCTGGTCGAAACTCGGCATCCACGTGGTGGCCTGTTCCAGGTACCAGGCGATGATCCACAGCCGGTGCCAGCCCAGCGCCCACCGTTCCGCCGGCAGGCCCGCGCGGGAACGGGACGCCTCTGCCGCCCCGCCGGCCCTGATGTAGGCCCAGATCAGCCGTCGCAGGCTCGCCGAGTCCGCCGGCTGCTGGGTTCCCTGCCAGGAAGCCAAGTCGAGCAGGCCCGGCCCGATGAAGGACCGCGCCCAGTCCAGCAGGTGCCATCCGTCGTCGCGGACGTGCAGGCTGGTCGGGTGGAACTCGCTGTGGCACAGCCCGAACGGTGCCAGTTCGACGCCGTCGGCGAGGCGATCGGCGTGATCGGCGAGCCGCGCCAACGGCTCGTCCAGATCGGTGCTTTCCGTCCATCGTCCCGCTGCCCGCAGCTCCTCCAGCCCGGCGATGGCCTGACCTGGCAGGGCGGTCAACGCGACCCGGTCGAGAACCGGCAGCGCATCGGCGGGTTTCGCCTCGTGCACCGTGACCGCCGCGGTAGCTGCGTCGGCCATGGTCGCTTCCCGGTCCGCATCGCCGAGGTCCTCCATCAGGACGCCGAGCCGGCCGCCGCGAACGACGCTGGCGAATACCACCGGGACGGGAACACCCTGTCCGCGGACGTGTCGGAGTACGTCAGCCTCTGCCGTGAACGGCTCCCGCGCCCACTTGAAGATCATCTCACGATCACCGGCGAAGCGGACCCGTTCCACTCCGGACAGCGCCCAGGCCCGGACGTGGACCCGAGCGACCGGCGATCCCAGATGGGCCAGTTCGGCCAGGTCAGCCAGGAGCGGGGACAGCGCATCCATGAGTGTCTCTCCGAGGGGCTCGCCGCAACGAGCGGGACGGGACCGGCCGGTGAGGCGGGGTACCGTCTCCGGCCGGTCGGCTGGAGGGCAGGGGCAGGCGGCCGGGACGGGTCCGGTGAGGGCGAGGATCCGATCGATCCAGTCCCGCTTGAACGCGCCCAGGTCGGTGCGGAATCGGGTCAGATCGACGCCGTAGGGCACGACGGCCCCGCCGGACATGTTCGGTGACGACTGGCAGCCGTGGACGAACCGGCCGCCGAGGGCGGCATGCGCCTTCACGGTGGTGAGTCGCCGGTACTCGTTGAAGAAGCCTCCGCGGTAAAGGGCGTCGATCCGCTCGGCGTCGTCCGCGTCGAGATCGAACACCACCCGGGCAGTGGTGGGGAAGAACCACGCCGGTCCGATGTCGGAGATCTCCTCGGACATCTCCACCCGATTCAGCGCCGCCAGGGCCGCTGACTCCCGCGGGATGCGAAGGTCCTTCTCGGTGACGTCGCCGAGGTCCAGGTCGTCGAGGGTGTCCGGGGAGAACAGGTGGCCGTACACCTGATCCGCCGTGTGCAGGACGGCCGCCGGGTCGATCGGCAGCGGAACTGGGGATGAGCGGAGCGCAGATCGTCTGCGCCATCTGATCCCCTAGAGCCACGCGCCTGCGCGGTGCCGCCCAGCGGACGTGTAATCAGCGGGTTGCGGGCGCACGTCAGTGGAAGCGGGGCAGGATCTCGCGGCGGTAGAAGTCGAAGAAGCCGGCCTGCTCAGGGCCGATCTGGGTCACGTAGACCTCGGTGTAGCCGGCGTCGACGTACTCCTGGACCGCGCGGACGTGCCGCTCGACGTCCGGCCCGCAGACCGCCGACGCGGCGGCCATCTCCTCGGTGACGAGCGCGCTGGCCTGTTCGAAGTGCGCCGGCGTGGGCAGTTCCTGGGACAGTTCGCCCGGCAGCGCGCTGTTCGGCCACAGCGCGTGGACGGTCTTGCGGGCCTCGGCCTCGTCCTGCGCCCAGCAGACCTTCAGCGAGCCCTGCTTGGGCCGTCCAGCGCCGCCCGCCTCGTCGAACAGGTGCAACAGGTCGGCGTCGGGAGCGACCCCGCAGTACCCGTCGCCGATCCGCGCCGCCAGGCGGACCGCGGCCGGGCCGAACCCGGAGACATACACCGGCGGCGGGTCGGCGGGCAGCGAGTACAGCCGCGCCCGGTCGACCGTGTAATGCCGGCCGCGGTGGTTGACCATCCCGCCGCGCCACAGCTCGCGGATGACGGCGACGGCCTCCTCCAGCATCTCCAGGCGGACCTCGGTGGCCGGCCAGCCGTCGCCCAGCACGTGCTCGTTGAGCGCCTCCCCGGAACCCACGCCGAGCTGGAAGCGGCCGGGCAGCATCGTCGCGCAGGTCGCCGCGGCCTGCGCGATGATCGCCGGATGGATCCGCACGGTCGGGCAGGTCACCGCGGTGGTCAGCGGAACGCGCTCGGTGACCTGCCCGATCGCGCCGATGACCGACCAGACGAACGGTGCCTGTCCCTGCGCGTCGTTCCAGGGATGAAAGTGGTCGGAGATCCACAGACCGTCGAAGCCGGCCTGCTCGGCGGCCTGTGCCTGCCCGACCAACGCCCGGGCGCCGTGCTCCTCGCAGGACAGCGCATACCCGACGAACGACATCATCCTCACCTCGGCATCCCTGCGTGTCGGCATCCCTGTATGTCGGCATCCCTGCGTGTCGGCATCCCTGTATGTCGGCATCCCTGTATGTCGGCATCCCTGTATGTCGGCATCTCGGCGTGTCGGCATCTCGGCTCGTCCGCCCTTGGGGGTGCCGCCACCGCAAGCCGCCAAACATGCAGGGCCGGCCGTACAGGCGACGCCGGACGCCCATCCGACGCCGGACGCGACGCTGCGCGCGAAACCGCGGCGGAACTCGCCGGGACGCCCGGTCGCGCGGATCGGGACGCGGCGTTGACAGGATGCGGCGGGTGCACCCCGGACTGGAACCGACGCCGAGCGTGACCAACGCGGCCGGGGTCGCCGCTCGCCGCGCCCCACCCGGCGCGCACAGAGACGTGGCTGCGGTCTCCGCGACCGACGTGCGGATCCGGCGCGGGGCGCGCCGGCGGGGCCGCGGCGGTCACCTTGTCATCCACGGCGTCTCGTTCACCGTGCCCCGCGGCAGCGTGACGGGGGTGATCGGGCCGAGCGGCGGCGGCAAGACCACGCTGATGCGGGCGATCGTCGGGGTCCAGAGCGGGGTGGACGGGGACCTGCGCGTCCTCGGCTACGCCGCCGGCGATGCCTGCCTGCGCCGGCGGGTCGGCTACGCCACCCAGGCCGCGTCGGTGTACGGCGACCTGACCGTGCGGGAGAACCTGCGCTACTTCGCCGCGCTCGCCCAGGCCGACGACCCCGACGACCCCACCCGCGCGCCCGGTTACCTCGACGCGCTGCTGGCCCATGTCGGCCTCACCGAGCAGTCGTCCAGGCTGGTCAACCACCTCTCAGGCGGCCAGCGCTCGCGGGTGTCGCTGGCCGTCGCGATGATCGGCGGCACCGACCTGCTCGTCCTCGACGAACCCACCGTCGGGGCCGACCCCCTGCTGCGCCGACGGCTGTGGGCCGACTTCCGCCAGCTCGCCGAGCGCGGCACGACAATCCTGGTCAGCTCGCACGTGATGGACGAGGCGATCCGTTGTGACCGCCTGCTGCTGCTCTACGAGGGGACGCTGCTCGCGCAGGGCACACCGGCGGACCTGCTCGCCGCCACCGCCTGCGCCGACCTGGAGGAGGGCTTCCTACGCCTCGTCGAGGCGCCGAACCGGCTGGCCGGGGCCGGGGCCGGCGACCGCGCCGGTCCGCAGGCCCGACCCGCGCCGACCACACCCACTGGGGGCGCCACCGAGGCGCCGCGCACCCCGAATCCACCGCCGGACCATCCCCCCGGCGTCGCACCCTGCCCGCGCCGCAAGCCCATCGACGAGCTGCGCACCGGCGCCACGGCCGCCCGGGTGCTTCGCCAGCTCGGCCGCGACCGCCGCACCCTCGCCCTGGTCCTGTTGCTGCCGCCGGTGCTGCTGCTGACGTTGCGCCTGCTGTTCCACCGGTCCCCCGACACCTTCGACCGGGTGGGCCCTGCGCTGCTCGGGATCTTCCCGCTCATGACGATGTTCTTCGTCACCTCCGTCGCGATGCTGCGCGAGCGCACGTCCGGCACGCTGGAGCGGCTGCTGACAAGCCCGGTCGGCCGCGGGGACCTGCTCGTCGGCTACGGGCTGGCGTTCGCCGTGCTCGCCGCGACCCAGGCCGCGTTCGCCACCGCGCTGACCGTGGGTGCGCTCGGCCTGACCGTGCGGGGATCGGCCCCCATGCTCTTCGTGGCGGCCATCCTCAGTTCCTTCCTCGGCACCGCGCTCGGCCTGTGGATGAGCGTTTTCGCCCGTACCGAGTTCGAGGCCGTGCAGCTCATCCCGGCCGTGCTCATCCCGCAGTTCATGCTGTGCGGCATCCTGGTGCCGCGGCACGGCATGCTGCCGACGCTCGACGCGATCAGCACCGTCATGCCGATGACGTACGTCGTCGACGCCATGGCCCGGCTGTCGACGTCGCGGCACGTCGACCGGTGGCTGACCCGCGACATCCTGATCGTCACCGGCTGCACCCTGGCCGCCCTCGGCCTCGCCGCAGTGACGCTGCGCCGCCGGCACCCGTAGATCCGGGGCGAATGGAGGGACGGCGTCGCAAACGCCCCTGCCGACCCATCCCGGGTTGTTACGATCGCCACCGTCGTCCTCAAGGTGTTGCACCGTCGTCGATGTGGAGGGCCATCGTCGATGTGGAGGGATGCGGGCAAGGCTCGCCGACCGCCCACCAAACAGGCACCGGGTGGCGGGGCCGCCTCCGCCCAACAAAACCGGCACCGGGTGGCGGGACCGCCTCCGCTCGCCGCGGCCCCGGCATGGTAGATCGCATCGATCGGCCCCGGCAGCGGTCGGGTACGGCACATCCGGCCCGCCCGGCCCGGGAGAGCCACCCATATCGGGCTACCATCGACCTGCTGGCTGCCAGGCGTGCGGCGCCTCGGTGGATCCCTGTGGGGTTCGCCGGGCGAGAACCTCGGTGGCCCCCGGCGGGATACGCCGGTCAAGGTCGGGCTGATGCGGCATGGAGAGGACGGTCGGCGGTGGATGGATGAGTCCGGCCACGGATTCCCATCCGACGACGATCAGGGTGGTCCGCCGGCCACCCGCCTGCCGCGGCGGCCGAGCGGGCGACCTCCGGTGACCCGCGTCGAGCCGGGTCCCGCGACCACGCAGACGACCCAGCGCCTCACCGCGCCGCGCCCGCGCCGCTCGGACGCGCCCCCCTCGGACCCGAACGCCGCGCCCCGCGACCAGGACCAGCTCACCGATCAGGACCTGCCCGCAGGCCAGGCGCAGCCGCCCAACCAGGAACGGCGGACGGACCAGAAGCGCCCGGCAGACCGGCACCGGCCCGCAGAGCAGCACCGTCAGACGGAGCAGAGCTCGCCGACGGAGCAGCGACGCTCCGGCCCGCCGCCCCCGTCCAGTCCGGCGAGTCCGGCGAGTCCGGCCGAGCTCACGTCGACGACCGAGCTGGCCGCGTTGCGCCGCCGTCTCGGCATGCCCGAGGTCGCCGAGGCCCGCCGGACCGAACACGAACGCCGGGCCGCGCAGGACGACGGCTCGGGCCGGCGCGACGACGGCCGGGCCGAGGGCACCGGCCCCGGTCGAGACCGCCACCGTGGCCGCGATCTGGACCGGGATCCCGCGCTGTATCCCATCGGCCGGGCCCAGCGGGCCAGAGAGCATCGTCAGTACGCCGACCGCAGCCGGGTCGCCGACCGCGGCCAGGGCACCGGGGGCAGTCAGGGCGCCGAAAGCGGTCGGGTGGCCGAGAGCGGTCGGGTGGCCGAGAGCGGGCCGCAGCGCGGGCGCCTCGAGGAGTCGGAGACCGCCGCCGACCACCGGCAGGGGCACGGATACGGCCACGGCCGCGAGTTCGGCTACGGCAACAGCTACGGACGGGGCCGGGGCTCCGGCCGGGAGGGCACCGCCGGGCGGGACCTGGGCCCACGCGGCGAGCCACCCGTGCGCGAGCACGGCGGGGGNGAGTCGAACCCGGCGCGCCGGGTCGAACCGTTCGATCACGAGCGGACACAGATCATCCGCGGGCTGCGCGTGCGTCGGGTGCCCGGGGCGGACAGTTTCCGTCCCACCCACGCGCCCACGGCCGAGGGCCTGATCCCGATGTCCGGCACGATGACCGGCGAGTTCTTCCTCGGCGGCCTCAACCGGCCGGATCCGGCGATCGACGGCCGGGGCGGTGCCGGCGCGGATGGAGCGGCCGGCGGGACGTTGGGCGCGCCCGCCGGGACGGCCGTCGCGAACCGTCCCGAACCGGTCGACTACGGCCTCGCGGACCTCAGCGAGGACGCCGGCGTGGGCGGGCGGCACCGCGTCGAGCGGACGACCCGCGGATCGAGCCGGTCCCGGGCGATCTGGACGCTCGTCGACCAGGTGCTCTCCAGCGGCACGAACGCCGTGATGTCGTTCATCATCGCCCGCAGCGTGAGCTCGTCGGAGTTCGGCGCGTTCGGTGTGGCGTTCGCGATCTTCTCGCTGATGATCGGTTTCTCGAAGGCCGCGGGCACCGCGCCGCTGGGCATGAAGTTCGCGGACGTGTCGCCCCGGGTGTTCCGGGCGGCGGGTGCCGCGGGCACCGGCACCGCCTTCGTCATCGGACTGCTCTCCGGGGCGGTGACGCTGGCCGTCGGCCTCGCACTCGGCGGCGGCGTCGGCCATTCCCTGATCGCGATGGGACTGGTGTTCCCGGCGCTGCTGCTCCAGGACGCCTGGCGGCAGGTGTTCTTCGCCGAGGGCCGGCCGGCGGCCGCCGCCGCCAACGACGGAATCTGGGCGATCGTCCAGTTCGGGGCCATCCTCCTGCTGATCGTCCGCGATGTGTCGACCTCGTGGGCGATGCTGCTGGCCTGGGGCGGTGCGGCGGCCGTCGCGGCCATCCTCGGGATCTATCAGGCCGGCTTCCGGCCCGCGACGAACCAGGTCCGGTCCTGGATCGTCGAGCATCGCGACATCAACGGCTACATGAGCGCGGAGTACCTCACCGTCCAGGGCGCCCAGCAGGCCTCGACGCTGCTGCTCGGCACCCTGGGGGCGATCGACCTCGTCGGCGCGCTGCGCGGCGTGCAGACCCTGCTCGGACCGACGACGATCCTCGCCGTCGGGATCGTGAGCTGGGCCGTCCCGGAGTTCTCCCGTCGTAAGGACATGTCGGCCGGGGCGCGGCTGCGCGCGGCCTACGCCCTGTCGGGAGTGATCGTCGCCGTCGGCGTGGTCTGGGGAACGATCTTCCTGTTCCTACCGACGAGCATCGGCCACTCCCTGCTCGGCGACACCTGGGGGCAGACCCATCATCTGCTGGCACTGTCGATCGTGCAGCAGACGGGGCCGGCGGCGACGGTGGGGCCGGCGTGCATGCTCTACGCGATGGGGCAGGCCAAACTCACCTTCCGCGCCAATGCCATCCTGGCCCCGCAGCTCCTGCTCTACCCGATCATCGGGCTGGAGCTCGGCGGCGCGTCCGGGGCGGTCATCGGCTACATCGCGGCGTTCTGGATCACGGTGCCGTTCTGGTTCCTGCTGGTCCGCCGGGTCGCCCGCGAGATGGAACAGGACGGCGCCCCGAGCATCGCCACTGCGGAGCCAGCCGATGCGGCTCCGGCCGGATCGGAACCGGCCGAATCGAACGAGCCCGGATGAGCCACATCGTGTCCGGCCCCACCAAGGGGGGTCAGGAAAATCTTCCGATCACGACCGGTCCGCCGGGGGGCGGCGACCATATAGGTAGGATCTCGACCGGCGTCGAGACCGTTCCGGTGAATGCCGCCTGGACCCGGGCCAGGCGGGGGGGTTGAGATGATTCTGCGCATCCTGTATCGATCCGTTGGTTCGGAGAACGCGAAGAACCGACCGGCGTTCTACAGCAAGCGGCTGGCGCTCGCGTCCCTCCTGCGCGCCGTCGAGAAAGTCGAGATCCCGACGAGGATCGTCTTCGTCAACGACGGTCCGATGCCGGCGGATCGTCTTTCGATGATGGCGGAGGCCGGCGAGGTCGTCCCGGTCACGTGCGGCAGTAATCGCGCGTCGTATCGCCACGTCCTACGCATGCCCAGGCTTCGCCGCTGGGCCGCCGACGATCTCGTCTGGCTCGCGGAAGACGACTATCTGTACACGGAGAACTCGCTCTCCGCGCTGGTCTCCGCCGCCACCGCCCGCCCGGACGTCGAATACTTCACCCTGTACGGCACGTCGCGGCTGGCCGCCACCTCCACCCGGCGACGCCCGCAGGTCACCGACGACGGCAGCATCCACGAGCACGCCCCGATGATCGAGGGGGTGACCTGGGCTCGCACCGCCACCACGACCAGCACCTTCGGTCTGCGCGTCGGCACCCTCGTCGAGGACGAGCTGCTGCTGCGCTCGATCCCCTTCGTCGGTGGCGCCTTCGACCGCGCGACCTGCCTGACGCTGCAGGGTTTCCAGCCCTTCCGGCTGCCGGAACTGGGCGGTGAACCACCGTTGGTGGCGCCCTCGACGGCCGCCGCGCGGATCGCCCGCCGGGCGGCGCTGACCGGGCTGCGGGCCACCCTGAACGCGGTGGCGCTGGCCCGACCCGAGCGGCGGCGGCGGACCCTGCTCGTCCCCGCGCCCTCCCTGGCCACGCACATGGAGCTGGGTGCCGCACTCGTCCCCGGCCACGACTGGCCCGTGGAGGCCGACGGCGTCCGGGCCTGGCTGGAGTCCCGCAGCGCGAACCCGGTGGAGCCGACGACGGAGCCGAGCCCGGCGCAGCCGACCCAAGCGCAGCCGACCCAGCCGCAGCCGGCCCACGCGCAGCCGGCCCAAGCGCGGGCAGCCCACACGCGGGCGACCTCCTCGGTGGGTGCGAGGCCCAGCACTGCAGCGGCGAGCGAGAGAGCGACCGCCGCCGGAGGGCTGGCGCCGACCGCCACAGCGGGTGGGCCGGCCGCGGGCACGACCGCGCCGGGCGTCCTGGTGTCCGGCACCGCCCCGCGGTCCGTTCCCATGGGCGGCGCGGCCACGTCCGCGTCGCCGACCGCCGGGCTGTCGCCGCTGGCGGCGGCCGATCAGTCGTCCGCACCGGGCGCCGGCGTGACCTCGCCCACCGCGGCGCCGGTCCTCCGCAGGCCCTCCGTAGCGTGAGAGTGCGACGCCGGTCGCGATTGGTCTCGCTGTCGCTGCTGCTGGTCTCCGTACTGCTGACCGCCGGGCTCGCGGCGTGCTCCGGTTCGTCGAAACCCGCACCCGGCCCCGTCGGGGTGCACTGGGTGTCCGGCGCCAACGGCAACTATCCCGCCGACGTCAACGCCTGGGGAGCGTTCACCGGCCGCCAGGTCGGGCTCGCGATCGTCTTCACCGAGCGCAAGGACTGGTACAACATGGTCTCGGCGGACTGGCCGACAGCGGCCTTCACCCGGGACAAGTTCCCGGGTGAGCTGTCGATCGCGCAGCCGCCGTTCCCCCGCGACGGCAACGAGGGGACCTGTGCGAGCGGCGCCTACGACAACTACTGGCGAACGTTCGGCGCGACGCTGACGAAGTTCGGCCGCGCGGACGCCTACATCCGGCTCGGCTGGGAGTTCAACGGCGATTACATGTACTGGCACGTGCGCAATGTCGAGACCTGGAAGGCGTGCTTTCGTCGGACCGTGACCGCGCTGCGCTCGACCGCGCCGGCCGTGAAGATCGACTGGAACATGAACGCCCACACCGACAAGCTGCCCGGGAGCGGGCGGGACGTGTGGGACGCCTATCCCGGCGACCAGTACGTCGACGTCGTCAGCATCGACTCCTACGATTTCTTCCCCACGTCGGTCAGCGAGAAGAGCTGGAACCGCCAGTGCCACCAGCGGTCCGGACTGTGCACGGTGATCAAGTTCGCCCATGATCACGGCAAGAAGTTCGCCGTCCCAGAGTGGGGGGTGGTCCGGTCGGAGGGCGGCGGCGGCGACAACCCCTTCTACGTCCAGAAGATGTATGAGACGTTCGCCGCCAATGCCGCAAATCTGGCCTACGAGGCGTACTACAACAACTCCGAGGCGAAGAACGTCCGTTCGTCGCTCTACCAGCCGGATCTGAACCCCACGTCGTCGAAACGCTATCTGAAGCTGTTTGGCCCCGCCTCGCCCGGCACCGGCTGACCACGCAGCTCGCCGCACTGCCCCCGGTGCGGCCGAGGTCCTCGGCGACCCGGGCCACCACCAGGTACTCCTGCACCGAGGCGGGGACGAAGGAGAACCGGTCGTCGTCCCCGCGGACGAGCAGGCTGTCCGAGCCGGCGGGCACAGCCGATCGCCGGTCCGCCCGGACCTGCACGCCTTACTCGGCGGCGGTGAGCAGGGCTCGGATGCGCTCGGGGCCGACCGCCAGCAGCAGGGTGGGCAGGCGCGGGCCGGTGTCGCGGCCGACCAGCAGCCGGTAGATCAGGACGAAGAACGCGCGCTGGGCCTGCTTGAGCTCGGCGGTGGCCGGTGCGTCGGCGGGCAGCCCGCGCAGCAGCTTGGGCACGGCGTAGGTCAGTGTGGTGAGCCCGTCCAGCGACCAGTCCTCCTCGAGGCCGTCGACGAGGATGGCGAGGGCCTTGGTCTCGTCGGCGCTCAAGCCCGCCAGCGCCGCCCGGTCCGGCTCGGTCCGCACGATGGTGCGCTGCTCGGCGGGCACGTGCTCGCCGGTCCAGGCCCGGGCACAGCCCAGCCGCGGCTGGAGGTCGTCGAGCGTGAACGGTGCCTGCCCCGTGCCGTCGGCGCCGCTCTCGCCGGGCGCGTCGCTGCCGCGGGCCTGGCGCAGGATCCGCAGGATCTGGGTCGGGTCGTCGGCGGTGATGTCGCAGATCGACGACAGCAGCCGGAAGGGGAACACGGTGCGCGGCGCGTCGACCGGGCCGCCCTCGACGGTCCCCCGCGAGCGCGCCACCACGGTGTCCTCCGCGGGTTCGGCCGTGCCGTCGCCGACGCGGCGGTTCAGCGCGTCCCACTCGTCGTAGACGCGCAGCACCTCCGCCCCGAAGTCGACGGTGATGGCCTGGTTCGGTCGGCGCCGGGCATAGATCCAGCGCACGATCGCCGGCTCCAGGATGTGCAGGGCGTCCGCGGGGGTGGGGGCCCCACCCGCCGATCCGGAGAGCTTGGCCCGCCCGCGGACCCCGACGAAGGAGTACGGCAGGTACACCGGCGGCTCGCCGCCGAACACCTCGCGGACGATGCTGCCGCCGACGGTGAAGCTCGACCCGGGCGAGGAGTGGTCCACCCCGCCGGCCTCGAAGGCGACGTTCTCGAAGGCCCAGCGCATCGGCCAGTCGACCTTCCACACCAGCTTGCCGTTCGCCGGCCCCCGCACGTCGAACCGGCCGTGGTTGCCGCAGGCGGAGCAGGAATAGTCGCCCTGGCCGGCCACCGGATCGAAGAACGCCACCACCGTCGTGTCGCGACCGCAGACCTCGCAGTAGGGCCGGAACGGGAAGTAGGCCGACGCCGACGCCGAGCCCTCGTCGTCGGCAGCCCCCTCGTCGGCGGCGACGTCGACGTCCGCCGGGGGGACGTCGTCGGCCCCGCCCGGCGCCGCCGCTCCCCGCCGCCCGCCGCGCCCGGCCCGGCCGCCGGGACCGGAACCGCCGGAACCGGAACCACCCGCCCCGGAACCATCCGGCCCGGAGCCGGCGGGTGCCGCGGTGGGCGATGGTTGCAGCGTGCGGTAGCGGCCGAGGATGCCGTCGATGGTGGGGGCGGCGGCGATCGCCCGGGCGATGCCGTCCGCGTAGGCACCCGAGCGGTACATCTCGGTCTGGCTGATCTCGCGCACCTCGATGCCGAGGCGACACAACGCGTCCCGGAACGGCGCCTTGAACCGCTCCGCCCAGCTCGGAAACTCGCCCCACGGATCGGGGACGGCCGTCAGCGGCCGGCCGACGTGTTCGGCGAAGTCGGCGGGCACCCCGGCGGGCACCTTGCGGAGCCGGTCGTAGTCGTCCCAGGACAGGATGTGCTCACAGGGCACTCCGCGAGCACGAATCTCCTCGGCGACGAGATGCGGGACGAGGATCTCCCGCAGGTTGCCGAGGTGAATGGGCCCCGACGGGCTGATCCCCGACGCGCAGACGACCTTCCCGCCCCCCGGGCGCCGCTGCGCCCGCTCGATCGCTTCGTCCGCGGCCCTGGTCATCCAGTCCCGGCGATCAACCACAGTCCCACCACATCCCGACGTCGAACCCTTGACAACAACCCTAACGGTCTCGCGCCGAGCCCCCGCCCCGGCGGCCTGCTCACCGTGCGCGGTGTTCGCGGGGGCTGACGCCGTAGTGGCGGCGGAAGGCGGTGCTCAGGGCGAAGGGGCTGCCGTAGCCGACCCGGCGGGCCACCGATCCGACGGAGGCGTCCGGTTCGCGTAGCAGGTCGGCGGCCAGTGCCAGGCGCCAGCCGGTGAGGTAGGCGATCGGGGGCTCGCCGACGAGATCGGTGAACCGGCGGGCGAAGGCGGCCCGGGAGGCTCCGCAGGCGGCGGCAAGCTCCGCGACCGTCCACGGGTGTTGGGGCGTGTGGTGCACCAGGCGCAGCGCCGGGCCCACGACCGGGTCGTCGTTCGCCCGCCACCACGCGGGGGCAGCCGCCTCGGCCCGGGCGAACCAGGTGCGCACGACCGCGACGACGAGCAGATCCAGCAGCCGGTCCAGCACGATCTCCTGACCGGGATCGTCCCGGCCGACCTCGCGGGCGAGCAGATCCACGAGCGGGGAGTCCCAGTCGCCGGCCCGGACCACGGCGAGCGCCGGCAGCGCGGTGAGCAGCCGACGGCTGACCTCGGTGCGCAACTGGTAAACGCCGGCCACCAGCTCGGCCGCGCCGTCGCGGCTGTTACCCCAGGCGCGCAGCCCGAGTTTCATCGACAGGTCGAGGCTCTCCCCGGACGGGGTGGTGCAGACCTGGCCGGGATGGATGACGATCTGGGCCGGGGTCGCCGGGTCGTCGGCCACTCGATACGGCTCGGGCCCGCGGATGACGATGACGTCCCCGGCGGTCAGGCGCACGGCGGGCCGGTCGTCGGGGACCACCCACGCGTGCCCGCGCACGATCGCGACGATGGCCAGCGGGGCCTCGTCCTGGATGCGTAGCGCGACCAGGGCGGGCTCATGGTCAGGCGCAGCAGGAAGGCACCGTGCGCCCGGGGGCCGTCCAGTAACCCGGCGATCGCGTCCATGCGGGAGATCGTAACGGCGGCCCAGCCCTCACCACACCGGATGGATGGACGCTCGCGTATGCAGACGAGCGTCCGGGCCATGGCTCGTCCCGATCGCGCGCATTTCACTGGATCACGACAGCTTCCGGCCCGGCCAGACAGGACGGCGCACATGACCTCCAGGGTTCTGCCCACGCTCACGCTGATCACCGCCGTCGGGGCGGCGGTCGTGGGCGGGGTGCTCTTCGCCTTCTCCGCCTTCGTGATGACCGCGCTGCGCCGGCTGCCGCCCGACCAGGGGCTCGCCGCGATGCAGAGCGTCAACCGCGAGGCCCCGACGGCCGCCTTCATGCTGGTCATGTTCGGTACCGCCGCCACCTGCGTCGTGCTCGGCGTCGCGTCGGTGCGTGATCCGCACGAGCCGGGGGCCTGGTACCGCCTGGCCGGGGCCGCGCTCTACCTGCTCGGGGTGCTGCTCACGATCGCCTACCACGTGCCCCACAACGACGCCCTCGCCCGGGTGGACCCGACCACCGCCGGCGCGGCCGACTCCTGGCTGCGCTACGCGGGCGACTGGACGGCCTGGAACCACGTCCGGACGCTGCTCTCGGTCGCCGGCGCGGTCGTCCTCGTCGCCGCGGTGCGAGTAGGCGACCGGGCCGCGGCGGCGCTCCCGGATCCGACCGGATGAGCAACGAGGCCGGCGCGGCGGAACCGGCCCCACGGGAGGCAGCGCCATCCCGCCTGTCAGACGGCGCCGCAGTGGGGGCGGGCGAAGGCGGTGCGGTAGGCGGTCGGGGTGAGCCCGGTGCGGCGCAGCAGGTGCTGACGCAGCGAGTCCGCCGAGCCCAGCCCGCTGCGCCGGGCGACATGATCCATCGTCAGGTCGGTGGTCTCCAGCAGCTCGCGGGCCCGCTCGATGCGCTGGTGCAGCAGCCACTGCAGCGGGCTGAGGCCCGTCTGGGCCCGGAAGCGCCGCCCGAGCGTCCGCTCACTGACGTGCGCGTGCGCGGCGAGGTCGGCGAGGGTGAGCGGCTCGTCGAGGCGCGCCAGCGCCCAGTCCCGGGTGCGGGCCAGGCCGCTGCCGTCCGGGCCGGGCAGCGGCGTCGGGAGGCGCTGGTTCTGGTCGCCGGCGCGCGCGGGGGCCGCCACCGCGAGGCGGGCCGCCGCGTTCGCGACCGCGCTGCCGTAGTCGCTGCGCACCAGGTGCAGGCACAGGTCGATGCCCGCGGCGAGCCCGGCCGAGGTCACGATCTGGCCGTCCTCGACGAACAGCACGTCCGCGCGGACGTCGACGGCGGGGAAGCGGCTGCTCAACGCCCCGGCCTGCACCCAGTACGTGGTCGCCTGCCGGCCGTCGAGCAGGCCGGCCTGGGCCAGGACGAACGCGCCGGTGCAGATCGAGGCGATCCGGCGGCCGGCGGCCGCCGCCGCCCGCAGCGCGGCCAGCACCCGCGCATCGGCGTCGACCCGGGCACCGGTGCCGGTGACGATGACAGTGTCCGCGCAGGCGACGGCGTCGAGCCCCCGGCTGACGGTGAGGCCCATCCCGCCACCGTCCCCTTCGACGGCGACCGGCCCGGGGTCGGCCGCGCAGACGACCACCTCGTAGCCGGGCCGGTCGGCGACGAACGTGGCGCCGAGGACGAGCTGGGGGATGGACAGGTCGAACATCGTCACCGGCGGCACGGCGATCACCGCGACCCGGTGCGGCGGGCCGGACGGGCCAGACGAGCCGGGGGTACCGGGGGTGGTGATCGCCGCGGGCATGGTTCCCATCATCACCGCGGCAGCGCGGCCCGATCCGATCATGGCGGAAACCTCCGGACATCTGGCGTCCGAAGGGCTGCCGCGGGTGCGCGGGCCCGACGAGGGTGATCCGGACGAGCCCGGTCCGCACCGGGACGCCCACCCACGAGGAGCAAGTAATGAGCCTGCACGTGATCGTCGGGGCCGGCGCGACCGGCATCGCCACCGCCCACCTCCTCGCCGACGCCGGGGATCAGGTCAGGCTGGTCACCCGCAGTGGCCGCGGCCCCCGCCGTCCGGGGATCGAGCTGGTGGCGGCCGACGCCACCGACGCCGACCGGCTGACCGAGCTGACCACCGGCGCGCGAACCCTGTTCGGCTGCGCCGCACCCGCCTACGACCGGTGGCCGGCGCTGTTCCCGCCGCTGGCCGCCGCGCTGCTGGCAGCCGCCGAGCGCACCGGCGCCGGCTACGTCATGCTCGGCAACACCTACGGCTACGGCCCGGTCGACGGGCCGATCACCGAGGACCGGCCGCTGGCCCCGATCACGGTCAAGGGGCGGGTGCGGGCCGCGATGTGGCACGACGCTCTGGCCGCCCACCACGCCGGCCGGGTCCGGGCGACCGAGGTGCGCGCGGCGGACTTCCTCGGCGCAGGCGCCTACTCGCTCTACAACCTGCTGGTCGCGCCGAAGATCCTCGCTGGCGCGCCCGCCGCCTTCCCGGGGGACCTCGACGCCGCCCACAGCTGGGCCTACGTCGGCGAGGTCGCCCGCGCCCTCGTCGCGATCAGCCGGGATGACCGCGCCTGGGGCCGGAGCTGGCACGCGCCGAGCGTGCCGCTCTCGGTGCGTGAGCTGTCCCGGCGGCTCGTGGCCGCCAGCGCCCCCGATACCGCCGACACCGCCGACACCGCCGAGGCGCGGGAGCCGGAGCTGGTCCGGTTGACCGCGGCGGAACTCGCCGCAGCCGGCGCCGCCGACCCCGTGACCGCCGAGGTGGTGGAGATGCTCTACCTGTACGAGCGGCCCTGCGTACTCGACTCGACCAGTACCGAACAGACGTTCGCGCTGCCCCCGGGCAGCCTCGACGTCGCGCTGGCCGAAACCGCCGCCGCGGACCCCGGCAACGGTCGCGCCGGCCTCCGCGGCGAAGGGCGGACGGTCCGGTGACCAGGGTTCCGCGCGGGCGGTACGGCCGCCGGGCGTAGCATGGTCGTTGACCGGGTGTACCGCGAGCGTCGACCAGCAGGCCGACCCAGCCACCGGTCGCAGCCATCCGATGGTCATCGTCATCGGAGTGAGGCGGCCGTCATGACGACGAGCCCGCATGTCCCTCTCACCGACCGCGCCGACATCGCTCGGTTCGATGACGACGGTGGCGCTCCGTCCCGGTTCACGACCTCGCATCCCGCGACGCCTCCGGCCGCGGCATCGCCCGCCAAGCCGGGCGGCGCAGACGTCGGGGATGGTGCGGCCGCGGCCGCGGCCCGCCTGACGTTGTCCCCGGACCGCGGCGAGGGTTCCTTTGACGGCGGCTGGTGGCCGCGGACGATGCGGCTCACCGACGAGCTGCCCGGCCTTCTCACCGCGCTGGCGGGCGCCGACGAAAGCGTCCGCCGGGTCTGCGTGAACGGCGACGCCTGGACGGCGATTCCCAGCCTGGCCGGTGGGTCCGGGCTGCCCCTGGTCCGGGTGGACTGGTTTCGAACCCTCGATCGGCGGGTGGTCACCGCGGGCAGCGACGGGGGCAGGCCCAGGCTGCGACTGCTCGTGATCCCGCCCGAGACCGCAGCCGGGCCGGCCCGGGTGCTGCTGCGCGCGGTCGCGGCCGGCGCGTTGACCGGTTCGCCCGGCGAGATCCTGCGGCAGGCCGGCGCCGAGGCCTCGACAGAGCACGGCGGGCCGATCAGCGCCGCGGTGCCGGAGTTGTCTCCGGCGCCCTCGGTGTCGCCCTGACCATGGGCGGGACGGCCAGGACGGCCAGGACGGGCGGGACGGCCAGGACGAGCGAGACAGGCGACATGGGCGTCCTTGCCGGCCGTGAGTGGCCCAGGCCGGCTGGCGGCGACGATCGGGGCCGGGTCGTCACCTGCGACCTGGCCTTCGACGTCCAGGAGCCCGCCGACATCGCGGTGCAGATCGCCCCCGCCGAGCGCGGCGGCCGCATGCACGCCGAACGCCTGGAGCTGGCGATCGACGGAGCCCCCCTCGCCCCGCCGGTCGAGCTGGCCGCGCCGCACGGCGGGCGCATCCACCTGCTACGAGTGCCCCGCGGACTGTTCGCGGCGTCCTACCGGGCGGACCTCGACAGTCCGCGCCCCCGTCCCGGCCCGCACCCAACCGGAGTGGCGGGCGACGAGCCCCTTGACCTGCAACGGCTGACCTACCTGCGCCCGAGCCGCTACTGCCCGTCGGACCATGTCGTCGGGCTCGCCGTGGCCGAGTTCGGCGCCCTGCCCCAGGGCCGGCCCCGGGTCGACGCCGTCGTGGACTGGATCCACCACCGGATCGGCTATGTCGCCGGCGCCAGCACGGTCCACGACACCGCCGAGGACACCCTGCTGACCGGGCAGGGAGTGTGCCGCGACTTCGCCCACCTGGGCGTCACCCTCTGTCGAGCGCTGGGGATACCCGCCAGGTTCACCGCGGTCTATGCACCCGGGCTGACTCCGATGGACTTTCACGCCGTCTTCGAGGCCTGGACCGACGGCGCCTGGCACGTCCACGACCCGACCCGGCGGGTTCCGCGTGACGGGCTGGTCCGGATCGCGACCGGCCGGGACGCCGCCGACACCGCGTTCGCCGCGGTCCTGGGCGGCATCGCCACCCTGCGGTCGGTCGAGGTCACCGCCACGGTGACCGGACTCCTGCCGGCCGACGACCACCGGGCCGAGGCCGTCCTCGCCTGATCCCCGCGGCCCGCGGCCCGACCTGTGCACGACCCGAAGGAATGGAAGGCCGCCATGAGTGACACCGACCCCGCCCGCCTGGACGAGATCGCATTCCATCTGCTCACCGCGCAGCGGGCCAGCCGTGGCATCCGCCGCCTCGCCAACGCCGCCGTCGAGATCGGCGAACCGGTGGACGCGGCAGGCGTCAGCGCGGTCCTCGCCGAGTTCCGTGCGGCCTACCGCGACGTGCACGCGGTCCTCGCCAGCGGCAACGCCGAGGACATCGTGTACCTTGCCGCCCAGCTCGATCGAACCTGATCGGGCCCGACCGGCTGGGCCGCCCCGGCGACGCGTTGCCCGCGCCGGGGCGGCGCAGAACGACCGCTCACCGGCCGGACGCCGGTGAGCGGGGCCCACGCGGTGCTACGCCAGGGTGGCGTCGAGGTCCTTGCGGATCTCCTCGGGGGTGACCGTCGGCTCGTAGCGGCGCACGACGTTGCCCTCGCCGTCGACGAGGAACTTGGTGAAGTTCCACTTGACCTCGTCGGTGCCGATCGCTTCGGGCCGGGTCTTCGAGACGTGCTCGTAGAGGAAGCCGGACTCGGGCCCGAAGTCCCCGGGCGCCTCGGTGCGCAGGTACTTGAACAGCGGCGCGGCGCCGTCGCCGTTCACCTCGACCTTGCTCAGCACCGGGAAGGTGACGTTGTAGTTGGTCGAGCAGAAGTTCTGGATCTCCTCGTCGGTGCCCGGCTCCTGGCCACCGAACTGGTTGCACGGGAAGCCAAGGATCTCCAGGCCGCGGCCGTGCAGCTCCTGGTAGAGCGACTCGAGCCCCTCGTACTGCGGCGTCAGGCCGCACTTGCTGGCAACATTGACGATCAGGAGCGTCTGGCCGGCGTAGTCGCCCAGCGAGCGGCTGCTGCCGTCGGGGGTGTCGACGGTGAAATCGTGGACAGTCATGATCAACCTGACTCTCGTGACGGGTGATCCCGATCCTCACGGCCGATGGTTCGGCCGCTGAACAATCCTGACGCTACTCCGCCCCATGCCTTTATGTCACCATGTCGGGTGCATAATCGTGCGCCGATTCGGAGGGGAGCGGCCGTCTGGGATGCTCGGGTGGTCCGACGGCAGCGACCGATGGCGACGAACGAACAGGAACGCCCGACATGAGCATCGAACCCGACCTGCTGAAGATCCTTGCCTGCCCGGTCGACAAGGGGCCGCTGGAACTGGTCGACGGCTGGCTGGTCAACCCGCGGCTCGGCCACCGCTACGAGATCCGCGACGAGGTCCCGATCCTGCTACGGCCGGACCACGTCGACCCCGCGGTGGCCCGCGCCCAGCGCTGACCCGCACCAGACACAACAGCGGGGCCCGAGGAAGATTCCTCGGGCCCCGCTGTCACGTACGCGGCAGGGTCGCTTACTCCCGACCGAACTGCTCCCGCAGGCGACGCAGTGCTTCCTCGTCGATGGCGGACGCAGGCTGGTCGGACTGGGAGGAGGCGGTGTAGGAGGAGGGAGCGGCCGCCGCGGCGTCCGCCTCCTGCGCGGCCCGGATCTGGACCTGGTGCGCCTCGAAGCGGGACTGGGCCTCGGCGTACTGCCGCTCCCATTCCGCCTGCTGCTCCTCGTAGCCTTCCAGCCACTCCCCGGTCTCCGGGTCGAAGCCCTCGGGGTAGACGTAATTGCCCTGCTCGTCGTACTTGGCTTCCATGCCGTACTGGCTCGGGTCGAACGCCTCGCCGTCGACGGCCAGCCCCGACGCCTCGTTCGCCTGCTTGAGCGACAGACTGATCCGGCGCCGGTCGAGGTCGATGTCGATCACCTTGACCAGGATCTCGTCACCGACGTTGACGACCTGCTCCGGAATCTCCACGTGCCGCTCGGCGAGCTCGGAGATGTGGACCAGACCCTCGATGCCCTCGTCCACCCGGACGAACGCGCCGAACGGCACCAGCTTCGTGACCCGGCCGGGAACGACCTGGCCGATCGCGTGGGTGCGGGCGAACTGACGCCACGGGTCTTCCTGCGTCGCCTTCAGCGACAGCGAGACCCGCTCGCGGTCCAGGTCGACGTCGAGAACCTCGACGGTGACCTCCTGGCCGACCTCGACCACCTCGGACGGGTGATCGATGTGCTTCCAGGACAGCTCCGAGACGTGCACCAGCCCGTCGACGCCACCGAGGTCCACGAAGGCACCGAAGTTGACGATCGAGCTGACGACGCCCTTACGGATCTGACCCTTGGCCAGTTGGGCGAGGAACTCGGAGCGGACCTCACTCTGGGTCTGCTCCAGCCATGCCCGCCGCGAGAGCACAACGTTGTTACGGTTCTTGTCGAGCTCGATGATCTTGGCTTCGAGCTCACGCCCCACGTAGGGCTGCAGGTCGCGGACTCGGCGCATCTCCACGAGGGAAGCCGGCAGGAAGCCACGGAGGCCGATGTCGAGGATGAGACCACCCTTGACAACCTCGATGACGGTGCCGGTGACGACGCCGTCCTCGTCCTTGAGCTTCTCGATCGTGCCCCAGGCGCGCTCGTACTGGGCGCGCTTCTTGGACAGGATCAGACGGCCTTCTTTGTCCTCCTTCTGGAGGACAAGGGCCTCGACGTGGTCGCCGACACTCACGACCTCGTGCGGGTCGACATCGTGCTTGATCGACAGCTCTCGGGACGGGATCACGCCCTCGGTCTTGTACCCGATGTCGAGCAGAACCTCGTCGCGATCGACCTTGACGATGATGCCGTCGACGATGTCCCCATCGTTGAAGAACTTGATCGTCTTGTCGACTGCCGCGAGGAAGTCTTCGGCCGAGCCGATGTCGTTGACCGCTACCTGTGGTGTGGTCGGGCTCTGCGCGGTGGTCACGGTCTCCACGGGTCGTACGTCGGTGGTGCTCGTCAAGGGGTCGGCTCCGACTAGGGGTGGTCGTCCGCGCGAGGGCCGGATCGAACCGCCGGGACCGAGGGACAGAGACAACGCCAGAAAACGAAGAAACTGTCAGAACCGATAGCGACGCTCGAGTGGATCCGCTCGGTCTGAGACCCACGGACCCTCGTGCACAGACCCAAGTCTAGGGATGGGTGTCCGGAGTGGTCAACGGGAGCCGGCGTACGGACGCTTCCGAGCTGGCACTGCGGTCACGCTACGCAGACAGAAGCCGTCCATATGTAGCTATGTGCTGCCGCCCCGCCACGCTCGCGCGACGCTGGCCACGGCCAGCCCGTCCGCCGTCCGCGCGGCGAGCCGATCTCCGCCGCCCCCGCTCCCCCCGGACGGGCGCACACAGCACGGTGAGATCAAAGGAAAAATCATCATCAAACCGACATATTGGGCGATCGGTCGGGAAGGTCGTGCGGAGGCGGAAAGTGCGCGGGTACCCTCCCGGACGCGAGGTGCCGGGACGGAGGACCACCACAGCCTGGTAGGCGGGGCGCCCGCGCCGGGCAGAGGGCAGCCGCGATCGGCGGCGGCCGGCGGGCGGCCGGCGGCCACGATCGGCGGCGCGTCAGGAAGGCGGGTGCCAGGTCGGGCGACTGATCAGGCTCGGCCGGCCGGCCCGCGCTCGGCGCCACCCGACTCCGGACGCCCGCCCGGGCCGATCCACTCCAGCCCGTCGAGGCCGGGCCCCGACGGGCTGTCGGTACTGGGCCGTGACGGCCGGTCAGGATCGGGCCGAGGCGGCCGGTCGGGACTGGGCCGGGCCGGGTCAGGCCGGGCCGGCCGGTCCGCGCCGGACGCGACGCCGGGCTGTCCACGCCAGGCCCGCGGCACCCAGCCCTCCGCGGCCTCCCGCGCGTCGGCCTCCGCCGCGCCCGCCCCCGCCGGCCGCTGCCGGCCGCCCGGCCGGGCGGCCGACCCGGTCAGCAGTGGCACCGTCGGGCTATCCCCGGGCACGCCGGCGACCGCGACCGCCGCCCGGGCCCCCGGCACCACCCCCGGGAACACGCCGATCGGGCCCTGCGGCTGCGCACCTCCGCCGCCGGGCGCGGTGCCCGCGCCCGGTCCCACCCGCCCGCGGCGGCGTGCCACCCAGGCGTCCGCGCGCCGGGCCCAGCCGTGGGAAAGGCGGATGCAGGGCCGCTCGATGAGGTGGTGCGTCGCGGTGGCGACGGCCACCGTCAGCACGACGACGATCGCCAGGAACGGCGCATAGGGGATCTTCCACAGCCGCCAGCCGCTGTGCTCCAGCACGAGGTCGATGACGGTGGAGTGCCACAGGTAGATGCCGTACGAGATCGCGCCGAGGAACGCCAGCGGCCGGCTGGCCAGCAACGGCCGCACCGCACCACGGTCCTGGCGCCCGAAGACCGCTGGCAGCAGCAGGAAGAACCCGAACAGCCCGTACAGCAGGTGCCGGTTCATGTCCTGAGCCCGGTCGGGATCGAAGATCGGCACCAGCGGCAGACCGGCGTGCCTGCTCGCCACCCAGTAGATCAACGCCGCCACGGCCCAGCAGGCCGTTCCCGAGCCGGGCAGGCCCGCCCAGCGGGGCTGGCGGCCGAGCTGGGCGTACCGGGCGGAGACCACGGCGAGCGCCATCCCCATGGCGAACAGGTCCCACCAGACGGGCAGCCAGGCGTTCCAGCCGGACATCCAGGCCTGCCTGCTCGGGATGACCAGGAAGTGGATGACCTTCGCGGCCAGGAAGGTCACCGCCAACGCGGCCAGCTCCACCCGGACCTGGGCCTCGGGCGAGCGGCGGCGCCGGCCGAGCAGCCAGGCGTAGACGGGCACGGCGAGGTAGAACGCGACCTCGATATCGAGCGTCCAGGCCTGGGTGAGGCCCTGGATGGCCCAGTGATCCTGGTAGCCCTGCAGGAAGAACGCGGTCTGGAAGATCCCGGCGAGCCCGTGCACGCCGACCCGGTCGTCGCTGACCACGTTGAGGGTGACGGCGAGCGCCACCCAGTAGAGGGGGACGATCCGCATGAACCGCCGCACCAGGTAACCCGGTGCGGCGGCGGCGGGAACGCCCGCGAGCAGGGCCGCGACGAACGGGCGGTAGAGCAGAAATCCCGAGATCAGGAAGAACACCGCAACCCCGGCCTCACCGCGCGCGGTGTAGGGACCGAACCCGCTGCTGGTGGTGAACCCCGCCGGGAACGACGTGTGCACCACGACGACGAGCAGCGCCGCGATCGCGCGCAGACCGTCGAAGCCCGGAAAGACGACCTTGGGCGGGCGGGTGCCGAGGGGACGGCGCGGATCGGGGATCGAGGCGGAATCGGTGGGCGCGTCGGTGACGACGGCATCCGAACGGGGGCGGACAGGGCCGGTCACCGCGAGTTTGCCTCGAGATACGCAATGTCCGGCACGGTGAAAAACGTACCAGCACGGCGGATTATGGAGCTAGCACACCCCGCACATAACGGCTTTTTCCACCCACTGGCGTAGTCAGGTCGGGTAACCCTGGTCGGATTCGGATCGCACCGGTTGCCCACCCGGGATCCGCTTGGCCCGGGAACGCACCGGGCCGGCGAGCCGGCCGGCGGCGGCCGTGATCGCGACCGCGGCGAGCAGTACCACCGCAGGCTCAGCGGCGGCCCGGAAGCGGGTGGTGCCGTAGACCACCACCGTCGCCAGACTCAGCGTGATGGGCACCGCGAGCAGGGGCAGCAGCGGGGTCCGGCGGCGGCGCAGCACGACCACGCCGCCGAGCGCGGCCACTTCCAGCACCCACAGCGTCACCATCCCGACCCGGCTCAGGCTCAGCGGCCGCAGCTCGATCGTGTCGAGGCGGGCCTGCTGCCACGGGTGGTAGACGCCCCAGGTGCGGCCGAGGCGGGCGGCGGCCACCGTGGGCAGCCGGTCGGAATGGCCACGGATGTAGTCGTACGCGGCATGTCGGTAGAAGACATCGCGCTCGGAGCGTTCCTCGGGCGGCGGCGGGAGCGCCAGCACGCAGTCGAACGACCACCAGCCCAGATCGCGCCCGGAGTACGTCGCCGGGCAGTGGGTGACGGCCAGGGTGGAGCCGAGGCCGGTGGACAGGTACTCCGGCTCGTGGAACCGCGACAGGTTGTAGGCGGTCCACGGGGCGATGGCGGCCACGCTCGTCGTGGCCGCCACGGCCAGCAGTGCGGCGCGACGCCGCCAGGCCACGCCGCGGGCCATCGCGACGAGCGGCACGACGAGCACGAGGGCCAGTAGGGCCAGTTCGGCGCGCGCGAGCATCACCGCCGCCAGCGCCAGCCCGAGCCAGGCTGCCTCGGCGAACCCTCGACGGTCGGCGAAACGGCAGGCGGCGAGGATGATCCAGGCGCAGGTCAGAATGCCCGTCGTCTCGGACATCACCAGCGGGTCGTTGAGCCACATGCCGGGGTAGACGGCCGCGATCCCGCCGGCCACCAGCCCGGTGGCCGGACCGGCGACCCGGCGCCCGGCGAGGGCGACCAGCACGATCGCGCCGACCCCCAGCAGGCAGGAGAAAAGCTGGTGGGACAGGAAGCTGGTGAAGCCCAGCAACGACGGGACGGCCAGCAGAAGGCTGGTCAGCGGCGGGTGCTGGGCGTCGGCGACGTAGCGCCCGGCCAGGCGCAGCTCGTACGGGTCGGGCCAGCCGCGGCCGTCGGCGAACAGGTTCGCCGCCTCGTGGTAGTAGAACGGATCACCCTGGACCGCCACCGGGTGCAGCCAGTGGAACAGGTAGAACAGCCGGATCCCCAGGCCGATCAGGCAGATCGCCGCCAGCCCGGCGTACCAGCGTCGCGGTCGCCCGAGCCGGGCGCGCGCCGGCTCCCCGGCGGGCTCAGGCTCCACCGCCGACGCGGACTCCACCGCCGACCCGGACTCCACCGCCGACCCGGACTCCACCGCCGACCCGGACTCCACCGCCGACGCGGACTCCCCAGCGGACGCGGACTCCCCAGCGGACGCGGGGGCCCCGGCAGGCGCGGGAGCCGGTTCGGGGACGCCCGGCGGTACCGGCGCCGCCCCCACCGTCCGTGGCTGCCCCGCCGTGGTCTCAGACACGCGCGGAAAGTACCAACATGCTGGTTTCGGGCAGACAACGCGTCCGGCATCAAGGCCACAAACATACCGCGCGTGCACGGCGTGACGCTGTTGCGATTAGCCTTGCCGCTCGGACGTCCTGATGCGATCGGGGTCGGCGAGCCGCGGTGGCGGACCCGATGCGGAGCCGCCGAGCCCGCACCGCGGCCGCCGCCCGGTTCCACGGCCCGATGGCGCCCCGGCGACGACGAGGAGGGACCAGGCTGACCAGCAACGACGCCGACACCGTCCCGCTGGCGTCCGGGGATCGACAGCGGCGGTCGTCCGCCGAGCAGCAGGCCGACACGACCCCGATCAGCACCCGCGCGGGCGGGCCGCATAGCCCGGGCGGGGGCCCGCAGCCCCGACGCTCGACAGCGGAGCGTGAGGGGCACTTTGGTGACGGTCGGCACGGTGCCGACCGCAGGCGCCGGGATCAGCCTCCTCGCCGCCACGAGCGGGCCGCGGCCGAGCGCCGGCCCGAGGCCCCAGCCCAGCGACCCGAGCCCCGCGTCCGCCGCGACGGGGCCCGCGCCCACCTCGCGACACCCCAGCGTCCGGCGACCGGCCGCGGGCCGGCGCGGCCACCGACCCGGCCCGAGGACGACCTCGACGCCACCGGCCCCGTGCTCGCCCCGCTGGGGCACCTGCCCGCCCTGGACGGGCTACGCGCGTTCGCCGTCATGGCCGTCATCGCCTACCACGCCGGCGTCTCGTGGATGCCCGGCGGCCTGCTCGGCGTGGACACCTTCTTCGTCCTCTCGGGCTTCCTGATCACCGGGTTGCTCATCACCGAGTACCGCAACACCCGGCGCATCGACCTGCGCAGCTTCTGGGTCCGCCGGTCCCGCCGGCTGATGCCGGCGCTGCTGGTCCTGCTGATCGGGGTGGCGGCGTACGCCCGGTGGATCGCCTCCCCCGGCGACGTCGGAACGCTGCGCCTGGACGCCCTGTCGACGCTGCTGTACGTGGCGAACTGGCGCTTCGCCCTGTCCGACCAGAGCTACTTCAACCACTTCTCGGCGCCCTCGCCGCTGCTGCACACCTGGTCGCTGTCGGTCGAGGAGCAGTTCTACGTCCTGTGGCCGCTGGTCGTGTTCCTGCTCATGCGGCACAGCGCCCGCACGGTGGACCGCTGGCGCCGCCAGCGCCAGAAGGCCCAGTCCCTCGCGCTGACGGTGGCCGTGCTCGGCGCGGAGGCGTCCGCGCTGGTCGGCCTGGCCCTGCTGCTGCTCGGCACTGATCCGTCCCGGATCTACTATGGCACCGACAGCCGCGCCCAGGCGCTGCTGGTCGGCGCCGCGCTGGCGGTGTGGCGGGGGCAGCGGACGCGGCCGATCTCGGCCCGGGCCCGGTCGGTCATGTCAGTCGTCGGCTGCCTGGCGGGCGTGACGATGATCGTCATCTGGACCACGGTGAGCGGGGAGAACCGCGCGCTCTACGCCGGCGGGTTCCTCGGCGTCGCCGTCGTCGTGATGCTGCTCGTCGCCTCGCTCGTGGAGGCACCCGAGGGGCCGGTGTCGAAGGTGCTCGCCCTGGCCCCGCTGACGTTCATCGGGCGGATCTCCTACGGCCTGTACCTGTGGCACTGGCCGGTGTTCCTCACCCTGACGGCCACCCGGACCGGCACCGACGGCGTGGTCCTGCTGCTGCTGCGGCTCGGCGTCACGCTGGCGATCACGCTCGCGTCGTTCCACCTCGTGGAGGACCCGATCCGCCGCCGCCGGATCCGGCTGCCGAACCCGCGGCTGACCGTGCCCGCCGCGTTCGGCGGGGTCCTCGCGGTGATCCTGGTCGCCACGGCGGGCACCTCGGCGTCGGTGCGCACCCCCGCCGAGCTGGAGGCGCTGGCCAAGCGGGCGGCCGCCTCCCCGCAGCCGACCGTCACCGTGCACCCCGGCAGCGGCGCGCCGATCAAGGTGCTGCTCGGCGGCGACTCGGTGGCGCTCACGCTGGGCTTCAGCGATTTCTCCACGATGGCGGCCGCCCAGGGCATCGAGATCCACGACTTCTCCAAGCTCGGCTGCGGGGTCGCCCGCGGCATGCAGCGGCGCATCCTCGGCGAGGCCGGACCGACCACCGCCGGCTGCGACCAGTGGCCGCAGCGCTTCGCGCAGCGCGTCGACGAGGTCAATCCGGCGCTCGCGCTGCTGCTCGTCGGCCGCTGGGAGGTCACCGACCAGTTGCGCGACGGCCGTTGGACGCACATCGGCGACCCGGCGTTCGACGCCTACCTCGGCCGCGAGCTGGATCTTGCGATCACCACGCTCGGCGCCAAAGGCGCGAAAGTGGTACTTCTTACCACCCCGATCTTCAAGCCGACCGAGGCCCCGGACGGCAGCATCTACCCGGAGACGAAGGCCACGCGGGTCGAGCGCTTCAACGTGCTCCTACGCGAGGCCGCGGCCCGCCACCCCGGCACGAGCGTGATCGACATTACCTCCGTTCTCACACCGGGCAACAAGTACGTCGACGAGCTGGACGGCGTCCGGCTGCGCGACGACGACGGGGTGCACATCTCGAATGACGGCGCCCGACGCATCGGGACCGCGATCATTCCTCAGCTTCTTCGGATCGCCCGGGGGTCGGCGGCCGACGCCGCGGCCCCGCAGACCGTGGGAGCGGGACCCGGCTGACCGGCCCGGTTTACCTGACGCTAACCTTCCGCCCAGTACCGGGTGGTCTACAGGAGGATCGACGTGCCGCGTGCGCTGATTACCGGGATTACCGGTCAGGACGGGTTGTATCTGGGTGAGTTGTTGACCGCGAAGGGTTATGAGGTGTTCGGGTTGGTTCGGGGGCAGTCCAACCCGAAGGTGGCGGTGGTGGAGCGGGTGGTGCCGGGGGTGGTGTTGTTGGAGGGTGATCTGACGGATCTTTCGTCGTTGATCGGTGCGGTGGAGATCTCGCAGCCGGACGAGGTGTACAACCTGGGGGCGATCTCGTTCGTCGGACTGTCGTGGAAGCAGGCGGAGTTGACGGGGGAGACGACGGGGATGGGGGTGTTGCGGGTGTTGGAGGCGTTGCGGATCGCGGGTGGTAACGACATGTCGGGTGTGCGGTTCTATCAGGCGTCGTCGTCGGAGATGTTCGGGAAGGTGCGGGAGACGCCGCAGCGGGAGACGACGCCGTTTCATCCGCGGTCGCCGTATGGGGTGGCGAAGACGTTCGGGCATTATTTGACGGTGAATTATCGGGAGTCGTACGGGGCGTTTGCGTGTTCGGGGTTGTTGTTTAATCACGAGTCGCCGCGGCGGGGGATCGAGTTTGTGACGCGGAAGATCACGCGGGCGGTGGCGCGGATTTCGTTGGGGTTGCAGGACTCGTTGACGTTGGGGAATCTGGAGTCGCGGCGGGACTGGGGTTTTGCGGGGGATTATGTGGAGGCGATGTGGCGGATGTTGCAGCAGGACACTCCGGATGACTATGTGGTGGCGACGGGGGTGACGCATAGTATTCGGGAGTTGTTGGATGCGGCGTTCGGGCGGGTGGGGATTTCGGACTGGTCGGGGTTGGTGCAGCAGGATCCGCGGTTTTTCCGGCCGGCGGAGGTGGATGTGCTGGTGGGTGATCCGTCGAAGGCGCGCGAGGTGTTGGGGTGGACGCCGCGGGTCGGGTTCGAGGAGTTGATCGCGATGATGGTCGACGCCGACCT
>NZ_JYFN01000037.1 GCF_000948395.1 Frankia torreyi | reverse complement strand
GCCGCGGTCCGCGGAGGGCGGACCGCGGCGGGCTCGCACGACGGCCGCGCGGGCCGGACCAACGCCGGTCCCACCGCGTCGGACCTGCGGGCTGCCCGCCGCACCCCTCACGGCGGGCAGCCCGCCAGATCCCCGCGCCGGAGGCACCACCCCCACCGGAACGGCTCACCCACCAGACCCGCCTCCCCCGCAGGACCCGCCTCACCCACCAGACCCGCCTCCCCCGCAGGACCGGCCGCCCACCACCGGATCGGCCGCCCCTCAGACTGGCTGCCCGCCGACATCCCAGCGCCGGCGTCCGACCCCCCGGAACCCCCACCGGCGAGCGGGTCCGCCATGGCGCCCACCGGCGGGCAGCCACCCTTTCCCTCACCCCGACGACCCTCGCCCCCCGACAGCCCCCGCCCTGACCATCCCCGTCCGCCGACCACTCCCCCACCGGTGGCGGCCGCCGCATCACCCCCATCCGCCAGGGGCGCCGGCGGATGCGCGGCGCCGCCGCCGGACCACCATCCACCGGGGTCCGCCGTGCCCGACGGCGGGCCCCGGTGGATGCCACCGCATTCGTGGGGCGTTGCCCGGCGGCGCGCGCAATCCGGCCGCCGGCCGGTTCCCCCGACGCCGTGCCGGCCGCGCCGATACTGGCTCGAGCCCGGCGCGACCGGAGCCCGGGGATCGCGACGACAGGGGGCCGAGCGTGGCGTTGCCCGGCGGCCCGGCGGATCGGGAAACCGGGTCGGCCGACGAGACCGGGACGGCCGAGGCGGTGCGCATCGACCTGGTCGGCGTCGGAAAGCGGTACGACGGCGCGGCGACCGGCGTCACGGCGCTCGCGGACGTCACCCTGCGGGTCGGCGCCCGCGGCCTGCTGGTGATCCTCGGGCCGTCGGGCTGCGGCAAGACGACGCTGCTCAACCTGATCGGCACGTTGGACACCCCCACCACCGGGACGGTGCGGCTCGACGGCGTCGATGTCACCCGCGCGTCCCGGCGGACTCGGCGGGAGGTCCGCCGCCGGGCGGTCAGCTTCGTGTTCCAGTCGTTCAACCTGTTCCCGGCGCTCACCGCGCGGGAGAACGTCCGCTTCGGCGCGGACGTCGCCGGGCGGGACCGAGCCGGCGAGGTCACCGACGAGGTGCTGGCCGGGGTGGGACTCGCCGAGCGCGCTGCACACTTCCCCCACCAGCTCTCCGGCGGGGAGCAGCAGCGGGTGGCGATCGCCCGCGCCATCGCCACCGGCAACCCGATCCTGCTGGCCGACGAGCCGACCGGCGAGTTGGACGTCACCACCGGCGTGCGCATCCTGGAGCTGCTGCGCGACCAGTCCGCCCAGGGCCGGACCGTTCTCGTCGTCACCCACAACCGGGAGATCGCCCGGATTGCGGACCGGGTGATCGAACTGTCCGGCGGGCGCATCGTCCACGACGGCCCGCCGCCCGGCGGCCAGGTGCCGGTCGCGGAGCTGCGCTGGTGACCGGGTACGCGCTGGTGACCGGGTACGCGCTGGTGACCGGCGACGCGCTGGTGACCGGGTACGCGCTGGTGACCGGGTACGCGCTGGTGACCGGGTACGCGCTGGTGACCGGGTACGCGCTGGTGACCGGGTACGCGCTGGTGACCGGGTAGTCGGGCGGCGGACGGATGGCATCGACGGGGCTGTGGTGGCGCTGGTCGCTGCGCGAGCTGCGTCAGCGCCTGCTGCTCGTGGTCGCGATCGCCGTGATGATCGGCCTCGGCACGGGGCTCTACGCCGGTCTGACCAGCTCCTCGCACTGGCGGCGGCAGTCCTACGACGCCAGCTACGCCCGGCTGAACGTGCACGATCTGCGGGTCGCCGTCGGGGCCGGGGCCACGGTGGCGCAGGGGCGGCTCGCGGCGGTGGTCCGGTCGCTGCCGGCCGCGGCGGCCGTCACCGCCGACGCCGAACGGCTGGTGCTGCCGACCGAGATCGACGCCTCCCGCCCCGGGCACACCGTGCTCTCCCGCGGCGAACTGGTCGGCATCGACCTGACCGCCCGGCCGCCGGTCGACGGGGTGTCGGTGGCCCGGGGGCGCGCGCTCGTGCCCGCCGACTCCGGGCGCGACGTCGGCGTCCTGGACCGCACCTTCGCCAACGCGAACCACCTCCCGCCGACCGGCACCGTGCGGACCAGCGGCGGCGGCGAGGTGCACTACGTCGGGCAGGGCCAGTCGCCGGAGTACTTCATCCTGCCCGGCGAGCAGCCGGGCCTGGTCACCCAGTCCGGCTTCGGGGTGCTCTACACGTCGCTACCGACCGCGCAGCGGCTCACCGGGCAGCCCGGCGCCGTCAACGACCTGGTGCTCACTCTGCGGCCGGGCACGGACACCGGCGCGTTCGCCGCCGAGCTGTCCCGGGCCCTGGCCGCGGCGCTGCCGGGCACCAGCGTGACGGTGACCGACCGGGACGACATCCAGACCCGGCAGATCCTCTACGACGATGTGAACAGCGATCAGCGGCTGTGGGACGTCTTGGCCGTCCTCGTCCTGGTCGGGGCGGTGTTCGCCGCGTTCAACCTGGTCGGACGGGTCGTCGACGCGCAGCGCCGGGAGATCGGCATCGGGATGGCGCTCGGGGTGGCACCGCGCCGGCTCGCGCTGCGCCCGTTGCTGCTGGGCGCCCAGGTCGGGGTGCTCGGCGTGGTCGCCGGTGTCCTGGTGGGCCTCGTCGTGGGCGCCGCGATGGGCGCGCTGCTGCGCGGGGTGTGGCCGCTGCCGGTGTGGCACACGAACTTCCAGGTCGGCGTGTTCGCCCGGGCCGCGGCCGTGGGCCTGGTCCTGCCGGTGCTCGCCGCCCTGCCGCCGGTGTGGCGGGCGGNGCGGGNGGAGCCGGTGCGGGCGATCCGGGCGAGCGCCGTGGCCGGGGGGACGGGACCGCTGGTCCGGCTGCTGGGCCGGGCCCGGCTGCCGGGGGGCAGCCTCGCCCAGATGCCGCTGCGCAACCTGGCGCGTGCCCCGCGCCGGCTGCTGCTCACCGCCGTCGCGATCGCCGCGGTGATCACTGCCCTGGTGGTCTTCACCGGCGAGCTGGACACGTTCACCCGCACCACGGACCGGGCCGAAGCGGACCTGACGACCAGCGCCCCCGACCGGCTGCGGGTGATGCTGCCCCGGGTCGAACCGGTGAACTCCCCGACGGTGAACGCCGTGCGCCGCTCCCCCGCCGTCACCGAGACCGACCCCACGCTGGCGCTGCCCAGCCGCCTCTCCCCCACCGTCGGTGCCGGGACCGGCACCCGGACCGGCCCGAGGACCGGCGGCGACGCCTCGGCCGCACCGATCGACGTGCTCACCTACATCCTCGACATCGGGCACGGGCTGTGGTCGCCGTCGGTCGTCTCCGGGTCCCCCACCGGCGGGCTGCTGATCTCCGAGAAGGCCGCCCACGACCTGGGCGTCCACCCCGGCGACACGATCACGCTGCGCCATCCGCAGCGGGTCGGCACCGGCTACCGGACCGTGGACACACCGCAGCGGATCGCCGGCATCCACGCCTTCCCGGTTCGCTCGGTGGTGTTCCTCGACAACGCCGACGCCGGCGCGTTCCGGCTCGCCGGAACCACCAACGTGGTCGTCGTGCAGCCGGCGGCCGGGTACGGGCGGGACGCGGCCACCCGCACGCTGGCCGCCATCCCGGGAGTGGCGTCGGTGGTCTCGGCGACGGCGAGCATCGAGGAGATCCGGGCCCTGCTGCGCACCTTCGTCGGGATCCTGCGCATCGGCGAGGTGGTGGTGCTCCTGCTGGCCGTGCTCATCGCCTACAACGCGATGAGCATCGCCGTGGACGAGCGGCGCCGCGAGCACGCGACGATGCTCGCCTACGGGTTGTCCACCCGCACCGTGCTCGGCCTGACCGTCGCCGAGAGCGCGGTGATGGGCCTGGTCGGGACGCTGCTGGGGATCGCCGCCGGCTACTGGGCGCTGCGCTACACCGTGGAGGTGCTGCTCGCCGAGACGCTGCCCGACCTCGGCGTGCAGGCGATCCTGTCGGGCCGCACCCTGGTCGTCATCCTGCTGCTCGGCGTCGGCGCGGTGGCGGTCGCACCGCTGGCCGCGGCCCGCCGGGTCCGCCGGATGGACGTCCCCTCCACCCTTCGGGTCATCGAGTAACCACCGCGCAGCGCCGGTGCGGGCAGGATGAGGACCGCCGGCTGACTGCGGGGACGTGACGAGGCGGCGCTGGTTGACGAGGTTGCGCTGGCTCGTGAGGCTGCGCTGGCTGGTGAGGTGCGCTGGTTGATGAGGCTGCGCTGGTTGACGGTGCTGGGGCGGGACGTGGTCGGCGCGCTGCGCGGCCACGACCTGGCCCTGCTCGCGGCGGGCGTCACCTACTATGCGGCGATCTCGGTCGTTCCCGGGGTGCTGGTGGCCGTCAACCTGCTCGGCCTGCTGCTGGGGCGGCCGCGCACGGCGGAGCTCGGCCGTTCCCTGGCCGGCGCGCTGCCGGGTGGTCTCGGCGCCCCGGCGGTCGTGCTCGCCGCGTTCGACGCGGCGCTGACGATGTCGCCGCTGGTCGTCGTGGCCGCCGCGGTGCCCGCCTCGTTCTACGGCGAGGGGCTGCGGCGGGCCTTCGTCCGGCTCGCCGGAACGACCGAGGGTCTCGTCGGGTGGCGGGGTCGCCTCGGCGTCCTGCCGCTGCTCGCCGCCGCCCCGGTACTGCTGCTGCCGGTGCTGCTCGTGACGCCGACCCTGGCCCGGCTGTTCGCCGAGAGCGACGCCTCGGCGGGGCTGGGGGTGGTCGTCGCGTTCATGGCCGACTGGCTGGCGCTGACCGCGACGCTCGTGATCGTCTACCGGGTGGTGGGGCCGGGGCGGCCGGGCTGGGCGGCGACGTTATGGGCGGCGGCGGCGACCGGGTCGTTCGTCGCCGGCTTCGTGCAGGGGTTCGTGCTGTTCCTGTCGTTTCACCTGGACCTGGGCCTGCCGTTCGGCGGCTTCCGCGCCATCGGTGGGGCCGTCGCGGTCGGCTTCTGGCTGTTCCTGCTGCACCTGATCGTGCTCGTCGGCTACAGCCTCGCCCAACGCCTCGACGAACGCGGCGGCGTCCCGTGGACAGACCCGCGGCGCGGGCGGCTGCACCCCCGAGCCGCCGGCCACGGGCACGGGCACGGGCGTCCTGACTGAGTCTCCGCCGACGTCGGCCGCGGCGGCCGGCCGGCGGCGTTCGTGCTGACCGCGGGGCAGTCCGCCGGCAGTTCATCCCTGTGATGGAGAAGGGTAGGCATTCCTGGGCCGGTGGGTCGCTCCCAACCCAACTCCGACGATCATGATGTTCCCGAGGGACCGCGCCACGCCGTCCGGGCACGCCCTACCTTCAACGACCACAGCCGGTCCCCACCCGCCACGCCCTGACGATCCGGATCAAGGAGCACAACCGAGCCCCATGATCCGGATCAGCTACGCACCCTAATGCCCGTGGTCCACGCCGTTACCGTGGTCGACCCCGTTTCCGTTGTCGATACCGTTGCCGCCGCCGGCGAAGATATTCACGGCTCCGTGGTTCGCGTGCGACTGACCGATGGGTGCGGAGATCCCCCCTGGGGCGATGCCGCCGATCCCGAAAGCGAGAACGAGCAGACCGGCGGCCGCCACGGCCAACTGGATCCTTCGCAAAGCCATGATATGCATCCTCACACATTTCCGTCGATGGATAATCACAGACGGCAGAACGCCCAGATCAGATGGACAAGCAGTCGGCAACCCGGAAAGCAACCAGAAATGCTTGCCGTCGCGATTCGGTGACGACACGAAGACTAGCGCCGCCGCTTCCCGCCGGGTGCTACCAGAAAGTGCCGAAACGAAGACATAAATCCCCGCCTGGAAGGACCGTCTGCCGGCGGTCGAGGGCGCCGTCCAACACATTTCAACACCCCTGACCAGCCGAAATCAGGTGGGCATCTCCGCAGCGCGTTCTCGTTCACCATCGCGACGGAGATATCAATCACACCGCGGACGGGCAAGCTGGCGGCACGACCCAGTGATGGGCCTCGTGCGGGATCGGTCCGTGGGACGATGAGCCGGTGCTGATCGATCGCCCGTCCGGGGACTCGGCGGACAGCGCCACTGTCCCCGCCGAAGCGGGTTCCCCCCTGCTTCACGGGTCGTTCAGGCTGTCGCGCGTCCTGGCGGCACCACCAGGTCACGTCTTCACCGCCTTCGCCGACATCGCGCTGCGCAGGCGCTGGTTCCGCATCCCGGGCGAGCCGGGGACGAGCCGGCACGAGCTGGACTTCCGCATCGGCGGACACGAACTCGCCGGCGGTACCTTCGCCGTCTCCGGGGTGCCGGAGCGGATCGAGTACCACGCGCAGTTCCTCGACATCGTTCCCGACGAACGCATCGTCTTCACGTACACGGGCATTCTCGACGGCCAGCCCCGCTGGGCATCGCTCACCACCGTCGAGCTGGCCGCCGACGCCGCCGGCACCCGCCTGACCCGTACGGAACAGTACGTCTTCCTCGCCCTCACCGGCGACGGCCGGGACGACGTCGCCCACCTCGAAGGCACAACGCGGCTGCAGTTCAATGCCCTGGAGTCCGTGGTCGTGGGGCGGCCGGCGCGGTCAGGCGGATTCACGGCCTGACCGCGGGTCCCTTCGCTGTTCGCTCTCACGCGCGACCATCCGCTCGGCCCCCATCGTGAGGGGTCAGGGCGGGGGCATCCAGTCTGGGCGGCGGACCAGCTCCACGCCGATCAGCTCGATCCGGGCAGCGTCGTCGTCCAGGACCACCACGTCGCACAGGGCGTGGATGTTGTCGATCTCCCGGGCGGTGACGACGCCGCGGGCCTCACCGGCACCCACGATCCGGGAAACGGCAACATGGGTGGAACGGGTCTTCCGCTGGTGGCCTTGATTACACGCCGTCGGGTCTCCGCTGGTAGGTGGTGGTTCTCCCGCGGCCGCCGAGTTGGATGACCAGTCCGCGGCCGCGCAGGTTGCGCAGCGACCTGCGAATGTTCGGCGCGGACAGACCGAGTTCCTCGGCGAGTTCGCGGGCCGTTCTTCCCTGGCTGGTCAGGGCTTGGTAGACGCGACGCTCCGTGGCGCCCAGCTTGGGTTCGGCGGTCACTGCGGGCGTGGCGGTTGCGAACTGGTGGAGGACGACGGTGAACCGGATGCCGCTGTCGACGTAGTGGGCCGGTGGCAGACCGTGGTCTGCGAGCGCCTCGGTGACGGTGGGAATCCCGCTTGCGAGAGCTTCGATGACCCGAGCTCCGGTCTGCGGGGTACGGACGTGCTGACAGATCGCGACGAGCCTGGCGTTACGGGCCGAGGTCACGGCGTCGCGGCCAAGCCGGTCGACAGTGATGCCGTACAGGCCGCCGGGGTTGGCCACCACCAGACGGTCCCGGAGGAGCCGTACCTCGACGGCGAGCCCGGCGGACCAGTGGTCGAGGTCGCGGTGGATCAGAGCATTGGCGACCAGCTCGCGGAAGGCGACGAGAGGATAGCTGGGGCGGTCGTGGACCGTGCCGTCCGACTCGGCGACGATCGCGGTATCGAAGGTGCGCCGGGCCCACAGCAGCGCTGCGTCAAGCATCCGCGGGACAGGCCCGCTGATGGTCACCTGGTTGCGGGCCCGCGTGGCGGCGGAGTCCGTGGGAAGGGGCGCTGCGGCCGCTTGGATCACGTATCGGGGGAACCATTGCTGGGGGTGGGCCCCGAGGGCGAGGAGACCCGCGACGGTGGGCTGTCCGCCATCGATCGTCACTCCGCCGCGGCGCAGGAGCTCGGCATCATCGGCAAATCGGCCGAGTCCGGCCGGGTCGCGTTCGCGAACGGCGCCGAGGAATGCGTCGACGAGTTCGGTGTCCAGATCGTCGATGGTGGCGTCCTCGACGGGTGACCGATCGAACAGTGGTGCCTGGCGGGCAGCCAGGAATCCCTGTTCCTCCACCTCGGACAGGGCGTAGTCCCCGTCGTAGCTACGGAGGTATGCCGTGCCGGTCGCGGTGACGCGGCAGGGCTTGGACGACCGGTCGCACTCGTGCACCCGAGCAACCACAACCGCGGCGCCATCCACCTCCCCGTCGTCGACCGTGAGCCGGACCGGCGGTGTGAACGCCCGAGCCTTGGCGGCCAGACCCTGCTTGAGAACCTGCGGGTCGACGAGCCCGACCGGGCGGAATCCCGCCTGCTCGTCGAGCCCCAGGATGATGGTCCCGCCGCCAGGCTGGTTCGCCAACGCGCTCAACGTCGCGGTGAGTGAGACGGGCAACCCGCCCGCAGCGGACTTGACCTCCACCTCGGTGGTGTCGCCTCCCGCCACCCGCAGGCGATTGATCATTTCGGTCACGTCATGCGACACGGCCCAAATGTAACCACAGTGGAGTTACATTTCGCGGTAGCGGTTACATTTGAGTAGGCGGCATGTGGGCCCGGGGCGAAAAGCGGCCCCGGGCCGGTAGGCGCCGCCGGTCCGGGGGGCCTCGTGCGTTCAGACGCGACCCTTCCCCGATCGCCCCTGGGGGTCAGGATGAGGGCATCCAGTCGGGGCGGCGGACCAGCTCCACCCCGATCAGCTCGATCCGGGCGGCGTCGTCGTCCAGGACCACCACGTCGCACAGGGCGTGGATGTTGTCGATCTCCCGGGCGGTGACGACGCCGCGGGCCTGCCCGGTCATCAGGCCCGGCCGGTGAATGCGACACTCGCGAACGGCGACGGGCAACGCGCCACCGAGCACCCGCCAGGCCCACAGCCCGGCGAGCTGCATCCCGCCGTCGAGGCCGGCGACGTCGAAGTACCAGTCGTCGAGCCCCCAGGCCAGCTCCCGCACACCGACGACGGACCCCTCGGCGCCATGCTCCGACATCCCCTTGAGCCACTGGATCGCCTGGAAACGCGGGCCGTGGAACAGCGCGTCGCTGCGGTAGATCAGGTCCCGGCACGTCGACACCTCGGCCGCCTTCTCGGCGAGGCCGTCCGGGGTCGGCCAGGCTGACGACGGCACGGGCGCTGGCTGTGCGGCGTCGAGTTTGGCCTGGTAGTGGGGCATGCCGTCGGCGTCGTCGAGGCGCAGCACGGGTAGCGGCGCCGCGCCGGCACCGGCGGCGGACAGGTCACCGCCGCCCGGGGCCCCGGCCTCGGTCACGCTGACGTACAGCTCGTGCCCGGTGTCGGCCAGGTGCGGGAAGGCGATCTTGCGCAGGACCCGCAGGTCGCGCAGCACCATCCCGGCCTCGCCGTCGCCGCGCAGCGCGCGGGCCCCGCGGGCGAGCCAGTCCAGCGCCATCGCGAGCGGGAGCACGGCGATGTCGGCCGGGCTGTGGTCGGTCAGCCAGGGATGGGTGCGTTCGTGCACCGAGAGCTGGCCGAGAACTCGCCGGGCGGACGGTGCCTGCTCGCCGTCGGCCGAGGCGCCGAGTGCCTCCGGGCCGCCCGCGCCGAGCAGGATCCGCGGTTGCGTCCCGGCGCTGCGCGCACCCGTGATCTCGTCGACGAACGCCGCCGCGCCCTGGGCGACCGGGAGCGCCGGCACTCCGCGGCTGGCGAAGACCTCGGCGAGCAGCGGTCCGACCATCCCTCCGGCCCAGGGGCCCCAGGCGATCGATCGCACCAGACAGTCCGGATGCGTGGCCCGGTAGGTGCCCGCGACATGGTCCAGGGTCGCGTTCGCCATGGCGTAGTCGGCCTGGCCGGCGTTGCCGAACCAGCCCGCCACCGAGGAGAACAGGCACAGCAGCTCCACGGGGTCGTCGGCGAGCGCGTCCAGCATCGTCCACAGACCCCGCGCCTTCGTGTCGAACACCCGGTCGAAGGCGTCGTCGGTCTTGTCGACGAGCAGCTTGTCGGCGAGGGTGCCGGCACCGTGGACGAGCCCGCTGACCGGCCCCCAGTCCGCCCGGACCTCCTCCAGGGCACGGGCGACCGCGTCGGGGTCGCGGACGTCCACCGGCAGGTAGCGGGCCTGCGAACCGGCGCGCCGGAGGGCGGCGAGGGTGGCGTGCACCTCCCGCGCGGCCAGGATCTCGCGCGCCTGCGCCCGCAGCCGGGCCGGGCCGGCTGCCGCGTCGTCGCGGTCGGCCAGCAGCCGCACCAGCGACGGCTCGTCGGTCGCGGCCGCGAGCCCGGCCGGCTCGTCGAGCAGGGGCGTGCGGCCCAGCAGGACCAGCCGCGGCTGGCAGGTCCGGGCCAGCTCGATCAGGGATGCGGCCGTCACGCCGCGGGCGCCGCCCGTCGCGACGATCACCGCGCCGGGCGCGAGCCGAAGCGGGTGCGCGTCCGCCGGTTCCGGCGGGGCCGGCGCCACCCCCGCAACGAGGCGGGTGCCGTCGGCGCGCAGGCCGACGACCGGGGTCATCCCGCCCTGCCGCAGCTCGTGGGCGATGGCGGCGGCGAGCCGGGCCGGGTCGCGCCCGGCCCGTTCGCAGTCGATCGCCCGGACCGCGGCGTCCGGCCATTCCGCGGCCGCGGTGCTGGCCAGCGCGGCCAGCCCGCCGAGCCAGGCCCGCGTCCCCTGCCGACCGTCGAGGCCGAGATCGCCGCCGGTGTCCTGCACGGTGACGAACAGCCCACCGTGCACGGCCGGCGACGAGGCCATGGCCCGCGCCCAGCGGAAGGCGTCCCGCTGCCGGTCGAGGGCCTGCTCGACGGAGTCGACGCCCGCCAGCCCGCCGAGCAGGATCACCCCGCCGGCGTCGGCGGCCAGCCCGCCCGGTGCCCCGTCCGGCCCGGCGTCCGGCGGGCCGTCGGTGACGACCGCGCGGAGGCCATGCCGGTCGAGCTCGGCGGCGAGCGCGGACCCGAGGCCGCTGCCGCCGTCGACGATCGTCAGCGGACGCGCGCCCAGCCCGAGAGGAGCAAGCCCCGGGGCCATGACGGGCCTGACCTCCGGCACGAGCCGGGTCAGCGGCGGCCAGCCGGCGGCCCCTCCCGAGGAACCGGCCGGAAAGGGGGCATCGGCCGCCACGCCCGTCGAGCCCTGTGCCGAGGTGGCCGCCGCAGCCCCCGCCGGATCCCCGGCGGGGCGCTCGGCGAGGTCCGGGATGGCCGCGGCCGCCGCCGTGCCGGGGCCGGTCGGATCCAGCCCGGTCAGCCCGGTCAGCCCGGTCGACCCGCTCGCTCCGGTCGCTCCGGTCGCTCCGGTCGCCGCCGGTTGCGGCTCGTCGGCCCGGTTGCGCATGAGATCGACGACCTCGCCGAGGGTGCGCAGCGCGGTGAGCTGAGCCAGGGCGTCGCCCTCGCTGACGTCGACCGCGATCTCGCCGACGTGCTGACGCAGCGCGGAGAGGATCTCGACCTTCTTCAGCGAGTCGATGCCGAGGTCGCCCTCCAGCTCCATGTCCATCGCCAGCGCGGAGGCGGGGTATCCGGTGCGCTCCGCGACGACGTCGAGCAGCAACGCCTCCAGCTCCTCGACGCTGCGCGGGGGCGCCGGCGCCCCCGCGGCCTCGCCACCGGCCGGTGCCGGGGCGACGGCGGGCGAGCCACCGACCGGCTGATCAGCGGCAATGCCAGGTGCTGCGGCAACGGGCGAGACGGTGCCCTGCGCCACCACCGGCGGCACGGCGACCGCGGCGGAGGTGGGTGGCGCGATCGTCGAGTCGGCCACCGGCACCGCGGGCGGCGCCGCCATGGCCTGACCGGCCTGGGCCGGTTCGGCCGGCCGGGGCGTGGTGCTCGTCGGCGCCGCCGGCGCCGGGGGCATGGCCGACGCAGGCATCGCCGCCGCCGGCATCGCCGTGGCCGGCACCGCCGCCGCAGGTGGCGCAGGCGGGGCCGACGCTGGCAGCGCCGCGGGGTTCACCGTCGGCACGGCCGGCAGGTATCCGGGCGCCGGGGGCACGTCCATGGCGGGTGCACCGGCCAGCCGTGCGCACATGGCCTCCGTCGTGCGCAGGAACTCCACCTGTGCCTCGGTCATCAGGTGCTGGTAGGCGGCCTGGACCTGGGCGGTCTGCCGGTGTGCCTCGACGAAGGCGGCCCACCAGCCCGGCCCGGCGACGACATCGCCCACCAGCGCCGCATCGGGCGACGACGCCACCGCCGGCATCTCCGCAGTGGTGACCAGCCCGCCGGGGGACGGCGCCCTGGGCATCGGCTCCGCGGCCGGGGGAGCCGGCATGGGCTCCGCGGCCTGCGCAGCCGGCATCGGCTCGGCGGGCATCGGCTCGGCGGGCGGCGGTGCCGGTGTCGATGTCGATGTCGGTGTCGGTGTCGGTGTCGGTGTCGGTGTCGGACCGGCGACCGGCGGCGCGGCCGCCGGCGGTGCCGCCAGGGATTCCGCGGCCCGCGATGGTGCGCCGGGCTGCGTCGGCGGTCCGACGGTCGGTGCCGTCGGTGCTGTCGGGATCGCGCTGTCGACCGGAACCGGAACCGGGGCCGGCTGTGCGGCGGGGGCGACGGAACGCGGCGGGACGGCGACGTCGTCGGCTGGGGCCGGGGCCGGCACGGCCGGCGCGGCCACTGCGGCGGCGGACGCCGGGGAGGCGGGCGCGGGAGGCACGGACGCCGGGGAGGCGGTCGCGGCGGACCGGGCTGGGTGATCGCCGTTGGGCGATGGCTCGTCCAGCGGCGGCGGGTAGTTGCGGCCGTAGTTGGATCCGTCGATCCGCATCGTCATCACCGGCTTCCGGTGCCGCACGCCGGCGGGGGCGGGCGGCGGGTCGTCGAAGGTCAGCCGCACGCCCTGGACGGCGAGCTGGCCGAGCGCGGACTGCAGCGTGGCGTCGCCGTCCTGGCCGCGGCGGTCCAGGCTGATCGCGAGGTGCTCCCGGCCGTCGAGGATCTGGTTGACCAGGCCGGTGAGGGCCCCGCCGGGGCCCACCTCGACGAAGGTCCGCACGCCGTCGGCGTACATGGTCTCGATCTGGTCGACGAACAGCACCTGCGCGGTGAGCTGGTCGACGATCCGCTCCCGGATCAGCGCCGGGTCGGACGGGTAGGGCCGGCCGTCGGAGCCCGCGATGACCTCGCAGTGCGCCGGATGGATCTCGATGCCCTCGAGCACCTCGCGCAGCGGGTCGCGGGCCGCCGCGACCAGGGGGCAGTGGAAGGCGGTGGCCGTCTCCAGCCACCGCGTGGCGATGCCCTCGGCGGCGAGCTTGCCCTGCACGGTCTCCAGGGCCGCCGCCGTGCCGGACAGCACGAGCTGCCTCGGGGCGTTGTGGTTGGCCACCCAGACGTCCCGGTCGGGCAGCCCGTCGAGGGCTGCCGCAACGTCGTCGTGGGCGGCGACGGCGGCGAGCATCCGCCCGCCCGCCCGCTCGGTGGTGTTGCGCAGCAGCTCGCCGCGCCGGCGGGCGAGGATGACCAGCGATTCGGCGTCGAGGACGCCGGCGGCGCACAGGGCCGTCAGCTCACCGAAGCTGTGTCCGGCCACGCAGGGTGGGCGGACCCCGTAGCCGTCGAGGACGGCGAGCAGGGCCAGCGAGTGCAGCGCGATCGCCGGCTGCGCCCATTCGGCGGCGGTCAGCGTGCTCTGCCGGGCGGCGCGCTCGGCCTCGTCGAAGGTCGGCGGCGGGAACACCACCTCGTGCAGCGGTGTGCCGCCGAAACGCAGGCCGCCGAGGCGGTCCCAGACCTCCTGCGCGGCGGGGTAGCGCAGCGCCACGTCCGTGCCCATCCCGACGTACTGGCTGCCCTGGCCGGGGAAGAGGAACGCCGGCGGGGCCGCCGCCGGCGGCGGCACGGGCGGGATGCCGGTGCCGGCGGCGTCGGTCGGGGCCGCGTCGGTCGGGGCCGCGTAGTTCGGGACCGCGTAGTGCAGCCCACGGGGGTTGGTGAACGGCTCCCGCGGCCGCTGGCCGATCAGGTTGGCGGCCTGGTCGATCCGGGTGCCGAGCTGCTCGGCGGAGCCCGCGACCAGGGCGAGGCGGACCGGGCGGCGGGAGTCGAACTCGCGCCGGCTCGCCCGCGCGATCCCCGCGGTGGGTCGGGAGGTGTCGATCGCCCGCAGCGCGGCGACGATCTGCTCGGGCGTGTCGGCGCCGAACAGGACCAGCTCGCTGCCGGCGGCCCGCGGCAGGCGATGCCGCCGGACGAGGCCGTCGCCGGACTCGCCGGACTCGCCGGCCGCTCGGGACCCGCCGGCGGGGGCGGGNGCCTCCTCCAACGCGATGTGGAAGTTGATGCCACCGAAGCCGAAGCTGGACACCGAGGCCCGCCGCGGGTGGTCCGCCGGGCGCACCCAGGGGCGGCAGACGGTGTTGAGGTAGAAGGGGCTGGAATCGAGCGAGAGATCGGCGTTCGGCTCCGTCACCTTGATCGTCGGTGGCAGGGTGTGGTGGTGCAGGGCGAGCACGGCCTTGAGTAGCCCGGCCGCGCCGGCCGCCGACTTCGTGTGCCCGATCTGCGACTTGACCGAACCCAGCGCGCACCAGCGGTCGCCGGTGCGCTCGGCGTCGCCGAACACCTCGGTCAGCGCGGTGACCTCGGTGCGGTCCCCGACGACGGTGCCGGTGCCGTGCGCCTCGACGAGCCCGACCGTCTCCGGGCCGTAGCCGGCGTCGGCGTAGGCGGCCCGCACCGCCCTGACCTGCCCGCCCGGCGCCGGGGCGTAGATCGCCGCGCCCCGGCCGTCCGACGACGAGCCGATCCCGCGGATCACGGCGTAGATCTTGTTGCCGTCCCGGCGGGCGTCGTCGAGGCGCTTGAGCGCGACCATCGCGACGCCCTCGCCGAGCAGCGTGCCGTCGGCCTGCGCGGAGAAGGGCCGGCAGTCCTCTGTCGGCGACAGCGCCGGCGTCTTGCAGAAACTCACGAACGTGCACGGGTTGTTCAGGGCGTCGACACCACCACTGATGATCATGTCGGCGCGGCCGAGGACGAGTTCGTTCACGCCGGCCGACACCGCCGCCAGGGAGCTCGCGCAGGCGGCGTCCACGGTGTAGTTCACCGCGTGCAGGTTGAGCCGGTTCGCGACCCGGCCGGCGACGATGTTGCCCAGGCCGCCGGGCAGCGTGGCCTCCTGCCACTGCGGATAGTCCTTGAGGACGTGGTCGCAGGTCCGCCGGGCATCGGCGTCGGAGTAGCCGAGTTCACGCAGCGCCTTCAACCACATCGGACGACCCAGGCGCAGGTCGATCTCGCTGAGCAGCTCCAGGTTGCCGCTGCCGAGGATGCAGCCGATGCCGCCGCGGTCGGCGGTGTCGTACTCGTCGCCCAGGGCGTCGCGCAGCGTCTGGTCGGCGACCTGCAGCGCGAACAACTGCGCGGTGTCGGTGGCCGGGACGGTGCTCGGCGGGATGCCGAACTCGGCCGGGTCGAAGTCGATCGTCGGCAGGAACGAGCCGCGCCGCACGTAGGTCTTGTCGATCGCGGCCGGGTCCGGGTCGTAGTAGTCCTCGACCAGCCAGTGGGAACGCGGCACCTCGGTGATCAGATCCTCGCCGCGGACGATGGAGTTCCAGAACCCGGCGGCATCGATCGAGCCCGGCATGATGGCGCCCACTCCGACGACCGCGATCGGCGGTTGGGGCGGGGAGTCGGTTCGTCGCATTGTGTCCGTGTCTCCTTCCGGACCGGCCGGCCCTTTCGAGACCGACCGGCCGCGAGGTCAGCCGTCGGCGCCGAGCACCAGCCGGCGCGGCGGGAACTGAGCGACACCCACCGGCACCCCGAAGCTGCGCACCTGATGAGCGCGGGTGACCACCGCCGCTCCTTCGAGGAGGTTCAGGGCGATCTGGACGACGCTGCGCTCCGCCGCCTGTGCGAGGAAGCTGCCGCTGATCCACCGGTTGAACGCGCCCATCGCCGGACCGCACCAGATCTGGTAGTCGGTGCGCCGGCTCTGCTCGCCGGCGAGCGCCCACCGGCCGGAGTTCCCCAGATACCACCGGAACACCAGCGCCATCCGGTGCTTGGCATCGTGCAACGCCCGCTCCACCTGGCCGGGGTCGCGTTCGACCCAGTACGCGGCGGTGCGGGTCCACACGTCGTCCAGGGACATGCCGAACAGGTCGCGCTCCAGCTTCGCGCGCAGTTCGGGGGCGAGCTGTTCCAGGCTGTCGTGCCGGCGGTACGCCTCGAACAGCAGCCCGGCACGCGGCGCGAACATCGATCCGCGGCGCAGCACCTGCACCTTGGCGCCGAGTTCGAACATGTCCGCGGCCGGCGCCAGCGCCACGTCGGCCAGGTCGGCACCGGCGAGCATCGCCTTGGCGTCCTCGGACTGGCCGGACTCGACGCTGACCTGGTTCACCGAACCGGTGAGCACGTAGGCCGCGCCGAGCGCGAAGGCCGCCGCGACCGCCTGCGGCGTGCCCAGGCCGCCGGCGGCGCCCACCCGCACTGGCCGCGGGTAGTCGAAGCGGGCGACGACCCGGTCCCGCACGGCCTGCACGGCCGGGACCACGATGGCCATCGGCCGCCCGTCGGTATGCCCGGCGCTGTCGGCCTCGACCGTGATGTCCTCGGCGATCGGCAGGCCCGCCGCGAGCTCCGCCTCCGCCGCGGTGATCTGCCCGGCGTCGACCAGGGCACGCAGGATCTCCCCCGGCGGCGGCGACATGAACTGCTCGGCGACCTCGGGCCGGGAGATCTTCGCGAACACCCGGGTTCGGCGCTCCACCCGGCCGTCGGGCGTGCGGCGCAACCCCGCCGCCGCGCAGCGGACCACCGCCGGCGTGATCGACATGAACGCCGACGCCGAGACGCACGGAACCCCGTGGCGCAGCAGCAGGGCGGCGGTGGTGTTCTCCAGCGCCGGGTCGCCCGGCGAGTGCAGCAGGTTGACCCCCCAGTTCGGCTGGCCGGCGAGCGCGTCGGCCAGGGTGACGACGGCCTTCTCGATCCGGTCGAGTCCCAGCCCGCCCGAGCCGAAGAAGCCGAGCATCCGGGCGCGGGCCATCGCGGTCACCATCGCGGTCGTCGCGATGCCGGTCGCCATCTCCCCGGCGATGTAGGGGAAACGCACCCCGTGCGCCGCCGCGAACGAGCGGTCGCCAAGCCACTCCGGGTACAGGGCGGGCAGGATGCCCACCACCACCGGGGCGGCGGGGTCCCCGGCGCCGACGTCGCCGCCGAGACCGAGGCCGACGCCCCGGCCGGGCACGGCCAGCAGGTGCACCGGCTCCCGCACCGCGCGCACGCAGGCGGCAAGCTCCGGTCCGGTGAAGGCCGCCGGGTGCGGGCCCGGCCGCCAGGTCGGTGCCGTCACCGGCCGGCTGTCGGATCCATCCGGGTGGGGCCGACGCGCAGGCGGCCGGCGCAGCGCCGGCGCAGGACGGCTCCGGCGCTCCGGCGGGCCCGCGATGCGGGGCGGTCGAGGGGTGACGGTCATCGGCTGCTCCCACCCGGGGCGGATTTGATCTGGGCGGATTCGACCCGCGGCGCCGGGTCTGTCCGTGCGGCCGGGTAGGTCCGCGCGGCGGGGTCGAGAGGCGCGGCGGGATCGGCTCGTGCGGCGGGATCGGCCCTGGTCGTCGGGTCGTAGGCGGACAGGGCGCGGGCCAGCAGGTCGGAGGCGAGCAGGTCGCCCGGAGCCAGGTCCATCTCCGCGACGCCCAGGCCGGAGAGCAGGTAGTCCCGGTCCACCAGCGTCTCGGCGAGCCGCTCGCCCAGCGCCGTGCGGGTGCGGGTGTCGTCGAAGACGTGGCGATGGCGCAGGTACATGAGGAACCCGGGCACCATGCCGATGATCCGTTCCAGCGGCGTCGGGTCGGTCGGGGGCTGCTCGACGAGCTCCACGCGGACCGGCAGGAGGCTCTCCAGCAGGTCGATGGGCAGCGACACGGGCAGGTCGCGGCTGCTGACGATGTGATAGGTGGTCGTCGCGCCGGCCGGTGGGCGCCCGGCGAGGCGCACCATGTCCCGCACGGCGTCATCGACGGCCATCATGTTCCAGCGTGCCTGCGGGTCGCCGACGACCCGCACGGTCTGCACGGCCGGCTCCTCGGCGTCGACCAGGCCGCCTTCCACCGCCATCGAGGCGATCGTGAGCATGAAGCGGGCGACCGCCTCCAGGGTGTCCGACGGCAGGTCCGGATGCGGCGGGCGGTGGCTGACCAGGACGCTCGGCCGGAACACCACGACCGGCCGGCCGCTGTCGGCCGACCAGTCCCGGACCACGACCTCCGCCTCGTACTTCGATTGCTCGTACGGGCTGGCAAATCCCCACGAGGCGTCGAGCTGGTCCTCGTAGACGACCGGGTCGGGCCGCAGGCCGGCCACGAACGCCGTGCTCACGTGGTAGAAACGCGGCCGTCGCCCGCCCGCCGCCGCCAGCGCCAGCATGTTCCGGGTGCCGCCGACGTTGACGTGCTGCAGCTCGGTGAGGTCGCCGGCGAGCTTCGTCTGGGCGGCGCTGTGCCAGATGGCGTCGACGCCGTCCGCCACCCGCCGAAAATCGGCACGAGCGAGGCCGAGGAACGGCTCGGCCACGTCCACGTCGACCACCGAGACCCGGTGCGGGAGCTCGTCGACCAGCCGCGGGCTGGCCCCGGTGACCTGCAGGAACCTGGCGAGCCGGGCCGCGGCGTCCCCGGAGCCCGCATGGGCCAGAACCGTCAGCGACGCATTCCGCTCGAGAAGTTCCCGCACCAGATGCACACCCAGAAATCCGGTTGCCCCGGTGATTGCGATCTCCACGAGAATTCCCGCCTCCTGGTCGACGGCGGCCATCCGGCTTGTCCGCGGAAGCACTGCGGCCGAGCCGGGAAACCGCGCATTCTCCGCATACGTCGGGCCACTGATGGAATATGGGATGCGAAAGCGGTCACCCGGATTCGGTGACAGTACGTCGACGTCAGGGACGCGTATCGCGACCGCCGGGGGGGCATGCCGGTGCGATCCCCCGCACAGCGGGTGGTCAGGCCCTGCGTTACGGGGTACCCACCCTGGGTCGCAATAACAGTGCGTCCTTTTCCGAACCGCACCCGGACACCCGGATCGGGTGACTTCGCCAGGCGGCCAGGCGGCCAGGCGGCCAGGCGCGGGCCGCGGGCGGGCACCGCAGCCGAGCTGGCGGCAAGCGGCGGCGCGAGGGCAAGGGCTGCGGCGGCAGGCGGCAGGCGGCAGGCGGCAGGCGGCAGGCGGCAGGCGGCAGGCGGCAGGCGGACGCTACGGGCTGCCGAGGAGGCGCCGCGCGCCGACCGGCGGATGCGCCGGTCGGCGCGGAGGGCGCGTCAGACTGCGGAGAAGGAGACCTCGGTGGACTTGATCAGTGCGGTGACCGGCGTACCGGGCTCGAGCTTGAGCTCCTCGGCCGCCGCCCGGGTGATCGCCGCCGTGAGCTCCACATCCTTGCCGACCTTGATCCTCGCGACTGACATCGCACCGCCGGAGTCGAGTCCGACGAGCGTGCCCGCCAGCTTGTTCCGGATACTCAGTCCGGACACCTCGGTGGTCGCCACCGCGATGTCGGTCGACTTGATGAGCGCCTCCACGGCGGTGCCGATGCCGATACCGAGATCCTTGATCGCGTCCATCGTGACCGTGGCCGCGAGTGACTGGCCGCCGGGAATCTCCATGGTGACGGTTCCCATGACCGAGCCGCTAACTATCTCGGTAATAATTCCGGTGAATCGGTTACGAATACTAAGGATCATGAATCGACCTTATCTAGCTCATGTATCGGACGAGTTGCATGACGACGGTGTTACCCGAGTCACGCGGCCGTCTTCCGGCCGTTCGAGCAACGCTGCGACCGGCGAATACCCCCGGGCAGTCGGGTCACACTGGGGCCTATCGGACCGTCCGACCCGGCCAACTGGACCGCACCCACGGACCCTTCTTCCTACATCAGACCGCATCTGCGTTTAAATTGCTAGGATCTAACCGTAGATGCGGCTGAACGCCGGGCCGCAAGGTGGCCGCAACCCGCGGTCGCCTGCCCCGATGAGGAAGGGGCGGCGGATGTCCGCGCAGCTCAGCGCCACTACGACCGCGGCGCACCGCCTCGTCGCGCGTCCCGCTCCGGTGGGCGGCCCCTGGCATCCACCACCTACGGGCCACCCGGCGCCGGCGCGTATCGAGCTGTCAACAACAATGGCAACCGGCCGCCCGTCCCCGCAAAGAGCCGGAAACCTGCCGGTCAAGAGCCTACCGGCACTTCCGTTCCGGCCTTTGCCTGCAGACCCGACGCGAATTCCGAGCAGAGTAGGTATCTGACGTGTCCTGGAGCGGCTCCGCACACTCCCACGAAGAGACGACCGAGTGGCTCTCGCGAGTCGAGAAGGTCACTCCCGTCCTGGTCCGCCATCGCGAGCAGGCCGAACGGGAAAGGGTGACGCCGCCCGCCGTCATCGCCGCGCTGCGGGATCAGAATATTCACCGCATGTGGGTGTCCCCGTCCTTCGGTGGCGGCGGAGTCAGCGTCCGGACCGGTTCCGCCGTCCTGCAGGCCCTCGCCCGCGTCGACGCCTCGGTCGCCTGGCAGATGGGGGTGCAGGGAGTTATCTCCCGGATGTCGGACTACCTGCCGGAGCAGGTCGCCTGCCAGCTCTTCCAGGACAGCGACGGGCTCGTGGTCGGTGGGATCAACCCGTCTGGTCAGGCCGAGCCGGTGCCCGGCGGCTACCGACTACGGGGCCGCTGGTCGTTCGCGAGCGGATCCACGCACGCCGACTGGCTCGTCTGTGCCTCCCTGGTCACGGAGGTCGACCCCGCCGCGGAGGAAGGCCTCGTCCTGGCGCCCGACAGTGCGGGAGGCGGCCCCGCGGGAGGCGGCCCCTCGGGAGGCAGCCCCTCGGGAGGCAGCCCCGCAGCGGGCGGCCCCCCGGGCGGCGATCCCGCGGGTGGCGATCCCGCGACGGCGGCGACCGCGCGGACCCGGATGCTGTTCGTCCCCGCCGACGCGGTCCGCTTCGACGACGACTGGTTCACGACGGGCCTGCGGGGGACGGGAAGTGTCAGCTTCACCGTCGACGACCAGTTCGTGCCCGAGGAGTTCACCGTCGACGGCGGCCTGCTGCGCCGCCCACCGGCCGCCCGTCCCTCCCGCGGCTATCCCATCGCCTACTACGACTTCGGGCCGTTCACCACGGCGTCGACGATCCTCGGCATCGCCCAGGATGCGTTGAGCGCCTTCCCGGGCATCGCCGTGGGCACGGTCCCCGCCCGGGGGACGCAGACCCTGGGCTCCAGCCACACCGTCCAGGCCGGCCTCGCCCGCGCCGCCGCGCTGGTCCGCTCCGCCGAGCTGCTGCTGGAAGACGCCGCCAACCATGCCAGCCTGCGCTGCCTGATCGGCGGCGAGGAGCTGTCCGCGCTGATCAGGCTGGCCGCCGCCACCGTCGGCGAGAACACGGTCAAGGCCGTGGACAGCCTGCACAGCATGGCCGGCACCCGCGCGCTGGGCTCGGGCGGGCGGCTCGACCGCTGCCTGCGCGACGTCCACAGCGCGGCCGCGCACATCACCCTGTCGCCGATGAACTTCGAGATGGTCGGCGCCTACCTGCTGGGCGGCTCGCTGCTGATGCGGCGTTGACCGCGAGCCCGCCGGCCGGCGCGGCCTCCGGGTCGGGACGCGGCCGGCACCGGTTCCCGTGGCCGCCGTCCGTCCCGGGGCGCTCCGCCGGCCGGAACCGGCGAGCCGCGCCGAGGCGGCGCCGGCCGTACCCCCGGCGTCCGTCCACTGCGCCGCGGCCACCGTCCCGGCCGGGAGCCTCGCCGCGCCGGCCGGCCCGCGCCCGCGTGGCGCGGGCGGCTCAACCCGGCAGGAGCCTGGCCGGCACGTCGACAAGCCGCGAGCGGACGTCCTCGCCGGGCCCCTTCGCCTGCGGGTCCGACCGGGTCAGCCGGGTCAGTCGGGACGATCGGCGAGGAGGTCGGGGAGCACCATCGTCCCCGGCGCGCGCCGGCCGCCGAGGCCGGGCCGGGGGCGCACAGCGTCGGCGGTGACGGGCTCGCCGCAGGCGGAGCAGTGCACCGTGGGGATGAACTCCCGGCCGCAGCGGTCGTGCTCGAACCGGATCGGCGGGCCGCCTTCGGGCGTCGCCCAGCGATCCCCCCAGGCGGTCATCCCGAGGAGCACCGGGACGAGGTCGCGACCGGCGTCGGTCAGTTCGTACTCGAACCGCGGTGGACGATCGGCATACCGGACCCGCCGGACCACTCCGCCGGCGACCAGGTCGGCCAGCCTGGAGGTCAGCAGGTTGCGGGAGATCCCCAGGTCCGTGACCAGCTCGTCGAAGCGGCGGATGCCCAGGTAGAGGTCGCGCAGCACCAGTGGCGACCACCAGTCGCCCACCACCTCCAGAGTCCGGGCGAGGGAGCAGTGCATAGCCGCGAAGCTCGTCTGGCGCTTGGCATCCTCCCTCGCGTGAACACGGGGGATTCCAACTTCTACACATCCACCGGAGGGGGCGCGCAGTGTTGAGGTTCGCGGTTCACAGGCCGCCCATTGGCGTCGCCTCCCCGCGCAGTCACCCACGTGGTTGCCCACTGATGCCCCAGGGCGATGTTCCGTGCCGCGTTCACGTCGGCGTTCGCCTGACATCCGCAGGCCCGACAGCGGAAGACGGCTTGGTTCTCACGCGCCTCCCGATCCCGGGTCCCGCAGGTGTTACAGGTCTGCGACGTGTACGCAGGATTGATTTTCTCGACCCGGCCGGGGGCTTTCTGTTCCAACCGCCGGACCAGCAGCCCCCAGCCGTGGGCGAGAATGCTCCGGTTCAGCCCGGCTTTCTGCCGCACGTTCCGCCCCGGCGCGGCGACGGTGCCCCGCGCCGAGCGGGTCATGGTCCCGACCGGCAGAGCCTCGACCCGGATCAGGTCGTACCGGCGGGCAAGACCGGTGCTGGTCTTCTCGACCCAGTCCTTGCGCCGGTCGACCTCCCGGGCCTTCACCCGGGCGATCCGCGCGCGGAGCCGGGCCCGCCGGTTCGATCCACGTTTCGCTTTCACGAGCCGGCGTTGCAGGCGGACCAGCCGAGCCTGTTCCCCGGGCCGCAACCCGGGACAGTGCAGCGACTCCCCGCTGCTCAGCGCGGCCGACACGGTCACGCCCCGGTCCGCCCCGACAATCGTGCCGGTACCCGGCGCCGGGATCGGATCGGGCACGACCGCGAACGCGACATGCCAGCGGCCCGCCCGGTCCCGCGTCACCCGGTAGGAACGTGCATCCGGGACCGTCCGGGACCGGCGGAACCGCACCCAGCCCACCTTCGGGATCCGGACCTCGGACCAGCGGCGGTTCAGGGTACGCACATCCGCGGGTTTCACCGCGACAATCCGGAAACCCTCCGACCGGCCACGTTTCCGCCACGACGGCCTACGATGCGAACCCCGGAAAAATTCGCCATGGCCGTGGCGAAATCCCGCAACGCCTACTGCTGGACAATATGCGAACCAGCCGCCAGCCACGGATTCTCCCGACGCGCCTCGGTCAACTGGCGCGACTGCTCATTGTAGCCGGGGGCCGGGCCGCGGCGCAGATTCCACGACGACTGTTGCTCCGCGGCGAGGTTCCACACGTACCGCGCATGCCCGCAATGGTCCTCCAGCACAGCCGCCTGTTCGACAGTCGGACAAAGTCGGTAGCGGGACATGCCTCCATTCTACGACAAGGATATCGACCAATGACCCGAGCCTAGCGGGTTGCACTATTGAACTTACTGCCGCTAGCGTGGATCTCGCCGCGGCCGGCGCCACCGCCGGGACCCGCAGGTCCAGCGAAAGCAGGAGGGCCGATGTACCACCGCATCGTGGCGGGCAGGGTGCGCGCCGCCTTCGCCGCCATCAGCGCCGGCGACTGGGAGTCGATGATCGCCGGAATGGCGCCGACGTTCACCTACCGCTTCTACGGGGAACACGCGCTGTCCGGCGAGCGCCACACCGCGGCCGCGCTACGGCTGTGGTGGCAACGCACCGAGCGGCTGCTGCCCGGCACGACCTTCCAGGTCGACGACGTGCTCGTCGCCGGATGGCCCTGGTCGACCCGCATCGCCACCCGCGTCACGGTCGACGCCGGCCTGCCGGACGGCTCCCGCTACGACAACGTCGTTATGCAGTTCATGCGGATGCGCTGGGGGAAGATCACCGAGGTCAGGACCCTGGAGGACACCGCGGTCCTGGCCCGGACCCTCGACCGGCTCGCCGCCGCCGGCATCGCCGAGGCACATGCGGCCCCGATCACCGACGCGGCAATCACCGACGCGGCCGCCGCCACCCCGGCGGTGGCGACGCCGGCTGTGGCCACGCCGGCCCGCCCCCGGCCGAGGTGACGTCCCGCTCACATCTGCCTCGCATCCCGGCGGGCCACCCTGACGAGGGTCGGGACGTCCGAGGAGGTAGCGAAGTGACCGTGTCAACTGAGCATCCGGCTGTGCGGGTGGCACCACGCCCGGCGGCGGAGGTGCCCGGGCCGGCCGGCAATGGGCTGGCGGCCCTGCGCCGGATGCGGTCCGATCCCCTCACCCGGTTCCTCGACCTGCGCCGCGCCTACGGCCCGGTGGTGCATCTCGCCGCCTGGCCCGTGTCGGCCTACCTGGTCAGCGACCCGGAGGCGATCGCCGACGCCCTGGTCGGCGGCCACCGTGCCTACGCCAAGGGGGCGGCGCGGCGCGGTCGCGGCGGGCGCCTGACGGTCGTCCAACCGCTGTCGCTCCTGCTTGGCCGGGGGCTGTTGACCAGCTCCGGGCAGACCCACCGCACGAACCGGCGGCTCATGCAGCCGCTGTTCCACCGCCAGCGGATCGCCGGCTACGGCGCGGCGTTCGCCGCGATCGCCGACTCCACCGCCCGCCGTTGGCGCGACGGCCAGCGCCTCGACGTCCACGCCGAGATGTCCGAGATGACGCTGGAGATCGTCGCGCGCACCCTGTTCGACGTGCCGCTCGACGACGCCCTGATCGAGGTCGTCCGCACCGCGCTGCACGAGAACATGCCGGCGGCGGGTCGCCGCGTCCTGCCCGGCTTCACCGCCGCCGAGCGGCTGCCGCTGCCCGCCTCCCGCCGCCGGCGGGCCTCCCGCGACGCCCTCGACCGCATGGTCTACGGCCTGATCGCCCGGCGGCGGGCGGCCGGCGCCACCGGCGACGACCTGCTCTCCCTGCTGCTGTTCACCCAGGACGCCGAGACCGGTGCGCGGATGGACGACACCCAGGTCCGCGACGAGGCGTTGACGCTGCTGCTCGCTGGGCACGAGACCACGGCAAACGCGCTGTCCTGGACGTTCCATCTCCTCGGCGCCGACCCACAGGCCGAGCGGGCGTTGCAGGCCGAGCTCGACACGGTGCTGGGCGGGCGGCCCCCGACGATCGACGATCTGCCCCGGTTGGAGTACACCCAGGCGGTGCTGCAGGAAGCCATGCGGCTCTACCCGCCGGTCTGGGCGATGGGCCGGCACCTCACCGAGGACCGCGAGGTCGGCGGGCACCTGCTGCCGGCCGGTTCCACGCTGCTGTTCAGCCAGTGGGTGGTGCACCGCGACGAGCGCTGGTGGCCGGACCCGGACCGGTTCGATCCGACCCGCTGGCTGCGCCCCTGCGCGGCGACAACCGACACCGACACCGACACCGAGGCGGTGCCCGAGCGTCCACGGTTCGCCTACTTCCCGTTCGGTGGCGGTCCCCGCCAGTGCATCGGCAACACGTTCGCGCTGGCCGAGGGGGCGCTGGCGCTCGCCGCGATCGCCCGGCACCGGTCGCTGCGGCCCGTGCCCGGCCTCGATGTCGTCCCCCATCCGCTGGTCACGCTGCGCCCGCGGGACGGGCTGCCGATGACCGCACATTCCCGGCGGCCGAGCTGACCGGACCGGTGCGCGCCGCCCCCGCCGGCCGGCGGGGGCGGCGGACTCGGTAGCGTCTCGGCGGCATGGAGCGCATCCGGACCGTGCTCATCGACATCGACGGCGTGCTGACGGTGTCCTGGCAGGCGCTGCCCGGCGCGCCCCAGGCGCTGGACCGGCTGCGGGCGGTGGGGCTCGGCGTCGCGTTCGTCACGAACACCACCTCCCGCGACCGGGCGTCGATCGCGGCGACGCTCGCGGCCGCGGGCTTCACGGTCGACCCCGGCGAGGTGTTCACCGCGCCCGCCATGGCCGCGTCCTACCTGCGCCAGCACCACCCGGCCGCCCGCTGCCACGTGCTCACCAGCGGGGACATCCGCGCCGATCTCGAGGGGGTGGCGCTCAGCGTGCCCGGCGAACGGCCGGATGTCATCGTGCTGGGCGGTGCCGGGCCGGAGTTCAGCTACGAGGCGATCAACCAGGTCTTCGCCTGGGCGACGGACGGCGTGCCCCTTGTCGCGCTGCACCGCAACCTGTTCTGGCGCACCAGCGGCGGCCTCCAGCTTGACACCGGCGCCTACCTGCACGGTCTGGAGCAGGCGCTCGGCCGGCCGGCGGTCGTCGTCGGCAAGCCGGCGGCGGAGTTCTTCGCCACCGCGCTGCGCGCGCTCGGTTCGCGGCCCGCGGNGGCGGTCATGATCGGCGATGACGTCGAGCACGACGTGCTCGCGGCCGCCCGCCATGGACTGACCGGGGTGCTGGTCCGCACCGGCAAGTTCCGGTCCGACACCCTCGCGGCGGCCTCCGGGCGTCCCGACCACGTCATCGACTCGTTCGCCGATCTCCCCGCGCTGCTCGACGGTCTCGGCTGAGACCGGCCGGCGCGGTCGTCGGCCGGTCTCCGCCGCTGCTGCGGGTTTCACCCATGACAGCCCGGCACGTCCCTGTAAGATGGGATGAATGCCTGAAATTCATGCGTGGACACCACGGACCGGCGACAGCGCGCGGACGCCTTCGGGCAGCGCGGGTCAGCACCGGGCGAGACACCCGTCCATGCGGCCGGCGGCAGGGGCGCCGTCACCGTCGGGTCAGCCTGCGGGGGGTTCCGCTGGTCCGATCGGCGGCGCCGTTCCTGGCGCGCCCCGCATCTTCTGACGCCGTGGCCCCGATGACCGGGCGCTCGCCGTCCGACTCGATGTCCATCAATTCGACGTCCATCAATTCGACGCCCGTCGACTCGTTGTCCGTCGACTCGTTGTCCGTCGACTCGTTGTCCGTCGACACCGCCCCGCTGCGACCCGCCCAGCCCATGGTGCCCATGCAGCGCCCGCCCGAGGTGCTGTTCGTGTGCGTGCACAACGCGGGACGCTCACAGATGGGTGCCGCGCTGCTCGACCAGCACGGCCGCGGCCGGGTTCAGGCCCGCTCCGCCGGCCCCGCGCCCGCGGCGACCCTGCATCTGCCGGTGGTCGCGGCCATGGCCGAGGTCGGCATCGACCTGTCCGGAGCCTGCCCGACCCGGCTCACCGACGACGCCGTGCGCGCCGCGTCGGTCGTCATCACCATGGGCTGTGGCGACACCGTCCCGATCTACCCGCACACCCGGTACCTCACCTGGGAGCTCGACGACCCGGCGGAGAAGCCCCTCGAGGACGTCCGGCCGATCCGGGACGAGATCGACTCCCGGGTGCGCTCCCTGCTGTACAGCCTCGGGGTCGCCGCCCGGGTCGGCCTGCTGCGCGACCGGCCCGACCTTGACCAGCCGGGCAGTGATCGGCTCGACCTTGACCAGCCGGGCCGCGACCAGCCGGGTCGGGGTGCGTACCAGCCGTCCGGCGGCCCGACCGGCCCACGCCGCCTGCCCGCCGCCCCGCCCCGGCCGCGCCCGCACCGGACCGCCTCGACCACCGGTCAGCCGACATCGCCCGGTCCTGACCGCGCGGCGCCGGGGGTCAGCCGGCCGACGCCGCGACGACGCGGGCCAGGTTCTCCAGCGACTTCTCCAGGGACGCCACCGGGACGACCGGCCAGGTGATCCGGGCCTTCCACCGCTCGGGCGACCCACTCCAGTCGCAGTAGGACGTCACGTCGGTGGTGGTCGCGTCGACGGGGTCGAGCAGGTAGCCGTAGACGTGACCGACGTTCGGCATGCCGACCCCCGCGACGCCCCATTCGAGCTGCGCGTCCCGGCTGAACCTGGTGACCGTGTTGATCACCTTGTAGCGGCCGAGGGGGACGTCGCCGAGCGGCTCGCGGTCCATGTCCATCTCGAAGGTGTCGCCGACCTGCTCGAGGCGCTTAGCGTCGACCGGGGCGACGAGCATCCCGGAGCCGTCGATGCGCACATGGCCGTGCGGATCCGTGATGAGCGCGAAGATCTCGCTCGCGGCGGCCGGCACCCGCCGCTGGACGGACACACGCTCGGAGTCGGACATCGGCATCCTCCACGGATCACCCGGGCCAGCGACTGCTCGCTGCTGGTGACGCTGGTCCAGCGCCGATCCCTGTGTATGCCGCCTTGGTACCCGGGGACAAGCGATTGCCGGCGCCCCGGCTCGGCCCTTCGGCCCGCGCCACCGCGGCCCGTCCGGCCGCTATTCGGCGGCGATCCGCCCGACGTGGGCGACGGTGCAGGTCAGCTTGGTGTCGCTGGGGACGTCCGCGCCCACCGGCCGGACCGTGAACGTCTTGCGGGCGCCGGAGTCCACCTTGAACAGCGACGCCAACCCGCTTTCGATCTTGCTGTCGTTGGCCTTGACGTCGACCTGGATGACGTAGTTCGACCGCTTGGACGAGCCGTTGTTCACCTCGCCCGTCACCACCGCCCGGTGGTTGTCGGGGTCGCGCTCGCAGCCGGTGATCCGGACGTCCGCCGCCGCGCCGGACCCGTCGGAGGAGCACCCCGCCGCAACCGCCCCGAACCCGACGGCACACCCGAGCACAAGGCCACCCGCGAGGAGCCGCCCGGGCCGCCCGGCGGGCCGCGCACGGCCGGACGGCGGGACGGCCCGCGATCTCAAAGCGCCGGAAGCACGCGAAGACGACACCGCCTCAGCCTACGGTCTCGCTCCGCGACGAACACGACGCTGTAGGTTTCGGTCCTGTCGCCTCCCCGACTGCCCGGCACCGACTTCCCGGCGTCCCCGGCATCGACGACTGATCCGGGCTGTTCAGCCGGTGAACAGCGGGACGATGGCGGCGCCGAGCTCGACCGTGCCTCCGCGCATGACGTCCGCCCGCAGGCCGCCCCGCTCGGCGAGGGCCCGCCACAGGCCCGGGCGGTCGAGCAGGCGTTCGAGATAGCCGCACGGCGGGCACGGCCGCGCGCCGTACAGCACCACATCCCCGACGCGGAACGCCCTGCCGATCAGATCCGGCAGGTCGATCCCCTCGGTCACCAGGTTGCGCCGCGTCTCGTGTTCGGCGAGCGTGACCCGACCGTCGTCGACCACGGCACGGATCGCCTCCCGGGCGATCAGCGTCACCGCCCGCCCGGAACCGCCCCACGCGGAGTAGGTCCCGGTGCCCGCCGCGTAGCGGTCACCGTCCAGGCCCTGGCCCTCGATCACCCGCACCCGGGAGCGGGCCCGCATCGCCGCGCCGCGGCCGGCCGCGGTGTAGATGCCGACCAGGCGACCGCCACGGTCCATGCGGGCGACGCTACCCTCCCACGGACACCCGCGCGGTCGCCTGTCGCGGCGGCCACCGCCGCCACCGGCAGCACCGCAGGTGGGAAGGGTCGCGGCTGCGACACCGCTGGGAAATACTCCTCGAATGAGTGAGATCCTGATCGCCGAGACGCTCGGCACCACGCGCCTGATCACCCTGAACCGGCCCCAGGCCCGCAACGCGCTCGGCGGCGGGCTCGTCACCGCGCTGTATTCGGCGTTAGTCGCCGCGGACGAGGACCCGGACGTGCACGTGGTCGTCCTGACCGGCGCGGACCCGGCGTTCTGCGCCGGCGTCGACCTCAAGGAGGCCGCGCGGGATGGCAAGAAGTACTTCGACCAGTTCGAGGGCACCAACTGCGTCGGCCAGGTCGCGCGGATGCGGACCCCGGTCATCGGCGCCGTCAACGGGCCGGCGTTCACCGGCGGCCTGGAGATCGCGCTGGGCTGCGACTTCCTCATCGCCTCCGAGCGCGCCGTGTTCGCCGACACGCACGTGCGCGTCGGGGTGCTGCCCGGCGGCGGGCTGACCGCGCACCTGCCGTTGTTCGTCGGCGTCGGCAACGCCCGGCGGATGTCGATGACCGGCGCGCTCGTCGACGCCGCCGAAGCGCTGCGCATGGGGCTGGTCACCGAGGTCGTGCCGCACGGGGAGCTGCGCGATCGGGCGCTGGCGGTGGCCGCGTCCGTGGGCGAGGTCGACCCGCGGATGATGCGCGGGCTGAAGAAGGTCTACGCCGACGGCATCGCCACCTACACCGGCCCGGCGAGCGCCGCCGAGGCGCGCGGCACGATCGAGACCCCGCCGGCGTTCGGCGAGATCGAGCAGCGCCGGGTCGAGGTGATGGCCGGCAACCGGGCGCGCCTGGGCGCCGACCACGGCTGAGGGGCGCCCCTCAGCCGGCGTAGCGCTCGCGCAGCCGGATGCGCTGCAGCTTGCCGGTGGGCAGCCGCGGCAGCTCCTCGACGAACTCGACCGTGCGCGGCACCTTGAAGCCGGCGAGCCGCTCGCGGCCGAACGCCTGCAGCTCGGCCGCGAGCTCCGCCCCGACGACCGCCTCGGCGGTCGGTTGGACCACGGCGAGCAGCCGCTGCCCCATCTCCGCGTCCGGCACGCCGATCACCGCGACGTCGGCGACGGCGGGGTGCAGGATCAGCACGTTCTCGATCTCCTGCGGATAGAGGTTGACCCCACCGGAGATGACCAGGTCGGTTCGGCGATCGGCCAGGTAGAGGTAGCCGTCGGCGTCGAGGTGGCCGAGGTCGCCGAGGGTGAGCCAGCCACGGTCGTTGTAGGCGGCGGCGGTCTTCTCCGGGTCGTTGTGGTACTCCATCCGGGTCGGGCTGTCGAAGTAGACCCGGCCGATCTCGCCCACGGGCAGCTCCGCGCCGTCCTCGCCGACGATGTGCACGACCCCGATGACGGGCCGCCCCACCGAGCCGCGGTGGGTGAGCCACTCCTGCGAGGTCAGCGCGCACATGCCGCCGCCCTCGCTACCGGCGTAGTACTCGAAGACGATCGGCCCGAGCCAGTCGATCACCTGCTGCTTGACCTCCGGCGGGCAGGGCGCGGCGGCGTGCACGACCAGGCGCAGGCTGGACAGGTCGAAGGCGGTGCGCTGCGCGGCGGGCAGCTTGAGCAGGCGGACGAACATCGTCGGCACGACCTGGACGTGGGTGACCCGGTAGCGCTCGATCGCCCGCAACGCCTCGACCGGATCGAAGCGCTCCATGAGGACGACCGTGCCGCCGAGGCGCTGGGTCGCGGTGCTCCAGCCCGTCGGCGCCGCATGGTAGAGCGGCGCCGGGCACAGGTAGACGCTGTCGGGGCCGAATCCGAACGAGCCGACCATCGCGCGGTCGATGGCCAGGCCGGTGCCGAACGGGTCGAGCGGCAACGCCGGCTCGATGCCCTTGGGGCGGCCCGTCGTGCCCGACGAGTAGAACATGTAGATGCCCTCGACCTGGCCGGCGGGCTCGCCATCCGGCTGGCCGGCGAGGGCGGTGCGGTGGTCGAGGATGCCCTCGGCGAGCTCGGCCGGCCCGGCATCGATCATGACGATGTGCTCCAGCCGGGCGGCGGACTCCCGGACCCGCTTGACGATCGGGGCCAGCTCGGCGGAGGTGAACAGCACCCGTGCCCCGCAGTCGTCGACGATGTGGGCGGTCTCCTCGGCGGTGAGGTGCCAGTTGACCGGCGTCCAGTACAGGCCGCTGCGCTGCGCGCCCCAGGAGACCTCGAAGTACTCGGGCCGGTTCGGCAGCAGGATCGCCACGTGGTCGCCGGGGCGCAGACCGTAGCCCGCGAGCAGGTGCGCGACCTGCCGGCTGCGACGTTCCAGCTCACCGAAGGTGAGCTGCGCGCTGCCGTCAGCCATCACGACGGCCAGCCGGTCCGCCGGATGCTGGGACGGCTCGCCGAGCATCGCCGCGACCTGGGGCATATGACCCTCCCTGTCGGGCCGCACCCGCCGGCATCGGCCCCGCAATGCGCCGTTTACGTAGTAAACGATGTTAGGGCGGCCACATGCCACGTCAAGAGCATGTGCTCACGAGACAAAACGGGAGGTGGGGGCCCCGATCGCCCGAGGCGTGGGCAGCATCGAGACGGTCGAGGACCCGGCACGCAGCCGGCGGGTGATCTCATCGGGCGGTAGCGGCGGCGCGAACAGGTAGCCCTGGGCGCTGTCGCACTCGACCTGACACAACCGCTCCGCCTGGGCGGCGGTCTCGACACCCTCGGCCGTCACCGTCAGGCGCAGCGAATGGGCGAGCTCGACGAGCATCCGCACGATCTTCTCGCCATCCGGATCGTGCTGGCGAGCGGAGCCGAAGCCGTCGACGAACGGCCCGGCGAGCTTGAGGGTGTGCACCGGCAGCCGGCGCAGGTAGGCGAGGTTGGAGAAACCGGTGCCGAAGTCGTCGATGGCGATCCGCACACCCATCGCGGCGAGGCTGTCCAGGGCCCGCATCGGCTCGCCGGCCGTGCCCATCATCGCACTCTCCGTGAGTTCGAGCTGAAGCAGCTCCGCCGGCAGTCCGGTCTCGTCGAGGATCCGCGCGACCTGGTCGACCAGGTCGGCCTCGCGGGTCTGGCGGGCGGCGAGGTTCACGCTGACGTACGGCGCGCCCGGGCCGTCCGAGCGCAGCTCGCGCCAGCGGGCCGCCTGCCGGCAGGCCAGCTCGAGCACCCGGCGACCCAGCGGAACGATCTGGCCCGTCTCCTCGGCCAGGCCGATGAACGCCTCCGGGCTGAGCAGCCCGAACCGGGGATGCCGCCAGCGGACCAGCGCCTCCACCCCGATCATCAACCCATCAGCCCCATCAGCCCCGTCAGACCCATCAGCCCCGGACTGCTCGCCGAGGGTGACGATCGGCTGATAGACGACGATGAACTGATCCCGCTCGACGGCGCCGGGCAGCATGGTCGACAGGGTGTGCCGGGTCACCTGGCGGGCGTTGCGCTCCGCGTCGAAGACGGCCCACCGCCCCCTTCCGGCGTCCTTGGCCTGATAGAGGGTGATGTCGGCGGCGCGCAGCAGGTCGGCGAGGTCGCCGTCGGCCACGGGTCGCTCGACCAGACCCATGCTGGCGCCGATCGACAACGCCTGGTCGCCGACCCGGACGGGCTCCGCCAGCGCCGCGAGCACGGCCCGGGCGGTGGCGGTGACGTCGTCGATGCCGGACGTGTCGGCGAGGAGGATGACGAACTCATCCCCGCCCATCCGGACCAGGAGTTGACCCGCGGGCAGCGCGCCGGTGATCCGCCCGGCGACCGCGACGAGCAGCCGGTCACCGGCGTCGTGCCCGAGGCTGTCGTTGACCGCCTTGAATCCGTCGAGGTCGATGAAGCACAGCCCGAGGCGCCGGTCCGGCTCCGCGGCCATCAGCTCGGTGACTCGTTCGACGAGCACCGTCCGGTTGGGCAGCCCGGTCAGCGGGTCGTGGCGGGCCTGCTGGCGCAACTGGCTCTGTAACCGGTGGCGCTCGGTGACATTCACGATCATCGAGAGCTGGACCTCGCCGCGCCCGTCGGCCCGGCGCAGGCAGGACGTGGTCAGCTCCGCCCGCACCGGGTCGCCGGCAGACCCGGCGAAGCGCAGCTCCGTGCGCAGGTGCGCCGGTCCGGTGAGGCGCTGAGCGGCGTGGGCGTCGCGCAGGCCGGCGGCGTCCTCGGGATGGGCGAACTCGTGCAGCCCCCGGCCGCGCACGCGGTGCGGGGCGACGTCGAGCATCCGCAGGAAGGCATCGTTGGCATCGACGATCCGTCCGGCGGCGTCGGCGAGCACGATCCCGATCGCCGCCCCGTTGAAGATCATCTGGAACCGGGCATCGGTGGCCTGGTGGGCGGCGCGGTGGATCGAGTCCTGACCGGCGAGGATCCGCTCGCGCAGGGCGCGGGTGTATCCGTGGGCCAGGGCTCCCTGCAGGGCGGCGACGCGGCCGGTGAGCTCGTCGTCCGCGTCGAGGCCCAGCTCGGCGAGCAGCTGGGCGCCGCAGACACGGATCGTGGCGGCCAGTGCGTCCGCGGCGCCGTAGGTGTAGTCCGCGACGGCGGCCCCGACCGCGGCCGGTTCCCCGGCGAGCGGCTCCACGCCGAAGGGCTCGTCAGCCAACGGCTCGTCAGCCAACGGCTCGTCGAGCAGGGCGTCGACGAGCCGTTCGGTCAGGCCGAGCAGCCGCTCCTCGACGGCGAGCAGACCGGTGGCCGGGTAGCTCGCACCGACGATGGCACGCGCCCAGACCTGCGCGAAACGCGCCACCCCGCGCCTGCGGGCAGCCGGGGACAGGTACCTGTTCTCCACGCCTGTCGGATGGACTATCGACGGCCGACGGCGGCCAGCGCCACGGCCCGGCTCGGGTCGGCCGCCAGCGGGTCGAGCCCGCCGTGCGCCTCGTCCGGCCGCCAGGACGGCAGGTAGACCAGCCCCGGCTCGACCAGGTCGTAGCCGGCGAGCAGGCCGGCGATCGTGGCCCGGGATCGCGGGGTGACCCCGGTCGGCGTCGACTCGTACACCTTGCCCGCGCCGTGCACCTGCTCGGCCCGCTCGTCGGCGGTCACGTGGGACACCGCCAGGTAGCTGCCGGGCACCGTCGCCGCCCGGAAGGCCCCGATGATCCCGGCCGGGTCGTCCCCGTCGGCGACGAAGTGCAGCACGGTGACCATCAGCACCGCGACCGGCCGAGAGAGGTCGAGCAACCTCGTGACCTCGCTCGATCCGAGGATGGAGGCCGGCTCACGGATGTCCGCCTGCAGCACCGCGGCCAGCGGGTTGTCGGCGAGCAGCATCCGTGAGTGGACGACGGCCACCGGGTCGATGTCCACGTAGACGACCCGCGCCTGCGGGTTGACCCCCTGGGCGACCTCGTGCACGTTGCCGACGGTCGGCACGCCCGAGCCGAGGTCGAGGAACTGGGTGATCCCCGCCTCGGCGGCGAGGAAGCGGACCGCCCGGTGCAGGAACAGCCGGTTCGACCGCGCCACCAGCGGCCCGTCCGGGAACGCCGCGATCACCGCCTGGGTGGCCTCGCGGTCCGCGGCGAAGTTGTGCGAGCCACCGAGCGCGTAGTCGTACATCCGCGCGGCGCTCGGCCGATCGACGTCGACACCCGCGGCCCACCCGGGCATTTCATCCATCATCCACTCATCCCCTGCGCGGTCCGATCGACGACCTACCGTGAGTGGATTGTCCACCCCCGCAACCTTCGTCACCGCACGGGGTACCCATGACTACGCAGAACGGACGCCCCGCGTCCGGATCGCCCGGCCCGTCACCCCACCCACAGGTGCACTCACCTGCGCCGGACCGAGCGGGAGCCCGTCAGGGCCTGTCTTTACTTGTGAAGCGTCAGGGGTTGGTGTGTGGGCGCTCCGTGGTGGCCCGTTCCTGTCGCGCAGGACGGTGATCGCGGTGAGGCCACCGCGGCCGCATTGCGGTGCGTTCTGCACGGCCTGGGCCCGCAGACCGTACATTCCGTACAGCACTGCGCCCCGTCTCCGACCTGGATGATCTTCGCGCCTGTGGAACCCTGCCCCACGGCACGACCTGCCACCGCGAGAGCCTGGCCCGGTCCCGACGGTTCCGCGGAACCGCGCCAGCGCCGTCGGTGGCCAGCCCGACGTCACCGACGACCCTGACGCCCACGATGTGCGCACTCGTTCCGAGCATCGAGGGTTCGGCTTCGGTCAGCCGGACGTCGCGGAAGCCGGCGAGGTCGAGCTCCACGCGCAGCTCGTCGGGACGGTGGAAGTACGCCCAGAATCCGCCATCGAACCTGCGGGCCGGGTCCTGGCTGAGGCCGGTGCTGAGGTGGCGGTCGAAGTCGGACCAGGCTTCACCACTTCCCAGCAGGCGCTCAATGGTCATTTCTCAAGGAGTTCGATACGCCAGGCGACGACGCGTTCGCGTAGATCAGCGACGTAGGTGGGGGTCACCCCGTAGGGGGCGAAGTCGTCGGCATCGTCGAGCCGGGCGATCTGCCCGAGCATGGCGGCGAAATGGCCGCGGTCGAAGCCCGGATCCGCCAGTTGGCGACCAGTTCCACCCGGTGGACCTCGTCAGGCTTGCTCGGGTCGGTCACGTGGAGCCGCGCGATCAGCTCGGTCCGGAGTTCGGTCGCGACCTCGAGACCGTCTGCCCGCTAGGCCACGATGACCGCGTCGACGGCGGCTGGGAAGTCCGCGCGTCGGTCCCAGCCAGCGGGACAGATCCGCAGTCCTGGACGCCTCCCGGAGCACCGTCTCGTACATCCGTGCGAGACGGCCGGGGTTCGTCAGGTCGTACCGAGCTGAGCCCGACCAGTCCAGCCACCGGTCCAGAACCACCACTCCCGATGTCGGACCCTCCAGTTCGTCCAAAGAGTTCGCGACCGCGTAGGGACGCACGTCGTCGTACCGCGAGCCCGGGGGCGGCCCGCCGGATGGCATACCACTCATCCTCGACACCAACCTCCCAGACAGGTCCTCGCGTCGAAGAGTGCTCTTCCCCTCTCCACAGTAGACCAGGCCCAGGCTTACCCTCATCGGCGCCGCCGGGTAGATCACCGCGTGGTACGAGAGGGGCCCTTCGCATCCCATCCAGGCGCGCGATGAGGTTGTTGCCCCCACGGACTCGGAGGAGGCTCGAGCGGCCTGCCAGGGTCGACCTCGCTCCGCTGGTTGACCGACGTGAGGGAACGCCTGGTCAGGCTTGATAGGTCAACTGGGATTGACGTCGACCAGAAGAACGTCATAACCCTGCTCGGCAAGGTGCGCGGCGTGCGTTCCCGGCCCGCCGCCGACATCGACGAGATTGCCGCGCCCAGGCAGGAACCGGGCGAAGATGTCCCAGGTCCGAAGCCGGACGAGGTCACCGATGCCCGGCTTCCACAGCCGCGGTCCTCGTCGGCCACCTCGTACCGGGCCACCACGCGACCATCAATCTGCACCCGGCAGAGTTTAGGAAGACCCGCGCTGTCCTTCGATTCCTTTTGTCGTCGCCCGCATCAGGTCGTGGGGACCATGACGACGCGGCCGGAGATCTCGCCCGCGCGCAGGCGGTCATAGGCGGCCGGCATGTCGGCCAGCGGGACGGTCTCGACGTGGGCCCGGATCAGACCGGCGCGGGCGAGGTCGAGGACCTCGAACAGTTCGCCGCGGGTGCCCCAGTACGGCAGCGAGACGTCAACGTCGAACGGCACCGTCCCGAACCGGAACGGCAGAGCCCCGCCGGCCAGGCCCACGACGGTGACCCGTCCCTCGGCCCCGACGGCAGCCGCGGCGGTGGCCATCGTCGCGTCACTGCCGACCATGTCGAACACGGCCTGCGCGCCCAGGCCGCCGGCGGTCTGCGCCCGGATCGCGGCGGCCGCGTCCTCGCCCGCCGGCACCGCCGCGTGCGCGCCGAGCTCCAGCGCCTGGACGAGCTTGCCCGGGGCGACGTCGACGGCCACGACGCGGGCCGGGGTGATCGCCCGAAGGATCTGGATGCCAAGGTGGCCGAGGCCGCCGGCCCCGATCACCACCGCGGTCGAGCCCGGCCCGAGCAGCGGCAGGGCCTTGCGGATCGCGTGATACGGGGTGAGCCCGGCGTCGGTGAGCGGCGCGGCGGCCACCGGGTCGAGGTCGCCGAGCGGGACGAGGTGGCGCACGTCGTCGACGAGCAGGTACTCGGCCATACCGCCGTCCCCACCGAGGCCCGGGCCACCCATCCCGTGGGTGACCTCGCAGTACTGTTCGGCGCCGCGGGCACACGCTCGGCAGTGCCCGCAGCCCCAGGGCCCGTAGACGGCGCAGGCGTCACCCACCCGTACCGCGCTGACCCCGGGGCCCACGGCGTCGACCCAGCCGGCGGACTCGTGGCCGAGGGTGAACGGCAGGCGCAGGCCCTGCCCGACCATCTGCTCCGCCGGCCATTCCATCAGGTGCAGGTCACTGTGGCAGGCGCCGGCGGCGGCCACCCGCAGCCGCACCTGGCCTGGCCCCGGAACGGGGTCGGGCAGCTCGACGAGTTCGGGCGCCGACTGGTACTTGGTGATCTGAAGCGCGCGCATGATCTCTCCCCCTCGTCGTAGCCCGTGCTCCTGCGCGGACCAGGCCCATCCTCGTTCCCCGCCGCCTGGCGGATCACCGCGGGTCGATCGCGGGTCGGTGGCCCACCGTCACCAGCCCCGCGACCACCGTCACCGGCCAACCGGCCAGCCGCGGCCGACGACCGCGGCCATCAGACCGGCGCCACCGGGCCGGTGCTGCTGCGCCGGTGTTCCACCTCGGCGTCCGGACCCGGGTAGACGAAGGTGGCATGACCGCCGTCGCCCCATCGGACCAGGTAGGGCGGGTCGCCGGCGGGCGAGTGGACCTCCAGGATCTCCCCGCCGCACGGCGGCCGGTCGGGGTTCGGCGGCGCCACGACCAGCCGATCGCCGACGGATGCTCGCCAGCGGCCGAGCCGGGGCTCGGGTAGCCAGGTGACGGTCTTCGGGCCGGGCAGCCCGCCCTCGTGCGAGGAACGCGGGGTCTCGGCGGCCACCGCCGCGGCGAGATCGGCCAGCCCCGGCAGGTCGGCGAGCTCGGCGGTGGACCCCCGGCCGGCCGGGGCGGCTGCCGCGGCCGCGTCCGCCCCGGAGCCACCGGTGGCCCGACCGGCCGGCACCGCGGCCGACGCCGGGGCCGCGACGACGTCGTCGAGCGCGATCAGGCCGACCACCCGGCCGTTGTCGGTGAGCGGCAGCCGCCGGACGGTGTGCTCGCGGAACATGCGGACCACGTCGGCGGGGTCGGCGTCCACGTCCAGGGTGACGACGCCGCGGGTCATCACGGCTTCGACCCGGCCGTCGAAGGGGATGCGCCGCCGCAGCGACCGCAGCGCCAGGTCCCGATCGGTGACGATCCCGACGAGGTCCTCGCCGTCCATGACCAGCAGTGATCCCACTCCCTGCACGTCCATCCACCGGGCCGCCTCGACGATGGTCATCTCGCGGGGCACCGTGACGGGCTTGTGACGGGGAAACCGCACACCGGCCATTGCTCCTCCTCCGCCCTGCGCGCCTATGCGCAGTCGTGTTCGGCTGTTGGCGGTTTCCAGCCTCCGGCATGAACAACGCCCAGGTCAGTGCCGTTCGACCCGAACCGGGACGCCGGAGGTCACCACGACCGAGGCCGACCCGACCGGATACGGACGGACGACGTCGGAAACGAGGGAGCGGATGTGGTCCAGCACGGTGTCGAGGGCGATCCGCAGCGGCGCCACCTCGCGGCGGGTCTGGGCGAGCAGCAGGCCACCCTGCACCGCGGCGAGCAGGGTGAGGGCGAGGCGCTCCGGGTCCGCCTCGCTGCGCAGCTCGCCCCGGGCATGCATGGCCGCCAGTCCCTGGCGGATGGCCGCCTCCCAGCGGGCGAACGCCGCCGCCAGGGCCTCGCGGGCGACCGGATCCACATCGGCGAGCTCGCTGGCGAGCGACCCCAGCGGGCAGCCGCCGCGCAGGTGCCGACCGAGGTGGAAGTCGACGAGCGTGTCCGCCCAGGCCGCCAGCCCCGCCAGGCTGTCCAGCCGGCTGAACAGGGGCTGCTGGAAGGCCAGCACGGCCTCGGTCTGGTAGGCGACCACGGCGCGGACCAGCGCGTTCTTGTCCGCGAAGTAGTGATAGAGCTGCGAGCTGCTCACCGAGGCGGCGACGCGGACATCCTCGGTGCTGGTGCCGGCGACGCCCTGCGCGTACATCAGCCCGGCGGCGGCCTCGACGATCCGCGCCCGGGTGGCCTGGCCCTTGCGGGTGATCCGGCGACCGTCCTGGCCGCCGGCGCCGCCGGGGACGGGTGGGCTCATCGACGAACCCTACCTCTTTGGAGCCGTCACTCCAGAATCCAGCGGCAGCGCGGGCCAGTTCGGTTCCGCGTCCCGGTGCACCCGCGGGCCGGCGCCGGCGAGCCGGTGGCGCAGGCCGGTCACGGCGAGGACGACGGCGGCGGCCACCGCGTAGGAGGCCACCCGCAGGGTCCAGGCATCGCCGGGTAGATCGGTGAACAGGGAGACATAGACGGGATGGGCGGCGGCCGCCACGGCGAGCCACTCCAGCCGCCCGGCGACGACGGCGAGCGCCGCCAGCAGCACGCCGTACCAGGGCTGCACCGGCGTGGCGACGAGGAACGCCGCGCCCACCAGCCACAGCGCCGCCCGTTCGGGGGGTACCCGGCCGGGGTCGGTCCGCCACACGGCCACCGTCACCGCCGCGAGCACCGCCACCGCGACCGCCTTCGCCGCCGACCCGCCGAGGTGCAGCACGCCGGCGAGCAGCAGGAACCGCGCGCCCTGGCCGTAACCCTCGACGTCGAGGTACTGCGGGAGGAACCCGAGCACGCCGGTGCCGACGGCGAGCAGGTGCGGCAGGTACGCCAGCCCGACGACCCCGGCCGCGGCACCGACCAGCGCCGCCGGGCGACGCCGGGCGGCGGCCGGCAGCAGCAGCGCCGGGTACAGCTTCACCGCCACCGCGGCGCCGAGCAGCGCCCCGGCCGCCGCCGCCCGCCGCCGTGACGGCGACGCCGGCTGCGACGGGGTCGGCTGCGACGGGGTCGACGGTGCCGCCGACGGGCGGACGGAGCGGCGGGTGAGCACGGCGAGGCCGGCCATCGCGAGCAGGGCCCCGAGGACGTCGACGTGCGCGTCCGAGCCGACCTCCAGGCCGGCGAGAGGCGACAGCGCGTAGAACGCCGCGTACCGGGGGTCCCGCCCGCGGGTGGTGAGCATCCGCATCAGCAGGCCGGTCAGCGCCAGCGACAGCAGCGAGCCGTAGAGCTGGAGCTTGTGCTCCCGCGGCGGGCCGGGCAGGTAGTGCACGGCGGTGAAGTACGCCTGCGCCACCGGCGGGTAGATGGTGTGCGCCCGCGGGTAGTTGAGGCGGATGCAGTGCGGGCCCCGCTCGATCGCCGCGCAGCCGGCGGCATCGGGGAACAGCCACTGGTCGCGCAGCCCGGTCAGGTGCGGGTCCAGCGGGCCGTAGCGGTAGGGGTCGATGCCGGCGGCCTGCACCCGGCCGTCCCAGGCGTAGCGGTACAGGTCGTCGGAGAGCTGGGGCGGTCCGGTCGCCGCGACCGCGTGCACGGCGAGGATCCCGGCCAGCAGCATGCCGGCGGCGGCCCGCCGGTTCGCCGACCGCACCAGTGACGCGGCCGTCGCGACCCCGAGGACCCACCACACCAGCACCCCGGGCAACACGCCGGCCCGGCCGGGCAGGTAGCCGGGGGCCGCGCGGACGGCGAGCTGCGTGGCGAGCACCCCCGCCAGCCCGATGCCCGCACCGATCAGGGCGCGGTCCGGACGGCTGCGCGGCACGGCGGCGGCTGACGGCATGCGCCAAGCCTCGCAGGACAGCGGCGGGACGCCCGGGTATCGAGGCCCGACTTCCTCGTTCCGTAAGGCGACGATCAGGCCGGATTCCGGTTGCGGCGGCCTACGTTTCCTCTCGTGCAACGGTTTCCCCGCGTGTTCACCGGCCGGCTGACCAAGGGGGCCCGCCTGCTTTCCGCAAGACTGCCTGAACCACCGGCGGCGGCGCGCCGCGGTCCGCTGCGGGCTGGGGCTTTCCCGAGCACGCTGCATGATCCGCGAGTGGCGTCGCTGCTGGGCATCGCGCTCGGGATCGCCTTCGGAACCTGTTTCCTGACCGGGCTCGTGTCACATTTCATGCAACACCCGCCGGACTGGCTGCAATGGCCCTCCCGGCCGGTCTGGCTGTACCGGGTCACGCAGGGTCTGCACGTCATGACCGGTCTGGCCAGCGTCCCGCTGCTGCTGGTGAAGCTGTGGACGGTGTATCCACGGCTGTGGGGATGGCCGCCGCTGCGATCCGTCGGGCATGCCCTTGAACGGCTCACGATCGTGCCGCTGATCGCCGGTTCTCTCTTCCAGCTCGCGACCGGAATCGCGAACATCGCACAGTGGTACCGGTTCCGTTTCTTCTTCACCGTGACCCATTACTGGATCGCCTGGATCACCATCGGCGCCCTGGTCGTGCATATAGCCGCGAAACTGACCGTCGTGCGCGCGAACGTGGGCCGAAATCGATACGAAGACCTTTCCCGCACAGACCCGCAGGACGCCGGCCCGCCGACCGGCGGGCTCACCCGCCGCGGGCTGGCGGTGGCGACCGGCACCGCGGCCGCCGTCATCGTCGTGACGACGGCCGGCCAGTCGGTTCCGGCGCTGGCACCGCTCGACCTGCTCGCGCCCCGCCGGCCCGACCTCGGCCCGCAGGGGCTCCCGGTGAACCGGACCGCGCGGGCCGCCCGGGTCGCCGCCGCGGCCCGCGATCCGGAGTACCGGCTGGAGGTCATCGGCGCCCGGCGGGTCGTCTACCGCCTCGCCGAGGTGCACGCGCTGCCCCGCCACACCGTGCGGCTGCCGATCACCTGTGTCGAGGGCTGGTCGGCGGACGCTACCTGGCACGGTCCCCGGCTGCGCGACCTGCTCGACGCGGCGCTCATCCCCGCCGACGCCACCGTCCGGGTCGAGTCGCTGGAGGCGCGCGGCGGCTACCGGGCCAGCGAGGTGCGCCCCGCCCATGCCCGGGATCCACTGACCCTGCTGGCCACCGGTCTCGACGGTGCCGATCTCGACCTCGACCACGGCTACCCGGTCCGGCTCATCGCACCCGACCGGCCCGGCGTCCTGCAGACGAAGTGGGTGCACCGGGTGGTGATGCTGTGACGAACGGCGGTGTGGGCAGGAGCGGGCCGAGCGTCGGCGGGCTCGCCCTACGGGTAGTGCTGGCGGCGGCGGGGCTCGCGGCCCTGGGCTACGGCGTCGACGGCCTGCTGTCGATGTCCCGGGCGACGCGCCCGACGAACGCCGGCGCCTGGCTGATCGGCGGGATCGTCGTCCACGACGCGCTGCTGGTGCCAGCGACGATGATCGTGGGCTTCGCGCTCAGCCGCCTCGTCCCGGCGCCCTACCGTGCCGTCGTGCAGGGCGCGCTTCTCGTCAGCGGGTCGGTGGCGCTGGCGTCGCTACCGCTGTGGCGCGGCTACGGCGGGTCCGCGGACAACCCCTCGGTGAACCCGCTGGCCTACGGCCGCAACCTCGCCATCGTCCTCGGCGCGGTCTGGGCCGGCGCCGCGCTCATCATGGCAGGCCGGGCGGTGGCGGCGCGGCGCGGGCGTCCGGGCGCCGGTCGCGGCCCAGGGCGGCAAAGTGGCGGCCGGCGCTTTGCCAGGACCCGGCGACGAGCAGGCCGGCGGCCGGCGCGAGAACAGCCAGCTCGTTCAGGCTGACCAGACACCAGGCGAACGGCTTGGAGATGCGGCCGGTGGCGTCCTCCAGCCGGAGCCGGACGGGCCCGGTCGGAGTCCCCGGCGGCTCGACCTCGACGAGCACCTGGCCGGTCGGGGCGAGCAACTGCCCGGCGCGGCGCAGCAGGCGCACCGGATCCCCGCCGATGCCGATGTTTCCGTCGGCCAGCAGCAGCGCGACCCAGCGACCCTCGGCCGGCAGCCGGCCGAACACGTCACGCCGCAGCGCGACGGCCCCGGCCTGCCGGCTCAGCCGCACGGCGAGCGGCGCGACGTCGATGCCGAGCGCCGGCACCCCGCGGGCGGCGAGCGCCGCAGCCAGCCGCCCGGGCCCGCAGCCCACGTCGAGGGTCGGCCCCGCGCAGTGCCACAGCAGAGACAGATCCCCGGCCGCCAGCGCCCCACCACCAGCGGCGCCGGCGTCGGCACCCGCACCGGCAGCACCCTCGACAGTGACACCGCTCAGGGCGGCCGCTGCCTCGGGCTCGGAATGCGGCGGGGNGGNTCCCCGCCACCGGTGCACCGGCAGCGGGATGCGCCGCCCGTCCGGATGGTGCGCCCACAGGCGGCCGGCGGTGGAGCGCAGTCCCGCCTCGTAGATGTCAGTCGGTTCCCATCCGTCGCCCGCCGCCGCGATCGCCTGTCCCGCGGTCGCCTGTCCCGCGGTCACCGCGTCGCGGCAGCGGTCGCGGACGCACCGGGCGCGCGCCGAGCGTCCAGGCCGGCGCGGGTGTCCGCCGCGCGCCACGCTGCGGCGAACCGGCCGCCGGGGACGAGCCGGGCGACCGCCGTCGCGTCGGCCGCGGTGTCGACGTCCCGCAGCGTCGGCAGCACCGTCACGTCGAGTCCGGCGGCGCCGAGTCGGGCACGCTGGCGGGCGCCGGTGTCGGGGCGGGACGTGGGCACGCCGCGCAGAAGGTCGCCGTCGGGTCGGGCGAGGCCCAGGGCCCACCAGCCGCCGTCGGTCGCGGGGCCGAACACCGCGTCGGCCGAACGCAGTGCCTGGCAGGAGGCGGCCAGCAGGTCGGCGGTGAGCTGCGGCGTGTCCATGCCGATGAGCAGCGCCGGACCGGTCTCGGCAGCGAAGGCGGCGGCCAGGCGGGCATCGAACGGGCCGGCCGTCTGGGCCGCCACCGCCAGCCCGCCGAAGCCGCCGGCCGTGGCCAGCCACGGGCCGGCGGCGCCATCGAGGACGAGCACGGGACGCAGGTCGGCGAATCCGGGCCGGGCGGTGAGGGCCGCGACGGCGGCGAGGGTGTCGGCGAGCGCCGCCGCCGCGACGGCCGCGGCCTGCTCCGGGCGCAGCGGCGGGGTGAGCCGGGTCTTCACCCGGCCGGGCACCGGCTCCTTCGCCATCACGAGCAGCCTCACGGCAGGCGCGCCAGCAGCGTCGACATGTCCCGGACGGCGCGGGCGGCACCGAGCGGCGTCCCGGTGACCTTGGACCGGCCGATCCGGGGGGTGTAGGCGACGTCCGTCTCGGCGATGCGCCAGCCCGCCTGGGCGGCGCGCAGCAGCAGCTCCAGCGGGTAGCCGAAGCGGCGGTCCGCGATCGACAGGGCGAGCAGGTCGGCGCGCCGGGCGGCCCGCATCGGCCCCAGGTCGCGCACCGGCACGCCGCGTCGGCGCAGGCGGCGGGCGACGGCGGCATTGCCGAGCCGGGCGGGCGGCGGCCAGGCCCGCAGCGAGGTCGGGCGGCGCCGGCCGAGGACCAGGTCGGCGCGGCCGGCGGTGGGGTCGACCAGGTCGGTGGCGAGCAGGGCCACGAGGTCGGGCAGCCGCGCCGGGTCGAGCGAGGCGTCGGCGTCGCACACGCAGACGACGTCGGCGTCCGCGGCCAGCAGGCCGGCGTGCACGGCCGCCCCGTAGCCGCGCTCGGGCACGGCGACGACCGTCGCGCCCCGGCCACGGGCAACCTCGGCGGATCCGTCGCGCGACCCGTTGTCGGCCACGATCGCCCGGTAGCCCGCCGGGATCCGGTCGAGCACCCAGGGCAGCGCCCCGGCCTCGTCCAGGCAGGGCAGGACGACGTCCACCGGCGTCCGGCCGTCATCACTTTCCGTCAACATGATCGGGACTGTAGTGCCGGGCAACCATGATCGATCATTACGGAACGAGGACGGCCCTCGCCGAGTATCGGCCCGCTGACCTGGCTCGTCGGTGCGGCGGAGGCGGTCGGGCGCGCCGCCGACCGCGACCGGTCGGCCCCCGGGCGGGCACCCGGCGATCCCCGCCGTCCGCAGGACATTACGAAGCGGGGAACATCCGCGCCGGGCGGGGCGCAGGCGGGCCGGGGGTGCCTATCGTGGCCGTATGGCCCGCGTCCTCGTCGTCGACGACGACGCCCTCGTCGCCGAGGTCGTCGACCGCTACCTGCGCAACGCCGGTTTCGACGTCGACCGCGCCGCGGACGGTCCGGCCGCCCTGCGCGCCGCCGAGGCCCGCCCGCCCGACCTCGTCGTCCTCGACCTGATGCTGCCCGGTATCGACGGCCTCGAGGTTTTCCGCCGGCTCACGGCGCGCCAACCCGTTCCCGTCATCATGCTGACCGCGCGGGCCGACGAGGCGGACCGGATCACCGGCCTGGAGGTCGGTGCCGACGACTACGTGACGAAGCCGTTCTCCCCGCGGGAGCTGACCCTGCGGGTGCGGTCGGTGCTGCGGCGGGCGGCCGAGTCCGCCGCCGCCCCGGAGCCCGGCGTCCTGCGGGCCGGCCCCCTGGTCATCGACCCGGCGGCGCGGACCGCGACCCGCCACGGGGTGCCACTCGGCCTCACCGTGCGCGAGTTCGACCTGCTGGCCTTCCTGCTACGCCGGCCCGGCCACGCCTTCACCCGCGTCGAGCTGCTCGAGCAGGTGTGGGGCTGGAGCTACGGCGACCCGTCGACGGTGACCGTGCACATCCGCCGGCTACGGGAGAAGATCGAGGACGATCCGACCGCCCCCCGCCTGCTCGTCACCGTGTGGGGCGTCGGCTACCGCTACGACGCCCCACCGGCGGTGCCCGGCGCGGAGACGTCGCCGGCGGTGGCCGGCGCAGAGGCGTCGCCGGGCGACCCGCGGCAGGCGGGATGAGCGGCGGCGGGCCAGGGAGCGCGGGGATGCGATGATCGCCGAGTTGGAGGTCGCCGGGATCGCGCTGGGCTGCTCGACGGCCGGCGCCATCAGCGGCGTACCGCTGCTGCTCGCGCTGCGCCGCCGGCCGCTGTGGGCGATGGCCGCGGCGCTGTGCGTATGGCCGATCGTCGCGGTCGTCGTGGGCGTCGCCGTCACGGCGCGGATGATGTTCCTTTCCGCGCACGACCTGCGACTGGTAATGATCATCGTCACGGTCTCGGCGACGGTCGCCTCCGCCTTCGCGCTGCGCGTCGGGCGTCCGGTCGTGGCCGGGACCGGTGCCCTCACCCGGGCGGCGGCGACCCTCGGTGACCCCGGCTACCGGGGCGCCGGGCGCGTCCCGACGACGGAGCTCGCCACGCTCGCCGCCACGCTGGACGCGACGAACACCCGGCTGGTCGAGTCGTTCGCCCGCGAACGGGCCCTGGAGGCAAGCCGGCGGGAGCTGGTCGCGTGGATCAGCCACGATCTGCGGACCCCGCTGGCGGGGATCCGGGCGATGGCCGAGGCGTTCGAGGACGGCCTGATCACCGATGCCGAGACGACCGACCGCTACCACCGCCGGATGCTCACCGAGACCGAGCGACTCACCGGGATGGTCGACGACCTGTTCGAGCTGGCCCGGTTGCAGGCCGGGGCGCTGCGGCTGAGCCTGGCGAAGGTGCGCGTCGCGGACGTGGTGTCGGATGCGGTCGCGGCCGTCGATCCGATCGCGCGGGCGCGCGGCGTCGTCGTCCGCGGCGAGGCCGACGATCTCGGCTTCGTCGACGCCGATGCCGCCGAGGTCGGACGGGCCCTGACGAACCTTCTGGTCAACGCCATCCGGCACACCCCGGACGACGGGACGGTGGAGGTCACCGCCACCATGGCCGCGGATCAGGCGCTGTTCTCGGTGGCGGACCGCTGCGGCGGCATCCCGCCGCAGGACCTCCTCCGGGTGTTCGACCTGGGTTTCCGCGGGGAGCCCGCGCGGACCCCGGCCGGCGACGACGGCCCGGGGCAGCCGCGGACGCGCTCGGGCATCGGCCTGGCGATCGTGCGTGGGATCATCGAGGCGCACGGCGGCGCCGTCAGCGTGCACAACCAGCCGGGAGGTTGCCGCTTCGTCGTGGCCCTCCCGACGTCCTGACGCCGGGGCGGGCGGCGCGCCACCGTCCGCGGTTCGTAAGATCCGGCGGCGCTCGGCGCGGATAGCGTCGGCGACATGCGGGTTCTTGTCACCGGCGGCGCCGGTTTCATCGGTTCCCATGTCGTGGACGCGCTGGTCGCGGCCGGCGACGAGGTCAGGATCCTCGACGCCCTGCTGCCGGCGGTGCACCGGAACGTCCCCGCGGTGAACGACCGCGCCGAACTCGTCGTCGGCGACGTCACCGACCGCGGCCAGGTCGAGGCCGCGCTCGACGGGGTCGACGTCGTGTGCCACCAGGCCGCCATGGTGGGCCTGGGGGTGGACCTCGACGACCTGCCGGCGTACGCCACGAACAACGATCTCGGCACGGCCGTGCTGCTCGCCGCGATGGCCCGCGTCGGGATCGGGCGCCTCGTGCTGGCCAGCTCCATGGTCGTCTACGGCGAGGGCGGCTACCGCTGCGCCGAGCACGGGGCGCTGCGCCCCGGCCCGCGGGTGCGCGCCGACCTGGACGCCGGGCGGTTCGAGCCACCCTGCCCGCGCTGCCACCGGCAGCTCGCGTCCATCCCCGTCCGCGAGGACGCCCCGATCGATCCCCGCAACGTCTACGCGGCGACCAAGGTGGCCCAGGAGCACCTGGCCGCCGCCTGGGCCGCCGCGACCGGGAGCACCGTCATGGCCCTGCGCTACCACAATGTGTACGGTCCGCGGATGCCGCGGGACACCCCGTACGCCGGGGTCGCGTCGATCTTCCGCAGCGCCCTGGCGGCCGGGCGCGCACCCCAGGTGTTCGAGGACGGCGGCCAACTGCGGGACTTCGTTCACGTCCACGACGTCGCGCGCGCCAACCTGCTGGCGGCACGCGGCCCGGACCTGCCCGGCCGGCTCACGCCCCTGAACGTCGGCTCGGGAGCACCGCACACCGTCGGGGACATGGCGGACGCGCTGGCCCACGCCGTCGGCGGACCGCCACCCGTCGTGACCGGTGGATACCGGATCGGTGACGTGCGGCACATCGTCGCCTCATCGGTCGGCGCCGCCGAGCTGCTCGGCTACCGGGCGCAGGTCGGCTTCGCCGCGGGGATGGCGGCGTTCGCCCGCGACCCGCTGCGCGGCTGAGATCCCCACCGCCACCCCGGCCGGAATCCCCGCCGTGGACGCGGTGAGCACCCGCACGTCGGCGATTTCCCACCGATCCCGGGCGACGCCCACGGCCGTAGGCGGCCCGACCGACCGCGCGCCGAGCCCGACCGACCGCGCGCCGAGCCCGATCGTCGCGACCGCGGCCCTCCCGGTCGGGTCTTCGGCCAGGCCGGCCCCGGCAGCGGCCCGGCGGCGATGCTGCATCGCTACGACGACCACCGCCGTACCGAGCATCGCGAACAGGATCCCGCCGAGCCAGACCGTCGGCACGCCGACCAGCCTCAGACCGCTGAGCGAGATCACGACGACGAGCGCGGGGCGGATGATCCGGCTCGTCGCCGGGCCGGCGGAGACCCGCGCCCCCAGGTAGACCCCGGGCAGGGAGCCGAGCAGCAGCGAACCGGTCAGGCCGAGCTGGAAGTCGCCGAACAGCAGGTGCCCCAGCGAGGCGGCGGCCACCAGGGGCACCGCCTGGGCGAGGTCGGTGCCGACGAGCTGAGAGGACCGGATGCGCGGGTAGAGACCGAGCAGCATCACGACGATGAGCGAGCCGGAACCCACCGAGGTCAGCCCGACGACCAGCCCGCCGATGGCGCCGATCAGGACGGTCGGCAGCGGGCGTGGCCGGATGCCGACCTCGCCCGCAGGCGCCGGCGGCCGGCCGCGGTCGACCAGGGACTTCGCGAGCATCCCCGCCGCCGCGAGGACGAGCAGCGCCCCCATGGTGACCTTGATCCGTTCCTGGACGGCGTCCCCGTCGCCGAGCGCCCGCAGGATGAGCACGCCGCAGAAGCCGGCCGGCACGGAGCCCAGGCACAGCCAGCCGACCAGGCGCCGGTGGACCGTGCCGCGGCGCAGGTGCACGGTGGCACCGACCGGCTTCATCACCGCCGAGGCGACCAGATCGCTGGACACGGCGGCGAGCGGCTGGACGCCGAACAGCAACACCAGCACCGGCGTCATCAGCGCGCCGCCGCCCATGCCGGTCATCCCGACGACGGTTCCGACGACGAACCCCGCGAGCGTGACCAGGGGATCGAGATCCATACACCGCCCACCTTCCCTATCCGCACGATAGGCATCGTGAGCAATTCCCGCGAGGGGGGACGACGGCTGCCAGCAGGCCGCCGACCTGCGCAGACCTGCACAGACCTGCGCCGACGGCGCGCGACCAGGCGCTCGGGGCGACGCGCTGGTCAGTCCACCGCGAGGCCGAGCGCGGTCGCGACGACGATGGCCTGCCAGGGATCGATGCGGGCGCCCCGCAGCGTGACGGCCAGTGGATCCAGCGCGGACAGGTCACTGCCGCGCAGGTCGGCGCCGGACAGGTCGGCCCCGTCCCACAACGCACCGGAGAGATCGTTGTCACGCAGCGTGGCGCCATCACAGCGCGAACCGGTCAGGTCGGCCTCCCGCATCCGGACCCCGACGAAGGACGTACGACTCAGTTTTGCCCGCGACAGACCAACAAAGGACCAATCCCCGCCGCTGACCTTCATGAGGTCGTGCGTGCATCCGTCGAACAGGCTGCCGGTGAACTTGCACGCGTCGAAGCTCGTGTCGAAGAAGGAGCACCGGACGAACACGCAGTTGATGAAAGCGGTATCTGAATAACCCGATGCGTTGAACCGGACCCCGCGGAAGGTGCACGAGTCCAGAACCGCGCCCGTGGTCGGCACCTCGGTCAGGTCGAGGTCGACGAAGGCGACGTGATCATGCGCCTGCCCCGACAGATCCCCGTCGACCTCGGCCAGGCTGCGGACGGTATGGTCGACTGCGGGCGCCGTCGGGCCGTATTTCCGAGCCGGCACGCGGCGCCTCCCCAGCGACCGGTAGTGGGACCGGCCGCACTCGTCGATCAAGGTCCGGGCTAAGCCTACCGCCCGCCGCCGGAAGTGTGTTCCACGCCACATAGTCCGTAGTCGATGTTTCGGACTCGGGGGTGACGATGAACACGATCCGGCAGCCGGTATACGGCGGAAAATAGTTAGTGGAGACCGACGTGCTATCGGGGATAAGGTCTCCGCGGCGCCAACGGGCACCGCTGGGAGTCAAGAGGTTGAGCGGAGAAGGATCGTGAGCACGGACAGCGCCCGCACAGGGCATGCCGACGAACCGGAACGGCTCGAGGGGCGGCAGAGCTCCCCGCACCGCGTAGTGATCATTGGCTCGGGCTTCGGGGGCCTGTTCACCGCGCAGGCTCTTCGCAAGGCGCCCGTCGAGATCACCCTCGTCGCAAAGACCACCCATCACCTGTTCCAGCCGCTGCTCTACCAGGTGGCGACCGGCATCCTGTCGGAGGGCGAGATCGCCCCGACCACCCGCGAGGTGCTCAGCCGCCAGGAGAACGCCCACGTCGTCCTGGGCGACGTGACCACCATCGACGTGCAGGCGAAGACCGTCACGTCGCAGTTGCTCGGCCGGACGACGGTCCACCCCTACGACAGCCTCGTCGTCGCTGCCGGCGCCGGGCAGTCGTACTTCGGCAACGACCAGTTCGCCACCCACGCCCCGGGCATGAAGAGCATCGACGACGCCCTCGAGCTGCGCGGCCGGATCTTCGGCATGTTCGAGCTCGCCGAGGGCTCGACCGACCCGGCCGACATCGAGCGGCTACTGACCTTTGTCGTCGTCGGCGCCGGCCCCACCGGCGTGGAGATGGCCGGCCAGATCGCCGAGCTGTCGCGACGCACGCTGCGGCGCGACTTCCGCAGCATCGACCCCACCAAGGCCCGGGTGATCCTGCTCGACGCCGCGCCCGCCGTGCTCCCGCCCTTCGGGGAGCGGCTCGGCGCGAAGGCCGCCGACAAGCTGGAGAAGATCGGCGTCGAGGTGCAGCTCGGCGCCAAGGTCATCGACGTCGACGCCACCGGCATCGAGGTCGAGGACAGCGACGGCACCCGCCGGCGGATCGACTCGGTCTGCAAGGTCTGGGCCGCCGGCGTCGCCGCAAGCCCGCTCGGCAAGCAGCTCGCCGAGCAGACCGGCGCCGGCATCGACCGCGCCGGCCGCGTCGAGGTGCTCCCCGACCTCACTCTCCCGGGCCACCCGGAGATCTACGTCATCGGCGACATGATGAGCCTCAACCGGCTGCCGGGTGTCGCCCAGGTCGCGATCCAGGGCGGCCGGCACGCGGCCAAGGAGATCCAGGCCTGGGTCGCCGGCAAGCAGACCGGACACCCGTTCAAGTACAACGACAAGGGCAGCATGGCCACCATCTCGCGGTTCAGCGCGGTGGCCAAGATCGGCAACATCCAGTTCAGCGGCTTCTTCGCCTGGCTGGTCTGGCTGGCCGTGCACCTCGTCTACATCATCGGCTTCAAGCACCGCCTGACCACCCTGCTGCACTGGACGGTGAGCTTCATCGGCCGGGGCCGGTCGGAGCGCACGGTCACCCAGCAGCAGATCTTCGCCCGCGCGGCGTTGGAGCGGCTCGGGGAGAACTTCGCCCCGTCGCTGCCGCCACAGGCCGGCGAGGCACCGTCCTGGACGGGCGCGGCCCGCACCCAGGTACCGCCGCAGGGCACGGAGAGCCGGGAACCCACCCGGGTCTAGACCACGCCGTCGCACGGCACAGGCCGCGTAGGCCGCAGCCGCCCGCACCACCACACGACCGCCCGGTCGGGACGAGCTCCCGCCGGGCGGTCGTCGGCTGTGCCGCGAGGCGGATGTCCGTGCCGCGAGGCGGGATGCCGGCGCCGCGAGGCGGGATGTCAGCCGGCTGCGGCCGGGGCCGGGATCGCCTCGGCCGCCCGGACGAGCAGCTCCCGCAGAGTAACGAGCTCGGCGTCGCTGAACGCGGCGGCGAGCCGTTCCTCGACCGCGAGTGCCGCCGCGTCGGCGCGCCGGAACAGCGCATGGCCGACCCGGGTCAGGCGGGTGACGAGGACCTGCGCGTGGTCGTCGGACGGCTGCCGCTCGATCAGCCCCTTCGCCTCCAGAGCGGCCAGCACGACGGCCATCGTCTGCGGCGTGACGTGGCATTGCCGGGCGGCCCTCGCGCCGGAGATGCCCGGAGTGGCGGCGATCGCGACCATCGCCGCGTACTGCGGCACGGTGAGGCCGAACGGCCGCAGCACCCTGGTCTTCTCCGCGATCAGCACCTGTTCGGCCCGCTTGATCGCCAGGCCGAGCCGCTCGGCTCCCGCGTCGACCGGGCGGGATCTGGCTGCCACGGTCCTCACTGCGCCCGCTCGACTCGGCTGGGGTGGGCGACCCACGGATGGCCGGGAGGGCCACACTGATCCGAGGCTACCGCGGATCGGAGGACCCATGACCGGCATCGTGCCCGGTGGCACCCCCAACGCCCTCGGCACTCCCAGCGCCCCAGACACATCCGGCACTCCAGGCGCCGACCCGATCGGCGTGGATGCGGCGCCGGGCACCGTCGGGCCGGCCACCATCCGGCGGCCCGAACCCCCGGCCACCACCTCCAGGGGAGCCGGCGCACCCCCCGGCGGTGCCAATGTTCCGCCGGCCCATCCAACCGACGCCGGCCCGGAGTCCTCCGCAGCGGCCTCGCCCGCACGCGCGTCGTCCGGACCGATCCGATCCGCCGATGCATCCGCCCGCCCCGACGAGGGCAGCGCCGAGCCACCCGGCGCCATCGCACTGCCCGGGGCGAGCGGGTCGTCGAGGGCGAGCGAGCTGCCCGGGGCGATCCGGCTGCCGGACGGTGGCTGGATCCGGCCCCGCGGGCTGCGTCACCCCCCACCACCGGGACCACTCCCCGATCGCGGCCTCTATCTGGGCGGCGCCCGCCTGCGACGGCGGCATGACGGTCAGCTGACCTGGCAGCACGAGTGGATCGACTGGCCGGACTTCCTCCTCCCGCGCCATCCCGCGACGGCCGCCGCCCGCATCCGCGCGCTGCACGCGCACACGCGGACGTCCGACCGGACCGAGCTCGCCTGCGGCGGTGGGGTCGGCCGCACCGGGACCGCCCTCGCCTGTCTCGCCGTGCTGGCCGGCCTGTCCCCCACCGACGCCGTCGCCTGGACCCGCGCGCACCATCACCCGCGTGCTGTCGAGACCCCCTGGCAGCGCCGCTGGATCGAGCGGTTCCCCAACCTCTGACGGATCCCGCAGTCACGCCCCCACCCCCGCGCGTCACGATCCCTCCAGGAATGATCACGGGCGGCCCGCTCACCCCGGGGCGCTACTCACCATCGGCACGCGGCCAGCCAGCGCGAGACGCCGGGGTTGCGATCCCTCCAGGGATGATCACGGACCCCATGGTAAAGCTGCAGGTCAGTGGTGCCGCCTGAGCGGTGTGCACCTTGATCATTGCAGCGGTCCGGCGGTGATGCAACTGCGCAGGTCAGGGCGTTGATCATTGCGTGGCGGGCGGCACCCTCTCCCGGCCCGCGTCTTTGGCTGGGAGTGCGGCGGCGATGGACCCGTTCGGCCAGCACGGGCCCAGGATGACTCACCTCCCGAGAGGTTTCCGCGTCCGATTCCTCTCTTCGGGCGGGCGGGGGCCACGGACAGACCATCAGAGTACTGATATATCTTCGAGTCATGACAGTCATCCCCGCGAGCCATCGCGATCTGCTGGAGCGCCCGCTGTTCGGCCACCTCGCCACGATCCGGCCGGATGGCACCCCTCAGGTGAACCCGATGTGGGTGCTCTGGGACGGCACGTTCCTGTGGTTCACGAACACCACGACCCGGCAGAAGTACCGCAACGTCACGGCGACGCCGCAAGTGGCGGTGTCCGTCAACGATCCGGAGGCGCCCTACCGGTACCTGGAGATCCGCGGTGTCGTCGAGCGGATCGACCCCGATCCGAACGCCGAGTTCTTCATGCGGCTCGCCGACCGCTATGCGATGAAGCTCGACGGGCCGCCCGCGGACGCGCCGCACCGGGTGGCCTACGCGGTCCGGCCGACCGCGGTCAGTTTCCAGTAACCCGTCCATCGGGAAGGCCGGCGCAGGGTCTGCGGCCTCCCGACGGACGGCTCGGCGCGCAGTCAGGCGGTGACGCCCTCGATCTGGATCCCGTCGAACATGACGGCTCTGGTCATCGGGAGCGTCAGGAAGGCGTGCGGGAAACCGAGCTCGACCGCGCTGGCCTGGTCGAGGCGGGTGAGCTGATCGTCGGTGAACACAACGTCGAGCGCACCCAGGTTGTCGGTGAGCTGGTCGAGGGTGCGGGCACCGATGATCGGCGCGGTCACCGCCGGCCGCCGCAGCGCCCAGGCCAGGGCCACCTGCGACGACGTCACGCCCAGCTCACCGGCGACCCCCGCGACGACGTCGGCGATGCCGAGAGAGCGTTCGGTCAGCGCGCCGCTCGCGGCGGCGACGTTACGGCGTGTTCCTGCCGCGGACGCCTCCCCGGCGCCCACCTCCAGGTCGGCCCGGGAGTACTTGCCGGTGAGCACTCCGCTGGCCAGCGGCGACCACGGGACGACTCCCAGGCCCATCTCCGCGGCCATCGGGATGAGATCGCGTTCTCCGGTCCGCTCGACCAAGCTGTACTCGATCTGCAGGGCGATCAGCGGCGACCAACCGCGTAGATCGGCGATCGCCTGCATCCGGGCCACCTGCCAGGCGGGGGTGTCCGAGATCCCGACGTAGAGCACCTTGCCGGCGCGAACGAGGTCGTCCATCGCCCGCAACACCTCCTCGACGGGAGTGGAACCGTCCCACGCGTGCAGGTAGAGCAGGTCCAGATGATCGGTACGCAGCCGGCGCAGGCTCGCCTCGACCGAGCCGACCATGCTCTTGCGGTGGTTCCCGCCGGAGTTCGGGTCGCCGGGACGCCGGGTGACCGTGTACTTGGTGGCCAGGACGAGTTGTTCTCGCCGGCCGGCCGCGAACTCGCCGAGCAGGTGCTCCGCGGTGCCGTCGGTGTACTGGTTCGCGGTGTCGACGAAGTTGCCGCCGCGGTCGACGTAGGCGTCGAAGATCCGGCGTGCCTCGTCGGTGTCCGCCCCCCAGCCCCAGTCGGCGCCGAAGGTCATCGTGCCGAGGGCCAGCGGCGAGACGCGCAGGCCGGAGCGGCCGAGTAGGCGATAGTGATCGAGAGCCAGGGGCACAGTGAATTCCTCCGTCTGGGCGGGTTCACGGCCACGGACGTCATCGTTCGCGGCCGCTGTCCACGTTGCGCCCGAGCGGGGACGGCGGGAAGGGAAGATGTTTCCTGGGAAGGTCTCTCCCAGGAAACCGGCGGCCTGGATCCCGGAGATCGCGGAGGTCACGACGAGGATGGACGCTGCACGCGACACGACGAGGATGGACGCTGCACGCGAACTGGCCGTCTTCCTGCGCGACCGCCGCGAGCGGACGTCGCCCGTCGAGGCGGCCGGGCCCGCCGGCCGGCGCCGCTCGCGGCGCACCCCCGGGCTGCGTCGCGAGGAGCTCGCCGAACTGGCCGGCGTCAGCGTCGACTACGTCACCCGCGTGGAGCAGGGCCGCCTGCACCCCTCCCCCGAGGTGCTCGACGCGCTGGCCCTCGCCCTGCGGCTCAGCCCGGACGAGCGGGCCTACCTGTTCGATCTGGCCCGGCTGCGCCCGACTGCGGCGGCGGCCCGAGCACGGGTCGACCACGGTTCCGTCGACGGCACAGGCAACGCGCATCCACTGGCCCGCCTCGTGCACGACCTGTCCCCGCTGCCGGCCATGCTGTTCGACCACCGTTTCGACATCCTCGCCTGGAACCCCGAGATGGCCGGGCTGATGCAGCTCGACTTCGGCGCGCTGCCGGACCGGCAGCGCAACACCCTGTGGCTGTGCGTGCTGCATCCCGCCCTGCTGGAGTTCTACCGGGACCGGGAGCAGATCCTGCGCGAGGGGATCGCGGACCTGCGCGCCGCGTGGGGTGCTCATCCCGATGATCCATCGCTGATCCGTCTGGTCGACGACCTGACGACGGGCAGCGCCGAGTTCGCCCGGCTGTGGGCCATGCGTGACGTCCGGGTCAACGGACGCGGGCGCAAGCGGCTGCGGCACGGCCGGTTGGGACCCGTCTGCGTCGAGTTCGAGGTCCTCTGTCCGATGCAGGATCCCGACCAGCGCCTGGTCATCTACCGGGCGGGCGATGCGCCGTCCCGGTCCGCCCTGGAGACGATCGCCCGCGAGGCCGCCCTGGAGCGGGAGGCCTCCCCGGCGCTGGTTCCCGCCGACTGAGATTCGTTCCCGACCGCGTTCGCATCCCGCTCACATGCGGCCGTCGCATCGTGGGTCTGCCAGCGCGCCGCAGCGGCGCGCGACGCCGGATCGGTCGGCGACCGAGTGCTGGTCGCCAGGTCCGAGCACGGCGTGCGGGCGCCACCGGGAAAGGACGGCAGAGATGGGCAAATTCCTGACGGGACGGCGGGGTGCGGGTGTGGCGGCGGCGGGGCTACTCGGGCTCGGCCTGGGGGTTGGTCTCGGGTTCAGCGGTACGGCCGCGTCCGCCGCGCCGGTGCCGGTAGCGCAGACCGCCGCGGCGGCACCGACCTCCGCGGCGGTGCCGCCGTCCACCGAGGACCGCCCGAAGCCGGCCGAGGCACGCCGGCTGCGGCGCGAGCACCGCCTGGCCGAGCGCGGCCTGCACGGCGAGGCGACCATCAAGACGGCCAAGGGCTTCCAGGTCGTCGACGGGCAGCGTGGCAAGGTGACCGCGATCAGCGCGACCTCGATCAGTGTGACCAGCGAGGACGGTTACGCGGCCAGCTACGTCATCGACGGCGACACGAGGTTCCGCGCCGACGGGAAGTCCGCGAAGGTCACCGACATCCACCAGGGCGCGACCGTCACCGTCCGCGCCACGGTCGCCGGCAACACGCGCACCGCGACAGCCGTCGCCGACCCCAAGGGCTGACACTCGGGCGGCCCGCTCCGCCCGCTCACGCCGACGGGGCCGGGCCGCCGTCCGCCGGGTGTCCGGGCTTGCCCGGCCGGTCGCCCGAGCCGGGCGGGTCCGGCGCTCGCACCATGCGGCACCGCGGACATTCCGCACCGGGCCGCAGCATCGTCTTCAGGCCCTGGCGAGGCTGACGACCCCGGTGTTCCGGGCACCGAAGGTAGATGAAATCCGCCTGTACCGGCACCGACCTTTTCATCGCGGCGGGACCTTTCCGCTACCCCCGCATTCCCGACATTTAATGTTGGCATCACCGTCGAAAAGTCCGTCCTCGTCGACCTCGGCCTGCGGACGGGTCTGGTACCGGGTCCCGTTGCAGGACGGGCAGGTCATGAGGCCCAGGACGAGCTGCTCATCAGGCGGCCGGAAGTACCGGCTGGATCTCTTGCGCTCTCTCGCCACGCGATCGAGCGTGCCCGACGCACCGAATTCCGTCCAGGCTGTCCGGATACCGGCAGACGCATGAGACAACACGCCTTCCGACCGTCCGACGCCGATCATGCGATGCCGGATCGGCGCGGTTTGAACCATTCCCGAAGGGGCCGGTCCGCGGTTTCTCGGCACGGGGCGGCCACGGCCCGCGGGCCTCAAACCGCCATCCGGGCAGCGAAGGATGGACCGCAGCCACGGCGGCGAGGCACGCCACGGCGGGCAGATCGACTCCTTCGCCGCCATCCCCGGATCACCAGTCGGACTGGCGGCCAGAAGGGCCCCGCTCGGGCGCGGCGGGACACCGGACGTCCGCGTTCGTCCCGGTCTCATACGATGACCGATCGAGCGATCTGATCCATCACGACAGCCGCCGATCGGGATGATCCCCGCCCGGCGACCCGGCATCCCGGTCCGCCCCGTCCTGACCCGAGCCCGCCCTGCGGCGGCGCGGGTGGAACGCCGAGCCGCGTCCGCCGGGAGAAGGACGAGGCCAGGATGATCGACGGCAACGCCCATGTACGCACCAACCGGGCTCGGTGGAACGAAATCTCCGACGACTACCAGCGCCTGAACGCCCCGCAGATCCGCCGGCAGGCGTTCACCGGCGACATCTCCTGGGGGTTGTGGGCGATCCCGGAGTCCAGCCTGGGCGTGCTGGGCGAGGTCGCCGGGCGGGACGTGCTGGAGATGGGGTGTGGCGGGGGGCAGTGGTCGACGGCGCTGGTCCGCCGGGGCGCCCGCGCGGTCGGGCTCGACCTGTCGGAGCGGCAGCTCCTGCACAGCCGCAAGCTCGCCGCGGACACCGGGCTGACCTTCCCGCTGGTACAGGCGAGCGCGGAGTCGGTGCCCTTCGCCGACGAGTCGTTCGACATCGTCTTCGCCGATCACGGCGCGTTCTGCTTCGCCGACCCGCTGCGGGCGATGCCGGAGGCGGCGCGGGTGCTGCGCCCGGGTGGCCTGCTGGCCTTCAGCCACGTCAGCCCGATCTACGAGATCACCGTGCGGCCGGGCCGGGACACCCCCGGCACCCGCCTGATCCGGGACTACTTCGCGCTTCGCCTGCTGCCCGAGGCGGACGGCCTGGTCAGCGCGAACCTGCCCTACGGCGCGTGGATCAGGCTGTTCCGGGACTGCGGTCTCGTCATCGAGGACCTGCTGGAGCCGCGCCCGTCGGCGCCGGCCCACGACGGCCGCGACGGGCAGCAGGTGTACGACGTGGAGGCTGCGGGCGGGTCGACCCGGGAGCGGGCCGAGCAACCCGAGCGGGGTGACGAGGCGTGGGCCCGGCGGTGGCCGTCCGAGTGCATCTGGCGCCTGCGCAAGCCAGCCCGCTGAGCCCGACCGAGGTGAACGGCCCGACCGAGGTGAGCGGCCCGGACGTCGCGGAGGCCGCGCTGCTGGCGGGCATGGCGCGGCTCGCCGACCGGCTGCGCCCGGACCAGGCCGGCGGCCCGCCCGCCGTGGTGTCGCGGCGCGACGACCGGCTGATCGTGCGCTGCGGCGAGGTGGTTCTCAAGGCACACGCCGACACCGCCGATCCGGACCATCTCGCGGCCCGGTTGCGCTTCGCCGCCCGGCCAGCCCTGCGCCCCGTGCTGCTCACCCCGCTGGAGCTGGCGCCCGCGCCGGGAACGTACGCGGTTCGCCTCGGCGCGCACCAGGTCAGCGCCTGGCCGGCCGGGGCGAACCTGGGGACCGAAGACGCCGACGACGCTCCCTGGGAGCAGGCCGCGGCGTTGCTGGCCCGGCTGCACCGCGTCCCGGTGAGCCCGACGGACCTGACCGAGCTGCCGCCGGCCACGGTGCTGCGCCGACTCACCGACCGGGTGACCCGGTTACGCCGCCATGTCGGCCACCCGCTCGTCGATCCCGTCCTCGCCGCCTGGGCCACACTGACCGAGCCCTCGCCGTCGACGCCCCCGCCCGCGCTCGCCTCGACGACGCCGCCGTCCCCGCCCGCGATCCGGGCCGGGCGGCCCACCACTGTGATCCACGGCGACTGGCACTTCGGGCAGCTCGTCGCCCTGCCCGCGGCCGGTTGGCGGATCATCGACGTGGACGACCTCGGACTCGGGGATCCGGCCTGGGACCTGGCCCGGCCCGCGGCCTGGTTCGCGACCGGCCTGTTGCCGGTGGAGATGTGGGCGCGCTTCCTTGATGCCTACGCGGCGTGCGACGGCCCGGCGGTGGCGGACCCGGACGATCCCTGGGCGGCGCTCGACCTGCCCGCGCGGGCTCTCACGGTCGAGTACGCCGCCACCGCCGTCGCCGCCCACCTCGCCGCCGACCCGGAGACCGGGCCGGACGAGGTCGGTCTGGCCTTCGTCGACGCCTGCGCGCGCATCGCGGGGACGGTCGGCGACGCGTCGCGATCCCGACTGCGCAACGGATGATCTGACGGCGGTCGGTACGCTACCGGCGACGTCGGATGTCTCCCGCATCGAACGGCAGGTTGTGCCCCGTGAGCTACACGCTTCAGTGTCCCAAGTGCCACGCGATGATGCGGACCTACAACCGCAACGGCATCCAGATCGAGCAGTGCGACGGCTGCCGCGGCATCTTCCTGGACTACGGCGAGCTGGAGGCCCTCACCCGGCTCGAGGCGCAGTGGTCCCAGCCCGCGCCTCCCCCGCCGCCCGCGCCGGCGCCGTACGCACAGCCGGGGCACTACGCACAGCCCGGCTACGCCCAGCCCGCGTGGGGCCACGGCGGCCATGGCGGCCACGGCCACGGCGGCCATTACAAGCATGGCGGCTTCGCCCGGATGCTGTTCTCCTCCTGAACGTCTCCGCCTGAGCGCCGGCCTCCCCAGCGCCGGCCCGCCTGGGCTCAGCCGGGGCGGGGCGCCAGGAAGCGCCGGACGTCCGCGGCCTCGGCGCGCAGCGCCTCCGCCACCGCCGGCCCCCAGTCCGGCGGGTCGGTGAACGGCGCGAGCTCGACGCGGCCGGCGGGCATCGACCAGGTTCCCGCCGCCCGCCCGTCGACGAGGATCACCGGTCGGAAGATGCCGTTGACCGTGACGGCCCGCCCGGCCGCGCCCAACCAGTCCCGCCCGTCCCAGCCGTGCAGGACCGGGTCGAACGGGCCGAGCAGGCGCGGCGCCGGCAGGCCCGGCGCCGGCCCGTCGCCACGGGGCAGGTCGAGCCGGCCGTCGGCGCGCGTCACCAGGTCGGCGGCGACGGCGGCGAGGCCGCGGCGGGCGTCCCGCAGCGGCAGGCCCACCCAGCGCGCCAGGTCGCGCTCGTCGGCCGGGCCGTGTCCGGCGAGGTAGCGGCGGGCCAGCTCGGCGAGGGCGGCGTCCCGGTCGAACTCCCGCAGCGGCGCGCCGAGCCAGTCGCGGACCAGCACGTAGTTCTGCTCGGTGCCGACGACGGGTCCGCGCACCACGAGGCCGCGCGTCGCGGCGACGATGAGCAGATAGATCATGGCCTGCCCGGCAGTCGGAACCCCGGCCGCCTCGACCCGTTCCCGCAGCTCGCCGCGCGACAGGGGGCCGTCGTCGGTCAGCGCACGTTCGATCCGGGCCACGCCCCGCTCCGCGGCGTCCGGCGAGACGCCCTCCTGCGCCAGCCGGCGCCGGATCTGCGCGGCCATGGCCGGCGCGGTCAGCTCCCGCAGCCACCAGTGATCCTCGGCCCGCACGAGGTGCAGGGTGCCGCGGTTGAGCCAGGTCACGACGAGCGACCGGTCGTCGGACAGCGCCCGGTCGACGTCGGCGGCATGCAACCCGCGGGTCCGGGACCGGATCGCCAGCCGCAGGCCGCGGGGATCCTGGCCCTGCACGGCGAGCAGGCGTCCGACGACGTCGACGGGGTCCCGGGCCGGTGTCCCCGTCAATCCCTGAGCCGCCAGCCGGGCCGCGGCGAGGGCGCCCCCGTCCGTCGCCTGCGCACCCGTCATCCATCCAGCCTGCCAGCCGGCCTGTCCACCCGACCGCGCGGTACCCGGTGGTGTTGACTGGTACGCATGCCACTCACCGGAGAGTATGAGCCGAGTCCCGCGCAGTGGGTCCGTGACCAGGTCGAGGAGTACGAGAGCTCCGGCGGTACCCGGGGCACCGTCCTGCAGGGCCTGCCCGTCATCGTCCTGACCACCCGCGGGGCGAAGTCCGGCAAGATCCGCAAGACGCCGCTGATGCGGGTCGAGCACGACGGCGCCTACGCGGCGGTCGCCTCCCTCGGCGGCGCGCCCAAGCACCCCGTCTGGTACTTCAACATCCTCGGCGACCCGCACGTCGAGCTCCAGGACGGCCCGGTCCGGCGCGACTACGTCGCCCGCGAGGTCACCGGCGACGAGAAGGCGCAGTGGTGGGAGCGCGCCGTCGCCGCCTTCCCGAACTACGCCGAGTACCAGCGCAAGACCGAGCGCGAGATCCCGGTCTTCGTGCTCGAGCCCACCGCGGACTGACCCGCGCCGGCCGGCGCACCCGGCGGCTCACGGCGGCTCACGCCGCGGCGCACCTGGCCGGCGGGGCCATCGGGGTAGGTACGTGCCCAGGCCGCCGCGGCCCCCGGCCGGGGGCCGCGGCGGCGGTTCCGCCGCCACCGGCGGGAGCTGCGCCGGCGCGCCGAGCAAGTAGGACAACGACACCGCCGCGATGCTCTGCGCGGTCAGCATGGCGACCAGGATGATCACCTGGAACCGGGCCGCGGCGGCCGGGGAGGCGCCGCCGAGCAGCGCGCCGACGAACGTCCCGGGCAGCGAGACGAGCCCGACGGTGCGGGTCTGGTCGAGCGGCGGGACGAGCGCCTCGGCGACGCTCTCGCGGGCGATGTCGACGACGGCCCGCCGCGGCGTCGCGCCGAGCGCCAGCCACGCCTCCACCTCGTCGCGGCGGCGGCGCAGCCCGTCGGCGAGCCGGCGGCCGGTCAGCGTGCAGGCCGTCATCGTCCCGCCGACCACGCTGCCGGCGAGAGCGACGAGGTTGCGCACGGTCGCCTCCACCGCGCCGGCGGCGAAGACCAGGCCCAGGGCGACCGTCGCGCCCAGCAGGCAGGACACGCCGACCCGGCGGACGACCGCCGGGAAGCCGGCCAGCCGGCGCGACGCGGTCCCCACGGCCGCCGCCAGCATGACGGCGAGCACGGCAGCCGCGGCCGGCGGCGCGGCGAACACCCCTCGCAGCGCGAGGCCGATCACGGCGAGCTGGACCACCGCGCGGGCCGACGCGGTCAGCACGTCCCGGCGCCGCGGCACCCGCGCCCAGGTCAGGCAGGCGACGGCCGCGGCGAGCAGCAACCCGAGGCCCACGACGAGCCGCAGGTTCGCCTCGACATCCACGCCGGCCCCCTCGCGCCGACGCTACCGCACCGGCCGGCCCGTTTCCGCGTCCCGGGCGTCGTTCGAGGTCGTCCGGGGAAGGCTGCGAGTCGGCCTCATCCGGCACTCGGGGACAGCGCGCCGAGTAGCTCGACCGTGCGGGCCCGCTCCGCCACGCCGGCGATCTGCAGGTTGGCCAGGACGTGGGTCGCACCCGCGGCGGCGAGGCGGCCGAGTTCCCGCTCGACCTGCCGTTCGTCGCCGATGATCGCGACCTCGGCCGCGGAGGCGACCCCTTCCCGGTCCAGCATCGCCCGGTAGGAGGGGATGGACTCGAACAGCGCCAGCGACCCGGCCGCGCGCTCGCGCACCTCGTCCGGCTGGTCGGTGACGCAGACGGGCAGGCCGACGGCGACCTCGGGAGCGGCTCGCCCCGCGGCGGCGTCGATGATCGCCGGGACGATGTGCTCGCCGATGGTCCGCACGCCCGCCAGCCAGGTCACCGTGCCATCCGCCACCTCGCCGGCGACGCGCAGCATGGCGGGGCCGAGCGCGGCGACCAGGACCGGCGGTGGCGGCACGGCCCCGGCCACCCGCGCGCCCACGCCGCCGATGACCGCGGTGGCGGTCTCGCCGCGGACGTCGGCGGCGCCGTCGCGCAGCAGCGGGAGCAGCGCGGCCAGGTACTCCCGCATCCGCAGCGCCGGCCGGTCGAAGGGCAGCCCGAAGCGCTGCTCGACGGACGCGCGATGCCCGACGCCGAGGCCGAGCCGCAGCCGGCCGCCGGTCGCCGCCTGCGTCGTCTGGGCCTGGCTGGACATCGCGATCGGATGCCGCCCCGGAATGATTGTCACCGCGGTGCCCAGCGTGATCGCCGGGATCTCCCGGCCGAGCAGGGCGAGCGCGGTCAACGCGTCGAGGCCGTAGCCCTGCCCCAGCCAGAGCGACGCCAGGCCGGTGCCGGCCGCCCACCGGGCCCGTGCGACGAGGTCGTCGACGGCATTGGGGACGTCGAGAGCGGGGGGCTCGAGGACCAGACCGATAGGGATCATGACAGAAAGATAGTTCGAGATTTCCGAACTATCAAACCGTCTGCCGTATGCTGACGCCGTGCGACGCCTGCCCCATCCGGCCACCGCGGATCTCGACCTGGCGGTGATCCTGCATGCGCTGGGCGACCCGGTCCGGCTCGAGATCGTCCGCCGCCTGCGCGCCCAGCCCGACGTCACCTGCGCCCCGGCGGGCCTGGACATCCCGAAGTCGACGCTGTCGAACCACTGGCGGGTCCTGCGCGAGGCCGGCCTGACCTCGACGACCGTGGATGGCCGGCAGCGGCGGATGCGCCTGCGCGCCGCCGACGTCGACAGCCGCTTCCCCGGCCTGCTCGACGCCCTCACCGACCGCGCGGCCCTCACCGACCGCGACGCCCCCACCGACCGCGCGGCCCTCGCCGACCGCGTGGTCCACGGCACCGCCCTGACCTGCCAGGAGGTGATGAATCAGTTGCTGGCCGGTGCCGGCGACGGCCGTTGGCTCGAGCTCACGGCGTTGTTCGACCCGGATGCGGTCGCGGCCTTCCCCTTCGCCGACCCGGCCGGCCCGCTGCCGCGCCTGCTGCGCGGGCGCGACGAGATCGCCGACCGGCTGCGGAGTCTCAGCGAGCTGGGGTTGCAGGTCGTCGCCGGCGACGCTCGGATGCATGCCGCCGGAGCCGGGTGCGTCGTCACCGAATGCACGCTGCTGGGCCGTCTCCCGGGCGGGTCGACCTGGCCTGCCCTGCCGGCCGCGCTCGTCACCGACGTGCGGGACGGGTTCATCGCCGCCATCCGCGGCTATTTTCTGGATCACCCCCGCTACCCAGACTGACTCTCTGATTCTCACCTCTCACCGAAAGAGAGCTCGGTCGCCGCTCCTCGTGACCGCCGTTCCCTGCATCGCCGAGGCCGGAGGCGACAAGCATGGCGCGGTTCCGCGGTTCCGCGGAACCGCAACGATCGCCGGGGCTCAGGCCGCGCCGGCGTGGCAACCTGCCGCGCGAGGTGTCCCGTCTGACGGGTTCGGCCGCAACCTTCTACCATCCGTCGTAGACAGGGGCACGGACGACCGCGCGGCGGGACGCGCGGCGAACCCGGAAGGGGCGGACGGATGCGGGCGGACGGCGGGTCGGGGCACGGCCGATGATCGACGGACTGGCGGCCGCGTCCATCGCCTGCGCGCTCGTGGCCGGGGTGGCCTGTCTGCTGCAGACCTGGCGGGACCGGGCCGTCGGGGTGGGGCTGCTGGCCGCGGCCGGGGTGGTCGAGGCCGTCCTGCTCGCCCAGGTGATCGCCGCGATCGTCGTCGTGGCCCGGGGGTCGCACGCCGACCAGCCGGTGAACTTCGTGCTGTACCTGATCGCCTCGGTCGTGGCGCTGCCCGTGGGCGTGTGGTGGTCCCTGGGTGATCGGTCCCGGTGGGGCAGCGGGGTGCTGGGCATCGCGTGCCTCGCCGTCGCCATCATCGTCGTCCGGCTGGGTCAGGTCTGGGAGAGCACAGGTGGAAGCACAGGTGGATGAGACAAGGTCGGTGGATGAGACAAGGCCGGCAGGCCCGGCGGAGCGCGGCCGCGGCGGCTCGCGGACGGCGGGCGGGCCCGGGCGGATCCTCGTCACGGTCTACGCGATCTTCGCGGTGGCCGCCTGCTCGCGGTCGGCTGTGCAGATCTCCACCGAGTTCGACCACGCCCGGCTGGCCTACCTGCTCTCGGCGTTCGCGGCCGTGGTCTACGTCGTCGCGACGGTGGCGCTGGCCCGTCCCGGCGCGGCCTGGCATCGGGTCGCCGTCGCCGCCTGCGCGACCGAGCTGGCCGGGGTGCTCGCCGTGGGGACCGCGAGCGTCGTGGACTCGGCGGCGTTCCCCGACCAGGCGGTCTGGTCGAACTACGGCAGCGGCTACCTGTTCATCCCGGTCATCCTGCCCGTTCTGGGCCTGACCTGGCTGCGCAGGTCCGCGGCGCGGGAGCGGGTCGCGGATCGACCGGCCCGGGAGTCGGCCAACCCCTGACCGGACGTCCGGCGGGACCACCATCCCCGGGGCCGGCCATCTCGTAGGTTCGCGGTATGCACACCCTTACCCGGGACGAGGCCGTGACCCGCGCGAATCTGGTGCGCGTCGACGGCTACGACATCGAGCTGGACCTGACGGCGGCCCGCGCGTCGACGGAGTTCGGCTCGACGACCAGGGTGCGCTTCAGCCTGCGCGACCCGGCGATCGGTGCCGGGACGGCGACGTTCGCCGAGCTCAAGCCGGTCACCGCGCACCTCCTGCGGCTCAACGGCCGGCTCCTGGACCCGGCGGCGCTCGACGGCAACCGGCTGCCACTCACCGACCTCGTCTCGTCGAACGAGCTCACGGTGACGGCGACGATGCGCTACTCGAACACGGGTGAGGGGCTGCACCGGTTCACCGATCCCGAGGACGGCGAGGTGTACCTGTACGCCCAGACGTTCCTCGACGACGCCCAGCGGATGTTCGCCTGCTTCGACCAGCCCGATCTCAAGGCGCCGGTGCGGCTGACGGTCCTGGCGCCCCCCGACTGGGTGGTGCGGGCCAACGGGGCGGGCCGGCAGACCGCCCCGGGCCGCTGGGAGTTCACCGAGACCCCGCCGCTGGCCACCTACTTCGTGACGGTGGTCGCCGGGCCGTACCACGTCGTCGAGGACAGCCACGACGGCATCCCGCTCGGCCTGGTCTGCCGCCGCTCGCTCGCGCCCTACCTGGACGCCGACGCGGCGGAGATCTTCGACGTCACCCGGGCGTGCCTCGACCGCTACCACGAGTTGTTCGCCGACCGCTACCCGTTCGGCACCTACGACCAGGCGTTCGTGCCGGAGTTCAACGCCGGCGCGATGGAGAACCCGGGCTGCGTGACGTTCCGCGACGAGTTCGTCTACCGCTCGGCGGTGACCGACACCGAGCGCGAGCTGCGCGCCGTCGTGATCGCCCACGAGATGGCGCACATGTGGTTCGGCGACCTGGTCACCATGCGCTGGTGGGACGACCTGTGGCTGAACGAGTCGTTCGCCGAGTACATGGGCTACCGGGTGACCGCCGAGGCGACCCGGTTCACCGAGGCGTGGACCAGCTTCGCCGTCGGCCGCAAGGGCTGGGGCTACGCCGCCGACCAGCGGCCCTCCACCCATCCGGTCGCGCCGGCGAACGTCGACGACACCGCGCTGGCACTGCTGAACTTCGACGGGATCTCCTACGCCAAGGGCGCCTCCGTGCTGCGCCAGCTCGTCGCCTGGGTGGGTGACGAGGCGTTCCTGACGGGACTGCGTGCCTACTTCACCCGCAACGCCTACGGCAACGCCACCCTGGCCGACCTGCTGGCCGCGCTGACCGAGGCGAGCGGGCGCGACCTCACCGGCTGGGCGGAGCTGTGGCTACGCCGAGAGCAGGTCAACACCCTGCGCCCGCAGGTCACCGTCGACGCCCAGGGCCGCTACCAGCAGGTCACGGTCGTCCAGACGGCGCCGGAGGCGTACCCGACGCTGCGCCCGCACCGCCTCGGCATCGGCGTCTACGGCCCAGCGGACGGCGCCGGCCGTGACGGCGGCAGTGTCGTCGGCAGCGGCAACGCCCTCGACGGCACCGGCACCGGCACGGGCAACGGCGACGGCGGCGAGACCGACGAGGGCGACGCCGCGCCGATCGAGCTGCTGCGCCGGGTCGAGGTCGACATCGACCCGGCCGCGGCGGACGGGCGGACCACGGTCACCGCGCTGGCCGGCACCGCGGCCGGCCGGCTGCTGCTGGTCAACGACGGCGACCTGACCTACGCGAAGGTGCGGTTCACCCCGGCGGACCTGGCGGCCCTGCCGGCCGTGCTGCCTCGGGTGGCCGATCCGCTGGCCCGCGCGATGATCTGGGCGGCGACGGCCGACGCGACCCGCGACGCGCAGTGGCCCGCGGCCGACTACCTGGCGCTCGCCGCCTCCGCGCTGCCCTCGGAGACCCAGCTCGCCGTCTTCGAGGACGCCCTGCGCTTCGCCCGCGCCACCGCGCTCACCCGCTACCTCGCCCCGTCCGCCCGGCCGGCCGCGGCCGCGCGACTGCACGCCGCGTGTCTGCGGGCGCTGGCGGACGCCGCCCCCGGCAGCGGCCGGCAGCTCTCGGCCGCGCGCGGCGTCATCGGCTGCAGCGGACCCGGCGAGGTCGACGGACTCGCCGCCTGGCTCGCCGGGCAGGACGTGCCCGCCGGGCTGCTCATCGACCCGGAGCTGCGCTGGACGCTGCTGCACCGCCTGGTCGTGCTCGGCCGCGCCGGCGAGACCGAGATCGCAGCGGAGGGCCGGCGCGACCGCAGCGCCCGCGCCGCCGAACACGCGGCGCGAGCCCGCGCGGCCATCGCGGACGCCGCGGCCAAGGCGCGCGCCTGGGAGCTGATCGTGGCCGACGACAGCGCGTCCGCGCGGCTGATCGGGGCGACCGCCGAGGGCTTCTGGCAGCCCGAGCAGGACGACCTCACCGCCGACTACGTCGCCCGCTACTTCGAGCAGATGCCGGCGATGAGCGCGCGGCGCACCCCGCACGCCGCCCGCCAGATCGCCACCTTCGCCTACCCGCAGTACGCCGTGTCTGCCGGGACGCTGCGGGACGCCGACGCCCTGCTCGACCGGGGCGGCCTCGACCCGGTGCTGCGCCGGGTCGTCATCGACGCGACCGACGAACTCCGCCGCGCCGTCCGCGCCCGCGCCCGCACCTGAGCCGATCGGCGCCATAAGCGGACCCGAAAGGTCCGCAACAAATTTGTCATCCCGCCGACGATCGCCTGCGCGAACCGAATCCTTCGGGCATAGTTGCCGCAGAAACAATCGTTGGCGGGATGGGGGCGGCATGGCAGTCGGCGCACAGGCGCCCAAACAATCGACCGGCCATGGCGTGACGGCGGCCGGTGTTCTTCTGCTCGGCGCCGCCGTCGCCGTGTCGCTGGGCGTGTATGCGAAAGTCCATGACCCGGTCGGCCGGCCCGTGTTCACCCTCGGCTTTTCCGGAATGCTGCCGATGAAGGCGTGGCTGACGACGGCGGCCGCGCTTCTGCTGATCGTCCAGCTCATCACGGCGCTGTGGATGTGGGGCCGGCTGCCCGGCGCGGGACCGGCCCCTTCCTGGGCCGGTGGGCTGCACCGATGGAGCGGCACGGCCGCGTTCGTCCTGACCCTGCCGGTCGCCTTCCACTGCATCTGGGCGCTCGGTTTCGCCGACACCGATGCCCGCGTTCTGGTGCACAGTGTGGTCGGCTGCCTCTTCTACGGCGCCTATGCGGCGAAAATGCTCGGCCTGCGGGTGCGCGGCCTGCCCGGGTGGGCGCTGCCGGTGCTCGGTTCCACGGTGCTGGCGTCGCTCGTCGTGCTCTGGCTGAGCGCTTCGCTGTGGTTCTTCACCCAGTCCGGAATTCCCCATGTCTGAGCCGATGCTCCCGGGCCCGATATCGAGGAAGCGACGATGACCCAGGAAGCACCGAGCCGGCGAACCATTGTTCCGGGAATCGCGGTGACCGTGGCCGCCGGGGCAGTCGGCTACGTCGTGGCAGATCACAGTGACGCGGCGAAATCGTCGTCCGGCCGGTCCGGCGACCACGGCCGGACGTCGGCCGCCGCCGGCAGTTCCGGAAGCTCAGGCGGCTCAGGCGGCTCAGGCGGCTCAGGCGGCTCAGGCGGCTCGGGAAGCTCCGACGCTTCGGGCGGTTCGGGCGCGGGCGGTTCGGGGGGCAAGGGGGCGCCGCTGGCCCGGGTCGGCGACGTGCCGGCGGACGGCGGGCTCATCCTCGACGACGCCGGCATCGTCCTGACCAGGGACGCCGCCGGCAAGGTCCAGGGCTTCTCGAACGTCTGCACCCACCAGGGCTGCTCGGTGAACGCGGTGTCGAAGGGCCGGATCCGCTGCCCCTGCCACGGCAGCGCCTTCGACACCCGCACCGGCCAACCCGTCGCCGGCCCGGCCAAGGCACCCCTGCCCCCCGTCGCGGTGACCGTCCGCGGCGACGAGATCTTCCCCGCCTGACAGTGAGGATGTAAGCGAACCCCGCACCAGCCGACCAACCGCACCAATGCGCCCGGCCAACCTGTCCCGGCCCGGCCTGTCCCGGCCGACACCCGCCCAGCCGACCCCAGCCCCGCCACCGGCCGGGCCGCTTCGAGAGGACCAGCAGTGGACCCGACAGGGCTGCGGATCGTCACCCCGGCCGGCGAGACCGTCCTACCGCCCGACCGCGAGCACGTCGTCGGCCGCGGCCGGGACTGCGACGTCGTCCTCGCCGACGGCCGGGTCTCCCGCCGCCACCTGCGGCTCGAACCCGGCGGCGACGGCTGGCTCGCCCGCGACATCAGCTCCAACGGCATCTGGGTCAACGGCACCCGCAGGGTCAGCGTCCCCCTCACCGGCGGCGAGGTCCGGGTGCACCTCGGCGCCGCGAACGGCCCACTCGTCGTTCTGATCCCCCCACCCCCAGCGC